>MSHB01000015.1 GCA_001940985.1 Mollicutes bacterium Phil14
ATCTCATTTCTTTTCCTCCTTTCGATTTGTGATTGTAATTATAACAAACATAAAAAAAAGCATGGGAATTGATTCCCACGCATTTTGGCCAAAAAGTGGTGTTTTTCGACTAAAAATAGCATTTTTTAGCTAAAATTTGATGTTTTTGCATAAAAAAAATGGGAATTGATTCCCACGCATTTTGGTCAAAAAGTGGTGTTTTTCGACTAAAAATAGCATTTTTTAGCTAAAATTTGAGGTTTTTGCATAAAAAAATGGGAATCGATTCCCACTTTTTATGGCAAATATTCATGTTTAAACACTTTTTTTATTCTTTCATTCCAGCTATCTAGTCCTTCATGATAACATTGTCCTATCAAAAACATATATAATTGATCTATTGGTTTTCCTCGTCTTCCTAATGATAACCCAGCTAGCTCAATTAACCGATATGATAAACTTGGATATAATTCTAGTGCTGCACATAATGCTAAAACTTTTTCTAAATTAGGAATAGTCCTACCTTCAAAATAACTATTTAATGTTTTTCTATCAATCTTTGATAGCCTTGACAAATCGCTTATTGAAGCAATACCACTTTTTTTAAATAATAGTTTCAAACCATCTGAAAAAGTTTTATTCATCTTCATTAATAACATTTCTGCTTCTTCCAACTCTTCAATTACTACACTCATATCACCAGAAACACCAATAATTCTAGAATTTTGTATACTTTTGGCATCTATGTCAATATTTTTCTTATTTTCACTAATAGCACTTGATAGCCAGTAACAAGAAGCATCATATCCTTTATTCTTATAATCATAACTGATATCAAACTCTAAACAACATTCATCAATATGACTTCTTGCATAATCAGTTAATACAATTTTTTTATTTTCATCATATTCTATATATAATTTATTATTCAATACAAAAAAGCCATTTGCGTAAACTATTTTTCTTTCATCTAATAGTTTTCGTAATGTCGGATTTTTTGAATATAATTTTATTGCATTCTTAAAACTAACTAAATATTCTTTTGTATTATAATGAACTAGATTTGCACCTTCAAATGGTTTATGATATTGATCATCTACATAGCAATATGTACCATGAGCTTCTTTTATTCCCAACTGGCATAGTCTAATTTTCATTGACAATTTTGAAACATTAAAATATTCAGCCAACACCTTGATTGCTTTCTCACACATTTCTGATTTAGTGATATTTGGGTATTGTCTTTTTATAATTGCCATTTCTTCTTCATATTTCATAATAATTGTCTTCTTAGGCATTATTATTCTATATGATAATTGTTGAGCAAAGCACTCAATATAATTTAGAGTTATTAAATAATCTTTTTCAATATCAAAATTTAAATTTTCCATATCAAATATTGACTTTATCTTCGGATTTAAAATAAATAAAAGTTCAAAAAAGTTTTTATGATATAACCAGTGAATACACTCATGCACTATGGCAACATTTTCACTTGTTTTGTATTTTTTGTTAATATTATCGTTAATTAATATAGTTCCCTTTTTAGCTTTGCATCGAGATATACTACCGTCATCTAAACAAATATTTTTATTAACATCTCTAAAACAAATTTTACCAAGTATATTAGAAGGCAACTTAGTATAAACCTTTTTTAATCCTAATTTTTTAACAATATTATTAACTGGTAATACCATAGGTTCATTTAAAGCTTCTGGACATAATTTTTCCAAAAAACTTTCAGCATAACTTTCAAGATTTTTAGCAGACATATATGGAACTAAATGCTTCGTTAGTGTTTTACCTTCAATATATTTATAATAGGGTTCTTTTTTGACTGATAAGAATTTCATCTTCTTAATGCCATTATTTAACATTACATTTGTTTCTACAAATACTTTTTCTTCAACATTTTTTTTAATAACTTTTTTTGCATGCGCATAATTCACAAATTCTTTTTCAAGAAAAGTCACAATTAGTTCTATCTCAAAACTTATTAGTTCTGTTTCTAATAATTGTATATTTTTCGTATTAATAATATCAATTTTTTTCACATCTCTAAGAACAACATTTTCCAAAAAGCGTCTACTCTTATATTGACATTTTTCCTTATTAAAGTGACTTTTCACATATGAATTAACAACTTTATAGTGCTTTTTTTGAATAAATTCAGTAATACTATTATATTCCATTGTTCCCCTTCCTTTTTTCCAATTTTTACCCTATTATATCATTTTTTTATCAACTTGTCTATTTCTTTGTTTTTCTAAACAACCATTATCTAATACTCAATTAAAAAGTTCTTGGACACACTTTTTATATAAGTATAATACCAAGAACCTAATGATATCAATTTTTAATTTTTAATAATTCTCTGTAATTTCTCATTCCTGTTTTTTCAAATACAATCTCTTCATTAATAGTAACTAATCTATTAAAAAGTGTTTTATAATTATTATCTAATTCCTTAACTACCATATTAAAATCTTTCTGTTCCAAAAGGCATTTAAATGTTATTATTACTGCCATTACATCATTATATCCTCTGTCTTTCAAACCTAAAATATAGTGATATTTATTTCTTAAAATTCTACTCTCAGATTTTTCATCAAACAATCTTTGATTGTGAGCAGATAGATTTCTAAAATATAGCAAGACTAATAAAAAATTATATAATTCTTCTCTAGTAATACCAAATTCATTAGCTATTCTCTTTTGTTCTTCTTCTTTTAGATATTTATAAAACTTTACCATTAATCCAAATGTTAAGCTATTAATTATTACCCATAAAGGTATTTCATCATAATTTTTGTTATAATATTGCATATGTTTTTCATAAGAAAGACTTTTTTTAATCGAATAATTTATTGATTTGAAAAATCCTCTTAATTCACTAATTCTCTTAGGATCATTATTATTTGTATCATATGATGATAAATCACGATATGCATAACCATATTTTTTAGAGAACTCATATGAAAGAATAGACTTCAAAGTATTTTCAATTGTAATTATATATTTTAAAACTATCATTCTTAATTCTCTATCAAAATCATATAAAGCAACAATTTCATTGAAATGTGTACCAGACTTAAAAATATTCGGTTTTATGTTAGGTTCAATGAAAATATTTTTATATCTGTTTATTAGAAAATAATAATTGTTTCTTTTTAATATATTTAAAGATTTTTCATCTGTTTTTAACCCTTTTTTTATTAAAATATCTAATTGCTCTTCGTATGTTTTAAATTCTTTTCTCATAAAAGTCCTCACTTATCTTAGTAGATTAGATCGTATTCATATAAAGGAGTATAACCAGATTCTTTTACCAAATACTGTCCTTTTTTAGATAAAACAAAGTTTATTAATTTATTTATGTTTTCATTTCTTTCAGTTACTGCCATATAAATTCCTTCTGTAAGCAAATAACTTCCATTAGCAATATTATAAGCATTAGGTTCTATTCCTTCTATTTTCAACATTTTTACATCATAATCTTCTACTAATTCTTTGGCATAATATAAAAATGAATATCCAATGGCACCTCTAAAGTTCTTATAATCAGCTACATCTTTTACTATTCCCATCATTGTTGAATAATAATAGTCTTGAGGAGCTTTAATAATAGGAGTGTCCCCCATAAACTTTTCCATTGCTGTTTGTGAACCACTATTTTTATTCCTTTGGAAAGCCTTAATTTCTTCGTTTTTTCCTCCAACTTCCTTCCAGTTTGTTATTTCGCCACTATAAATCTTTTTCACTTCTTCGATTGTTAAAGATTCAACTGGATTATTTTCATTAACAAAGAATACAAAAGCTTCTTTACCATATTCAATTAGTTCTAACTTTCTATTATTTTCTTCTATTTTTCTTATTTGACTAGCACTAGGATAAACACCAAACATAATATCTATTTCGCCTATAGCTAATCGCATATATCCACCTGGAGTATTATTATAAGTATATGGAGATTCATATTGATTAAGTTTACCAATATTTCTTGGATACATCGCCTCAACAAAACTAGAATACATTGGAAAAAAGGCAGCTGCACCATCAACGATTGGAAGCTTATCACCATATTTAAACTTTTCTTCCTGAGTAAGTTCATATCCATTGGGAAGTCTAGCGATATTACTATCTTCTTTAAAAGCTAAATATTTATCTGTATCAATATTTTCGTTATTGACAATAGCAATACTTTCTAAATATTTATTATAAGTTATACCACCAACATACACTAAACTAGATATAATAATAGATATTACCGATATTATAGTAAAAATACTTTTTAATCTTGCTTTTGGCATAATGTAAATCAAAACAATAGTTTCAATACCAATCAAAAATATCTTAAAATTATTATAAATAATAATAGGAACTTTTGTCATATATACAAATGATAGTAGTAAGTAAACATTAATAGATGATAAAATTGCTCCGATTATACCTTCTACTTTCAATATTTTCATTTTTTCATTAAATAAGAAGACAGCATTAACAACTATTAACATCACAAATAAAATTATGAATAATATTAGTGTCAGTTTGGAAGTAATTACTGAGCTAAAAAGCAATATCAAAAAACCAGAAAAAATCAAACTGAAAATTAAAGTAAAAAATATTGTTAAAACAAAATCAATTTTTTTAACACACTTCTTTTCATAAAATGAGTTCAAAATATCAATTAATCGTCTCATAAAAACCACCTTTATAATATTATGCTCAAACCCAATAATGCCATAAATAATGTTGGTATTACAATCATTATACCATATTTCAAAAATCTTGCAAATCCATAATCAATACTGTGTTCTTTTAATATTGAAATCCACATTATTCCTGCTAATGCTCCAATTGGTGATAAAAAAGCTCCAATGTTACTACCAATTGTTGTTGAATATAATGCTTTAAGATTATCAAGTGGAATTATTTTAGAGTATAAAACACTCATCGGAATATTATTTATAAGATTACATGATAATGTTGATGTAATACCATATGTTATAATTGGATAATCATTATTTAAAATATTTGATATTTTAGATGTTACGCCATACTCAGTAAGTGTTAAAACAATAATAAACATAGAAATGACAAAAGGTGCAAGTGACCATGGTACTCTTTTGATGCTATTAATTAAATAATCATTTCCGCTAACTTTTTTAATTTTATTTATAATTTTATTTATGCATAGAATAACAAGTAATAATCCTGCAAAAATTAATGCTATCAAATACATTTCTACTTTAATATACGATGAAATCACCAGAAATATAGTACATCCTCCAAGTATTGATACACCACTAACTAATAAAATTTTATCTTTTATTTTTACTTCATTTTGAGTTATCTCTAATTGTTTCTTAAATTCTTTTTTGAATATAAAGCATATCATCAAAAAAGCCGTTACACCAGCAAATATAGTTGGTAAAACCATAATAGAAAAATAATCAATAAACGTTATATTAGCGCTAGTGGCTAAATATATATTAGTTGGATTACCAATAATAAAAATCATCGACCAAGTGTTTGCTGCAACAAATTCACCAACCAAATAGGGAATAGGATTTATTTTCGCATTTTTTGTAAAGAAAACAATAAATGGCGTAAATGTCAACACTATTATGTCGTTTGATGTAAAGATAGTTAAAAATGATGTTAAAAAATATAATACTGCAAATAAAACTATTTGTTTTCCATTGGCATATTTCAAAGCAAAATTAGCTAAATATTCAAAAAATCCTAATTCATCTAAAACTATAGACATAAATGTCATTGAGAAAAATAAAACTATTATTTTTATAGGGTTTATTGAATCATTACTTAATAATCCATCTATTGCTTTATCCAAACTAAGCAAACCACTTAGAACAATTATTATTGCCCCTAAAAGTGGCATTATCCAAAAAGTTTGAATTTCATGATTAAATATTTTTACTTTTGGAAATTTAATTGCACAAAATAACATAAAAAATATTACTGTTATACTTAATATAATTACTACTTTCAAATTAACATCTCTTTTCAGTCAGATTATTTTAGCAAAAAAAAGTGAAAAAGTAAATACATCTTCTTGTATTTTTATTTTAAATATGATATAATAAACAAAGTTATGGCCTTGTGGTGAAATTGGTAGACGCGCTGGACTCAAAATCCAGTGGTAGCAATACCGTGTCGGTTCGAGTCCGACCAGGGCCACCAGTTTATTTGAACTAGTATAAACTAGTTTTTTATTTTGGAGTTTCATATGAGTAAAAACAAAAATTTAATTAATAAAATATGCTTATCTGGGCTATTTATTGCATTAGGAATTGTACTACCTTTTTTAACGGGTCAAATACCAGAAATAGGTAGTATGCTTTCACCTATGCATATTCCAGTACTAATTTGTGGAATAATTTGTGGTTGGAAATATGGTATTTTGGTAGGTGCTATCACTCCTATCCTTAGATCAGTTATTTTTCATATGCCTCCAATGTACCCAACTGCTATATCTATGGCTTTTGAGCTTGCTACATATGGATTTGTTTCTGGATTATTATTTAAAATATTCAATGAAGCTGTCTTCAAAAAGAAATACTTATTGTATATTGTTTTAATAATTTCTATGTTATCTGGCCGAATTGTTTGGGGAATAGCTCGTTTCATCTTAGCTGTTTTTAATGATTCACAAGTATTCACTTTTAAAATGTTCTTAACAGGAGCATTTATACAAGCTTGGCCAGGAATCATATTACATTTAATACTAATACCATTAATAATTTTCACATTAATGAAAACAAATCTTCTAAAAGAAGAAAATGCCTCATATCGAAATTGATATAAGGCCATTTTTTATGCTTTTGTTATAATATCTAAAATAATATTTTGTTCTTCAACAAATTCATCACTAACGATAAAAGCATCTTTAAGTTTTCTAATTGCTTCTTCTTCATTTTTACCATTAGAATAAATTTTTGCTAGCAAGTCATTTTTACTAACTTTACTACCAACTTTAACTTTTATTTCTAAACCAACTACTGGATCAATTTTTTCATCTTTTGTTGCTCTACCAGCACCAAGTAACATAGCTACATTGCCAACTTGCAATGTTTTTATTTTATCAACATATCCATCTTTATCACTTCTAACTTCAATAACTTTATTTGCTTTTCCAAATAAATCATAATTATTAATAACTTCAGGATTTCCATGTTGATAAGAAATCATTTGACGGAATTTTTCAAGTGCTTCGCCATTTTGGATTTTCTCTTCTACTAGTTGCATTGCCTCTTCCTTATCATTTGCTGTTCCAGTCATCAAAAGCATTTCTGCGCTAATTTCATGGCATAATTTTTGGAAATCTGGAGTACCTCTTCCTTTTAAGGTCTCTATTGCTTCAATTACTTCTAATGAGTTACCAACTGCTTCTCCAAGAGGTTGATCCATATCAGTAAGCATTGCAACAGTTTTTCTTCCACAAGCTTCGCCAATTGATACCATAGCTTTAGCCAATATTCTTGCGTCATTAATATTTTTCATAAAGGCTCCATCGCCTACTTTAACATCAAGCAAAATACTATGAGCTCCACTAGCCAACTTCTTTGACATTATAGAACTTGCAATTAAACCGACTGATTCAACAGTTCCTGTAACATCACGAAGAGCATATAGTTTCTTATCTGCTGGAGTAATATTGGCTGTTTGACCAACCACAGCAATACCAATCTCTCTTACTTGCTTAAAGAATTTTTCCGGTTCAACTGATATAGTAAATCCAGGTATAGACTCTAATTTATCCAATGTTCCTCCAGTATGACCTAAACCTCTACCACTCATTTTTGCAATTTTCAAACCACATGCGGCAACAACTGGAGCAACAACTAACGTTGTTTTATCACCAACGCCACCAGTAGAATGCTTATCTACACAGATGCCATCAATTGTACTAAGGTCTATTTTTTCACCACTATTTAGCATTTCCATTGTAAGATTAGTTTGTTCTTCATTATTTAAGCCATTAAAACATATTGCCATTAAAAGGGCACTCACTTGATAATCAGGAATAATACCTTTTACATAGCCATCAATTATAAAATGAATTTCTTCTTTAGTAAGAATTCCACCTTGTTTTTTCTTTATTATTATATCAACTACTCTCAATTGTCTCACTCCTTATTAATTTTACTATAATATTATTATACTCTATTTTATCATTTTATGCAAACATTTTCATTACTATAAAGTATATAAATTATAGTATAATAAAAATGGTGATATTATGGCAACAAAAATATGTTTAATAAGACACGGTCAAACTGATTGGAACAAGCAAAAATTAATACAGGGTCGTATAGATAATCCCCTTAATGAAGTAGGTAGAGAAAATAGCAAACTTGCAGCGAGCAAAATCACTTCCTTAAACATAACTTGGGATGAATTTCTATCTAGTCCTTTAAAAAGAGCTTATGAAACAGCCCAAATTATAAAAAATGAATTAAACTTTAACAAAGAAATAATAATAATTCCTAATTTAACTGAACGTGAATTTGGAGAATTAGAAGGTAAAAAAGTTTGTCAAGAAAATTACGCACTAATGGAACAAGGCGTTAAGGGTCTTGAAATGCTACCAGAATTACAAAATCGTGCTGTAAATACTATTAAAGAAATTTATAAAACTTTCCCTGATAAAAGTGTACTTGTGGCTACACACTCTCAGTTTATTAAAGGATTACTATCAGCATTAATCAAAGATTTTGATTTTACATGTGTTTTAAGAAATAATTCTTTAACACTTATTGAAGTAGATAAAGAAAACATAAAAGTAATATCATATGAAAAAGATTAATGTGGCTTTAAAAAAATATCCATAGTGAATGTTCACTATGGATATTTTTATTATATTTGCACTTTAGTCTTTTAATTCTGCTTTATATTTTTCAAATTCAGCATTATTACAATATACAGTGTGACCAGGCTTAACTTCTCTTAACTCTGGCTTATCTACTGAATAATCATGAGCTTCAGCAGGATTATAAATAATTCTTGTTCTTGATTTTTCACTAATTGGATCAGGTTTTGGAATTGCTGATAATAGTGATTTTGTATATGGATGTAAAGGATTTTTAAATAATTCTTCACTTGATGCTAATTCAACAATCTTACCAAAATACATAACAGCTATACGATTACAGAAATATTTAACGACTGATAAGTCATGAGCAATAAATATAATTGTTAATCCTAATTCTTCTTTCAATTCATTCAATAAGTTGATAATTTGAGCACGGATTGAAACATCTAACGCTGAAATAGGTTCATCACAAATAAGCAACTTAGGATTCATAATTAATGCTCTTGCAATACCAATTCTTTGACGTTGACCACCTGAAAATTCATGTGGATAACGAGAAGCATGGTCAGCAACTAATCCAACTTTTTCCAAAACTTCAACTACTTTTTTGTGATTTTTAGTTTTGTCTCTGTATCCTTGAATCATTAATCCTTCTTGAATAATGTCTTCAACAGTCATTCTTGGGTCAAGTGAATCAATAGGATCTTGGAAAATCATTTGGATTTCATTAACAAGTTTTTTATTAACATGATTATTATCATATCTAACTTGATTTATCTTTCTTACTTGCTCATTAATTATTTTATAAGCAGCAGCTCTAGCTTCATTAATTTCACTATCACAATTCTTAGAGATTTCATTTACTAATGATGAATAATCAGGATTATTTTTGTCTAATGCTAAAATATCATTTTTCTTTTTTTCTCTTAATTCTTTAATTTTATCATTAAGTCTAATTCTAGTATATTTAATCTCTTTACGATTCCATCTATCACCAGCAGATATACGATATCCTTTATAATAAATGGCACCAGATGTAATATCATATAATCTAATGATAGAACGACCAGTAGTAGTCTTTCCGCAACCAGATTCGCCTACTATACCGAAGCATTCGCCTTCATGAACATCAAAAGAAATATTACTAACAGCTTTAAGCTTTGTTCTATGAAGACCACTACCAAAGAAGAAAAATTGTTTTAAATTTCTAACAGACAATATTATATCACTGTTTAATAATTCGTCTCTTTTCTTTACTTTAGGATTAATCTTGTAGTTTTGAACAAGTTCTTCAAAACTAGCATGAGACACATCTTCGTGATCATCATCAAAAATATTTCCTTGTTCATTTGCACTATTATTGCTTTCAAGTTCTGACAATAATTTGTAATCTAAATCTTTATTATTACTCATTATTTTGTCCTCCTTTACGGGCATTTTTAATACGCTCAGCTACAATTCTAGGCATTTCAACTTTTGGAGCATCTGGATGAAGCAACCAAGTAGCTGCATAATGAGTATCACTTACCTTAAAGAATGGTGGTTGATATTCATAATCTATTTTCATGGCATATCTACTTCTATCAGCAAATGCATCACCAACTGGTGGATAAATCATATCAGGTGGAGTTCCAGGTATTGCTTCAAGTCTTTCTTTAGAATCTACATCAGGAATTGATGATAATAAAGCCCAAGTATATGGGTGTTTAGGTTCATAGAATATCTCTTCAGCTGTACCATATTCAACTATTTTACCAGCATACATTACTGCTACTCTATCAGCCATGTTTGCAACAACACCTAAATCGTGAGTTATAAAGATACATGAAAGATTTCTTTCACGTTTCAATTTATTAATTAATTCCAATATTTGTGCTTGAATAGTAACATCCAAAGCAGTAGTTGGTTCATCACAAATCAAAATATCAGGTGCTGCAGTTAAAGCAATAGCAATAACAATACGTTGACGCATACCACCAGAGAATTCAAATGGATATTGACGGAAGCGTTTCTCAGGCATAGGAATACCAACTTCACGCATAATTTCAATTGCTCTTCTCTTAGCTTCAGCTTTAGTAACACGTGTTTTATCAATGTAAGCTTTCTTAGCTTGATGCAATTCTTTTTTATGATTGTTTGCAATTTCATCTAATGCTTTTTTTAACTCAGATGCATCTTTATTAGAATGTTCAAAACTCTTTGTACATTCTTCAATATCTTTTTTATATTTTTCAGATAAACTACTAACTTCAGTTGCATAGTCATTTTTAATCTTAGCTTTATATTCTCTTACTTCTTTTTTAGCCTCTACTTTTCTCTTATCAAGTGCAGATTTTAAAGATGGTAATACCTTTTTCAACCTTTCTTTGATTGTGGCAATCTTTTCATCTCGTTCATTTTTTGCAATTAATAATTCATTTTTAATCTTAGCTTTTTCTTCTTCACTTGCATTAACAAGTTTTTCCTTTGACTCAATAAGTAAAAGTTCATATTTAGATTTTGCTTTATTAATATTAATATTAGCATGAGCGATAGCATTTTTATATGCTATTAATTCTTTTGAAATTAATTCCTCATACATTTTTTTCAATTTATTTGAGTTAATTAAAGTAGCCTCAGTAATTTGCTTACCAATTCTAACAATTGGATTTAAACTAGATAGTGGATCTTGGAAAATCATACCAATTTTATGTCCCCGAATCTTATGAAACTCTTCTTCACTAACTTCTAAAAGATTTTCACCTTCATAAATAATACTTCCGCTCTCAACAATCGCATTATTTGCAAGTATTTGCATAATTGTCTTTGAAGTAACAGATTTTCCTGAACCTGATTCACCAACTATACATAGCGTTTCACCTTCATATAAATCAAATGATACATCACGAACAGCTTGAACTAGACCATGGTCAGTTTTGAAAGTTACTCTTAAATCTTTTACCTCTAATTTCTTATTTGCAGTCATATTATTCACTTCCTTTCAATGATGGATTGAATGCATCACGCAAACCATTTCCAAACAAGTTGAATGAAATCATAATCAATGAAATAATAGCAGCAGGGAACAAAATCAATATTGGATGACTACTTAATTCAGATTTATTATTGGCCAAAATTGTACCAAATGTAGTAGTATCTAAACTCAATAAATTTAAATATGTTAATGTAGCTTCACTAAAAATAGTACTAGGAATCATTAACACGCTTGATGTGATAATTGTACCCATAGCGTTTGGTAAAATATGTTTGAATATTAGTCTAGCATCACTTGAACCAAGTGTACGGCTAGCTAAAATATATTCTCTACCTTTAAAACGATAAAATTGTGTTCTTGTTCTTGCAGCAGTTCCCATCCAACCAGTTAAGCATAGAGCTAAACCAAATGTGACAATATTTTGTCCTAAATAGAAAATTGCAAGTGTCATCATAACGATCCAAGGAATACCACCTAAGATATCGCAGAAACGCTCCATAAACAAGTCAACATTTCCACCAAAGTATCCAGATATAGAACCCCAGCATAAACCAAATATGAAGCAGACAGCACTAGCACATAATGATAATACTAATGAAGTTCTTAATCCATTAAAACAAAGTTTTACCATATCATAACCATTGGCATCTGTACCAAATAAGAATCTTGGCATATGAGTATAGCCTTTATACTTATAATTTTCAACAGTGACAGTTATTGTATAAATATCATCTTTTGAATTGTTCTTTTGATCTAAAACTTCAGTTATAGGACATTTTTTAGCGTTTAAAACCTTAAATGAACTTGCTCCGATAGAATAATCATATTCACAATATTTTAATTTAATATAATCATCTAAAGTAGTTTTACCAATAACTTTAGTTGTCATTCCTAATTTTGCTTCATACCAGTCATATATAAAATCAACATATGTTATAGTAGCACCATATAATTCTTTTGAAACAGTTCCTTGCCAATATCCTCTAGGAAACATACCATTATCATCTTTAAAGCACAAAATAGTTTCATTTGCATCAGTGATAGACACTTCTTTTAAATTATTAATAACACTTTCACTAGTATTTGATGAAGTAATTGTTGCGTGATTAATTCCTATATAACTAAGTCTTATAGAACCATCTTCATTGTATTCGGGTCCTAATTCAAAACGTATTCTTGCTGATACACGCACTAAATCGTTATCCTTTAATACTTTACTTAAATCTATCTCAAAATCAGAATAATCTCTTGACCAACCTTTTAATTCAATGCTTTTATCATCAAATGTCAATAATACACGATATTCACCTAATTTATTTCCATTCAAGCCATCTTGATCTGATAAGCTAACATTTAATTTGTAATTATCATTTTGATTAATATCTATAGTGTAAAAATTGTGGAAATACTTAATTGCAGTGTTACGATCTTGGTTATTAACAATTAAAAGCACACCGCCATTAGCATACTTATTAGCTGCATTAACAGTAGTTGTTTCAGAATTCAAAATTTTTATAACAGCATTCTTTTTATATTCAGCAGGTGCTTCACTATCTACGTCATATACTACATGTTTAATCTTTTGAGTTCCATCCCAAAAGCCACTACCAGCATTAAATAGTTTTCCAGGTAAACGAATAATATCAGGACTAGGAGTTTTGATATCATGTGGAGAAATAATTGGAACAAAAATAGATAATACAATTAATATTCCAATAATAATTGCTCCTACTACTGAAGATTTATTTTTACAAAATCTTTTAAAAGCATCTTTAGCAAATGTAGTTGGTTTACTTTCAAACTCTACATCATGAATCTTCTTATTTCTAACTATAAGGGAAAAATCTTCTTTTTTAACGTTAATTTCATTACCTTTTTCATCAAAAGTTTTAAATTCAGCCATTATTTTTTCGCCCCCATTCTAATTCTTGGATCAATAAATCCATAAGATATATCTAATAATACACCAGCAAGTAATCCAATTATAGTAAATAATGCCATATCAACAAATAAAACATTATAATCTTGTGAACTAAATGCTTTAATATATAAAGAGCCAATTCCAGGTATACCATATAAGTTTTCTAATATCATTGATCCACCCAAAACACCAATAAATTCAGCCAAAATAGAAGGAATAATAGGAACCATTGCATTTCTTAGTGCATGTCTAATAATAGCTTGACGTCTTGTTAAACCTTTTGTTCTAGCTAATAATAAATAATCACTTTCCATAACTTCACAAAGTTCAGCACGAGTAAAACGAGCATAACCACAAACTGAACCAAATGATAAACAGATTACTGGTAAAATATATCCTTTTATCCTATCAATTTGTGGGGCGCTTGAAGCAGGCCATTGTGTCGGAAGCCATCCCAAATTATAACAAAAGATTATCATCAATACAGTAATTAATACAAAGCTAGGTATTGATATAAAAATCATAATTGTAGTTGAAATAATGTGATCGGTTTTTGTATTTTTCTTTAATGCAGCTATAATACCAAGTAATATTCCTAGAGGAACAGAAACTATTACTGAAAGAATATTAATCCTAATAGATGCAGGTAATTTTTGTGCAATTATAGGACCAGCAGGGTTACTAGGCAAAATATATGTAGATTGTCCCCAATCCCATCTAGTGACAATATTTTTCAACCAACTAAAATATTGATCAAAGATTGGTCTTTGATAAAAATAGTGACTAATTTTATCAGTAGTTATTGAAAATAGCAATTCGCCATAGCCACTAGTCTCATTTGGCAAGTCAACTACAAATCCCAAATTAACTTCCTTCAAATAATAAGAATATTTTTGATCGTTTGTTCCAAGTGGTTTTGAATAAGGTAAAGATTTTATCAATATAAATGATAAAGAAAGAATAATAAAGGCTGTCACTATAGCAAGTCCTATTCTTTTTAAAACATATTTCAACATATTAATTTTTTCACTCCTTTTAATTTTTCCTTTGTAAAAATAAAAAAATCTTTATTACCTTTACAGAAGAAAATAGGGCTAGGCTCGGCCTAGCCCTATAAATTATTTCTTTATTTCACTTCTTATTTTGGTAAACCAGCAAGAGGTACAGTTTGAAGTGTGTTAGAATCAATTTCTAATACAACAACTTCGAAGCAACAGTCAATACCAAAGCCTGAATCTTCTAATGCTTTACTATATTTTTCATATAATTCAGCACTAACAGTTACAGTAATGATATCTGTTTTTTCATCATATACAAAAGCAACAGAATCTTCAGCATAAGCAGCTTCGCCTTCAACATCGAAGTAGCCAAATAGAACTGTATCAGTTACTTTAACGCTAACGCCGTCAGCTTTAACTAAGTTAGCTTTGATTTCGATTGTAGCAGTACCATCTTCATTCTTAGTAGAACTTACAAGTTCAGGATTATAGTTAGGAACTAATAGACCATCTTTGAAGTATCCACCAGTTTCAGCAGCTTGCCATAATGCATCAAATGACCAAGCTTGACCTTCCCAAATTAGGTCTTTAGATACTTTGTTAGTATCAACGCCCCAGTTTAGAGTAAATCCACTTGAGTTATCAGATTTTAATACTTCGAAGAAGTTTAATGGATTTAAAGGATTACCACTAATTCCACCAAATCCGATGTCATATTGACCAATCATCATCTTCTTGTAGTATACGTCACTCCATTGTTCAGGAACGAAACTCTTAAGTTCTAATGTCAATTTATTACCACATACACTTTCATGGTTGAAAGCTTCTGTCCAATATTTTTCAATAGGTTTTTGAATTTGTTCAACATTACGTTGTTCTTGCCAAGCCATTTCAAGAACGATCTTGTCTCCTTCTTTATAAGCACCACTAGCTAATAATTCTTCACAAGCTTTCTTGAAGTAAGCTCTAGCTTTTTCAAGACTGTATCCATAACCATCAGTACCTTCTAATAATTCAGCAACAGCATCTTTATGAGCTTGACTGTTATTATAAGCAAGACCATTTTCAGGATCTCCCATATAATTACTACTAAAGTAGTTAACTGATGCAGTACGACCTAAAGCTTCAGCAAATTCAACACGGTTAATTGCATAACTTAAACCTTTAATAAAGTTGTTATTGCTTAGTGCAGGTTCAACTTGCCAATAGTTTTCAGGTTCAGTTTGAGTGATAGTACCATTCTTACCAAATAATTTTTCCCATTGTTCTTGTGTACAAGTGTTGATATTTAACTTAGTTGTTGATGAACCAACAGTCTTGCAAGCTCTAGGGTCATTCTTTAATTCTTGTAATTTAGTAGAAGGAATTCCGCAAGAAGTTAATTTACCAGCTTCGAATTCTCTATAAGCTGCTTCAGCATCTTCTTTAGTGGCAGGAAGAATTGCAACATGTACGCCTTCCCATCCTTGATATAATGTCTTATCATAATATAATTCATTTTTCTTGAAAGTGATTAGTTTGTCTTCTTCCCATGTTTCAAGAACATATGGACCAGTTGCTAAAGTTGTGTCAACAGGAGTTAGACCATGTCCTTTATCAAACTTACCATAGAATTTAGCTCCACCGATTGCATCAACAAATTCTTGTGGAATTGGTGCATAAATAGAACTTGCCATATAATACATAGCATAGAATTTAGAACAAGGTTGTGCAAATTCAACTTCAACATAGCCTTTACCATTTTCTTCATATGCTTTTAATCCAACTTTTTCCCATGCTACAGCATTAAAACCATTAGCAGATGCATTGTAATATGCATTCATACCTTTGATTGCGCTAGAACCAGTTAAGTTTTCAGTACCACGTGCCCAACCATTTGCTTTAGTAAACAATAATTTGAAAGGAGTTAAGTAATCTTCAACTTGGATTTCTCTGCCTTTGAATTTTGCAAGTTCAGCATTCTTAGTTAAAGTGTTGTACTTAGCTTGTGAACCAATTTTAACTTCAAATTTATATTTTGTAGCTAAACCAGTAACAGCACTTTGGTTAACAGGTTGAGGTTTTTCATTTGCTAATGCATTGATCCACTCATAACCATCTTTAGTTTCATTCATCTTATTTCCCCAATATGAATCCATAACATAACCAACGATATCGCCAACTACCTCACCTTTATCATCTCCATAGTTAATGTTCTTAGGATCATCAGCTTCAAATGTATGATAATATCTCTTCCATGCAGCGTTTTGTTCGCCAGATAAATCACCATTAGCTCTACCTTCAGTTAAAATACCAAATCCATAACCAGGAATATAGTTTTCAGTACCTTTAATAACTAGTGGGTTGTATAATACATAACCAGAATTTTCATAAACAGTAATACCAGTTAAACCAGCATCGATAGCATATTTTTCCAAAACACCTAAAATTTTAACACGATCTTCATATGAAGCAGCTACATAAGAATATGTACCTTCAGCCAAGGCAGCCAAAAATAACTTATCAGTATAATCTGATAGATCGCTTTTAGCTTTTGCTAAAGCTTCTTTTATAGCATCAATAGCTTTTTGGTTATCTTCATTTGTCGCATTTTTAATAGCTTCTTCACCAGCAGCAATAAGCTTTTTGATTTCTTCAACAGCTTCAGCACTGTTTGATTCAGCAATTTCATCTAAATTTAATTTAGAATAAACGTCTTTAAACGCTTGTAACGCAGTTTGTCTTTCTTCTTCTACTTTTTCTAAACTAGGACCTTTGTCACCGCCACAGGCAGCAAATCCTACTAGGCAGAATAAAGCGAAAGCGCAAATAGCGATTTTCTTTAATAAACCTTTCATATTTACCTCCGTAATATATTATTTTTTAAGACAACTCTATCTATTCAAGTAATCTTATTAACATTATTATACGCTTAGCATAGCAAAAATGCAAGTTTTTTCAAAATGAAAACGTTTTGTAAAAATACCATTTTTGTTGTTTTTCAAAAAGAAAGCGTTTTCTATATGCATATTCTTATTTAGATAAATAATCTAATAACAATTGCAACTATAAAAGCAACTCCACCAACTAAAATATATGATAAAAAATTGTATTTTTCACCATCTCTTTTAGCTCTTTTGCTTTCACTATATTCATACATACTATTATAATCTCTTTTTACATCTTTAGAAAAACTAGATTTCAACGTTTTCCAAGAATAACCAAAAATATCGAATGTTCCAATATTTGAAAGCCATGACAATCCACCAATACATATAATCGCAAAACCACTAACAAAAAAAGCATTGCAATAATTTACTATTGTATCAAATCCTTTTATAAATAAATAAATTACTGTCATCATCATTTCAATAATAAATATAATTAAAGTTCTTTTGTTAAATATTTTGTTCATTTGAATCACCTTTTTTATTAATTGTTTCATTTAGCCATTTATATCTACTTCTTGCATCTTGCAAACTAGTCATCATAATTTCTGTAACATTTTCTGCAATCTCTTTAGTAGTACTCTCTTTAAAATCATCGTATTTTAAAACTTCACAAACTTTAATAAGAATTTTTGTTCTTCTAAAAGGAAATCTTTTTTTATTACTATATGTGTTATCAATAATACAAACGACTATTGATGATGCTGCTCTTGTGGCTATTTTAAACGTTCCATCATGTAGCCTTCCCATATTAGGTCCTTTACTTCTCGTACCTTCAGGAAAGACGCCTATAGGAAATCCATCTTGAACTCTTTTTATTGACTTAACAATAGTTTCTAACCCTTTTCTATTATTTTTTCTATCAAGTGGTAAGAATCCAGCAGAGTATAGACATCTACCAATAACAGGAACTTTCAAAATGCTTTCTTTCATTATGAAAGTTAAATTAATATTTCCAAATGCCGCAATAAGCATCAAAGGGTCTAAATTTGATTGATGATTACTAACAATTAACATTTTTGAATTTTTATCAATCTTTTCAAAACCTTCTTTATATATCTTAATTCTTAAGAAGAACATTACAAATCGACATATATGATAAGTCAATAAACTAAAAATCTTCTTTGGTTTTTCAATATAACTTCCCTTTTTCACAGCACAAGCTATTAGTCCGCACGAGAAAAAGAAAATAATCAACAGTACAGCCCATATTCCAATAAAAACAGGCAATAAAAGGAACCATGAAATTTGTGATAAATATACTATAAAAATGCTCAAAGCCAAAGAAATAATTGTAATAATAAGTTCAATCACTTTATTTTCCTTTCATATATGCAGAAGTTTAATTCTCCAGCAACTTTATTAGAAATTAAATGAAATTTTTCATAATCAATCTTTGGAAAATATGTATCTCCCACATATTCTTTGTTAATGTGAGTAATATATAATCTACTAGCATATGGCAAAGAAAACTCATATATTTGTTTCCCACCAATAACAAAAATCTCTTCATTTTTGTTAGCAGTTAAAAACTTTTCAAGATCATTAACAACTTCAACATTTTCAAAATCAAATTTCAAATTTTTATCATGACTTACAACAATATTTTTCCTTTTTGGAAGAGGCTTATTATTTCTATTAAGTATAGATATAAAAGTATTTTTCCCCATTAAAACAGTTTTATTTAATGTTATTTCTCTAAAATATTTTAAGTCCTCTGGATAATTCCATGGCAATGAGTTGTTATTTCCAATCAAATTATTCTTATCAATTGCAACAATAATAGAAATCATACTGCCACCTTACCCTTAATTAAAGGATATGGATTATAATCTTCTAAAAGAAAATCTTCATATCTAAAATCATTTATTTCTTTTACGTCTCTAATAATTTTCATCTTTGGAAGTTTTCTTGGACTTCTAGATAATTGCAAATTAACTTGTTCTAAATGATTAGAATAAATATGACAATCACCAATAGTATGAATAAATTCTCCCAATTCTAAATTGCAAACTTTCGCTACCATCATAGTTAAAAGTGCATATGAAGCGATATTAAATGGTATGCCTAAAAAAGCATCACCACTTCTTTGATATAATTGACAAGACAATTTATTATTTTCAACATAGAATTGAAACATTGCATGACAAGGTGGCAAAGCCATCTTTTCAATATATGCAGCATGCCAACTATTAACAATTAATCTGCGAGAGTCAGGATTAGTTTTGATTTCATTAATCACCCATGTAAGTTGATCTTTAACGCTATCCTTTCCCTCAAAGTGACGCCACTCATAACCATAAACAGGTCCTAAATCACCCCATTTTTCAGCAAACTCATCATCATTTGCAACTTTTAAGACAAACTCTTCAATAGTTTCGTTATTATAACAATTAGACTTTTTAAATTTTTCATATGGCCATTCATTCCAAATGCGAACATTATTTTTAACTAAATATTGAATATTAGTATCACCACTAATAAACCATAACAATTCATGAATAATAGATTTTAAATGTACTTTTTTTGTTGTTAAAAGTGGAAATCCTTCATTTAAATCAAATCTCATTTGATACCCGAATGTAGAAATAGTTCCAGTGCCAGTGCGATCATTTTTAGCATGACCATTGTCTAAAATGTGTTTCAAAAATTCTAAATATTGTTTCATAAGTTCACCCTCTCAATTTTAATAATATTGTATCATAAATTTCACTAATAATCAATTTATAAAAAAAGATATACAATTTTTGTATATCTTTAACAGTTTATTTTCTATTCTTTTTTGTTTTTTTACTAACTTCAGAGCTCTTATGGCAACCACAATCGCATCCCTTTTTGCTAGCCTTTTTCTTAGCTTCATCTTCTTGGCGATAGTATTCACCTTCAAGATCAATATTTTCTTCACGAGCAAATTCATTTTCAAGATTATTGTAGTAACTTACTCCATACATATTG
The DNA here is from genome assembly GCA_001940985.1 of Mollicutes bacterium Phil14. Classification (GTDB taxonomy): domain Bacteria; phylum Bacillota_I; class Bacilli_A; order ML615J-28; family CAG-698; genus Tener-01. The sequence goes on from MSHB01000015.1 coordinate 20,591, forward strand.
TTTCTTCTAAGTTCTGCCAAGTAATCAGTATTAAGAAATTCCTTTTTTTTATCATTTTTCATTTGTTTTACCTCCTTCTGCAATTATATTATTTGCTGAAGAAAAGCAATATATTATTTATTTAAGTAGGTAATTCTTCCCTTTCATATTTTCAGGTTCAAATTCACATAAGCCTTTAAATCCTTGTTGTCTTAATGCTTCATAAATAATGATTGCAGCAACATTACTAACATTTAATGCACGAACCTTATCAGTCATAGGAAGTCTAATGCAATGATCCAAATTTTCTTGTAAGATTTCCTTAGGAATTCCTGTAGATTCTTTACCAACAACAAAATAATAATCTTTCTCATCATCACTTACATCTAAATCATGCACATTATGCAAACCATATCTAGTTAAAAAATACATTTCGCCATGATTTTTTTCTAAAAATTCTTCCCAATTTTCATATAATATATAATGAACATCTTTAACATAATTAGCACCACTTCTTTTTACTTCTTTTTCTTCTAAACTAAAACCTAAAGGTTTTATCAAATGTAAAATAGTATTTGTAGCCAAACAAGTTCTCATCATATTTCCAGTGTTTTGAGGTATTTCTGGTTGATATATTACCAAGTTAATTTTTCCCATTTTTCATCTTTCCTTTCAAATATTCTAAATGGTCAAAAAACCATTTTATATTACCATATTTTTTTTGATATTTATTAATTTCATCGATTGTAATATCATTATTATTGCATTTAACAACTATAATATTACGCAACATTTTTAAGTGTCCAATCCAAGAATATGTTTTGTCTTTTGCAAATTCTTTATAATCATCAATTTTTTCCATTTTTTTTAAATCTAGATTAGCTTTTTCATCATAAGAAAAAACATCATTAAAATCATTTTTCTTCTTATTCATTGGACAAACATCTTGACAAATGTCACAACCAAAATATGTCTTCATATTATCATAAAGACTAAAATCATATGAAACTTTTTGGCTCAAAAATGAAAGGCATTTGTTTTTATCAAATCCAAATTCAAGAGCATCATTTGGACAACTTTTAACACAAATATTGCAACCAATGCACATCTTTAATTCACTTGTTTTTATGGCATTATCAATTACTTTATCAGTAACTATCTCACCGATAAGTACAGAGCTACCAAATTTATTGCTAATAAATAAAGTGTTTTTCCCAATAACGCCTAACCCTGACAAACAAGCACAAAGTTTTTCATTAAGAAAACTTATATCTACAAGCGTCTCATATCTTTCTAGTTTCTCACATTTAGCCTCTTCATCTAAAAAGCTCTTTATAACTTGATGATAATCTTTTCCATAAGCAAATTTTGCTGGAGAATGTTTTCCATCAACAGTTTCATTAGGATATGGGAAAATATATACAATAATGCTTTTTACCCAATTATATCTTTCATCATTCTTTTCAGTGTGTTTTAAATAATTTTCATAAGAAATTACGCTTTTTTCATAAACTAAATCATTCATCTTTTAATATCTCTTTAAAAACATTGCCTAGCGAATCATCAATAACTAAAGTAGCATATTTATCATACTCAGTTTGTCCCTTATTAATAATAATTAAATTTTTTCCTTTAAAATAAGTTACAAAACTAGCAGCTGGGTAAACAGTAAGACTAGTTCCTCCAACAATCAAAGTATCACAATTAGCAATTTGTTTTATGCTTTCTAGTATTACCATATCATCAAGGGCTTCTTCATATAAAACAACATCTGGTTTTATAATACCACCACATTCACACCTAGGAACACCAGTAGAATTTAATATATAATCCAAATCATAAAATTTATGGCATTTCATGCAATGATTTCTTCTAACACTTCCATGAAGTTCCAACACATTTTTACTACCAGCATCTTGATGAAGCCCATCAATATTCTGCGTAATCACAGCTTTCAACTTTCCTTCTTTTTCTAATTTTGCTAATGCAAAATGAGTAACATTAGGTAAGGCTGACTTATAAATCATCTTCTTTTTGTAAAATTCGTAGAACTCTTTAGGATGACCCATAAAAAAATGATGAGAAAGAATTTCTTCAGGAGATACTAAAGTTCCTTTTTCGCTATAAATACCTTTACTACCTCTAAAATCTGGTATATTACTTTCTGTTGACACACCAGCTCCACCAAAAAAAACAATATTTTTTGATGAGGAAATTATTTCCTTAAATTTTTGAATTTTGTCTTCCAACTTTTTCACCTATTTCATTTTCGATTTCAATATACTTAAATTTCAAGGAAAACCATGGTGTTATATTTTTAAAATTCTTGATACTAACATCAGAAATTACTAATAGTTTTCCTCTACCTCTAGAATATTGAATTATGTTCTTCTTCTTTATTTCTTCTGATATCACTTCATCTAGTTTTATCATCTTATCGACTTCTAAAAATTCAAATATTTCTATTCGTAGCATTTCTAACCATGGAGCTGTTACTATTAACAAATCACAACCTTTTTGGTTAACAGGTTTAAAAGTGTTTTCAGCAGCTTTAAAAGATGCACTTGTTTTACTCATATTACTAATTAAGACATTTTCAAGTTCTTCACTTTCAATATTATACATACGATTATATTTAAAATTCTTTTGATAAATATTAGCCTTTAAAATATAGCTTCTAGCACATAATATTAAATTTTTTTGTTCATAATATGTATTAACATAATCAGCAATTGATTGAACTATATTTATCACTGGTATTTTAAGTGTAGAAAAATATTCTTCACAGCATTCAATTATTACATCGCTAATAACAATCAACAACTTTATATTGTATTCAAGTAATTTTTCCACATTAACCATAACATGCTTCAAAACTACTTCTTTATCTTTACCTTCATAAGGATAGCTTTTCACATCATTAATATATATGAAATCCTCATTTTTAAAATTTTTTGTTAAGTTTTCTAAAATACATAATCCTTGAACACCTTCATCAAGTATTCCTATTGGCATTTTTTTCATACTATCACCTATAAGCATTTTACCACAAACCATCATTTTTTTCAACTACAACTATTTTATTTATCATAAAATAATTACTACAAAATAATTTAAGAATTTAAAAAATTGCACAAATGCCATTTATATGATATAATTGTTTTGGAGGCAAATCATGAGAGAATTAAATTTGAATGATGTTACAAAAGCAGTAAAAAGTTTAGCAATAGATGCTTGCTATAATTTAAATGATGATGTTTTAAATTGCATTAAATGCTATAAAGATAAAGAAACTAGTGAACTAGGAAAATCTGTATTGGAAAAAATAATAGAAAACGATGAATTAGCGAAAAGAGACTCATTGCCTATGTGCCAAGATACAGGCGTAGCGGTAGTTTTTGTAGAAATAGGAAACCAAGTCATCTTTAATGGAAATATTGAAGACGCAATCAATCAAGGTATTAGAGAAGCATACACTGAAGGATACTTAAGAAAATCAGTTGTTTCCCATCCATTTAACAGAATAAATACTATTGATAATACTCCTGCTATAATCCATTATAAAATTACCGAAGGTGAAAGTGTGAAAATAACTGTTGCACCAAAAGGTGGTGGAAGTGAAAATGTCAGTCTAGTAAAAATGCTTATTCCAGCCGATGGAATTGAAGGAGTAAAAAAACTAGTTCTAGATACAGTATTTAATGCTGGTGGTAAACCTTGTCCACCAATTATAATTGGTTTAGGAATTGGTGGCAATTTGGAGAAATCTGCTCTACTTGCTAAAGAAGCATTAATGCGCGATATAGATGATGAAAATAAAGATCCAATTCTTAACAAATTAGAAAAAGAACTTTTATCTGAAGTTAATAAATTAGGAATTGGTCCAATGGGATTTGGTGGTAATACTACTGCACTAGCAGTAAAAATCAATTCTTACCCTTGTCATATTGCTAGTTTGCCAGTAGCCATTAACATACAATGTCACGCATCTAGACATAAATCAATTATTCTTTAACAGGAGGAAAATATGATATACAAGTTACATACTCCAATACAAGGAAAAGATATAGCGAAATTACACATAGGAGATATTGTTTTAATATCAGGAACAATATATACGGCTAGAGATGCAGCCCATAAAAGACTAGTAGAGTTAATAAAAAGCAATCAAGAATTGCCACTAGAATTAAAAGATGCAATAATATATTATGTTGGTCCAACTCCAGCAAAACCAAATCAAGCCATAGGTTCAGCTGGTCCAACATCCAGTTATAGAATGGATCCTTACGTCAAAGATATTATGGAAAAGGGATCAATCATTTCAATTGGAAAAGGACCAAGAGCAAATTATGTGAAGGATCTAATAAAGGAACATAAAGGTCTTTATCTTTCAACCATAGGTGGAGCTGCTGCAGCTATTGGTAAAACTGTAATTAAAAGAGAACTAATAGCTTACCCAGATTTAGGTGCAGAAGCAATTCAAAAATTAGAAGTAAAAGATTTTTATGCTATTGTTACTTATGATTCATATGGTGAGGATTTATTTACAAAAGGCATTGAAGATTTCAGAAAAAAACAAAATTAATTTTCAAACACTAACTGTCATTTTTGACAGTTTTTTATTTATCAAAAATAAATTAAAAATGTAAGCAAAATTTGCTTACATTATTATAATTCTATTTTTTTTGTTTGTTCATGTTTTTTATCAAACCAGAAAATTTGTTTTTCCATTTCAATAGGATCACCAGTTGTATAAAATTCAATATTTCCAGTTAGATTAACAGAGGCTATCATAGATTTTTTATTTAAAATCTTCTTAAGTCTTTCACCAGTAGGCCTACCACAATCGATTAATTTAGCATCAGGTAAAACTCGGGAAATATCTTTTGATAATAAACCAAAATGAGTACATCCAAGAATAACCGTATCTATTTTTTTATTTTCCAAAAATGATATTTTTTCGCCAACAATTTTATTAGAAATATCAGTATTCATTTCAAGATTTTCAACAACAGGAACAAATTCACTACATTTCACATAATAGCGTTTGCCTCTTTTTATTATTCTTCTTTTAGCATATTTTTCTAAATATTCTTCATACTTCTTAGATTCAATTGTAACATTTGTGGCTAGAACAGCAATATTTTTATTTTTACTAACTTTATATGCATATTTTGCAGTCGGTTCAATAACACCAACAATAGGGATATCAGTTATTTTTGCTAAATGAGCACTATTTGCAGTGGCTGTATTACAAGCAATAACTATCGCTTTTACATCTCTGCTAAGTAAATATTTTGTTATTTTTGTTACCAAATCTTCAATTTCTTCTTTAGGTTTAACACCATATGGACAATTTAGAGTGTCACCAACATAAATAAAATTTTCATTGGGAAGCATTTCTACCAATTTAGATAAAACAGTTACACCACCTATACCAGAATCAAAAACACCAATTGGTCTATTATCATTCATAAGAAATAAAACCTTCTTTCATTTTTTTAATAAAAATTGCTATTGCTAAAACATCAGCAGCTCCACCAAAACTAATATTATTTTTAACGCATTCCTCTGTAACTGCTTCTATTTGTGCTTCATCATATACATTTATTGTCCCAACAAGATTTTTAAAATAATTATATTTTTCCAAACTTCCACTTCTTTTCAAAAGAACAGTATCTTCAAGACCTCTAACAATGCTAATCAATGCCATAGTTAAAGCTTCTTTTGTAAAATCAGGATATTCATCCAAAACATCAACGGCTATAAAGGCATTTGGTAGGCCTTTCATCACTTCGCCTCTTGCGCCCAAAAAGCCATATTTTTTATATGCCAAATAACCAAATGTATCATGTGATGATAAAAAATCTTCTTCTAAATTTCTTCCCAAATACTTAATCGTATCTTGAAGTTTGTGAAAAGAAAAGTCATTTTCCTTTAATAACATACCTAAAGCAGCTGCAGCAAAGCCCATTCCAAACACTAAACCTTTATGTGTATTTATGCCATTAGTTGCTTGGAACATTCTCTTTTCACACAACTGACCAATTTCTCTAATATCATCAAAAATCTTTTCATCACTATTAGAAAAACCGCTTATTGTCATCATAGCTATATATGGTGCTACAACATTCTTAGATTTCATCATTAATTCATAATTCATATCATTATGTGATCCATTATTTTTCATAGTAACCAACCCAAATTTAGGAGAAAGTTCACATTCTAATTCAATACTTTCTTTAATAAATCTAGTTGTCTCACTATGAATATAATCTACAACGTCATCAATAATTTTATTTTCTAGTTCTAAATAACTGTGCTTTTGGCTTCTAGAACATATGTGAGCATCTTCATCACATAAAAAACATTTTCTAGGAGCAATATTAAGCTCACTGCGACTTATGCTTTTAATGCTATTTTTATAAACATCAATGTCAACATATCTACCCAAAGGCGCATTATCTTCAAGGTTAATACACATCATCTTAACGCTTGTAATATCTTCACAATTTATTTCATAAATATCATAAAAACCATCAAAATCACTGAAAAAACGGCTATTTTTAACAAAAAAAGTCTCATTTAGCCTCTTTCTGAAAAGATTAACTAAAAATCTTGCTACATTTGTGCGTTTGTCTTCTCCAGGAATGTTTGCTTTTAAAACGACATAAACAGAATCGTTATTCATCATCTTTTTTAGGTTATTTTGTCTATTTTCTCTAGCTTTTAATATCTTTTCCATCTTTTCCACCATCAATATTATACAACTTTTCAATTAAATATACAAGAGTCTTAAATACAAATAAAAAGGTAGCCAAATTTTTCTATTTACATATAAGCACTCAAAGAAAAATTAGAAATGTAATTTACTTTCTTTTTTAAAAAAATGTGCTATAATTATACATATCATTGATAATAATATTAATACAAGGAGAATATTTATTATGAATAAATTTTTATCAATTAGTAAAGAAGTAAAAGATGCACTTGATAGTAAAAAACCTATCGTTGCTTTAGAGTCTACCATTATTTCTCATGGTATGCCTTATCCAGAAAATGTTAAAACAGCCCTTGAATGTCAAAAAATAATTCGCGACAATGGTTGCGTTCCAGCAACTATTGCAATAATCAAAGGAAAACTTAAAGTTGGTTTAACTGATGAAGAAATTGATTATTTAGGCAAAGAAGGTATTAAAGTAAACAAAACTTCAACAAGAGACATTCCATATATTGTTAGTAAAGGTCTAGATGGAGCTACTACAGTTTCAGCTACTTCTTATATCGCTTCACTTGTTGGAATAAAAATATTTGCCACTGGTGGAATTGGTGGTGTCCACAGAAAAGCTCAAGAAACATTTGATATTTCTGCCGACTTAGATGAATTAAGTAAAACAAAAATGGCTGTAGTCTGCGCTGGTGCTAAATCAATATTAGATTTAGGTTTGACTTTAGAATACTTAGAAACTAAAGCTGTCGATGTTATTGGTTATAAAACAGAAGTTTTACCAGCCTTTTATACATCAAAGAGCAACTTTAAAGTTAATCATACACTAAACACTCCAAAAGAAATCGCTGACTTAATAACAGCCAAATGGGAAATTGGTATGCCAGGAGGAGTTTTAATAACAAATCCTATTCCAACTGAATATGAAATGGATCCTGTTGTAATTGATGAAGCTATAAACAAGGCATTAAAAGAAATGGATGAATTAAAGATTACTGGAAATAAGACTACTCCATATTTATTAGCAAAAATAAAAGAAATTACTGGTGGAGATAGCTTAGAATCTAATATTAAACTAGTGTATAATAACTGTAAACTTGCAAGTCAAATTGCAAAGGATTTATATTAATATAAATGATTAGATTTTTCTAATCATTTTTTTATTAACTTTTTTCATAAATTATGTTATAATAATTATTGGTGAAAATAATATGAATAAAGTATTAGGTTTAATCTTAGAATTAAATCCATTTCATAATGGCCATGTTTTTTTTATTCAAGAAGCAAAAAAGAAAGTTGAACCAGATTTAACTGTTGCTATTATCACTACTAATTTTTCAATGCGTGGTGATATTCAAGTAATAGATAAATTCAGAAAAACTAAAATGCTACTAAAAAATGAAGTAGATATCGTACTTGAACTTCCATATTTAGGTGCTGTTAGTAGTGCAGATTATTTTGCTTTTAATTCTGTAAAAACTTTAACAGATTTCAAAATAACTGATTTAGCATTTGGTGCTGAAACTAGTGATTTAAATGAATTAAATTACCTTAGATCCATAAGTAAAAGTGATGATTTTAACTTTTTAATAAAATCATATATGGATAAAGGTTTTTCATATGGAACTTCTTCTGTCAAAGCTATTCAAAGTATCACTAACGATGCAAAAAAGGCTGAAATGTTTTCGCTTCCTAATAACACATTAGCGATTCAATACCTTAATGCATTAGATAAATTAAATAGCAAAGTTCGTGTAACTCTAGTTGAAAGAGTATATAATAACTATTATGATGAAGAAGCCAGTTGTGATATTGCAAGTGCTACAAGTCTTAGAAAACTTCTTTCTAATGGAGCTTCTATTGAACAATATATTCCAAAAGATTTTAGTAACATTAATTATATAAATATAGAAAAATCTGAAATGTGTTTATATAAATTAATACAATATAAACTTTCATTATCTAAAAAAGATGAATTAACTAATATCCTAGGAATGAATGAGGGAATAGAAAATCGTTTATTGAATTTCATTAATGAAATTGATTATTCAGCTTTTATCAATAATATTGAGACTAAAAGATATACAAAATCATATTTAAAAAGACTTATGATTCATTTGCTACTTGACACTAAAAAAGACTTAGCGCCTCAATATTATAATTATTTAAGAGTACTAGGAATGAATAACAAGGGAAAAATATTTATATCTAAATTAAAAAAAGATATTAAGAAAAGCATAATTACAAGTTTTAAAAATCATGAAGATAATCTTATTGTTCAATATGAACTTTTGGCTACTAAACTTTATGGTATTATTACTGATAAAAATGACTTATATTTAAATGAATATAAAATTCCAATTATATTAGGAGAATAAAAATAATGACAACACAAGAAATCAGAGAAAAAATTGAAGGAATAATTGATCCTTCCACAAACCTTACCTTAAAAGAAACTAATGCTATAAAACACATTGGTATTGACCCTGAAAAGGGAGTAGTTGTTTTGATTGTTGCTATAGGAAAAACTGGGAGCTTAGAAGAAAAAGCTGTTAAACGTCAATTAGCAAAAATAATTAAATTAGACTTAGGATTTAACGGGGTTAAATTACAAATAGAGGAAAAGCGAAAATTAGAAAGTATCGTTAACAAAAATGTTAAATTTATTATCATTTCTAGTGGTAAAGGTGGTGTTGGCAAAAGTACAGTTGCTGCAAACTTAGCCTACGCTCTTACTCGCAAAGGTAAAAAAGTCGCCATAATAGATGCTGATATTTATGGTTCTAGTATGCCAAAAATTTTGGAAATGCAACATGCATATCCCAAAGCAAACGATGAAGGAAAAATTTTACCACTTGAAGCCTTTGGTATGGAAGTTATATCTACTGAATTTTTTGCTGAAGAAGGTAAACCAATTATTTGGCGTGGAGCTATGCTTAGTTCTATGATGAACAACTTCTTTTATGAAGTAAAATGGAATCCTAATACAGAATATGTAATTATTGATTGCCCACCTGGAACAGGTGATGTTGCTTTAGATTTAAGAACTATTATTCCTAATGCTGAAGCTTTACTAATAACTACTCCGCATCTAGCTGCTAGCCATGTTGCTGTTAAAGCTGGATATGCTGAAAAGCAATTAAACCACAATTTAATTGGAGTAATTGAAAACATGTCATATTACATTAACCCTGTTAATCATGAAAAAGAATTTATTTTTGGTCAAGGCGGCGGAATCGAAGTAGCAAAAAAACTTGACACTGAATTACTATGCCAAATTCCAATCAATCAACCAATTCATCATTTATCACTTTATGAAAGTGATGAAGAAATTGGAATGATTTATGATGATTTAGCTACATTAATAATGATTAGATAGTTGTGAGAAATCACAACTTTTTTTATTTGAAAAAATAATTATTTCTTCATCTTAAAAACTATGGTATAATTGTATATGAAATTGGAAAGTTTTTACATGAAGAATATACTATTTGAAAACAAACAAAAAATCATATTATATTTTTTTAAAATCTTAAGGTTTATCATAATATTTGGACTTATATTTATTATACTCTTACCTTTTCTAGAAATTTTTATCACATCAATAAAATCACCTAGTGATTTATCAGACCCTACTATATATTGGATTCCTCAAAACCCAACTTTTAAAAACATTATTTTCACATATAGACAATTAACAGCTCACAATGCTTTTTATAATTCCTTAATGATTTCTTTTTTAACAGCAATAATTCAAGTAATCATAACAGCAAAGGCAGGTTATTCATTTGCCAAACTCAAATTCAAAGGTAATAATATTATCTTTTTATTAATTATGCTAACAATATTCATTCCAATAGATTCATTAAATACCTCAAGATTGCTTTTCTTTACTTTTCATCCATTATTTGGAATAAAAATAATTGGTTCAAGATATAGTATATATATTATGACATTTCTTGGCATGGGATATCGATCACCAATATTTATATATATTTTTAGACAATACTTTAGATCAATATCCAATGATATATTAGAACAAGCTCAAATAGATGGTGCAAATAACTTCAAAGTTTTTTATAAAATAATGCTTCCAAATGCTCGTGGTGCTATTCTAACAACTGGTATATTAACTTTTGTATGGACTTACAATGATTACTATTTTCCTTCTTTATTTAACTTTTCCAATAGTAACATCTATTTATTATCAACTAGATTAGCTGGTGGTAGATATAGAAATCCAAGTGTGTCTGCTTTAATGATGATTATTCCATTACTAATTATTTATATGTTCATTAATAAATATTTATTGGATAGTATTCAAAAAACAGCAATATGTTAAAAATAAAAAAATGGTCATATGACCATTTTTTATTAATTATTCATGATGATGGCAGCAACAACCATGATGACAATCTTCATCTTCACAATCATCATCACAATCGCAATCTTCTCCACATTCATCACAGCAGCACTCATCTTCATCAAATGAAGCTAGAACATCTTCAATCATTTGCCATTCTTCATCAGATTCAATTGCGAATAATTCACCAACTGTTCCGTCTTCTCCTTGAACATAAGATGCAGCAGCAACTTCGATTTGTTCTTCTTCTTCACTAGTTACAGGAGTGAATAATACATAACTCTTATTAAACTCCTCAGAATCAAATGTAAATAAAATATTACATAACACTTCATTTCCATCTTCATCAACAAAAATTAATTGTTTTTCGTTTTCCATTTTTTTATATCCTTTCTATTTTTTCTATCTAAGTAACTTTGTAAAATTATAGTTGCAGCAAGTTTATCAACATTCTTTTTTCTCTTGTTTCGAGAAATATCTGCTTTCAACATTACAGAATCAGCCATTTTTGTAGTTAATCTTTCATCAACCATAATAACTTCTAAAGATAGTCTTTCTTCTAATATTTTTTTAAATTCTAAGCAATACTCTGCTTGAAAACCAATAGTTCCATCCATATTTTTAGGTAATCCCAAAACTATTTTTTTCACATCGTTTTCTTTAACAGTATTTTGAACATAATTAAAAGCTGATTCCAAATCTTTTTCTTCAAATCTAAACGTCCCGATAGGATTAGCAATAATTTCTAAGTAGTCACTTATAGCCATCCCTATTGTTCTGTTTCCTAAATCAAGTCCTAGCACTTTCATAGAGAACTTGTTATTCTTTCTTTAATTTTTGCAAGAGCTTCAGAAATTTTAGTAACATCTTTTCCACCAGCTTGAGCGAAATCACTTCTTCCGCCACCATTACCACTAGTAATAATTGCTGCCTCTTTTACTAAAGCACCAGCATTCAATTTGCTTACTTTATTTTTACATACAAATATAACTTTGTCAAGCATTTTTATTCCAAAGAAGATAACTGAGTTGTCAACTTTGTCAGCTAGTCTGTCTGCTAAATCTTTTACTTCATTAACTTCTTTATTTTCAATTTCAGAAATTAATACACTTACATCGCCAACTTTTTCAAAATTATTTAAATAATCATCCATAGATAAAATATTCTTTTCACGTTTTAAACGATTATACTTTTTATCTGCTTCTTTAACCAATTCTCTCAATTTAAGAACTTCTTCTTTCCTTGTAAGAATAAATTCATAACTAGGATAATATTTAGATAATTCTAAATTTTCTTTAACTAGTTCTATTCCATCTTCCTTAGCATTTTCATTTATTTGCTCATATTTTCTCAACAACTCTTTTATTTCATCATCAGTTTGAGATAATGTCTTTTTAATTTCAGTCTCGACATTCTTTGCTGTTGTTCCTTCAATTCTAAATATACCAGAGCCTTTACTTTCAACAGATAAAACTACAAAGTTTCCAATCTCTTCAGTGTTTTTAACATGTGTACCACCACAAAGTTCTTTAGAGAATCCTATCTCAACAACTCTAACAGTTTCACCATACTTTTCACCAAAAACTGCTTGAACACCCAATTTTTTAGCATCATCTAATTTCATTTCTTTAATGATGCTATTGCTATGTTTTTCAATTTCATTATTGACTAATTTTTCTACTTCCAAAATTTCTTCTTGAGTAGGCATAGTGAAATTATTAAAATCAAATCTCAAAGTGAATTCATTAACATTTGATCCTTGTTGGTACAAATGTTTTCCTAAAACTCTTCTTAAAGCTTCGTTTAATAAGTGAGTAGCTGAATGGTTAGCAGTTGTACTTTGACGCAATTCTTTAGAAACCTTTTGAATAGCTAAATCACCAACTTTAATTTCTTCTCCGTCATTTTCAACAAGCATTGCGTGTTGTGCATTTGGAAGTTTAATAGTATTTAAAACAGCTAATTCAATTCCATTAATCTCAATAACACCACGATCTCCAACTTGACCACCGCTTTCAGCATAGAAAGGAGTACTTTCAAAAACGACTAGAGAAGTCTTTGAAGTTGAATTTACTTTTTTGCCATCTTCAAAGATTGCCAGAATAGGACTTTCTTCTTCTAACTTTTCATATCCAACAAATGTAGATTTATCTTTAAAATTAAGCATATCAACATTTTGAGAATTCATTGATTGTTCATCATTACGTGAACTTCTTGATAACTCTTTTTGGCGGTTTAATTCCTTCTTAAATCCATCTTCATCAACAGTAAAGCCATTTTCTAAGGCAACTTCTAAAGTCAATTCAAGAGGAAAACCAAAAGTATCATATAATAAGAAAGCAATATCTCCTGGAATAACTTTGTTAGTAGCACTATTCATATAGTCAACTAATTTCTTCTCACCAGTTTCTAAAGTCAATAAGAATTTCTCTTCTTCAGCTTTAATAACTTTACTAACACTTTCTTTTGTCTCAAGTAAATATGGATAGAAATTACTCATATAATCGCATACAATATTAACTAATTTATACATAAATGGTTCATTCATACCCAATTTTTTACCATAACGAACAGCACGACGTAGTATTCTTCTTAATACGTATCCACGTCCCTCATTAGAAATCATTGCGCCATCACTAACCGCAAAAGTAACGCTTCTTACATGATCAGCAATTACTTTGAAAGCCATTTGGCCATTGTATTTAACGCCTGTAATTTTTTCAACTTCTTCTATTATTGGCATAAACAAATCAGTATCATAATTAGTTTCTACTTCTTGCATTACACAAGCAATTCTTTCAAGCCCCATTCCAGTATCTATATTTTTATTTGGCAACTCTTTATATTCACTTCTTGGAACACCAATCTTAGAATTATATTGACTAAACACAATATTCCAAATCTCGATATAGCGATCATTTTCAATATCATCTTCTAACATCTTAATTCCCAATCCTTTATGATCATACTTTTCTCCACGATCGAAGAAAATTTCTGTATCCGGTCCACAAGGTCCTTCACCAATTTCCCAAAAGTTATCTTCAAGTTTGATAATATGACTAGGTGATACTCCTAAAGATACCCATTTATCATAAGAAGCTGTATCATCAGGGTAAATTGTAAAATACAATTTATTAATATCAAATCCAAACCATTTTTCACTAGTAAGTATTTCATATGCCCAAGTTAATGCTTCTTCTCTAAAATAATCACCAATTGAAAAATTTCCTAACATTTCAAAGAATGTATGGTGACGAGCAGTTTTACCAACGTTTTCAATATCATTAGTTCTAATTGATTTTTGGGCGTTTGCTAGTCTTCTATTTTTTGGAATTTCACGTCCATCAAAATATTTTTTTAATGGTGCTACACCAGCGTTAATCCAAAGTAGTGTGGGATCATTAACTGGTATCAATGATGCGCTAGGAACAATATCATGACCTTTTTCCTTAAAAAAGTCTAACCACATTTGTCTTATTTCATAACTCTTTAGTTTTCTCATAATTTTTCCTCTTCATTTATATCAACTATTGCAGGAACTACTACTGGTTCTTTTCCTGTATTTTTACTTATAAATTTTGTTATTGAATCTTTTATATTATTTCTTATTGCTGTTAAATCAACTTTCTTAGAAGCACTTATTTTTAACAATTCTTTATTAACAAGATCAATCATTTCTTTTGATAATTCATTACCATTATTATTTAATATAAAACCTTTCATTTCAATAACTGGTTCTGATACAACTTTTTTCTTAACTATATCCAAAGCAGCTGAGACAATTATTGCACCATCTTGAGACAACATTTCTCTATCGTGCAAAACTACTTCATTAATATCACCAATTATTGATCCATCTACTAAAACATCACCAACAGAAATTTTATTTTTGTAATCTTCTAAATTTCCATTTTCAAATGTTATTTGTTCACCATTATCTAACATTATTATTTTGTTAGAATCATAATTAAACTCTAAAGCTACATTTCTTTGCATATATTGATGACGATATTCACCAATTATTGGAATTATATACTTAGGATTTAACATTTGGTAAAGCATTTTTAAATCTTCGCTATCGGCATGTGAACTTTTAAGTGAAGATTTTTGAATATTAGTTATTTTACAACCAATTTCATTAATTAAATCAAAGCAATTAGCTGCTATTCTTTCTGTACCAAAAACTGGTGGAGATATTATAACAACATTATCATTTTCATTTAATTTAATAAGTCTATCTTGACCTAAAGCCATTCTTTGAAGACCAAAAAATGGTTCGTGACGATTACCTGTAACTATTACTACTAAATCTTCATCTTCATTAGTATTATTATCATCAAGGAATTTCAAATTAACCAAATTCTCAGATGGTATTTTTAAATAGCCAGTCATCATCGCAATATTTATAATTTTTTGAACTTTTCTTCCAATTACAGCAACACGTCTGTTGTTTGAAACGCTCAAATTAATAACTTTCTGAATTCTATCTAAATCGCTTGAATACATTGAAAAAATAACTCTTTTCGAATGCATTAAAACATCATTGACAACATGATTTAATGTGTAATCATTATCAACCCTATTAATATTGCTTGTTCCTAAACTTTCAGACAACAGTGCTAAAACACCATCTTTAGCAATATCAAGTAATTTACCATATGAAGTTTTATATTTGTCATCATTAGTGCTTGCAAAAGTAAAGTCTGGTGCATAGACAATAGCACCATCACTAGTTTTTATAGCAATACCAAAGCTTTCAGGAATGCTGTGAGTTGTTCTATAAAAAGAAACACTAATATTTCCAAATCTTAAGACTTTTTCATCACTCATTCTATACAAGCGATAATTTTTCACATCTAAACCAGCTTCAGCTAGTTCTAATTCAACTAAGGAAATAGTAAAGTGAGATCCGAAAACACCAACATCCATTCTTTTTAAAATTTCTGGAACAGCACCTATATTTTCATCGTGTCCATGTGATAAAAAAATACCTTGAACTCTCTTCTTATTTTCTAATAAATAAGATATATCTGGAACAACAGAGTCAACTCCATAAAGATTAACAGAAGGGAATTTAAGTCCAGCATCTAAAATGAATATTTTTTCATCCACTTCTAGAATATACATATTCTTCCCGTTTTCACCCAATCCACCTAATGCGCAAAATTTTATTTTACTCATGTAAGTTTACCACCTTTACTATATATTATATCAAATTTTTTATACAATAACAAGAAAAAATCCCAATATAAAATTGAGATTTTTATTTACTAAAATAATTTGCTAGCATAACTAGAGCACATTGTACCATTTTTATCTTTTGCATCCATTCCATCTATTTTGATATTTGTTGCTTTACACATCTCATGTTGGTTATGTATACAATCTAATACATTACAACTTACGCTTAAATATTCATTAATTGATGCAAAATCAGCAAATTCTGTATCAGCTAATGTTTTGCTTTTTTTAGCCTTTAGTTTATAGCTGTCACACATAGTTTCATGACTATTGTTTTCACAACAATTACAAACTTTAATTCGATCCTTTGTACAATATTCATCTTGATGATAGTAGCATGTTTTAACATCACACATTAATTTTGGCATATTTTTTCTCCTTATTTTGAATTTTTATATGGATAGCGAATTATTGTCTTCGCTAACCTTTTTATATTTAAAGGGATTAAAGGATATAAATATGGCTTATTAAAACTCTTTAATCCTATTAATATTATTAACCAAATTAGAACACTTATACAAAAACCAATAACACCAAAAATAGATGTCGATATTATAAAAAATAATTTTGAAAGTTTATTTGCCAGTCCTAATTCATAACTTGGAGTTGCATATGTTCCAATTGCACTTAAAGAAACAATTAAAACCGTTTGATATGAAAAAAGTCCTACTGAAACTGCTATGTCACCTAGAATCACTCCAGCAATCAATCCCATAGCTGTAGATAATGCTGATGGTGTATGGATTGATGCCATTCTTAAAAATTCTACTCCAATCTCTGCGAGTATTACCTGAATAAAAATATTTAATATTTGCTTATCTTCAGGAAATAAAAAGCTTAAAAACTCTATTCTATAATCGTATTTTATCATTAAAAGCCATACTGGAGATAAAAACATAGCCATTAGTATTCCTAGAAATCTTAAAATTCTTAAATATGTTCCAGAAAGTGGAGCTTGGCGATATTCTTCGGTATGTTGAAAATGATCAAAAAATGTACATGGTGCTAATATAACACAAGGTGATGTATCAACAAATATAGCAAACATTCCTTGATATAAGTGTACCGATACTATATCAGCTCTTTCTGTATATCTAACTAAAGGATAGGGATTAAACTTTTGTTTTAACAAAAGTTCTTCTAACTGTTTATCAGCTAAAATTAAATTTTCTGTTTTTATTGCTTTAATTCTTTCTTTTACATCACTCAATAGTTTTTTATCAATAACTCCATCTAAATAAGTTAAACAAACATTAGTTGGTGACTTCTCTCCAATTTTTATTAATTCTGTTCTTAACCTTACATCTTTAATTCTTCTTCTCATTAACCCAATATTTGTATTTAAATTTTCAGTAAAACCATCATGTGGACCCCGAACAACTTTTTCCATATCTGGTTCTCCGACACTACGATTAGGATAACTTCTTGTATCAATTTTTAGTGTTCTAACCTCGTCTTCTATTGCTAATAAAACGAGTCCTGATAAAACTGTATCACACATTACTTCAATTTCAGCAACTTCAGAGACATCTAAATGATTTAAATTATTCTTGATTAAATCAAAATATTTTATACTTTCATGCTTTAAAGCCTCATTAAGTTTTAATACACCTTCTATTATTTCAATTGATTGTAAACCATCAACTAATGAATTTAAATAATATAACCTTATTTTCTTATCAAGCACTAATAATTCTCGATAACCTACATCGTAGTTTATATCAGTTGCTAATGTTGTGTCTAACTTTTCAAACACACTCATATATCATTACCCCTTAGGTTTAAATATAAGTGATATGAAGAAAGCAAATACAATGGCTGCTGTTATTCCGCTAGCTGTTTTATCAAATACACCAACAAAAATTCCAAGTATTCCTAGTTCATTTGCTTTTTCTAAAGCAGAGTGAACAATAGAATGACCAAATGATGAAATAGGTAAACTAGCACCACTTCCAGCAAATTCTATTAATTTATCATATAAATTCCCAATATCAAATATTGATCCTAGCAAAACATATAGTAATGTAATGTGTATTGGCAATAATTTAAATTTATCAAGTATTAATTGACCAATTGCACATAATGCACCACCAATAAGAAATGCATATAATATTTTCATAATCATTCCACTCTTTCTAAAACTATGGCATGTGCTATCGAAGGTATTGTCTCCTTCTGAGCAACCATTATTGGATTAAGTAAAGCTCCAGTTGCCACAAGTAATACTTTTTTGTATTTTTTCTCTCTCATAGCTTTTAATATATATCCATAGCTAACTGCGGCACAACATCCACAACCACTACCACCAGCTAAAACATTTTGATTATCTCTATCATATATCATTAATCCACAATCATTATAGTTTTTGTGCATATCAATATTGTATTCATCAAATATTTTGATCAACATATCTTTACCGTAAAAAGACAAATCACCTGTTAAAATCAAATCATATTCATCAGGACTAATACAAAAATCATCAAAATGCTGTTTTATTGTATAAAAGGCAGCTATTGACATAACTCTTCCCATATCTAATGAATCTTTTATTTCAGCATCATATACTCTACCAATAGTTGCTCTAGTCAATTTAATGTCACTAAATCTATTTGACAATAAAGCAAGTCCTGCAGCTGTTACTGTTAATGTTGAAGTATCCACTTTTTTTCCGCCATATTCGGTTGGATAGCGAAACTGTCTTTCGGCTGTTGCATTATGTGATGAAGTACCTACTAAAACATTTTTAAAATTATTTGCTTCAATAAATTGTGAACCAACTATTATTGATTCAATGCTTGTACTACATGCACCAAAAACTCCTAAATAAGGAATTTCATAATCTCTTAATACGTAATTTCCTACAACTATTTGGTTATTTAAATCACCACAAACAATAGCATCAATATCTTTATCATTTTTATTGTTTTTTTCTAAACATATATCTAGTGCATCCTTGAACATTCTCATCTCGGCTTTTTCCCAACTTTTTTCACCACCGATGTGTAAGTCATCATATATTTTATCAAAATATGGATACAACGGTCCTTCCCCCTCTTTTGGTCCAACGACCACACCGCTTTCATGAACATAAACATTATTTAATTCTATACTTTGTTTTCCAACTTTAATCATATCTTCACCTAGATTCCTAATAAATATCTGATTGCACCAACTACTACACCACTTACTACCCCAGCAACAATTACACTTCCAGCTAGTTTGAACATATTATTAATTATTCCAAGTATAACTCCTTCACTTTTTGACTCTAAAGCAGATGAAGTCATAGAATTAGCAAAACCAGTAATAGGAATAATTGTTCCACAACCAGCAATTTGACCTAATTTATCATATAAACCTAATCCTGTCGTTAGAGAACCTAAAAACACCATAACAATTACTGAATAAATATTAGCAATATCTTTTTCAACTTTTAATTTGATAAATAGCATTGTAAATAATTCACCAATAATACAAATTATTCCTCCAATTATAAAAGCCATAATAAAATTAAAGAATACTTTTCGCTTTGGACTTGTTTCTTTCTTTACTTTTTCAATTTTTTGATTCATAATTACCTCACAAATTAATATTGTTGTTTTCTTATTTATTATTTAAATTATTTTGTTTTTTTATACAAAAAAAGGAAAAGCTATTTACTTTTCCAAAAACTTTCCTTTATTAATAAAATTGTTTGAATAATTATAGTCGGTGATATCGAAAAGATATAACATTTTATAATCTGTTCCTTTGTTAAAGCCCAAACTTTAAAAATCGGTTGTAAAAATGGAACAAAAATAACAAGATTTAGTAAAATCATACCAAGTAAAAACGATAAATACATTACTTTGTTTTTTACTTTATCTTTAATAATTGAATGTCTACTTCGACAATTGAAACTATGGAATAATCTTGCTGAACATAATGTTAAAAATACACATGTTCTAGCAGCATATTGATTAGTTTCTAAACCTATATGATATGATAAAATCGTAAAAAAAGCAATCAATATTCCTTCAAATGATATTTTCAAAAAAACTCGTTTTGATATTAGAGATTCTTTTGGCTTCCTTGGTTTTTGTTTTATTAAATCTTCTTTCATTGGTTCCATTCCAATAGCAATAGCTGGTAAACTATCAGTTAACAAATTAATAAACAATAAGTGAACTGGAGCAAAAGGAATTGGAAGAGCCAATAAACTAGTATATAGAACGCTTAATATTCCAGCAGCATTTCCTGATATAAGAAAACGAATTGCATTTTGAATGTTATCATAAATATTTCTACCATTTCGAACAGCTTTAATAATAGTTGAATAATTATCATCGATTAATATAATAGATGATGCATCTTTAGAAACTTCAGTTCCACCATCTCCCATTGATATTCCTATATTAGCTTTTTTAATAGCGGGAGCATCATTAACACCATCGCCTACAAATGCTACTACTTGATTGTTTCTTTGAAGTGCTGTAACAATTCTAATTTTATCCCTTGGAGTTACTCTTGCGTATACACTAGTCGAAAATATTATCTTATCTAATTCATTTTCACTTAATTTTTCTAGTTCTACTCCAGTTAATATATTATCGCCATCTTTAAAAATACCTACTTCTTTTGCTATTGCTAAAGCTGTTATTTTATTATCTCCAGTTATCATTATAGGTTTAATACCCGCAATGTATGAATCACTAATTGCCCTTTTGGTTTCTTGTTTTGGTGGATCAATCATTCCCACTAAACCAATAAAAATCAAGTTGTTTTCATCACTAATATTAATTTTTCTTTTTGATTGAACATCCTTATAACTTAATGCTATAACTCTTAGACCTGATTCACTCATTAATTTACTTTTCATTTTCAAATCAAAAAGAATATCACTAGTCATTCTAACTATTTCACCATTATTAATCATACCACTGCATCTGTTGATTAAAATATCAAATGCACCCTTGGTAAACATTATATTTTTTCCTTTATAAAAGTTAAGCGTGCTCATTAATTTTCTATTTGATTCAAATGGCACCTCATCAATTCTTTTATATTTTTCCTTAAAATGTTCTATATCAATATTTGTCATTTTTAGCAATGCTTCTTCAGTTGAAACTTTCTTGTTATTTTTTAAATTAGCATTGTTACACAA
Source organism: Mollicutes bacterium Phil14 (assembly GCA_001940985.1). Classification (GTDB taxonomy): domain Bacteria; phylum Bacillota_I; class Bacilli_A; order ML615J-28; family CAG-698; genus Tener-01. The sequence goes on from MSHB01000015.1 coordinate 42,044, forward strand.
AATACTACAAGCAAGTAGATATTCTTCTTCTTGACTATTAAAAGTAACATCATCAACCCCTTTAATTTTATTATTAACCAAAATTTCTCTAACACTCATTTTGTTTTGTGTTATTGTTCCAGTTTTATCTGTGCATATTACTGTTATACATCCTAGTCCTTCTACTGCTTTTAGTTCTTTAACGATAGCTTTTTCAACTGCCATTTTTTGAGTGCCTAAAGCTAAAACAATTGTTACAATTGATGATAATGCTTCAGGAATAGCAGCTACAGCTAAAGCTACCGCAAACATCAAAGCATCTAATAATTTCACATGACGATATAAACTTAATCCAAATACAATTAAACATATAGATATTATTATTATAGCCAAATTTTTACTGAAATTATCTAAAGAATCTTGAAGTGGCGTTTTATCTTTTTTTGTTTCCTTTAAGGCTTTAGCAATTTTCCCTATCTCTGTATTCATTCCTACTGCTACAACTATTCCTAGTCCCCTTCCTTCAGTTACTAACGAACTAGAAAAAGCCATATTTTTTTGTTCAGCAATTGGAAGATCTTTTTTCAATACAATATTGGCATTTTTTTCAACACTTAATGATTCACCAGTTAATGAACTCTCATTTATTTCTAAATTAACTTGTTTTATCAATCTTATATCAGCACTAATTATGTCACCTGTTTCTAAAACTACAACATCACCAACAATCACTTCACTAGATTGAATTCTTGTTTCCATTCCATTTCTAATTACTTTAGTTGTTGGACTAGAAAGACTTTTTAAACTTTTTAAAGACTTTTCGGCTTTGAAATATTGAATAGTACCTAATGTAGCATTTAATGATATAACGAAAAATATCACAATAGTACTTTCTAATCCACCTGTAAATAATGAAATAATAGCTGAAGCAATCAAAATCATTACTAATATATCTTGAAATTGTTCCAAAAATACTCTTGCCTTACTTTTTGGTTTTTTTTCTTCTAAGACATTTATACCATATTTCTTTTTTCTTGATTCTACTTCATCTGTACTTAATCCTGCTGGTGATGATTGCAACTTTTCGTATACTATGTCTATATCCATTGAATAATATTCGTTTTCCATCATTTCTCCCCTCATAATAAAAAAAGACTTTGATTTAACTAAAGTCTTTTATAGGACAAATAGTCATATATCAATAGAATATATATTTTCTATCTGCTTTTTTATTACTATGATTTTTCTAAATAATTCTTCTTAAGCTTTTTTAAAGCTTTTTTCTCTAATCTTGATATTTTACTTTGACTTTTGTTAAGTGAACATGCCAATTCATATTGAGTCATTTTTAAAAAATATCTACTATATATAATATTATATAGTTCCCCATCAAGATATTTTTTTATATCACGCAATGTGACTTGCTTTTTGTCATTATTATCGCTATCACTACTGGATACGAAATCTAATAATTCATTGTCATCATTTTCTTTATTTAATGAAATTACTTTTTCTTTATAATTCAAAGCCAAAATAACATTTTCTTTGCTAGTGTTTAATTCTTTTGCAACTTCATCAATTGATTTATCATCATTTTTATTTAATACTTTAATTATTTTAAACATTTCCTTGCTTAAATGTATAAAGCTATTATTTCGCATTTCTTTTTTTATTTCCCCAATTATGTAAAAAGTTGCAAAAGATACAAAACTTGTCCCAATATCAGAATCATATTTCTTACTAGCCATATTTAACCCTATGAGTCCAGCTTGTATTAAATCATCTTTTTCAACAAAATTATAGTGCATTCTATTAACAATTTTATTTACTATCTCTACGTTATCATAAAATAATTTTTCAGATGCTTCCATTATTTAATGCTCTTTTTCGCAATAACTTTTGTCCCTTTTCCTAGTTCTGATTCTATTTTCAATTCATCAGAAAATATCTCCATTATTGTAAATCCTAATCCAGCTCTTTCAGTTTCTAACTTTGTTGAAAACAGTGGTTCTCTAGCTTTTGCAACATCTTCAATTCCAATTCCTTTGTCTTCAACTATTAAAGTAAGGATTTTATTTTCAAGAATAATTTCAAAATCAACTTCTTTTGTTGCATCTTCCAAATATCCATGAACTATTGCATTTGTAATAGCTTCTGAAACAATAGTTTTTATTTCGTTCATTTCATTTAACGTTAAATCTTCATTTATTAAAAAACTTGCTACTGTTCCACGGGCAAAAGTAACATTTTCGATATCAGCATTAAATCTCATTTTAACATACTTCTTCATTAATAACCCCCAAATAATTATTTACATCTTCTTCATCTTTTTTTATAACACATATTTTTGATAATCCAGAAAGCATAACAATTCTTTTTACTTGTTCATTAATTGAACATAAAATTATGCTACCATTTACTTTTCTCAATCTTTGAAATCTTCCAATAATAAATCCTATACCAGAGCTATCCATAAATTCCAATTTTTCAAAATTCAAAACCAAAAATCTTATACGATATTTATCAATAAGTTCACACACTTTTATGCGTAAATTCTCTACTGTATGCTGATCTAATTCACCATCTAGTCTAACATACAGTACATATCTTCTGATAAACATCTGAGCATTTAGCATCAATCATCCTCACCTCTTAAAATAATTATACCATTTTTAAAATAAGTTGCAATTTAATTGACATATTGTAACATCTTTTGAATTTTATATATATTAAAAAAATGTCTTTTAGTGTCATAAAATGTTGTAAAAGGTCAATTAATTACAATATTTGCAACTTTTTAGGGAAGATGATATATGAATATAATAGTCTTGATTATGAAAAGTATATGATTAATTAACTCTTTAGAATAAATAAAGGCTCAATCAAATTGATTAAGCCATACTTTATAACTATTTAAATTATTCTGCTTTTCCAGCGCTACCTAAAACGTCTTTAATCTTATGTTTAACAACTTCACGAATGTTGTTACGACCATCAGTTAAATATTGTCTTGGATCGAAATGATCAGGATGTTCTACGAAATGTTTACGAATACCTGCAGTCATACCTAAACGTAAGTCAGAATCAATATTTATCTTACAAACAGCCATCTTTGCTGCTTCACGTAACATTTCTTCTGGAATACCAATTGCATCAGGCATCTTTCCACCATTTTCATTAATAATTCTTACATATTCTTGAGGAACACTACTAGCACCATGTAAAACGATAGGGAATCCTGGAAGACGTTTTCCAACTTCTTCTAAGATATCTAAACGTAATCTTGGATTTTGACCAGGTTTGAATTTGTATGCTCCATGAGAAGTACCTATAGCGATAGCTAATGAATCAACACCAGTACGTTTAACAAATTCTTCTACTTCATCTGGATTAGTAAATTGTGCATCTTCATCACTTACATTAACTGCATCTTCGATTCCTGCTAATCTTCCCAATTCACCTTCAACAGTTATATAACGTCCACGAGCAGCAACATCATGTGCATATTCGCAAACTTTCTTTGTTAAAGCAACATTTTCTTCAAATGATAAATGAGAACCATCAATCATAACTGAAGAGAAACCACCATCTATACATGATTTACATAATTCAAAACTATCACCATGGTCTAAGTGTAAAGCGATAGGTAAATCAGTATCTTCTAAAGCAGCTTGAACTAAATGTACTAAATATACATGTTTAGCATATTTTCTTGCACCAGCAGATACTTGTAAAATTACTGGAGATTTCATTTCCTTTGCAGCTTCTGTAATAGCTTGTACAATTTCCATATTATTTACATTGAAGGCACCAATTGCATAACCTTCTTTATAAGCTCTTTCGAACATTTCTTTTGTGTTAACTAAAGGCATAATCTATTTCCTCCTATTAATGCTTTTTTACTACCTTATTATATCATATTTAATTTTTAAAATCAATTATGTTGCATATCTTTTTCTTGAGATTTTTTTGCTTTCCTATTTTTAAAATATTCATTGGTTTCTTTAGCAACTATACCACTCAAACCTAATAAACCTACTAAATTTGGAAGAGCCATAAGGCCATTAAAAATTGAAGCTAAAGTCCAAATTAAACTCAAAGTCAAAAGTGGAGCAATACCAACAGCTATTATATACAACACTTTATAGAACATTACCCATTTTTTGTTTCCTTTAGTAAGATAAGCGACACACTTTTCACCATAAACGTTCCAACCAATTATAGTTGTAAAAGCAAATGTTGCTATAGATAATAAAACGATTATAGCACTAGCTAAATTACTAATATGTAATCCATTTGTAAATGTGTTAATTGTGATATTTATTCCTTCACTTGTTTCATAAGCGCCAGTAATTACAACACCTAACCCAATAGTTAAACATAATACCATTGTATCAATAAATGTACTACCCATACAAGCTAATCCTTCTTTTATTGGATTATTTGATTGTGCACTTGCAATTGCAATAGGCGCGCTACCTAAACCAGCTTCATTTGAAAATATTCCTTTTGAAACACCTTCTCGCATAGCATTCATCATTCCCATACCAGCTAGTCCACCAATTCCTGCTTTAATATCAAATGCAGATTTAAACACTTTAACAAATGCACTTGGAATTGCCCCAACATTAAATACAAGAACGCTTAAACAAGCTAAAAAATATCCTACAGCCATAAAAGGAACTAAAATAACTGATACTTTTGAAATTCTATCAATACCGCCTATTACTGCTATGGCAGAAATTATAGTTACAATAATACCTACGATAATTGCATATATTGAAATATCATTTCCAAATACACTGATGCTATGGATTTTATTTGGGTCAAATACACTTACTGCTGATTCAGTAATACTATTCATTTGTGTCATAGTACCTATTCCCATAACTCCAGCTAAAGCTCCAAAAATAGCAAACATTTTTGAAAGCCAACGCCATTTTTTACCCATACCTTCTTCAATATAAGTAAATGGACCACCCATGACAGTCCCATCAGGTTCTATTTTTCTAAATCTAATAGCTAAATACCCTTCAGCATATTTTGTAGCCATTCCGAAAATAGCAGCTAATATCATCCAAAACAACGCTCCAGGTCCTCCAATAGCAATAGCAGTTGCTACACCTATTATTTTTCCTGTTTCTAGAGTTGCTGCCATAGAAATACATAACGCACCAAATGAAGAAACTTCTCCTTTTCCAGCTTCATCATTAGCTACCATAGATTTTAGGGCTTCTCCTAAATGAGTAAGTTGCAAACATTTTAACTTAATAGTTAAAATTATGCCAACAATCAATATTAATGCGATTAGCGGTATGCCCCAAACAATATTTTTTTCAATCCATTGTAGAACACTATTCATACTTAAAAACATATAATTTCTCCAATTCAAAATTATTTCCCAAGTGATTTTACTACTTTTAATTAAAAATGTCAATACATATAAAAAAATGTCGAAAATTTTCAAATATCATTGAGATTTTTTAGAATAATATCAATAATGAATTCATAAATATGTATTGTGAAAATTTAAAAAAGGGGAATTTTAATGAAAAAAATTTTAATTATTGCAATTGCTTTTTTCTCATTATTTGCCACTGCATTCAAAAAAAGTAGCGAAATCAATTCTGTAGGTTTTGAAAAGGATATTGCTTGTTCAATAGATAATACTGGTTTAGCAAACGATGCTAAAAGTGCTGTCTTATTAGAACCAACAACTTTAGAAGTTATTTTCGAAAAAAATCCATACCTTGAATTAGAACCTGCTAGTATGACTAAAATTATGACAATGATTTTAGTAATGGAAGCAATAAATAATAATATTATAAATTATGACCAAAAACTAACAACGAGTGAATATGCTACTAAAATGGGTGGAACACAAATTTATCTTGAAGTTGGAGAACAAATGTCTGTTAATGATTTGCTTAAGTCCCTTGCTATTGCTTCTGCAAACGATGCAGCAATCGTTTTAGCCGAGGGAATCAGTGGCAGTACTGAAAATTTTGTTAAGTCTATGAATGAAAAAGCAAAAGAAATTGGTTTAACACATACTGTTTTCAAAAATCCAAATGGTTTACCTGAAAAAGGTCATTACTCTTGTGCAATGGATATGGCTTTAATGAGTGCATATTTAATAAACAATTATGGTAATGATATATTAAGATATACAAGTGTATATGAAGACTATGTAAGAGAGGATACAAAAAAGAAATTTTGGTTAGTCAATAGAAATAAATTAGTCAAATTTGTTGATGGTGTTGACGGACTAAAAACAGGTTGGACAACAGAAGCTGGTTACTGCCTAACAGCAACTATGAAAAAAGATGATTTCAGACTAATTGCTGTAGTAATGGGAAATTCAACTCCAGAAAACAGAACTAAGGAAGCATTACAAATGTTAAATTATGGAATGAGTAATTACGAAGTAGCTAGTCTATTTAAAGAAGGAGACATTATAGAAACATATCAAGATGTTAATCTTATTCCAACAACTTATCATATAATCGTAACAGAAAATGTTAACATTTTAAAGAAAAAAGGAGAAAATTTAAAAGAAATTAAAAATGAAGCCACAATAAACTATGAAAATATTGATGGTATTAAAAATAAAGATATTGGAAAATTGAAAATATATTATGATAATAAGTTATATAAAGAAATAGCTCTTGATTTATTAGAAAATGTTAAAAAGGCATCATTCTTTGATATATTTTTAGGTATATTAAGAGAAGTATTTCTTGTGGCAAAATAAATAAAAGGCGTATCGCACGCCTTTTATTTTATTCTTTAATTGTTCTAGTTGCAATAATATTAATATTTGTTCCTAAAATATTTGAAATTATAATGTCACCACTATTAACTGGTGCATTAACTTCTACTTTTTTTAATTCTTCCATAACATCAAACATTTTGCTTTTTGCAATTGGTTTATCAGTTCTAACAGGAAGCATTTTTAATATTTTACTGTTTAATTTAACTGTTGAAGTTACTGTTCTAGTGGGATTAGTAACTTCATTTTTTGCATATACTTCACCACGTTTGCAAAAATTACCAGTCACGTTAAAACTTTCATCGATTTCTAGGTGACACCCTTTTGGGCATACTATACAAATTAATTTAGTCATCTATTACCTCCAAAACTATATTACCACAGTCAAGTTTAGAAATATCAAATTTAATATCTTCCATTTCTGCAGGTAATAAATACTGTTTTTTAATAGATTTTAATATTTCACCATTATAAATAACATTTATATGTGACTTTTGGTGAGGCTTTGTAACTCTAAATTTTATTTCAGCCACTCCTTTATCAATAGCAAATTTACTTGGTAATACATAACTTATACCATTACCTGCTTCTATAGTAACATATTTTTCACTTGCTAATTTTCCATTTTTAATATATTCAGATACTTTTTTACCAACATATATACCTTCATTAGTAACAAAGTCAACCAAGTCATGAACATGCAGCCCGTTTCCACAAGCAAATATTCCAGGAACACTTGTTTCGTAATTATCATCAACGATTGGTCCTTTTGTTCTTGGATGCATTTTCACACCAAGATTAGCTAATAATGGATTGTTAGGTATTAATCCCACTGATAAAAGCAATGTGTCAACTTCGAATTCTTTTTCAGTGTTAAGAACAAAATTATTCTTATTATCTACTTCACAAATCACTATTTTTTCTAATCGATTTTTTCCTATTATTCTTTTTACTGTATGGCTCAAATATAGTGGTATATTAAAGTCTTGTAAGCATTGAACAATGTTTCTACTTAAACCATTTGAATATGGCATAAGCTCAGCTACTCCCAAAACTTTTGCACCCTCTAGTGTCATTCGGCGGGCCATAATTAACCCAATGTCACCACTACCTAAAATGAATACTTTCTTGCCAACTAAATATCCTTCAATGTTTAGATATCTTTGAGCAAGACCAGCAGTCATTACACCACTAGGGCGATCACCTTGAGTTGCAATTGCTCCTCTTGTTCTTTCAGTACAACCAGTTGCACATATTATAGCTTTGGCTTTAATTATTTCACAGCCATTTACAGAACTACAAACCATTGTCAAATCTTTATTAATTTTTAAAACCATTGTTTCTAAACGATATTCAATGTTGCGTTTAATTAATTCATTAGCAAATCTTTCAGCATATTCCGGTCCGCTTAATTCTTCATTAAACAAATGCAAACCAAATCCATTGTGTATACATTGGTTAAGAATTCCGCCCAAATATGCTTCTTTTTCTAACACAAGGATACTTCTAAGGCCATTATCATATGCACCAATTGCACTAGCAATTCCTGCACTGCCACCACCAATAATAACTAAATCATAATTTAACATTTTTTTCTCCTTTGCTTTCTTCACAAAGAATGTATGAACCTTTATTTTTGAAATTAATATCTTTCATATCCTTGTTTAATTCTCTAGCCAAAATCTTTAATACAAGTGTTTGGCAATATCCACCTTGACATTTACCATATCCAGGACGGACACGTTTTTTCACACCTTTAATAGTTCTTGCTCCACAATTTCTATGGATAGCATCAACAATTTCACCTTCAGAAATTTGTTCACAACGACAAATAATTCTGCCAAGCAATGGATTTTCCTTTATCAATTTATCTCTCTCTTCAATAGATTTATTTTTTAATCTATACAATGGTCTTCTAGTTTTAATATAATTATCTCTAATCTTAAGCTCTAAATTTTTCATTATCATATTTTCTACTTTTAAAGCAACAGCTGGAGCACTAGAAAGTCCAGGAGATTGCATACCAATAACATTAATAAAACCAGCAGTTGGTTCATTAATTATAAAATCATTACTCTTGTGATACGCTCTTATTCCTGCAAACTCTCTAATCAAATGTTGCATAGGAACATTATCGACTAGCCGATATGCCTCTTTCAAAACATTATCAAGAACATCTTTATTAGTAGAAATATCTTCTTTATCTTCAATAAAATCACTTGATGGTCCAACTAAATAATCACCAGAAGTTGTTGGAGAAACTAATACTCCTTTTCCTTTTGAACTAGGAACAGAAAATAATGTATGCTTAACAAATCCATCAACAAAATGATCTAGCAAATAATATTCACCTTTTCTTGGTAATATCTCAACTTTTTCATCACAAACAAAGTTTTGAATTTCATCGCCAAATAGACCTGCGCAATTAATTACCATCTTGCATTTATATTCTCCACAATCAGTTTTAACTAAATAAGTATTATTCTCACTAATTACTTCAATAACTTTTTCATTAAGATTTAACTGAACGCCATTGTCCATAGCATTTTCCATTAGTGCAACACATAGTTCAAAAGGATTAATTATACCAGAAGTAGGAGCGTAAAGAGCACCTATAGCCTTTTTTGTAACATGTGGTTCTAATTCAAATAGCTTTTCTTTATCGATTAATTCAACTTTCACATTATTTGCTTTTGCATTTTCTAACAAATGATATAAACCTTGCATTTCTTCTTCATTTGTAGCAATAGTTAATGCTCCATTTCTTTCAAACTCAACATCTAAATCTTTGCAAAGTTCATCATACATTTGATTTCCTAACACATTCAATTCAGCTTTCAATGTCCCAGGATGTGGATCATAACCAGCATGTATAATAGCACTATTTGCACAACTTGTTCCATCACCAACATCACCATTTTTTTCTATAACTAAAACATTTAATTGATATTTTGATAGATTTCTCGCTATACAAGCCCCATTAACACCGGCACCAATTATTATAATGTCATACATTTCATTTACCTCTTAGTGCTTAAATTCTCTTGTTGCATTAACAGCAACTTTCCAACCTTTATACAAATCATTTCTAGTTTTTTCATCTATTTTACTTAAGAATATCTTATCAACCATATTATTCTTAATAATTTCATTTTTATCTTTCCAAACTTTAACAGCTAATCCAGCTAAATATGCTGCACCTAAAGCTGTAGTTTCTAAGCATTTAGGACGAACAAGTTTCAAATTCAAGATATTTGATTGGAATTGCATCAAATAATCATTTGAACTAGCTCCTCCATCAACTCCTAAACTAGAAATTTCAATTTTTGCTTCTTCTTTCATTACTTCCATTAAGTCTTTTGATTGATACGCAATTGATTCAATGGTTGCTGTGATAAAATGTTCTTTCTTTGTGGCTCTTGTTAATCCAAAAACTGCACCTCTTGCATCATTATCCCAATATGGTGTTCCTAATCCAACAAAAGCTGGAACAACATAAACACCATCACTATTATTAACACGATTAGCATAATCTTCGCAATCACGAGAATGTTTAAACATTCTCATTCCATCTCTTAACCATTGAATTGCTGAACCAGCTACAAATACTGATCCTTCCAAAGCATATTCAACTTTTCCATCAATATTCCAAGCTATCGTTGTTAGCAACCCATTATTAGAAAATACTGGTTTATGCTTGGTGTTCATTAACATAAAGCAACCTGTACCATAAGTATTTTTTACACTACCTATATCGAAACAGCATTGACCAAATAAAGAGGCTTGTTGGTCACCAATAATCGATGCAATTGGAACATCACAATTTTCATCTATCTCCCAAAGTTTTGAAGCAATTCCGTAAATCTCAGAATTAGTTCTAACCTCAGGGAATATTTCTTTTGGTATATCAAACAATCGCAATAGTTCTTCATCCCAACACATCTCTTTTATATTATATAACATAGTACGACTCGCATTAGAGCAATCAGTAATATGCAATTTACCTTCAGTCAATTTCCATACTAAATATGTATCAATAGTACCAAATAGTATTTCACCTTTTTTTGCTTTTTCATAAGTTCCTTCAACATTATCAAATATCCAACGAATTTTACTGGCAGAAAAATATGGATTAATTATTAAACCAGTCTTTTTATGAATTAAATTTTTATAACCATCAGAAATCCATTTATCACATATTTCTTGTGATTGTCTACTTTGCCAAACAATAGCATTATAGACAGGTTTTCCAGTAAGTTTATCCCACATTACCGTAGTTTCACGTTGATTAGTAATACCAATTGCACTAATATCCTTTAATTGTAAACCACTCTTAAAAAGTGCTTCTTTAATCACTTCATAAACAGTTTCCCAAATTTCATCAGGATTATGCTCAACCCAGCCATTATTTGGACATATTTGACTAAACTCCATTTGAGCCTTTGCCACTATTTCACTCTTTTTGTTAAAAATTATTGCCCTACTACTAGTAGTGCCCTGATCAATTGCTAAAACATAATTTTTCATAATTTCACCCAATTTAACTATATCATAAAATATTATTTTTTTCAATTACTACTTAAAATATTATTTTCCTTATTGCTTTACCAACTCCACTATCATCGTTATTAGATGTTACATAATCAGCTATTTCAATAATTTTTGGTAAAGCATTTTCCATAGCAACACCAATTTTAGAATTTTTTATCATTTCATAATCATTCATAGAATCACCTATTGCCATTATCTCATCATCTTTTATACCTAATCTTTTGGCAAGTTCAACTAATCCACTCCACTTATTTACTCTTTTATCCATAAATTCTAAAAAGCATGGCATTGAAATAACAACATTATACTTTTGTTTAATATCTTGTGGAATAGAAAGAAAAATTTCTTTTATTAATTTTGGATCACCACCAAGCATATATTTAAATGCAACTTCAGTATCCGAAATTTTATCAAAATCTATTGTATATAAATCTATATCATTAAACTTTTTTTCTAAATATGAATATTCGTTAAGTGTATCATAACATATACAACCAGTCTTGTGAATATAATGTGATACATTATATTCATTAACAATATTATGTATTTCTTTAATATCCTTGCCATTTAAAGTTGTAGAAAACAACAATTCTTTTGTATAGACATTATAAATTGCAGCTCCATTGTAAGCAATAAAATATTGATTTTCTTCATATATTCCTAATTTTTTATAATACTCAATAGTTTTTTTGACAAATGGTCTACCAGTAGTTAGTACACATTTTATATTTTTTAAAGTGCTTGCTTTCTTTATCATCAAAGCATCACAATCAGATATTTCTTTATTTGTATTTAAAATTGTGTCATCACAATCTATCCCAATTAATTTAATCATATTCTCACCATACATAAACATTTTAACATATTTTTTCTTATACAACAAGAAAACAACTTGTATTGCTACAAGTTATTACGTTCAAATTTATATAATATTTTTTGCTTTAAAAACTGGTTCTTCTGTTACTTGAATACCAAGTTTCTTTAAGCAACTCAAATCACTGATTGATAGAATAACTGAAGAATGAGCTTGACAGTTTTTCAATTTCGGTAGTTGTTTCAAAGCTAAATCAGCTATCGGATTAGTATTAGCACAAATAGCTAAAGCAATTAAAACATCATCTAAATGCAATCTTGGATTATGATTTCCTAGTGATTTTACTTTTAAGTCTTGAACAGGTCCTATTATATTAGGACTTATTAGCATTAATGAATCGTCAATTCCAGCTAATCTTTTTAAACTATTTAAAATTAAAGACGCCGGAGATCTAAATAATAATGATGTTTTACCAGTAATAATTTCGCCATCAGGTAATTCTATTGCCATATATGGAACATTATTTTCTTTTGCTTTCTCCAAACATGGAGCAACACATTTTCTATAATTAATATCAACACCAACTTGATTCATAAGCATTGCTGCTTTATCAACTGATTCTTGATTATATTTTCCCATCAACTTGTTTTTTAATGATGCAAAATATCTTCTAACAATTTCTTGTTTACTTGCTTCTATCGCTACATCATCATCAAAAATACAAAATCCAGCCATATTGACTCCCATATCAGTTGGAGAATTATAAGGAGATGAACCATAAATTTTTTCAAAAATAAGTTTCAACAAAGGAAAGGCTTCAACGTCACGATTGTAATTAACAGCTGACTTGCCGTATGTTTCTAAATGAAAAGGATCAATCATATTTACATCATTTAAATCAACTGTTGCAGCCTCATATGCTAAATTAACAGGATGTTTTAGTGGTATATTCCAAATTGGAAAAGTTTCAAATTTTGCATAACCAGCACTAATACCGCGTTTATTTTCATGATACAATTGTGATAGACAAGTTGCTAGCTTACCACTTCCAGGCCCTGGAGCAGTAATAACTACTAATGGTCGACTAGTTTTAATATATTCATTTTTTCCAAGTCCATCTTCAGAAACTATTAATGGTAAATTATAAGGGTATCCACTTATTTGATAGTGTAAATATGTCTTTATACCTTGGTTTTCAAGTTTGTTTTTAAACGCAACTGTTAATGGTTGTTCTTGATATTGGGCCAAGACTACACTACCAACATATAAATCAACCGTTCTAAATGCTGCAATCAATCTTAACACTTCAGCTTCATACGTTAATCCTAAGTCTTCACGAACTTTATTATTTTGAATATCACTTGAATTAACAACTATAACTATTTCGGCTTGTTCTTTTAAACCTAAAAGCATTTTCAACTTAGTATCATGATCAAATCCAGGTAATACTCTTTCAGCATGAAAGTCATCAAACAACTTACCACCAAACTCTAGATAAAGTTTATCATCAAACTTTTCAATTCTTTTCATTATTTCTTCACGTTGAATTTTCAAATATTTTTCTTTGTCAAAAGCCAGTTTCATATTACACCTCCAAGATAAACAATTGTTAATATTCTATCACAAATAAAAAAAAAATAAAAGAAAAATCTCCATTTTTTTGGAGATTAATAAAATTTATTATTTTTCACTTTTCACAAATATATTTCATTATAATATATAGTACTTTTAAATGTTAAAGCACTCTCACAACTGCTAATTTTAAATATAAACCTTCATCACTTCCAATTAGTGATGCGTGATCTTTTCCTTGAGTTCTAAGCTCTACTAATTGAGCATTAACACCAGAAAAGGCTACACTTTCTTTAATCATATCCAAAAACAGATTTAATGTTAAATGCTGTGAGCAACTGCAAGTAATTAAAATACCATTTTTATTTAAAAGTTTCAACGCCAGAATATTAATATCTCGGTATCCTAAATATCCCGCTTTTACTGTATCTTTACTTTTTGTAAAAGCTGGTGGATCAAGTATTATAACATCAAACTTCTTTTTTTCATGACGATATTCTCTTAATTTTTCAAAAACATCATCACAAATTGTTTCAATATTATTAAGTTTATTCAATGCTACATGCTCTTTAACTTGAGAAATAGCTAATTCACTTATATCAATTGCAGTGACTTTTTTAGCACCATAATAACTTGCACAAAGTGAAAAACCACCAACATTACAAAAGCAATCAAGAACTTCTTTTTCTTTTACATAATTTTTTAAATTAGCACGATTTTCTTTTTGATCTAAAAAATATCCAGTTTTTTGTCCATTTTCTAAATCAACTAATAGTTTTATTCCATTTTCAATAATTTCTACTTTTGGATTAAACTCTCCATACAAAGGTCCTTTGATTAATTGCAAACCTTCCTTTTCTCGAACACTAACATCGCTTCTTTCATAGATGCCCTTAGGAGAAAATACTTCTTTTAAAATATCAACTATCATATCCTTCCTAATGTCCATTCCCAATGAAAGAAATTGAACTGATAGATAGTCTCCGTATTTATCAACAATCAATCCTGGTAACAAATCATTTTCACCAAACACAGCACGATAATTGTTACTATATCCTAATTCTAATCGTCTTTTGTTACTATCATAGATTCTCTTATAAAAGAAATCTCTATCTATTATTGCATCATCTCTTGTCAATATTCTAACAATAATCTTAGATAAATGGTTAATATATCCATATCCGATAAATTTGCCATTATTAGCTAAGACTTTAGCTATACTACCTTGAGAGTCTTTTCCTTCTATCTTTTGAACTTCATTAGCATAAACCCATGGATGACCTGCTAATATTCTTTTTTCTTCACCTTTTTTTAATGTTAATACATACATATCATATTACCTTTTTTGCATTTTTTTCCAAAAATGAAGCATCAATCCTCTTGGGAAAAATCTGCCACCAAAGCGATGGAATCTTGTGTATGCTCCTAAAACAGATTCTTTTCTGCCTTTTTCAGCATCTTTTAAAGCCTTTTTAACAACATTTTTCGCTTCATAAATTGGTTTATAATATCTTGGTCCATGAACATGATCATTATTATCAGCACGGTCAAAGAATTCTGTCTTTACCCATCCCGGTGACACAACAGTAACTGTGATTCCTTTTGGTTTTAACTCCTCATGTAAAGCCATTGAATAGTGTACAACAAAAGCTTTTGTTGAAGCATAAACATTTAAAAATGGTAATGGGAAAAAACTTGAGGCTGATCCCATATTAATAATTTTACTTCCTTTAGTCATATATTTAATTGAATGTAATGTCAACATAACTAATGCTTTACAATTCAAATCTATCATTTGACTAGAATCAGTAAGGCTTACTTCATCATAAGAACCAAATTTTCCATATCCACTTGAATTAACCAAATATCTAATATTAGGTTTTTCTTTTTCTAATTCTAATGAAAATTTTTCTATATCTTCAGATTTTGTTAAATCCAATGGTAAAATTTTTGTTTTAACAGAAATTTCGTTACTAAGAGCTTCCATCTTTTGAACTCTACGGGCTATCAACCAAATTTCATCAAACTTTTCTTTTTTGTTCAATTGAATGGCAAATTCGCGGCCTATGCCACTTGATGCACCTGTTATTATTGCTATATTCATAAAAGCACCTCTTTCAAAATGAATATACAAATATATATTAATTTTACCATTTTTTTCTTTTATATTCAAGTTAAACTTTTTTGAGTGCATTCATTAATAAATATTTTGGTTTGTGAATAAAGCCCATAACAATTAACAAAAATTGAATATATTAAGTCTGGGAGGAGAAAAAATGAATTATTATGGTTATGTGGATTATAGAACTGTTTTAGATAATCAATCAATGAATGTCTTTCATGCAAATGAAGCATTTACTAAAGGTACAATATTTAAAACACTATATATTCCATATAAAAATTTTTTACCTAAACAACCTGTTGCACTAACAGACAAACAAAAAAGTATGTTAGAAGTGCAAAAGTATTGTTCAGTTTGTCACGACTTTGCGCTTTATTTGGATGTATTTCCAAATGATAAAAATGTCATTTCACTTAGAAATGAATACTTAGAAAAATATGAAAAAGCATTAGATAACTATCAAAGCAAATATGGTTCCATTGTTTCATCTAATGCAAAAACAGTTCCTTATGACTGGAGTTCTACAGATTGGCCTTGGGAGGTAACAAAATAATGTTTACTTATGAAAAGAAACTTATCTATCCTGTTAATATCAAGAAAAAAGATTTAAAAATGGCTAGCGTAATATATTGCCAGTATGGGGGACCAAATGGCGAATTAGCGGCAGCATTAAGATATTTTAATCAAAGATATTCAATGCCTGATGACAGAGGTAAGGCTTTATTGACTGATATTGCTACAGAGGAATTTGGACATATTGAAATGATTTGTACTATGATTTATCAGTTGATGAGAGGAGCAACAGTTGATGAAATTAAAGAAGCTGGTTTAGATAAAATGTATGCTCAAACTGGAAAAGACTTATTCCCTCAAGACAACAATGGTGTTCCTTTTACAACTGCATACATTGGTGCAACTGGCGACTTTATAGCTGATTTATATGAAGATATGGCTGCAGAACAAAAAGCAAGGGCTACATATGAAAATTTATTAGATTTAGCTACTGACCCTGATGTTATACAACCACTAATATACTTAAGAGAACGAGAAATTGTTCATTATAATCTTTTCAAAGAATTATGTGAACAATATGAAAAAGAATATAAAAAATAATCTATAATAAAAAGCTTTAATATTCCTATTCAGTTTTATACTGAATAGGCTTTTTTTAATAAATAATAAAAAAGCACTAATAATATCTTTATGTTTATTAATGCTTTCATTATATATTTTTATTTTTCTATTTTAAGTATAGCTACGTCCTTTTTATTAACAATAAAATAATTATTTACTTCAGTTTCACCAAGCAAATCATAACATTTTTCAATATTATATTGATAGTCATAATCACTATTATTAATAATTACTATTATTTTTCTTTCATCCTTATTTCTAGAATATGCAAAAACATTATTTTCACATATTTCTTCTAAATACACGCCATCAATAAAAATACTATCCTTTCTTATTTTTCCCAATTGTTGGTACCAATTTAATAGGTTTGTATCAATTCTATCCCACGGCATTGTTTTTCTACAAAAAGGATCTTTAAACCCAGCAACTCCAGCTTCATCACCATAGTAAATACAAGGTATTCCTGGTAATGTAAATTGAATAGCACTAGCAATTTTTTCTTTTTGTCTTACAATATAATAAATATCTTGTGGCATTTTATAATTAGCTTGTTCTTCTTTTGATAAGTAGTAGTAATCAAAATCCAAAAAGGCATTTAAAATTCTGATTGTATCATGTGTAGATAGCATATTCATTAAATTATCTAAAACATGTTTTGGATAGTTATTAATTATAGAACGTATGCTATTTCTAAAACCATATATATTTTGATTTTTTATAAAATCAATTATTGCTGTTCTAAATGGATAGTTCATGACACTATCAAGTTGATGTCCTGAAAAATATGATTTACGATTAGAGTATGCTATCTTATTAGAAGCATCCTCCCAAACTTCACCAATCAAAATGTTATCATCATCACTTTTTTTCACTGAAGAATATAGACGCTGAATAAAACTATCTTTATACTCATCAACAACATCTAATCTATAACCTTTAGCACCTAATTTAAGCCATTTATTTATTACACCATTTTCAGAAGTAATGTAATTGATAAAACTTTCATTTTCTTGATTAGTTTTTGGTAAAGTCAAAAAATTCCACCAACAGTCATATTCATCAGGGTATTTTCTAAAGTAATACCATTCGTAATATGGAGATGTTTTTGATTGATAAGCACCAATAGAATCATATGTATTATTTTTATTAAAATAAATACTATCTGATCCAGTATGATTAAAAACGCCATCTAAAATTATATGAATTCCTCTTTTATCAGCTTCTTCACATAATTTTTTGAAAATATCATCATCACCAAACATAGGATCTATTTTCATATAATTAGCAGTATCATATTTATGATTAGAAAAAGCTTCAAATATTGGGTTCAAAAAAATCACTCCAACATTTAATTCTTTTAAATAATCTAGTTTTTCAATTACCCCTAATAAATCTCCACCAAAGAAATCATTATTAAGTATTTCTCCATTAACTGGTAAATAATTAGGTATTTCATTCCAATCATTGTGGAAAATTATATTTTTTTTCTTATAATTTACCCCACCATTTTTGAATCTATCAACCATAATTTGATACATTACTTTTCCCTTATACCAATCAAGATTTCCACAAAATGAATCATGGACGCTTAATTGCCAACAAGATTTTTTATCAGATAAACCGCCTTCTAAACTATCACCATAAGAAATGTAATGTTTCCCATAACAATCATAAAAAGAAAAACAATACCAATAAATTCCTATATCATTAATTTTAAAATCAAGATGGAAATAATTATAATTCCCATCTTGGTTTGCAAATTCTAAATGATATTCCATTTCATTATTTTCATAATCCTTATGTAATAGTAATTTTAAATCATATATTTGGAAATCTTTATTTATTCCGATATTAATAGAAATATTACTATTCTTTAAAACAGCACCAACAGGATTTTTATAAAAACAATTTGTTGGAATAAATTTCACATTTTCCATATAATGTTATTTAATAGGTTTCAAATCCCATATTTTTTCAGCATATTCTTTTATTGCTCTATCAGCAGAGAAAATTCCTGCGTGAGCAATATTAATCAATGACATTTGATTCCACTTTCTACGATTTTTATATAATCTATCCATCTCATGATGAGCTCTCATATAGTCACCAAAATCAGCTAAACACATAAATGGATCAGCAATAGGATAGTTGCTTAACAAATATTTCTTTATATGATAGAATGATTGACCATTAAATCCTTCGTCTAAGCGATCTAAAACTCTTCTAAGTAAAGGATTTTCTTCATAGAACTTATTAGCATTGTAACCTTTACTCCACAACTTTTGTACTTCGTTGGCTTTCATACCAAAAATAACAATATTATCTAGTCCTACTTGTTCACTAATTTCAACGTTTGCACCGTCTAAAGTACCTAAAGTAATAGCACCATTAATCATAAATTTCATATTTCCAGTGCCACTAGCTTCTTTCCCAGCTAAAGAAATTTGTTCACTAATTTCTGAAGCAGGCATCAATATTTCAGCAGCGGTAACATTATAATCTTCAATAAATACAACATTTAATTTTTCTTGCATTTTTGGTCTCTTAGCAATTTCTGCTTGAATGCTGCAAATTAATTTAATAACATCCTTTGCAACATAATAAGTTGGAGCAGCTTTTGCACCAAATATAAATGTTTGTGGTGTCATATCAATTTCTGGATTTTCTTCAAGTTGAACAAACAAAGCAATAATTTTAAGTACATTCAATAATTGACGTTTATATTCATGTAATCTTTTAACTTGAACATCAAATCTAGTATTTGGATCTATAGCAATACCAGCTTTTTTATATAAATGTTTTGAAAATTCACATTTATTGTGATGCTTAATTTCTTCTAATCTGTTCAAAACTTCATCATCATCAACAAATTTCAATAAATCTAGTAATTTTAAAGCGTTTTGTTTATACTCTGGACCTATCTTTTCATCCAATAGTTTTGTTAATTCTGGATTAGATTGGCATAGCCAACGTCTATAAGCAATACCATTTGTAACATTTGTAAACTTTTCTGGTGTTAATTTATAATAACCATTAAATATACTTTCTTTAATTATCTCGCTGTGAAGAGCACTAACACCATTTACTGTATGAGAGGCAATAACACTCATATTAGCCATTCTTACTTGATTATATCCTAAAACTGCTAATTGATTTATTTCATCATCATTCACACCACAGCATTTAGTTTCTTCAATAAAACGCCTGTTAATTTGTTGAATAATAATATAAATTCTTGGCAATAGTTTTTGAATTAAATCTTCAGCCCATTTTTCTAAGGCTTCAGCCATAACTGTATGGTTAGTATAACTTACAGTCTTCTTTACCATCTTCCAAGCTTCATCAAAACTAATATTAAAATCATCCATCAATATTCTCATTAATTCAGGAATGCATAAAGCAGGATGTGTATCGTTTATATGAATAGCCGCAAACTTAGGTAATGTTCTAATATCACCATAATATTTTATATGATCTCTAATAATGTTTTGAATTGATGCACTAACTAAAAAGTATTGTTGTTTTATTCTTAACGCCTTTCCTTCATAATGATCATCAGAAGGATACAAGATTTTAGAAATTAAATCGGCATCATTATATTCTTTCATGGCTTTCAAATAGTCGCCTTGGTTAAAAGAATTAACATCAAAATTACGAATATTTCTACTTCTCCACAATCTCAACACGCTGATTGCTTCACTATTTGCACCCGAAACCATCATGTCATAAGGAACAGCTTCAACTTCTTGGTAATCATGGTATTCATAAACAGTTTTTCCACCAATAAATTTTTCTTCTAAGTGTCCACCAAATTTTACAGTTTCCACTTTATCAGTTCTCATAGCAAGCCATACTTCACCTCCAGGTAGCCAAACATCTGGAAGTTCAGTTTGATATCCATCAACTATTTTTTGTTTAAAAAGACCATATTCGTATCTTAATGAAAATCCAGTAGCAGGATAGCCCTGACTAGCTAGGGCATCAAGATAACATGCACCTAATCTTCCCAAGCCACCATTTCCTAATCCAGCATCTGGTTCTTTATCATATAAATCCTCTAAAGCAATTCCATAATTTGATAAAACATCATTAAAAGCTTCAGTTAAACCTAAGTTAAACAAATTATTTTTTAATGATCTTCCCATTAAAAATTCCATAGATAAATAATAAACTCTTTTAGCTTTAACTGATCTTACTTTTGCATTATATTCACGTCTTCTCTTTCTTAGCATATCGTTAACAGTAGTTGCAGCTGCTTTATAAAATTGCTCAACAGTAGCCTCGCTACCTTGTATACCAAAAAGTTTAGACAAGTTATCTTCTAATAGATTGGCGATATTTTCGCTTAATTCGTTCATAATAATCACTCTCCTTTTTTAGATTATTAATTATGCTAATAATTTTTTATAAGCTTCAATATAATTTTTCGCAGATGCTCCCCAACTAAAATCTGTTTCCATTGCAGATTTTATAAGTTTGTTCAACTCTTCTTTATTATTATATACAGAAATGGCATATTTTATCTTATCCAACATTTGATTTGCATCAAAATCTTTGAAAACAAATCCATTACCTACGCCATTTTCATAATTCTTAATTGAATCATATAATCCGCCTGTAGCACGAACAATAGGTAAAGTACCATATCTACAAGCTATCATTTGGCTCAAACCACATGGTTCCATTTTTGATGGCATCAAAAACAAATCACAAGAAGCATAAATTTTTTTAGATAGATTTGTGTTAAAATCTATAATTGTACGAACTTTTTCACGATATCTCCAAGCTAATTCCAAGAATTTGTTTTGGTAATAATCATCACCTTTTCCTAATATAACAACTTGAACATCTTCTTTCATTAATTCATCAAATTTTTCAATTAATAAATCCACACCTTTGTGAGATACAAGTCTAGATATTAGCCCTATCATGCATTTATCTTTATTTTCTTCCAAACCCAACTCTTTTTGCAATTGAACTTTATTCAAAGATTTAGAACTAAAATCTTCGCTATTATAATTATATGCAATTGATTTATCAGTTTCAGGATTGTAAAAATCAGTATCAATACCATTTATTATTCCAATGACTTTATTTCCATTTATTCTTATTATGTGCTCAAGTCCACAAGCATATGCAGCAGTAGCAATTTCTCTTGAATAACGAGGTGACACAGTTGTAACTAAATCACTGCAAACTATTGCTCCTTTTACTAAGTTAACTAAACCATTATATTCTAAAATATCAGTATATTTCAAATCTATTCCAATAACATTTTCAATAAAGTCTAAACCATAAACTCCTTGATATTCAATATTGTGAATAGTAAAAACTGATTTTATATCCATTAAATATCCTTGTTTCTTATACAAAATGTCTAAATAAACATTAACTAGTGCAGTATGCCAATCATTAGTATGAATAATATCTGGATGATAATTAATAATATCACAAGCGGCAAAAACGCATTTTGAAAAGAAAGCAAATCTTTCACCATCATCGTAATATCCATAAACATTGTCTCTATCAAAATAATATTTGTTATCAACAAAATAATATTCAACATTTCCTTTAGTTAATGAGAATATACCACAATACAAACTTCTCCAAGCCAAAACCACTGTAGTAGCACCAACAAATTTTAACTTATTACCAAATTCTTCAGAGATTTTTTTGTATAATGGCATTAAGACTTTAACTTTATAGCCTTTATTCTCCTTCATAATAGCTTGTGGCAAACTGCCAGCTACTTCTGCTAAACCACCAGTTACAACAAATCCTTTGCACTCTGCAGTAACATATAATATCTTCTTTTGTTTCATTAAATAACTCCATTCTTCTTTACATATATTGGATATTCTTCAGAACCACATAGTTCCTTTTTATATTTAATCTGAACATTTTTATCAGTTATAACATTTTTCAAAGTAATGTTTTCTTCAACTATCGTGTCTTGCATTAATATTGAATCCTCAACAACACAACCCTTTTTAATTTTACTACCTCTAAATATAATTGAATTTTTTACTTCGCCTTCAATTATACAACCATCTGCTATTAAAGAGTCACTAACCTTTGCATTATCGCCATATTTAGTTGGAGCTGAATCCCTAACTTTAGTATATATAGCATGTCCAGGTTGATTGAATAATTCTTCTCTAACTTCAAGTTTCAATAAATCTTTGCTGACATTGTAATAAGATTTCAAATCACAGATATTACCAAAATAGCCTTTGAAATTATAGCCATAAACTCGCAAGTTTTTCAAATTTCTACTTAATATATCTCTGTTAAAACTGTGATAATTAGTATTAATAGATTCAATAATTAAACTTTGCAATAATTCTCTTTTCATTACCCAAGTATCAACACTATCATTTATTTTACCAATGAAACCATTTAATAGTTCCATTTTTACAACGCGGTTATCTTCATCTAATGTAAAAGCATTAACAGGAAAATGACAGTCTTCTTCTTTCATACATTCACGATACACGCATGTTATATCAGCATTTTTTTCTAAATGATATTTAATTACATCTTTATAATTGATATTACAAACATGATAGCAATCTGTTAAAACAACATATTCAGCAGTTGAATGATTTATGAAACTACTAATACTTTTAATTGCTTCTAATCTTGTATTGTATACCTCATCGTTAATGGTATTGCTATAAGGTGGTAGAATAACTAAACCACCATTTTTTCTGGCCAAATCCCATTCTTTTCCAGAACCAACATGATCCATTAAAGATTGATAATTATTTTTAGTAATAACTCCTATTGTAGTTATACCAGCATTAACCATGCTTGATAATGGAAAATCAATAAGTCTATATCTTCCACCGATTGGTGCAGAAGCAATTGTACGATAATTAGTAATCTCAAATATTTCTTTATTATGTATATTAGAAAAAATTAAACCAAGTACTGACATATTTTACTCCTTATTTCCCACTTCAACAATTTCTCCAGCTTCTATCCTTTGATTATTCAAAACATTAAAGCCTTCACCAACTACAGCAATCTTTGAACTATTCTCTTTATCTTCACCAATTATTGCATTTTTACCAACAACAACATCATTAGCAACTATACTGTGATTAATTATGGCACCTTCTTTAATAACAGTGTTTTCGAAAATAACACTATCTTTAATGATAGCACCTTTTTCCACTTTAACATTATTTGATAGTAAAGAGTTAATAACTGTTCCTTTAATATAACATCCTACTGTTATTAATGATCTTTTGACTATAGCATCTTTACAAATGAATTGTGGTGGATATGGATCATTCCTTGAATATATTTTCCAATTTTTGTTAAAAATATCTAGACTTTCATCATTTAATAAATCCATATTAGCATCCAATAAACTATCAATAGTTCCAACATCTTTCCAATACCCTTTAAATGGATAAGCATACATTCTAACATCATTCTTTAACATTTCTGGAATAATGTTCTTTCCAAAGTCATTTTGTGACTCAGGATTTTTTTCATCTTCTTCTAAATATTTATATAATAATTCAGCGTTAAAAACATATATTCCCATAGAAGCTTTAGTGCTTTTAGGTTTTTTAGGTTTTTCTTCAAAATCATTAATTCTCAAGTTTTCATCAGTATTCATAATACCAAAACGACTTGCTTCTTCTAAAGATACATCTATTACTGCAATTGTAACTTCAGCATTATTTTGCTTATGGAAATTTATCATTTTGCTATAATCCATTTTATATATATGATCACCTGATAATACAAGTATATATTCTGGATTATATCTTTTCATAAAATCTATATTTTGGTATATAGCATTAGCAGTTCCTTTATACCAGTCAGTTCTATGTTTACCTTGATATGGAGGAAGTATTCTAACACCACCAAAAGTTCTGTCTAAGTCCCATGGTTGACCATTGCCAATATATTCATTTAATACTAATGGTTGATATTGTGTTAGAACACCTACAGTATCTATATTAGAATTAATACAATTTGATAATGGAAAATCAATAATACGATATTTTGCTCCATAGCGTACAGCTGGTTTAGCAATTTTACTTGTTAAAGCGTATAAACGACTACCTTGTCCGCCTGCTAAAAGCATTGCAACACATTCTTTTTTGTTTAACATCATAATCTCCTTAATATTTTTTTATAATGACAATAGACAACTTAGGAATTCTCATTTTTAAAGAATCTTTAAAACCGTTATAAGCAATTTTATCAGTTTTAATATCTTTATTAGTGCAACCATTTCCACCGAATTCTTCTAAATCACTATTGAATACTTCTTTATATTTACCTCTTTTGGCACCAATTCTATAATCCACTAAATCTGAACCAGAAAAATTAATTATTACTATTATTTCTTTGCCCTTTTTATTTCTTCTAATATATGTTAGACAATTATTATCCTTATCATCAGGATTAATCCATGTAAAGCCTTCCCATGAATTTTCAATTTCATAAAGTTCACTATGTCGCAAATAAAACTTATTAAGTTTTTTAACATATTCACTCATAGCTTTATGTTTTGGATATTTTAATAAAAACCAATCAAGTTCTTTATTGTAATCCCATTCTATAAATTGAGCAAATTCGCTTCCCATAAACAACAACTTTTTACCGGGAATAGTCATCATATATCCTAAAACAGCTCTTAAATTAGCAAACTTTTCATCATATTCACCTGGCATTTTATCAAGCAATGAATGTTTACCATGAACAACCTCATCATGAGATAGTGGTAAAATAAAGTTTTCACAAAATGCATATGTCATAGAAAAAGTTAACTTATTATGCTCGAATTTTCTGAAAAGAGGATCTGTTTTAGCATATTGCAAAGTATCATTCATCCATCCCATATTCCATTTATAATTAAAACCTAATCCATCTTCATAGACTGGGTGAGTAACTTTAGGAAATGCTGTAGATTCTTCAGCAATCATCATTATATTAGGGAACAATTTAAACATTTCAATATTTAATTCTCTTAAGAAATCAATTGCTTCAAGGTTATAATTTCCACCAAAGCAATTCGGTATCCATTTATCACGATCATAATCTAAATATATCATGGCCGCAACAGCATCTACTCTTATTCCATCAATATGGTACTTTTCAAATAAAAATCTAGCACTAGATATTAAAAATGATTTAATTTCACTTTTTTTATAATTGAAGATTCTTGTTCCCCAACCACGATATTCCATTCTTGTTGGTTCGCTATCTTCATATAAATATGTACCATCAAATTCATATAAGCCAAAGTCATCTTTAGGGAAATGAGCAGGAACCCAATCCATTATTATGCCTATGTTCTCTTTGTGAGCCATATTTACCAAATACATAAAATCATCTGGCGTGCCATATCTTGATGTAATACTATAATAACCATTAACTTGGTAACCCCATGATCCATCAAAAGGATATTCAGTAAGTGGCATAAGCTCAATGTAATTATAATTCATCTTCTTAACATAAGGAATTAATTTATCAGCTATATTACGATAATTCAATACTTGATTATTTTTATTGCGTTTCCACGAACCAATATGAACCTCATAAATATTCACTGGTTTATCATATACTGGAGTATTTTTCCTTTTTTCCAACCAGTCATCATCTTCCCAAGTAAAATTATCAATATTATAAATCTTAGAAGATGTTCTACCACTAGTTTCGCTATGATAGCAATATGGGTCTTGTTTCAAAAATGTTTTACCAAAAGCAGTAATTTGATATTTATAATTTTCATAAATATGAGTATTATCTATTACTGCTTCCCATATTCCTCTAGTATCAACCTTTTTCATTTTTGATACTTCGCCATTCCAGTTATTAAAATCACCAACAACACTGATACTTTGTGCATGAGGAGCATACACTCTAAAAATTGTTTTTCCTTCACAATAATGAGATCCTAAAAATTTATAAGCTTCGCTTGTAAAACTATTGTGAAAGTCATCTAAAAATTTTTCAATGTTTTTTTCATTTTCAATGTGGTTCATAAAGTTCTCCTCTCTTTTATATTATACAATATTTTCCTTTTATTTTCAATGATTTTAAAAAATGCTAGTTAAAATAACTAGCACATTTTTAAACATCATAAAAGCAACTATTTCCAATAAACTCTCTCAATAAAGAATTACAAGGAACGTATCTATCATCTATATCTCTTATATATTTCAAGAACTTAACCAAACGATTAGCAGTTATAAAATATTCATCATTCCTATCAATAGCTTCTAAAACAGGAAGAGCATATTTTTTCATTACTCCTAGTTCGTATGTCAATTCAGAATTATAAATATAATCCGCACCTTCTTGATAAGGATAAATCCATTTGAATTCTCCTCTTCTCACTGATGGCCACATAGAAAAAGTTTCTGATGGATCTGTTTTACGATATTTTGCATCACGTACAATCCTTCTCAACAATCTAATCTCAGTAGCATTTATAGGATTATGATCATCAATATTGATTTGTGACAATGGGCTAATATAAATCTTAAATTTTTGGTATTTAGGTATTAACCTTGTAACTTCATCGTTCAATGCATGAATACCTTCGATGATTATTGGCGTATCTTGAGAAATTTTTAATTTTTCACCGCGAATACGTTTACCCTGTTTAAAATCAAATATTGGTAATTCAACTTCTTTTCCTTGAATCAATGATAACAATTGTTCATTAAACAAATCTAAATCTAGTGCATTAACATGTTCTAAATCAAGATTACCAAACTCATCTAATGGTGCTTTTTCCCTATCTAAATAATAGTCATCCATTGATATTTTTACTGGATTAACGCCTCTACTCATTAATTCCAATCTTAATCTATGAGAAAATGTTGTTTTTCCGCTAGATGAAGGTCCAGCAATACAGATAAGTCTAATGTTATTAATGTCTTTTTTGATTATGCTTCCTAGTTCAGCAAGCATGTTGTTATGTTTCGTTTCACATACGTTTACTAAGTCATTAATTTTGATATCAGTAGCATGTTGATTAAGTAAAGGTATTTTATTACAACCACATAGTTCTGACCAATCTCTTGCATCATTTAGCATTCTACCAAAACTGATTGATTCTTCAAATGCTGGTATTTCACCATTACATTCAGCCCTAGGAAATTGAACTACAAATCCTGGATTATACGTAAGTAATTTAAATTTCTTTAAATATCCAGTTGATGGAACCATATATCCATACAAATAGTTTACATAACCATTGCATTCATATATATGTACATTTTCATCATCTCGATATTTTAATACATCTATTTTATCTAAGTAACCTTTTTCAGCATAAATTTTTGCTGCTTCTTCTTTAGTAATAGTTTTTCTATTAATAACAAAATCTTCATTTATTAATCGTTTCATTTCAGATTCTAGTTTACTTAAAAATTCATTATTGACTTTCTCATCAATATTGCTCACATTACATGCTATAGAACGAGACACACATTGAGAAAACTTGACTTTAATTTTTGGATATAAATTTTCTAATGCCATTATAATCAAATATCTTAAACTAGTCTCATATACTCTAACAGCATCAAAGTTTTTCAAATCTAAGAACTCAACATTGCAAGTGTAATTTACATAATAATTCAATTCACGTAAGCGATTATTAACCTTTGCTACATATGCATCTATTCCAAGTTCTTTTGCTAAATCTTTAAGTAGAACTTTATCCTCTCTTTCAATGACAATATCATTTACTTTAATTGAGTACATAAATATCAACTCCTTTTTTGTTTTTCATACTAAATTATATTAAGATTATACCACATTTTTAGCCAAATGTAAACACTTTCAGAAAATAACAGGTTAAAAAAATAGGCTTATGCCTATTTACTTTAACTTATTTAGCGATTTTGCTTTTAGCAGTTTCACATAATTGAGTGAAACTAGCACTGTCATTAATTGCGATTTCAGATAACATCTTACGATTGATTTCAATGTTAGCTAATTTTAAACCATACATTAATTTGTTATAAGATAATCCGTTTAAACGAGCTGCTGCATTAATACGAGCAATCCATAATCTTCTAAAATCTCTTTTTCTTCTTTTTCTATCTCTGTAAGCATAAGTCAATGACTTCATTACTTGTTGATTAGCAACTTTATATAATGTATGTTTTGATCCAAAGTAACCTTTGGCTAATTTCAAAATTCTATTACGTCTTCTTCTTGAAACGTATCCACCCTTAGTACGTGGCATAAATATTACCTCCTTTAATTTTTCTTTCTAAAATACAATTTCTATTTTTACTTTTATATAATACTATCTAATATTAGCAATTTGTTGTCTAATGTGACCTAAATCAGCTTTAGATAACATAGTTTCTTTACGTAAATGACGAATTCTCTTTTGAGTTTTTCCTGGAGCTAAGTGACTTGAACCAGGGCGGCTTCTTACTACAAGACCTGTTCCTGTAATTCTAAAACGTTTCTTAGTACCACTATGAGTTTTCATTTTTGGCATATTAAATTCACTCCTTGTCTTATTTTTTATTTTTAGGGCCTAAAATTATTGACATATTTTTTCCCTCTACAGCCGTTCTACCTTCAATCGTAGAAATCTCACTTAATGCATTAACAAATCTATCCAAAACGTCTTTTGATGAATCAAATTGCATCATACGTTTCTTACCTTTTGGATAATACAAAGTTACTTTAAGTTTATTTCCATCGTTTAAAAATTCACGACCATTTTTTAACTTTGTTTCGAAGTCATTACTTCCAATAACTGGTGACAAACGCACTTCCTTAATAGTAACAACTTTTTGATTTTTCTTAGCTTCGCGACTCTTTCTTTGCATGTCATAACGATATTTACTATAATCAATAAAGCGACAAACAGGCACTTTTGCATTTGGAGCAACGCAAACTAAATCTAAGTTTTGTTCAGAAGCTAAACGAATAGCTTCATCCAAATCCATTTCTCCTAAAGCTTCTCCTTCAGCATTAATTGCTAGTACTCGACTAGCCTTAATGTTTTCATTAACTAAAGCATCACTTTTACGTTCTAAATTTTTACTAATAAATAGCACCTCCACTTTTGTCTATCATAGTAAAAAAGAAAGTGAGCGCAAACCGCACCCACCAATTAGAATCACAAAGTTCTGTAGTGACATTAACCTATCGACAAAATCAATCAGGTGAGAAGTGGGTACTTCTTCTTTCCACTATGATATTTTACTCGTATATTATACACCATTTAAATGATTTTGTCAAATGTTTTTAACTGAAATTTTTTTCTGAAACTGATAAGATACCTCGAGCTTCAAATTCACCATTCAAGTATCTACTTAAAGCAATAACAGTTGCTTTTTGATAGCCATATACACAAATATAATTATTTACTTCTTTACCATAAAGCATTAAATCATATGGTGTATCTAAAGCAACAACGACAACTTCTTTATCTTGCATTTTAGATAATTGTTTAACAAAATTAGCAGTCTGAGTTAATTTACTAGTTTTAACATTACTAAAAGCAACAACAATTTGTTCATATTCTTTTATTTTATTTAATAATTGCTGTGTCTCATTAAAACTCAAATTATTTTGAACAGTTATAAAATCACAATCATATCCATTTTCATTTAGATAATTAGAAGCATAATTAGCAAACGATTTTTCGCTAAGACCACTTCCTAAATCATAAGTGGTTGTTGGTGAGATTATTAAAGTTTTTTTACTTTTATCTAGACCAGAAAATTTTCCTTTAACTAATGTCAAGCTATCCATAGCAAATTTTATGTTTAAATTCTCATTTTCTTTTAACTGTTCACTAATTTCTCCATTATTTGCTTTATAGTTATCTAGTATATCATATTTCATTTTTTTAAGTAAAATTCTTTGAACAGAAGCATTTATTCTTTCCTCAGTAATTTCACCACTTTGTACTGCTTTTTTTATTCCTTCAAAAGCTTTTATAGGATTAGCAGTAGTTGTGTAAGTCAATATATCTGCACCAGCTTTTACAGCTAAAACCGCCGTTTTATCATAATCACCAAAGTACTTACTTACTGCATTCATTTCCATACCATCAGTTATTATTAAACCATCATAACCTATTTCATCTCTTAATAAGTTTGTCAATACTTTTTCTGACAAAGTCGCTGGATATTCTTGATCTATTGAAGAAAAAATTATATGTGTAGTCATAATTGCGTCTATTCCATTACATGCAGCACTTATAAAAGGTGCTAACTCTGTTTGATATAATTCATCTCTAGACGAAGTGATTGTTGGAAGGCCATAATGACTATCAACTGATGTATTACCATGACCAGGGAAATGTTTTGCACACCCCATAACATTAGATTCTTTTAGACCTAAGAACATATTTTTTCCATATAAAGATACTAACAATGGATTATCAGAATAACTTCTAATACCAATGATTGGATTTTCAGGATTATTATTTACATCTAGAACTGGAGCAAAATCAACATTAATACCATAATTTCGAAGTTCAAATCCCATAGCTTTTCCCTCTAAATATGTATTTTGATAATCACCAGTAGCTCCCATCGCCATATTTGAAATAAAGTGTGTTCCACCTTTTGTTAGTCTTGCTACTCTTCCGCCTTCTTGATCAATACTAATGAAAGCAGGTATTTTGTTATTAGCTACCATTAATTCTTGTATAGAATCAGAAAGATTAGATATTTCATTATAATCACTAACATTATAGCCCATATAAATAATATTTCCTAAATGATATTCTTTTATAGCTTTCTCTAATTCACTAGTAATACTCATACCAGAAAAACCTACAACAAACATTTGTCCAATTTTTTCCTCAAGAGTCATATTTGAGATAATATCTCTTACTTTTTTTAAATCTTCTTCATTTTCTTTTAATGCTTCATATTTAGTAATAGTAATGTCAATGCTGCCATAAATAGTATCATCTATAATTGATTTGGCATATATTGTAACATTACCTTTATTTACTCCTAAAACTATCTCTTTATCAACAATAGCAATTCTACTATCACTACTACTCCAAACAACATCCTCACAAATATTATTACCTTCAAACTCAATATCAAGTTTATTATGTGCTCCCTGCATCATTTCTTGGTTTCCACTCAATTTTATATTGTGAGGAGCAGGTAACGTAACTTCTATTTCAATTGAATCATATACTTCGCTATTTTCCATGGAAATTACTGTTATAATCACTTTACCGACCATTTTACCAGTAACAATACCTTCTTCATTAACTGTCGCTACAAAAGGATTATTAGTTGAATATATTACTCTATTACTTGCATTGCTTGGAGAAGTTTCAATACTCAATTTAATGCTACTATTGATACTAACTCTATTATCACCTTTAACATTTATGCTTCTTGGAACTTTACCAATAACAATTAGCTCAAAAGTGACTTTATGGCTACTATCATTTTTATCAGTTGCAGTTATTATGACAGTTCCAATACTATTAGGAACAACTTCACCATCTTGAAAAACATCAGCAATTTCTTCATTACTTGTTGACCAAACAACATCATAATTACAAGTCAAAAATATTGTTTGATCAAGTCTAACAATATGACTTCCTTGAATTCTTATTTCATTAGGATCACCAATTACCTCTATTTCAAACAGTGCAGTTTTAGTATATAAATTAGCACTAATAATTGCAGTTCCTTCTTTCAAAGCTGTAATATTACCATCAGAATCTACAGTAACAATATTAATATCACTACTTTTCCATGTAACTTCACCAGAAATATCTGATTTGATTTCAAGTTTTTTACTTTCGCCAACAGTTATTGTTTTATCACCGATAATAGAAAAATCAAACTCTGGGTTTAATACTTTAACCTTAAATTCTTTTTTTATTCCAAAAACTTCGGCGCAGATCAAACAATCACCCTCACCAGCACTATAAACTATACCATCATCCGTAACTTTGACAACTTTTTCATTACTACTTTTCCATAAAACACTCAACATATTGTTTTTATTAGAAAGAGCAGTGAACTTAACTTCAGAACCAACAAATAAAATTTCAGAACCTATTATTTCAAAATCAAAATCCCCAAGAACAACTTTAATTTTTTTTGTATAAACTTTATTATTGCTAGTTAAAGTAATATTAACTTCACCAACACCTCTTGTTATTAATTTTCCATCAACGATAATTGCTATTTTTTCATTATCAGTTTTCCATTCAACATCATTAACTTTCAAATTATGTTGTAATGTTATTGTTTCTCCTACTTCTATAACATTACTACAAACTATTACATCTTTGCTTTTACATCCAACAATTAAAAACGAAAAAATTGTAATTATGACTATTAAAACTTTCTTAATAGCACTTTTTTTAAATAACGTATACATATTATCTACCTATTTTTTATAGTTATTTTTATTTGCGCTCTAACGCTCGGATCAATTATTGATACCGCTGTCACAATAACAACACCTGTATTTTTCTCGGCATAAAGCACTCCATTTTTATCAATAACGGCGATCTTTTCATTATCAACACTCCAAGTCACTCTATTATCAGTTCCTTTTTCATCAGATAAAATTCGAATCTTTAAGTAACAATTTTCTCTAAGTGGAATTGTAGTATCACCACCAACTACATAAATCTCAATTTTTTTAGGAGCAATACCACTAGTTACAGTTATTTCTTTTTCAACGAAACAACTTTCATCATTAACATCAGTTGCTCTTAAAGTAGCTACTCCCATATCTAAAATAACTATTTCATTATTTTCATTTACATATAATATCTCTGGATTGCTACTTGTCCAAATTACTTCTCTGTTTGCAGAAACAATAACAACCTCATCATATTTAATACAATCTGGAACATTTATTACTAATGGAGTAGGTTCAGGAATAATACTTCCTTTTTTAACTACTTCTATCATAAATTCTTTAGTAATGCCAGATATTAAAACATTTATTTTTGCCTTGCCTTCAGCTACACCAGTAATATTTCCATCTTTATCAACAGTAACTATATTTTCATCACAACTAGAATAAAATATTTTTTTATCTTTAGTAGAATTATGAGTAATACCAAGTGGTGAAGTATCACCAACTTCTATTGTGCTTTTACCAGTCATAGTTACCTCAAATTTTTTTACATTAACTACAACTTGAGTACTTCTTCTACCTATAACTAAAGTAATTTTACTACTTCCTTCTTTAATACCAGTTACAACTCCAAATGAATTGATTGTAGCTATGCTACTATCATAGCTATACCAATTAGGAATATAATTTTCGTATCCAGTCTTTATACCCAATTCTATTTGTTCACCCTCTAATACTGTAGTTTCTCCAACAATTTCCATTGAAATATTATTGTTGGTATTATTACAACCTACTAATAAAAGCATTAGCATAATTAATAAAAAAGTCATTTGTTTTTTCATACTTTACCTCACTATATAACTATCAAATTTTTAATATTTCATTTTTATTACATACTTTATGGAAAATTCCGTTTCTCAATAAATATGCATTTCCATATAATTCGTTACTATTGCCATCGCTTATGATATATGTACCATCTTCGATAAAAAGCAAATCGTTTTTATAACTATCAGGAATATATATATCCTTATAAATAGATTTCCCGCAAACAACAAAATCTTTATTTTCATCGCCTTGAACATAATGAGGAATAATCATTTTATTAATTATTCCAAGCCCTTCAAGATAGCGATTATAAGTGCTATCAGCAAAATCACTTTCAATTTCTTCTGGTGCATAAACTTGTTCTTCGCAATTCATACTTCCAGCAGATAATCCTATTAAAATTCCTTTAAATTCTTTCAACTTTTCTTTTAAATTCAATTCCTTTAAAAAATTATTTTGAGTTGGCACATGACCTCCACACAAAATAATTACATTAGTTTCCGAAATATTAAACTTCATATTTTTGTGATCAATAAACTTATAACTTGTTATTTTTAAACTATCAGAAAAACCTTTAGCATAAATCTCACCATATTTTGGATTATCAATAGAATCAGGATCAGAGGCAATTATTAATAATTTTGCATCTTTTGGCCAAATTTCTTTAAGTTTGTTAACAAATCCATTGTCAGTATCCAAACTAATATCATCGTTAATATCATTTCTTTTCAAAAACGAACTAGTCAAAAAGCATATCATATTACACCTCTAAATAATAAATTTGATATAAAATATTATAACTATTATAGCATACTTTCCACATTATATAAACAAAAATCAACATTCATTTTTCAAATAATTTTTGTGAGAAATAAAAATACTCATTAAATTAATAGCTATGACTATTCCATAATTCTGACTCAATCTCCAAGTTTTATAATTAAAAGTTACTAATATTTGCAATATATTTAATGATTCACCTTGTGATATTGTATAGTTATAAGATAATAAAAATATCGTCAATGGTAATAATACACAATAAAAATTATCAAAAAGCAAGACCAAAATTAATGATATATTTCCATAAAAAAGCATTTCAAAAAACAAATCTAAAAATGACCATAAAATATCTTTATTAACATAGGTTAATTTATTACTAACAAATACAGGGATATAAAATCCACATATTTCCATTATGCAAAACAGCAAAGTAAAGATAATTACAGTGAAATATTTGCTTAAAAATATATTGCTTTTTGTGATATTTGAAGTCATTAATAACATACAATATTGATCTTGTTTCTTTAAAAACGAATATGAAAAAACAGTCATAATTAAAACATTACCTAAAAAAATTATTAAAGGGAAAGTGGCTTCAAAATAATATTTGTATAAATCATAACTTTGTTCATTGTTCTTTAAATTAAATATAATTGTAATATTATATAATAAATTTAAAAAAATAATTGCTAAAATCATCGCCATAATTGCTTTATTAAAAGCATAATTATAATGGCATTTCATTAAATTGTTGAACCTTTTTAATCTTTCCTTCATTTATTTCTAATACCTCATCAACTACTTCATTATATTGTTTAGGATAATGACTTGTTAAAATAATCGTTGCTCCTCTTGCTTTCATTTCCTTTATAATACCAAATAACATTTTTTGCATACTTATATCAAGGCCATTTAAAACCTCATCGAAAACAATAAGATTTGGTTCATTTAATAAAGCTTGAATTATAACTATTTTTTGAGTCATTCCCTTAGATAAACTACCTATTTTGGAATTTCTTTTTTCTGCCAAATTCCAGCGGTTTAATTCAAAGTCAAGTTTGATCTTGACTTCTTCTTTCGTCATTCCTTTTAATAATCCTAATAAGTTTAAAAAATCAACTACCTTTACATTGCTAGGAAGAATTATCTTTTCGGGCACATACCCAAGCTTATTATAATTTCTTTTTATCATGCCACTATTAATATTTGATATTCCCAACAAGCATTTCAAAAAGGTGCTTTTACCAACCCCATTAGCACCAATTATCATATAGCATAGACCACATTCGAAAGATACACTAAGATCGTACAAAACACCAGTTTTACCAAACTTTTTATTAATTTTATTTATCTCAATAATTTTCATATATTAAAATATCATATTCCTCATTATCAGCTCTTGTTGTAAAAAACAAAAAATCATCAATATACATCTCAAATTTCTTATTTGTTTTTTCTTCAATAAACTCTATCATTATACCAAAACTATTTGAACTATATTTGCTTATTTTTTTCAATGGCAAAAGAAAATAAATTTTTTCATCTGCATCAATTTGCAGCTTCTTTTCGTTATCAATAATACCATTTCCATAAAAATATTCATATTCATAACCTAAAATATTTGTCATATTTTCATTAGATTCAGGAATTGTATCAATGATTTTTCCTTCATAAAATGATTCATAATAATTACAATCTAATGGAGCAATTTTTGTTATTGATAATTTTTGTTTGCTATTATTCTTTATGCCTAAAACTATTCCAAATATATCTTTTTTACTGATATTAATATCATTACTACTTTTCACAGTATTAATTATTCCTTTTAAATTTGTTATACTGATATAACCATTGCTGTTGTCAAAAGAATCAATTTTGTTGATTGTAACACTGCCAATGTTAATCTTTATATTTGCTTTATTACAATCCAATCTTAAAAAAGCATTTTTAAAAATTATTTTATCCTTTTGACTTATATTAAATTTATATAAATAACAAAAATAATTTTCATCATCTATTTTTGCTATGTGTCCTGTTTTTTCTATATCATTAATATCAATTTTCATAATATTTATTTCATCTTCATCTGTTATAAATGCTCTGTTTATATTTTCTTTTTTTAAAATAAAGCCATCATCAATATTTATATACATTGGAACAATTAACTCTTCAACATCATCAACTAAACTAACAAAGTCATAAGATTTTTTAACAGTTGTTATTTTCATGACTTTATTATTTTTTGATAATTTTATGACAAGAAATATTATAGAAATTAAAACCAATATAACAATTACTGAAAGCGTTAACCTTTTATCTTTTATTTTTTTAATCATTCCACGCTTTCCTCCACTAATTCATAATACATTGTTTCTACATCTACCCTTTCCCATTCTCCCTTTCTTAAACATAATCCTAAAAAATAATATTTACTAACACCACTAGTAACATAAGCATCACCGCTTATTCTAAGAGTAATTTTTGTATGGGGCATTATATTTAATTTAAACTCAGTTGTTTCTTCTTTATTATGAGTATTTCTGTTTTCATAATATCCTCCAAAAGTCGGTGATATTGAACCTTCTATCTTCGACTTGCTACCACCAAAAGTAATTTTAGCAGAAACCGAACCATTAATTCTATAACTTTTAT
Source organism: Mollicutes bacterium Phil14 (assembly GCA_001940985.1). GTDB lineage: Bacteria > Bacillota_I > Bacilli_A > ML615J-28 > CAG-698 > Tener-01. The sequence goes on from MSHB01000015.1 coordinate 79,835, forward strand.
CCTTAAATGTTGATTCTTCTACTTTATAATTTATGACAAATGGATTACTAGTCCTATTACTTCTTGACAATAAAATATCACCAATATAGGTTGCTTCACTATTAACATTGAAATAATAAGTTTTCCATCCAAATATTTTTTTATCAGAAATTTTTTTATATCCTTCTTCTATTTCACTTATACTTCTATTTATAAGTAATTTATCTTTTTTATTGACAAATGTAATTTCCATAAAATCATCGTGGCCTGTTTTTACATATGCCATCGCCTTAATAGGGAACATAAAAAAAAGCGCTATTAATAAAATAACCAAAGTCATAATTGCTGTTTTTGTTTTCATCTTATACTTTCACCTCAATTATATAATAGTCAAAAAAACTTTTTTTCTTTTTAAAAATTATATATTTTTTAATATAGCAAGTACTATCAAAATTATACCATTTATTAGTGTACAATCTCTTTCTTTATTAACTACTTTAGATAAAGCTATTCCCAAATATGAAAAAATAATTTGTACTATAAAAGAAATAAAAAAAGCAATAAATACATTTATTCCCATTAATCCAATTATTACTCCTGTTGATATTCCATCAATTGATAATACTATACTTAAAAGTAAAGCTTCTTTAAAAGACAATACTAAATCATTATTAATATCAGCATCATCATTTTCTAAGAATATATTTATCATAAAATGAACATCTGACGCCTTAAATTCAATAATACTTTTACTGTTTTTACGTTTTTTCAAATAACATTTTAGTAAATAAACAAAAATATTAAAAAAACCAATTACTAATAATAGTATTGAAGATATTACATCACAAATTTTTTTAGAAACAAATCCTGAAACATACGTCGAAAGTAGCAATGATAACAATAACATTACAGAACTAACAAGAGAAATAGTAAATATGTTTAAAAATGAAAACTTTATTTTTTTCAATGAATGACCCAAAATAATAAAAATTGTATCTAATGTCGAAACAAACAATAATACATAATTAATAATCATCACCAATATTATAATATTAATTATCTTCCGATTTTGACATCAAAAAATGCTATCAGGATATTCTGATAGCATAATTTTTATTCACTTCTAAGTGCTAAAACTGGATCTTTCTTAGATGCTATACTTGACGGAATTAAACCAGCAAACAATGTTAATCCCATACTAATAAACACTAATATTATTCCACCAACAGCAGGTAATTTTGCTACATTACCAATGCCTGTATAATGATTTATAATTAAATTAGCAGGTATACATAAAAGAATTGTTATTAATATTCCAAGAGTACCTGCAACAAATCCTATGATCAAAGTTTCAGCATTAAAAACTCTTGAAACATCTTTTCTACTAGCACCAATACTTCTTAAGACACCTATTTCTTTAGTTCTTTCTAATACAGAAATATATGTGATAATACCTATCATAATAGATGAAACAACTAGTGATATAGCCACAAATGCAACAAGTATATAAGTAATAGCATTAATGATAGTAGTAACTGAAGACATCATTAATCCAATATAATCAGTATATTGAATTTTATCAGCACTACTTTTATCACTATTATAATCATTTATTATTTTAATTATCTTATCTTTAGACTCGAAACTATTTGGATAAATACTGATTGATGATGGTTGAGATAAATCAGCATCACCTAATTCTGACATTATCATTTTATATTGATTATCATCAATTTTACTTCCATCAAAAATTGATTTTTGTTCAGTTTCATATAAACTCTTTTGAGCAACAATTACATCAGATTTACTATTTTCATTTACAATATACTCCGTTAATTGTTTTGTATATCCAATAGCACCACTAATTGAAGTTGCCTTTACATTTTCTTTTGGTCTAATGATACCAACAATTTTTATATCCAATGCTTTATCTAAAAGTTTTTTCAAATATTCTTGATCATCTTTTTTTGATGCCCAAAATCCATCTTCCTGTAGTTCATAGTAACTTGAATCAACAACTAATTTATAAGTTAGTCCTAATAATTCATCTAATGAATATTCAGTAACTTTGTCAACATAATCAGGATTATTAATATTTTTTAATAATTCTTGTAATTCACTCTCTTGTCTTAATCCCAAAGCATATAATATATAATCACTAAGTTCATTATCTTCATTAACTACTAATACAACTTCGTCATAATTAGTTGGCCAAACGCCTTTTAACAAATCATATTGTGAATCAATTAATTCTTGATTATCTAACATTTCTTCCCAAACTACTGAACTTTGCATCATCATTTCTATTTGTGTGTATGAAGGTCCTAATATTGTAGCCATATACTTAGGAATTTTATATGGAACTAATTGAGTAGCATACTCACTATAATCACTTTTATATATATTTATATTAGCATTATAGTTGTACTTAATACTAGAAACGTATTGTTTCAATTCTTCATTGTTATCAAGATATTTTTTTAGGCTAACTAAATCATTCTTTTTAATTCCACGAAGATAATTTTGCAATAAGCTAGTCATAATGTTATCCGAATAAATTTTATTAGGATCTTTATCTTTAATTTTATCTTCTTTTTTATTATAATTCATAAACGATGACAAATCTAGACTAGTTTCTTCTATTGTTATTGGATAAGTTGATAATGTATCTTCTTCTATTTTAGAAATATATCTTTGAAAACCGTTTGAAAGTGATAAAATTAAAGCAATACCAATTATACCAATACTTCCAGCAAATGCAGTCAAAAAAGTACGACCTTTTTTAGTAAGAAGATTTTTAAGACTTAATGATATAGCTGTCAAAAATGACATTGATGTTTTTTTAGCCTTTGCTACTTTTTCAAATGCTCCAAATGTATTATCACTGCCATCATAAGGATTGCTATCATCAATAATCTCTCCATCTAATAGTTTTATTATTCTTGTTGAATACTTATTAGCTAAGTCAGGATTATGAGTAACCATAATAACTAACCTATCTTTTGCTATGCCTTTTAAAATCTCCATTACTTGGATACTTGTTTCAGTATCCAAAGCTCCAGTCGGTTCATCTGCTAAAATTATATCTGGATTATTAACTATTGCTCGTGCAATAGCGACTCTTTGCATTTGACCACCAGATAATTGATTTGGAAGTTTATTAATTTGATCACTTAATCCAACTTGCTCTAAAGCTTTAATAGCTCTATTTTTTCTTTCATTTCTTGATACGCCAGATAGTGTTAATGCTAATTCAACATTTCCTAAAACTGTTTGATGAGGAATTAAATTATAACTTTGAAAAACAAATCCGATACTATGGTTTCTATAACTATCCCAATTTTCGTTATTATACTTTTTAGTAGACACATCATTAATTAATAAATCACCTGATGTATATCTATCAAGACCACCAATTATATTAAGCAATGTTGTTTTTCCACATCCAGAAGGACCTAAAATTGAAACAAATTCGTTTTTTCTAAAATTAATTGAAATTTTTTTCAACGCAGTAACTTTTGTTTCACCTGCTATATATACTTTTACTATATCTTTTAATTTAAGCATAATATTCCTCCTATGTACCTCATTATTTTACTACAATATATATTATTCTTCAAACTATATTTTTTATTTTTATGACAACTATTTAAAAATAGTGTCATACAAAAGTATAACACTATCATTACAACAATATAAATTAATAAATAAAATTCACAAAAATTAAATAATTACATTATTCATTATCTAAGAAATACTTGATTTCTCCTCATCTCAATATAAAAATCCATTCTATCTAAAAGTGATGTATGGTTTAGTGAAGAACCAAAAAATCTTAATAATCTAGGTGTATCTTCTTTATCAATACTTTCATGAATCTCTGGGTTATTCTCAATAATTGATTTTAACTCTTGTGTCCATTCATCAACTCTAGTATCAGTATACCCATACATAGTAAGCAAATTTAGATAATGTCTTTCTGTTATATATGAATGACTTTCGCCACCAGCATATGTTGTTACAGACATTTTTTCAGCAAAGTGCATAGACATAGTTGACATACTAAAATGATATTTATAGATAGTAGTGACATAATGAGAACTTGACGAATTTCCAATCATATATTCTTTAAGTATTACATTGACATTTAAAAATTCGTCACAAGAAAATTTCACTTCTCCTTCTCTAATTTTTTTTATAAATTCGTCTTTTTCATACAAACCACAATCTAAATCAAAGGTTACATCACTTGACTTAGGATCATCACATGTTGAAATTTTTGTTGTAACTTGTTCATCATAATCTCTATCAGCTTTATAAAAAACATTGTCACATAATGATATTACGCAGTATTTACTGACTCTTTTTTTATGTCTAGATTCTCCTATTGTAGTTGTAGCTGCATATTCATTAGTTTTACCATAAAATTTATTATCTTGAAACTCAACATTACCAAAAAAAGATATAATTTCTTGACCTGTCCAATTACCAAATGTTAAAGTTTCATTCATAGTCTTAATATACTCATAGTGACACAAATTATTCTTGTATTCTTCATTAATCAACAATCCATCAGGATTGACAGCATATAACTTATCTATAAAATCTGAATATTCTTTTACTTGTTCTTCAATTGCAACATCTTCAATTTCTACACTAGGACAATTTTCATTTCCACAAGAACAAGAAAGCAAAAATATGCTAATTAAAAATATTAATAGTAGTAATCCTTGTTTTCTGTAATTTTTTCTCATTATAAAATCTCCTTTCATTGATAATTAGTATTTTGCTATAACACTATTGTATAAAATGATATTATTGGTTTATTCATTAATACTAACTAGTTTTTTATCTCACCTTATCTAAATGTGAAAAAGGTGCCCAAGATTAATACCACGCTAATAACAGATAATTTAAACAGTTTTTTTCTCATTCTGAAACAACTTCTTTCAAAAAAATCCTTAAGCATATTGCCTAAGGATTATTTTCTCATTATTTTGACCCCTAAGCACATATAAAACTTTTGGAAAAAATTTCCACCTCTTTCCTACCTAAATTATATAATAATAATAATAATAAGTCAACAAGTATTTTCTTCATATGTTTTGCAAAATTTAAAAAGTCTATGCAACTAATAGCACATAGACTTCAACTTTACTTAACTATAACTGCTATTCCATCAGGAATAATAGTGACTTTTTTATCTTTGCCAACAAATTCTTCAGCCATTATTAAAGCCTCAGAAATGCTTGTTGCATGTAACATATGCATATCTTTAAACATTTGTGAGTCGCAATGAGTAGAAACAACTATAACATGAGCTTTCATTAATACTCTTGCAAGAACTTGAGCCTCCCATTGATCAAATTCTGTTTTTGATGGATCAACACTTAAGATATTATTCCAAGCTTCATGAGCATCTTTGGCATTTTTTAATATATTATAGAAGAAATCTCCACCACTGCCATCTGCACATGAAGAAGCAATAATTATAACTCCGTCTTGTTTGACACAAGCCTCACCAGCAGTTAAACCTTTTACGGTTTGATACATATTTTGATCCAATGGATATCCACCATTAGTAGTAATAGCTATATCACTAACTATTGGTTTGACTTCAGCAAGAGAAGAAACAAACTGGCATCCCTTTTGATGGGCATCTTCAAGATTTCCTGAAAATGCTTCAATTATCTTCTTTTCACTATTAATTACGACATTTAAAATAAATTCAAGTTTTGCTTGTTTTGCTGCAAAAACCATATCTTGATGAATAGGATTATTTTGTAGGCTACCAGCTCTACTAAATGGACTAGATATAAACTTTGCATTATGATTCCATAAAACTGTCTTTTTTGAAGCTATTCCTGGTAAAACAGATTTTCTTCCACCACTGAAACCAGCAAAAAAGTGTGGTTCAATAAAGCCTTCAGATATTAACAAATCAGCTTCATCTACTAATTTATTTAGCCACAATTCACCACCAGATGGTAGGATTCCTTTAAAAACCATATTATTATCATCATACGCATCATGAATGACTATATGTTCATTTTCCACTATACTTAAACCGTATTTGTCAACAAGCTCATCATGTGTAGTTGGTCTATGCATACCTGTAGCTACTAAAATAGTAATATCAGCATCATTGTTATATTTTCTTATCTCTTTTAAAATAATAGGCATAGTAATTTTAGAAGGAACAGGACGAGTATGGTCACTTGAAATAACAACAATATTTTTTTTACCTTGGGCTAATTCAGAAAGTTTTTTTGAATTAATTGGATTCTGCAAAGCATTTTCAACTAATTGCTCTTGAGTATATTTAGGGACATATTCTTCAGAATGAGATACTAATACACCATTAACTCTATTTTCATCTATTGAAAAATTAATATATCCTTTATAATATGGTAATTTAAATTCTTTCATCTTTTTCTCCTATAAAATTAGTGCATAGACACATATTCTATGCACTAATAAATTAATTATAATTATATTCTACTTACACCAGATTTTCTTGCTGCTTCTGCTACTGCTTTAGCAACTGCCTTACCTACTCTTGGATCAAATGCTTTTGGCATAATATTTTCTGGATTTAGTTCTTCATCACTAATTAAACTAGCTATTGCATGAGATGCAGCAATTTGCATTTCATCATTAATATCAGAAGCACGAACATCGAAAGCACCTCTAAAAATTCCAGGGAATGCAAGTACATTATTGATTTGATTTGGAAAATCACTTCTACCAGTACCAACGATATAAGCTCCACCTTCTTTAGCTAAATCAGGCATAATTTCTGGTTCTGGGTTAGCCATAGGGAATACAATTGGTTTATCTGCCATTGTTTTAATCATATCAGGAGTAACAAGTCTTGGCTTACTTACACCAACAAATACGTCAGCTCCAACTAAAGCATCAGCCAATTTACCTTTTCTATTCTTCTTATTACTAATTTTAGCCATATCGTTATGAGCATTATTTGCATATACTTCATCACGATTTAAGATACCATTAATATCAACCATAATTAAATCGCCAATTCCTAAAGAAAGCAAGAATTTACCAATTGAGCAACCTGCTGCACCAGCACCATTAATTACTACTGTTAAATCTTTTAATTCTTTCTTAGCACATTTTGCTGCATTTATTAAAGCTGCACCAACAACTATTGCAGTACCATGTTGATCATCATGGAAAACAGGAATATCACAAAGTTCTTTTAATTTTCTTTCTATTTCGAAACATCTTGGAGCAGCTATATCTTCAAGGTTAATTCCACCAAAACTTCCAGAGATCAAATAAATTGTACGTACAATTTCATCAACATCTTTACTTTTAATACAAATAGGAAATGCATCAACATCAGCAAAAGCTTTGAATAGAGCACATTTACCTTCCATTACTGGCATACCAGCTTCAGGTCCAATATCGCCTAAACCAAGTACTGCAGTACCATCAGTAATTACAGCACACATATTCCAACGACGTGTTAAATCATATGATTTATTAATATCTTTTTGTATTTCTAAACATGGTTGAGCAACGCCTGGAGTGTATGCAATTGATAAATCGTGTTTATCTTTAATAGTTACTGTAGATATAACTTCTATTTTACCACGCTTTTTTGCATGAAATTCTAAACTTTCAGCCGCAATCGGACTCATCTTTTTTTCTTCAGCCATTTTTATTACTCTCCTCAATTATTAATAATTTCCACTAAACATTTTGCTTTCGCCAGCTTTGAAATCACCAAAATATTCTTTTGGATCAATTCCTACAAACTTAGCAAATTCAATCATTTCTCTTACAGTATTTTCATTTACAGGAATACCATTTTTCAATCTATCAGCAACTGCTGCTACTTCTTTTTCACCATGAGTATAAATTCTAGGTTGACCATCAGCTTTTGGACTTTCTCTTAATTCTTGTAAGAAACTAGAAAAATGTTTTTCAATATCTTCAGGGTTTCCAAAATATGCAGGGTTAATTGCCATAAAAGCATGACAAGTTCCACTCTTGCCACCTTGATTTACATGACTAGAAGGAGTTCCTTGAGATAGCATTGAACAGAAGAATTCACATACCATACCCCAACCATATCCTTTATGACTACCACTTTGCTCTTTTGAACCACCTAATGGCATAATTCCACCTCCGTTTTTTGCAACTATGTTCTTTAATACATCTGGTGCGTCAGTTGAATCATGACCATCTTTATTTAATGCCCAACCTTCAGGAAGAGGTTTATCCATTTTATTATACATTTCTAATTTTCCTCTAGTTACAACAGTAGTTGATGCATCGAAGAAAAATGGATATGGTTTAGCAGGAGCACTCATAGCAATAGGATTTGAACCAATCATTGCCATACGTCCAAAAGTAGGAACCATAATAGCTTCAGAATTTGTGGCAGAAAAACCAATTAAACCTTGATCACATGCCATTTTTGCATAATATCCAGCAATACCATAATGATTAGAATTGCGAACCGAAACAATACCAACACCAGATTTTTTAGCTTTTTCAATTGCTAATTCCATAGCTTGGTGACCAACTAATTGACCCATGCCTTCATGAGCATCAATTACTGCAGATACAGGAGTTTCAAAAACGATTTCTGGTTTTGCTCCCAATTTAATTGTTCCTTTTTCAATTCCTTTGTGATAGCGAACTAAACGTTGCATACCATGTGATTCAATACCATATAAATCTGATAACATCAAAACATCAGTAATGATTTTACTTTCTTCAGGCTTGAAACCAATTCTTGTAAATGCATCTAAGCAAAATTTTTCTAATAAATTACTTGGATAAACTACGTAACCCATAAATTTTTTCCTTTCTCTTTCTTTGGTTGATAAACCATATTTTTACAATTATATTATACTCCAAATATAAAAAAAATCAATGGTAATGTTTTCACAATTTAAAACCACTGATTTTTTTATTATCTAATTTGACTTTCTTTAACGTGTTTTTCCTTTTTTGGAAAACTTTTTTCAAACTCTTCGATCTCATTTTTAGTGCAACAATAACATTCAGCAATCTTAATCACGCCTTTGTCTATACTATCAATCCACTTTTCATCAAATATTTTAACCATTGAAAAAGAAGCTTCTTCTTTTTCATCCATTCCTTCTAGATATATATTAAACTTGCTAGCAGATACAAAACCAAAGCGATGATAGTAATCTGGATTACCAGTGATAAATATAGCTGGATACCCCAGTTCTTTAGCCTTCTCTAATGTAAAATTAATCAGTATTGTTCCATACCCTTTTCCCTGATATTCTGGTAAAACTCCAACTGGTCCAAATGTCAAAGCTTTTAACACTCTGTTATCTTTTGTTATTATTTCAGCAAGTGAATAATATATAAATCCCAAAATTTTTCCATTTTCTTCTATAACAAAACTAAGCTCTTTTACATAAGATTTATCATTTCTAAGTTTATGAACTACTAAATGTTCATCACAACCAGGTTGATATACATCCCAAAATGATTCTCTAATTATATTTTCAAGTTCTTTAAACTCATTTGTTTTTTCTTGTCTAATTATCATATTTATCTACCTTTTTAATTTTGCCAAAGTGGCAACAATAATTTAATACTTTATCGTGCTTAACATTCATCAAAAAATCCATTTCTTCAGTTGGTTTAATAAACTCAACATTCATATAATGTACGAGACAATAATTCCACTTAATATTATAGTTGTTACCATATTCACCAACTTTTTTACAAAACATTCTAATTGGAGCAGAAATTGCAAATACCCATATTGGTGTACAAATTGTTATTTCTCTATATTTTGTAAAATCTATATTTAATTCTTCCATTTCCATAGGCCATTTATGCATTCCAAAGCGTCCAGACCACCAAAAACCTAAATCTCCAGATATTTTTTCCTTAGTTTTTATTTCATAAATATCTGCACCTATTTTATTTGCTATTTCATAAGCAACCTTTCTTGTATAACCAGTTCTCGAAAAATAAATTACAGCTTTACTGCTATCACTACCAATATTGTTATAATCATTTATATTAAACATAAAAGTTGCTTGCTTGCATCTAATTAAACATAATAATCCAGTAATAAATTGTAAAAAACCAAAGATAAAGTAAATTGTTGACATAAAGTTAAGAGGAAAGATGATGAATTGAATTGTTATCCATAACATTAATGTTATTCCAAATATCATTCCCAACAAAACACCTTTTTTTCTAATCACATCATTTTTGTTAAGTAAGAGAAGAGATGCTGTCATATTGCTAGTACCATTTACAATAATCAAAGCAATTCCAGAAAAAGTAAAGTTTTGAAATAAAACGTCAGCAAATGGAAGTTTTTGAAAATATGGTAATAAATCAATAAATCCAAATGTTTTTCCACTTGGTTCTAAAACCATTGCAAAACCACCAAATAGTGCACATATTCCAATAAATAAGCACCAAAAAATCAATATATTTTTTAACACTTTATTTTTCTTACTTTCAAACATTATTCACACCTAATTCTTCAACAAGTTTTAAAAATTTGTTTTCTGATAATATTTCATTAGTTATATACTTTCCATTATAAAATAATGCATAATTAGTCCAAGCACATGGAGCATTTTGAGCTTCTTCCTTTGTCTTTATCAAAATGCTTTCAAATTCTATTTTTCTTTCTTTAGCCAAATTTTCGATTAAAGGAACATACTTTGCTGTAAACGGACATCCATTAGTATAATAAAGCACAAATCCATTTTTATTAATGGTTGGATTTTTAGCTTGTTCTTTAAAAATAGGCACTTTTTCATTTTCATTAAATGGAAAATATAATAGCACATAATTGGGATTTGCTTTATCACAAATTTTAAATCCTTTATGAAGTAAAAATTTTTGTTCTAATAAAAATGGTGATTTCTTAACTGCTGCAATTGCCGTTACACCTTTTTTTCCCTTTTCTTTAGCATCATTAATACAATAATCTAGCAAATCATTGGAATATTTGTGTCCTTTAAAACTTCCAGAAACCCATAAACAGTTAATATGAAAAAAACCACTAGCATCAATTGGAACCCATGCATATTCAGCAGGTATGTATTCAATAAAACACTTACCCCTTTCAACTGATTTATAAAATACTAAACCTTCATCTATCCTATCTTTAAGCCAACATTTTTTACTAATAACTTGAGGATCATTATTATTAGAAATAGCGCAACAAATATGTTCTTTATCAATGTTGTCTTTAGTAATTTTCACATATTCCATTTCTATATTTCTCCATTACAAATTTTAGCATAGATATCTTCTGGTATCATAGGTTTTTTAACTCTTCTATCATATCTATTAATAATTCCATATTTAATGCATACATTTTTCCCGCTTCTTTAACTTTTTCTAAAAATGGCATTGTTACTTCTTTTGCTTCTGTAGCATTAAGCATTGGGCTTTCAGGAACAGTTATTATTGTATGGTTGTTGGGAAACATCAATTCAAACTCTTTTATCATTGCTTCAAAATTATTTTTGCTATTAGGGAATCCACATCCACAAATCATAACATAACTTAAATGGGAAAAATCTGCTTGACTAACATGGGCATATCTATCACTATTTTTGGTCATTTTCATACTCGAAAGAGGCATTGTCCTATCTAGCAAAACTTTCAAGTTTGCTGGCATACCATAGCAATATAAAGGAAAACTAAACAATAATACATCACTATTTAAAATATCATTTAGTATACCTTCCATATCATCTTTTTGAACACATATCCCACCATTTCTTTTACATGTGAAGCAACCCTTACAATAATTTATTTTTTTATCAATTGTATTGATCATATTTACATTAATACTTTTAATTTCTTTCATACCATCCAAAAATGCTCTAGTGATATGCATTGTATCACTTGCATCTTTTTTAGGACTTCCATTTATAACCTATACATTAAGTTCTTTTTTCATTTATTCTCTACCTTTCTTAACTAAATTAATCAAAACATATATACCTATTAAAATTAATATACTTGAAATTAAAATAATATACATTCCAGCAATGCTTACATCTTTTTCAAAAAAACTCAAATTACAATCTATACTCTTTTTAATGCTAGAAACAATTTCTTCAGGAATACCTTCTTTTCCCATTGCCCTAAAGACACCTTTTAAAGAATGATTTCTTATTAATGAAGTTCCATATGTTCCTGGAAGAAAACTCAACACTTTCTGTAAACCACTTCCAAAACTAGATATAGGCATATAAGCTCCACAAATGAAACCATATCCAGCTGATACTATCGTTCCTACAGCCGATGCTTGACCATTTGTACTTAAAAAAACATTAATTATTGAAGAAATGGCTGTACCAAACATTGTCACTAAAAAGACATCAAGTAATAGCAACAAACAATCTCCAAAAGTAAAAAACCAACCAGTAAAAGCTATGTATATAAAACTTGCCGCAACCGCTATATAACTAATAATTAAAGTTGTAATTAATGAAGCAAAATAATATGAAAGTGATAAAATAGATTTTTTAACTGGCGTTACCAAAAAGTCTTTTCTAGCACCAGAAGTTTTATCTTGTACCATTAACAAATTTGAACAAAATGCTACTGTAACACAACAAACGGCAAGCAAAGATGAACACAACTGTCCACCTACAGTACCATTAATTATTTTTTCACTAATTGAAAAACCTTCTGGTAAAGCACTAACAAAACTATCATGATATACATTACCTAAAAATGTTGTATATAATACAAGCAAAATAATAGGTGTAATTAATGCCGAAAAAAACATTCCTTTATCTTTAAAGAATAATTGTATATTTCTCTTTGTAATTGCTATAAAAGTTTTCATTTTAATTACCTCCAACAAGTTTCTTTCCTGTAACTGTTAAAAACACATCATCCATTTTTCCTTTTGTTATTTCAAAATCAACAAAAATCTCTGGATATTTAATAATTAAGTCCCTTGCAACCTTAGGATTTTCAACTTCTACTCTATATGCATCTCTAATTTTTTCATATTTGAAACCTAATTTTTCAATTTTCTCTAATTCAACTCCATAAACCGTAATATAGTCACCAGCATAACTATTTTTTAGTTGTAACGGTGTTCCTTCAGCAACTATTTTACCATCATCTAATATTACTACATAATCAGCATCAACAACTTCTTCCATATAATGAGTTGTTAAAAATACTGTCATTTTTTCGTTTTTTCTACAATCTTCAATAACTTTCCAAAGAGTTTTACGAGTTTGAGGATCTAAGCCTGTTGTTGGTTCATCTAACACAAGAATTTTAGGATTATGTATTAAAGCTCTTGCAACATCTATTCTTCTTCTTTGACCACCAGATAATTTACCAACAGTCCTATCCAATAAATTTTTAAAATCTAAAATTTCAGAAAGTGTTTCTATTCTCTTAGTTGCCTCTTGGCCATATATTCCATATAAACTAGCTCGAGAATATAAATTATTTCTAACTGACAAAGAACTATCTAATACCGAGTTTTGAAAAACTACTCCGATTTCTTTACTTATTTCTGATAAATTATTTTCTATGTTGTAACCATCTATTATAACATCACCACTATTTTTACTTAATGTTCCACACATAATTGAGATAGTAGTGGATTTTCCAGCACCGTTAATTCCTAAAAATGCAAATAGTTCTCCTTGCTTAACACAAAATGATAGATCTTTAACAGCGTGTAAATCACCATAAAATTTGTTCAAATTATTAATTTCAATTATATTATTCATTCTGTCCTCCTATTTACTTATTTCAAACATTTCTTTTGAAGTCTCTTCATCTAATCCCATAATAATATTAATATTTTTTCTGACATCGTCAGTTACGCTTTCTACCCAATCAGCATCTTCATGTAAAATAATACTACCTACCCCATGGGCTAAAAAGACTGACATTAATCTTGAATCCATTTTTGGTTTAGCACCAAAAGTTATTAAAATATCAATAATATCTTTTAGATATGGCTCTATAATTGTTAGAGTTTGCTCTCTAATTGCCCAACGTATTGTTCTATGAATGTTATTCGCATACACATCTCTAAATTCTCGAACTTTTTTCTTCATATAAGCAAAAAATCTATACAAGGCTTTATATGGCACTTGTTTTGTCTCATTAACAAGTTCTTCAAAATCTTTTTTATATGGATCAAAAAATCTTTCCAAAACGTCAGTGAATATATCATCTTTAGTTTTATAATAGTAGTAAAATAAACCTACTTCACATCCTACTTCATCAACAATACTTCTTACACTAGTCCCATCAAATCCATTTTGAAAGAATTTTTTTGAGGCAACTTCAATCATTTTGTTTTTAGTTCCTTGATTATACATAGGTTTTCTCGGCACACTCTCACCTCATTACTGAATTATGCTCAATTATAACACTCATTATTATATAAGTCAAATAAAAACAGATATATTTTTCAACATATCCGTTTTTAACTTTATTATTTTAAAATATATTTTAAGTCTTCCGCAGATAAACTTAAAATTGCACTATCATCATTAGTTATCAAACTATTTACAATATCTTTTTTGGCATTTTGAAGTTCAATTACCTTTTGTTCTATAGAGTCTTTACAAATAATTTTAATTACTTGTACGACATTTTTTTGTCCTATTCTATGAGCTCTGTCACTAGCTTGATTTTCAGCAGCAATATTCCACCAAGGATCTAAATGAACAACAATATCAGCTCCGATAAGATTCAAACCTGTTCCACCAGCCTTCAATGAAACTAATATAACTTTGTATTTATCGGTTTCATTAAAATCATTAGCAATAGTGATTCTTTCAAATGCAGTAGTATCTCCTGTGATTTTTGCAAAAGGAACATCTTTTTCTTTTAATATTTTTTCCAAATTAATAAAAGCCTTGGTAAATTGACTAAAAATTATTATTTTATGTTCTATAATATACTCATCTATTATTTCACCAATTGCCTCACCTTTACAAGATGAATCATTATATTCATCTATAAACATGCTTGGATCTACACATAACTGACGAAGTCTAGTAAGAGACGCTAATATTTCTATATTATTCTTATTTTTATTAGTAGAGTCTTCTAATAAAATTTTAGTTTTTAATAATTGAGCATCATAATATTTTTTTTGCTCTTCTCCCATCTGAACAATTCTAATTGTTTCAATTTTTTCTGGTAAATCTTTTAGAACATCTTGCTTTGTCCTTCTCAATATAAATGGTGTAATTTTCATTACTAACTTTTTAGTGGCTTCGCTATCTTTTTCAATAATTCTTTTTTCATAACTTGATTTGAATTCAGAATAATTATACAAATAGTTTGGCATTAAAAAATCAAATATGCTCCACAAATCAATGACTGAATTTTCTATAGGTGTACCAGTCAAAACAAACCTCAATTCAGAATTAATCTTTTTAACTGACTGAGCCTTTAGTGTTGTATGATTTTTAATAAATTGAGCCTCATCTAATATTAAGTATCTAAAATTAAATTTATTAAATAATTCTAATTCATTTTTCAAACTATCATAAGAAATTAAAAATGCTTGCTTTTTATTAGCATCATAATTATTCATTATTTTATGACGTTCATTACTAGTACCAATAACTGGATACACTTCAATGTCGCTAGCCCATTTATTAAATTCACTATTCCAATTGTATACTAAACTTTTTGGACAAACAATTAAAGAAGGCATATCATTTTCATCGCTCGCCAATACTGAAATAATTTCTAAACTTTTTCCTAATCCCATGTCATCTGCCAGTATTCCACTAAATGCATATTTAGATAAAATCTTAATCCATTTATAAGCCTCAATTTGATAATCTCTCATAACATTGGCAAATTTTTCAGGAACACAAAATTGAGAATCCTTATAGTTAGATATTTCAGTTATCATATCTTTAATTTTTCCACTAACTTTAATTCCAGAATAATCTAAATCACTCATCAATTTTAAACTTTGATACAAAGGTATTTTTTGATTAGTCTTCAAATGATGAGGATCTAATTTCAATTCTTCAACTATACCAAGTAATTCTTTAGCTTCAGTGTCACTAACTTTTACAATAGTATTATTATTTAGTTTAACATATTTAATCTTTTTTCTCAAAGAAGAAATAATCTTAAACAAATCTTCTTCACTATATTCACTTTCTTCAAAACAAACATCTAATAGTCCAGTATTATATCCCATATAAACATTTGTTTTTTTATATTCCTTAGCTTTTATGTTTTTTATATTCTCTGATAAAAAGACTGTAGCTATTTCTTTTAATAAAGAAAAATCCGCTCTTAAAAAGTTATATATTCTATCGTTACTATCAATAACATTATTCTCAAAACCGAAATTATTTAAAATGTTTTGATATTTATTATATTTTTTAAACATTTGTAATTGATTACTAACTTTATCAATTTTGATTTCTTTGCCATCAACTATTAGTTTATCATAATATGATATAGTTCCACTTTGATAATCAAAATATATTTCTATATTTAAATCTTTCAGATCAAAATCAGATTTAATTTCTTGACTAATCACAAAATCATCCATAAATCTTGCATAAATTTCACTTATAAATTCTTTTTTAATCAAACTAATATTCATATCACTAGTAATAAGTTTTGCATGAATTGGTCTAAGTTCCTTTGAAGAAATCAATGGATATATTTTTCCATCAGCAACAAAATAATCATATTCAAATCCATTAGCAACAAATCCTTTTAGTTTTTCACAATTAGATTTATTACGTGAATAAACGTTATAATTCTCATCAACATAAATTTCAAGCTCTATCGGTTCCATAACCAATAGTTTAGAAGCTGGTGAAGAACCATATTCCAAATTAACTTCTGAGCTATTATTAATAATCTTGTCAAAATTTCTATCAGATATGCTAACATATCTATTATCTCCATAATAATATGCACTTTGAAATCTATTATCTCCTAGTAGCATTTCTAATAGTTCTTTACTTTTTTCATCAAACGAATCAATATTGTGATTAAAACTAAAACTCTTACCATATTCATAATAATTTTTATTAATAATATTATGAATAAATTCAGTATAATTTTTTATAACATATAATTTCGAAATACCTATTTTGAAACTAACAAGTTTATTTTGAGAACCAAAATTATTATTTATAAATATACAAGGCTCCAAATGAACTTCTTCATTAGTTTTAGAGACTTCATCTTTTTTTACAATACCTAATAATTCATTAAATGTTTTCTTAGCTCGACGTTTTAGTTCTTTTTCATATTTGATTCTTTCTTCTTCTTCCAAAGCAACAAATGATTTTTCAATATTGTCCTTACCAACTTTTAAATAATATCTGTGAATCACCAATAAAATAATTTTAAGGAAATCAGAATCATCACCAAGAAAGGCATGATATAAAAAGATTTCATTTTCATCAATGATCATTGATAATATTTCACCTAATCTATCGCACGCAACACTAATACTAATAATGCGTGGATTAGAAGCTAAAGTAATATTAAAGTTAAACTTTTTTTCTAAAAGATCAGTTATTTCTTCATAATCTTCAATAATATTTAAATCTTGAACTATTTCCGAAACATTATTGATATTAACTCTTTTTTTGTATAAAGCAAAATCTACATTATCACATCTTACCCACTCACGAAATTGACGTTTTTTTCTACTATCTATATATCTTCTATAATTTACTACTTCAATTAATAGATATGCTAAAAATCTTCCGTTTTTAAATTTAATCAATTTTTCAATAATTTCATGAAAATCATCAACCTCTTTAGCTGAATCAAATGCGATACTGTTAGAAGTACTTAAACCTATATCAAGTAAGCAATCATAAATTTTCATTTCATTTTCAGAAGAATTTATTATATCCCATTTATTTAGCAGAGCAGTAAATCCTTCTTTTTTTGATAACTCAATATTAAAATCAATATCATTTCCATATTTATTAATAATATCATTTATAATCTTTTGATTTTTTGCAAATAAAGAAAAGTTTTTAATGAAAAAAGTTTTCAATTCCGAATCACTTAAAAGTTTTAGTATACTTTCTAATTCGCTAGTTATATTAGTACTATTACATATTTTTAATAATATTTTTTCTTTAACACTATATTCCCAGTTATTAATATATTTTTCTACTACTTCCAAGTCATCAATATTAAAATTACCTTTATTAATAAAAATACGTTCTGGCATTTCTTCATTATTTTCTTCTAAAATTTTTGAGTAATACCACATTATAAAATTATTGTTATAATAATTATTTTCTATTTGTTCTAATCCAATTTTTGTATCTATATATTCATACAATAAGCGGCTCTTTAAATAATCAATGTATTTTTTCTTTGCATTTGTTACACCAGATTGTCTAGCTCTTTTTTCTAAAAAACTATAAAATTCATAAGCTCTAGCTCTATCGGTAATTTTAAAAATAGTTTCCCCAAGATAAAATAAACCTTTTATATTATAATCATTAATATCCACATTAAGTATTAAAACAAATAATTTTTTATATTCTTCATCATCAACTTTTATATCAAAAGAAAACACTCTTTTAAAGTACATGTCACGTTGTATATTAGTTAATCTACGAATATTTATATCTGATACCAAAACAATATATCTTTTTAAATCATCGAAATCATAGTTTTTTTTAATCATTTCTAAATAGCTATATGTTTTGATTAACAAACTAACAAAATCTAAAGGACTATAATTAAGTGAAAAGCGATATAAATTTAATATATCATCAATTTCTTGTTGTTTATAATATAAATATAGAAAACTACAAACAAGTTCTTTTTCTTTAATATCAAGAACATTAGATACATATGAAAAATCTTTTTTATTAAAATTAAACTTTAAGATATCATTGTTTTTAAAGCCAATTATTAATCTATCATCAGTTTCTTCTAATATATTGAACTCATTACTAGTATATAAATCAAATCCCATTAAAATATCTTCTTGGGAAAAATCAGTTATAAATTTTTCATGATTTAAATAATATTTTATATTAAAATTAGAAGCTATTGTTGTATCTTTCATAGATATCCTCCATTTTTTATCACTCTTCATTATATCATACTTTTTTCATTTTTTGAAATAAAAAAATCAGTTTTTAAACTGACTTTTCCTTTTTCAAAATTATTTGTTTTTTTTCTTTATCACCAAACATTATTTCTCTAAGAATCCTACTCAATTCTTCTTCCTCTTCTGCATTTTCTATAGGAGTAGTATCTTTAATTATTTTAGTTTCTCTCTTTACTTCTATAGGAAAAATATTCCTTTCATCATATTTAGTATAATGTTTTCTATCTAATGGTTCAACATAATCATCGTCATAAATAACATTATTAGTTTGTTCTAAATAATCATTATAACTATCCCAATGGAAACCATTTTCATCGTAATAATCAGCTGTACTTCCTTTTTCAGAAGTAAACTTTGTATTTTTAATATTTTTCTTGTTCATTCTTCTCCTTTAAGATTCCATAATCAAAATATTTTTCATTATGGCAACATTAAAATTCTACTTTTTCATGAATTCTTCAATATCTTTTACTTCTTTAATAATATCTTTACTCAAATTTATGCAACCATCTTTTGTGATTAAAACATCATCTTCAATACGAATACCTATTTTTTCTTCTTCAATATAAATACCAGGTTCAACAGTTAATGTCATACCTTCTTTTATTGGAAGATAGTTTAAGCTTGGATCATGTGTATCTAGTCCAATACTATGTCCAATTGAATGCCAGTAATATTTACCAACTTCACTTTCATCTTTAATTAATCCTAAATCTATACAAGCCTTGGCGATTAAATCTCTAGCATAATCATTATATTCTTTCCAAGTAATACCATCTTTCAAAAATTCGATACACTTTTTATTTACATTTAATACTTTTTCATAAACTTCTTTTTGACGTTTGTTAAATCTACCATTAACTGGGAAAGTCCTTGTTATGTCACTAATATAATAGTCAGTACGACATCCTAAATCAAATAAAACTAATTCATCGTCATGTAAAATTGTATTATTAGTAGAATAATGCAAAACCGTAGCATTAACACCACCAGCAGCAATAGTCTTAAATGATACATCTTTTTGACCATTCATTTTTATATACATATCATAATAACTTTCAAGTTGGTATTCATAAATTCCAGACTTAGAATTTTTCATTAATTCTTCTATACCAAATCTTGTAGTTTCAATACTTGCTTTAATTAAATCAACTTCTTCATTGGACTTATACATTCTTAAATTAACAATAGTGTTATAATTGTTAAAAATTTGTATTTCAGGATATTTATCCTTTATTTCTTTTGCATATTCCAAAGCAGGTGTTGTATATCCTTTTGAATTACGTCTTTCTAAATTTAAATATATTTTATCATATAAATTATTTCCTTGTCTTGTGCTATTAATAGATGAAAAAACAAATTGTGAAAATTGTTCTAAATAATAAATATTATCAATTCCACTTATTTCTTTTGCTTCATCTTTAGTAAGCTTTTTGCCATACCATTTCATATAAACAGGATCATTTTTTTCTATAAATAAAACAGATTTTTCGATTTGTTCATTTTTTAACATTACTAATATAACATCATTTTGATTAATTCCAGTTAAATAATAAAAATTCTTATCTACTTCGAAATCAAAATCTTGGTCACCTGTTTTTTGGATATTTCTTCCTGAAAACATAATAGTTAATGAATAATCTTCAATTTTTTTAAAATAGTTACTTCTATTTAAACAATAATTTTCTTTTAATAAACTCATAATATCACGCTTTCTATTCAATTTTATTTACTAATTTTAATACATTTTCTTCTATATTTTTTACTTTGTCCATTGACTCAGTAAGTCCCTTAGAAACAGCAGAAATATAAATTTTCATCTTTGGCTCTGTACCACTTGGCCTTAAAACAAACCAACTTCCATCTTCTAAAAAGTATTTAATAACATTTGACTTAGGTAAAGATATTTTACTAACATCTTCTCCTTCATAACGTTTTTGTAACAAATAATCTTCTTTTGCAATTGCATGAAGACTACCAATAGTAAAGTTAATTTCATTTCTAAAATAATCTAAAATTCTCTTTATTTTTTTTGCTCCTTCTTCGCCTGCAAGATTTATATTCACAAGTTTTTCCTGATAGTAGCCAAATTCTTCATATATATCATTCAAAACGTCTACTAGTGTCTTACCCATATTTTTGTAATAACATGCTGCTTCACTACATAACAATAGGGCTTGTAATGAATCTTTATCTCTAACAAAATCGCTAGCTACATAACCATATGATTCCTCATATCCAAAGAAGAATTTTTTGCCTGTTCCTTCTAATAATCTAGCTTGTTCACCAATAAACTTAAAACCAGTTAATGTAGATACAGTTTCAATTCCGTATTTTTTGGCAACCATTGCACCAAGTGGTGAAGTTACTATAGTATTAAACAATACATTATTACCAGATAATTTTCTGTTTTCAGCCAAATACTTTATTAGTATTGGACCAGTTTGATTACCAGTTAGTAGTACGTATTCACCTTTATGTAGTACTGCTAATCCCACCCTATCGGCATCAGGATCAGTTGCAACACAAATATCAGCATTATTTTCTTTAGCATATTTTATTGCCAAAGTAAACGCTTCTCCATTTTCCGGGTTAGGAGATTTAACAGTTGAAAAGTTTGCGTCAGCAATCATTTGTTCTTTAACTGGAATATAATTATATCCCATTTCTTTTAATAGTCTTTGTCCTAACACGCTAGATGTTCCATGTAAAGATGTAAATACAACTTTAAAATGTTTTTTATTCATATCATTATTAAGACTAATTGACTTAACTTTTTTCAAATATTCATCATCAATTTCAGTATCTAATACTTCTATTAAACCTTTTTTCACTAAAACGTCATATTCTTCAACTTTAATATCAAAATAGTCAGGAGCTTTTTCAATTTCTTTTATAACAATGTCAGCCAAATCAGGAACTAATTGGCACCCGCTATTATCGTAAATTTTATAACCATTATATTCAGGTGGATTATGACTAGCAGTAACAACAATTCCACCACTAGTCTTTAAATGTCTAACAGCAAATGAAAGTTCTGGTGTTGGAGTAATCTTTGGAAACAAAAACACTTTTATTCCCATAGTTGCTAAAACTCTTGCTGATTCTTTAGCAAAAGTTAAAGAATTTCTTCTACAATCATAAGCAATAACTACTGAGTGTTGTTTTTCTTTTTCCATTAAAATATATTTTCCATAACCATAATTAGCTCTTCTTATAGTATATATGTTCATTCTATTTGTTCCTGGTCCTAAAATCCCACGCATACCACCAGTACCAAATGTAAGTTCAGTATAAAAAGCATCATTCAATTGCTCATCATTCATATCATTTAATTCTTTTTTTAAGTCATTATTTAATAAACTATATTCTTTCCATCTTTTAATATCTTGAATCATTTTTTTCTCTCCTACCAATTAATTCTTGATCTACTGTAATTACAGTATTATATTTTTTATCAATATCTTTAAACTTTGAATCAATTAATGATTTCAATTCATCATTTTTCATTCTAAAACCTATCGGAACAACCACATCAAAAATAACATTTGTATGAGTTGGTCCTTTCACAATTCTAAAATCATGAAATCTTAAATCTACTGAAATATCTCCCAATATATCATTAGTCATAGCTTTCAGTTGTCTAGTTTCTTCACATCTTAAATCAACTGGATCCATGTGAATAACCAAATTTATATTAAGTTTATCCATAAAATCATGTTCGATATTATCTATAATGTCATGACTAATAGTAATATCAACATTAGCATCTACTTCAGCGTGAACAGTAACAAAAGTTTTAGCCGGTCCATAAGTATGAATAACTAAATCATGAATACCTATAATCCCATCATATTTTAAAATTCTATCTGCGATATCATCAATAAACTCTTTTGATGGGGCTTCACCTATTAATGGCGAAATTGTCTCTTTTATTAAACCAATACCACTAATGATAATAAATACCGAAACAATTGCTCCCATATATCCATCTAGAACAACATTAGGAAATATATATGTTATTATCATAGATATTAAAACAACGCTCGTTGAAATACAATCATTTAAACTATCCTGTGATGTAGCAATTAATGTTGTTGAACCAATTAACTTTCCATTTTTTCTGTAAAATAGGCTTTGCCACAATTTTACCAATATAGCAAAGAATAAAATAATCATAGTAATTAATACTTGTTTTTTAGGAATAGCTTCACTACCAGTTATTATTTTTTCTATTGAAGTTTTCATTAATAATACTCCAATAATTAAAATGATAAAAGAAACTACCAATCCTGAAATGTATTCTATTCTTTGATGTCCAAATGGATGTTCACTATCCGCGGGAATACTAGATAATTTAAAACCAAGTAAAGTTATAATGGAACTCCCTGCATCTGATAAGTTATTAATGCCATCTGCCAAAATTGCTACACTAGAAATTAAAACACCAGTAATAATTTTGACAGCACATAATAAAATATTACTAACTATCCCAACAGCACCACAAAGTTTACCATATGCATTTCTAACTTCTTGTTTTTGATAATTCTTATAATCTTTAATAAAGATTTTCGCTAATATATTTTTCATTATCAATCCTCTAAATAAATTAATAGTTTACATATATATTTTACTATTTTTTGCTTACTACTTCAAGTAATTTTTATTTTCATTATAAAAAAATGAATCGACTAAGCGATTCATCATTTATTATATTAATTGTTTTTTTCTTCGTCTTTATCATCTTGATTTTTAACTTCTTCAATTTCAATTATATCATTTTCTTTTTCATTTTTAGTATTTTTCTTTTCACTAAACACTGATGCAATTTTCCCACAAAACTTTTTCAAAGAATTCCCGAAATCATGAAAATTCTCTTTCACAGTTTTATTATACATTTTATCTAGTTTTTTTTGAATAGTTGAAATAGTGCTGTTGATACCAGCTTTTAAAGAAGAAAATTCTTTTTCAATATTTTTATATGCCTCAGTGTTAGATATTTTTTCAGAAGCTCTCTTTTCGATTCCCTCTACCTTTTTATATAAGTTGACTAATTTTTCTCGTAAATTTTCTAAAGTTTCCTTATCGCCGTCTTCATTATCTCCATAACAATTTAATGTTTGTAATAGCTCATCTGCTTCTTCTGGTGTTATTATACCACTTTGTAGCATTTCTAATATCTTCATTCTTTCATTCATCTCATTTACCTCCTCACATTTTCCTTAATTTTTCATTTGCTTCTTCAAATGAAATTTCTTTATTTGCTAATTTCTCTAATATTTCTCTTCTCTTATCGGCACCATTATCTTTCACTTTTTCATATCCTAAAGTTACTAACACATCATTTAAGATTTTCTTTACAGTTGGATATGAAATATTCATCTCTTTTTCAACAGCCTTTATATTACCTTGGTTCTTCAAAAACATTTCCACAAATAAAAGTTGTTCGCCATTTAATTTAGCAATATTCGATAAAGTAAATTCACCATCTATTGATATTCCACAATGTTTACAATGTAATTTTTCAATTACTAGTTCTTCATTACATATTGGACATTTTGATATAACATTTTTTTTCATCTTTTTAACACTCCTTATTAATATTATATTCTTAATAATTAATTTTGTCAATTATATTTTTAATTTTTTTAATTAAATAATTAATATTTTTAATTATTATATTTATTTTTTAAACTTTTTATATAATATAATTAAAAGCGAATAAAAAAAGATATAT
The DNA here is from genome assembly GCA_001940985.1 of Mollicutes bacterium Phil14. Taxonomy (GTDB): domain Bacteria; phylum Bacillota_I; class Bacilli_A; order ML615J-28; family CAG-698; genus Tener-01. Next base: position 104,683 of record MSHB01000015.1, read on the forward strand.
GAATAAATCATATATCTGTTAACAATTATTTGTTTTTTTCTAAAAATTCAACAATGTCTCCAACTTTGCGAATTTGTTGTGCCATTTCATCACTAACTTGTACACCAAATTCATCTTCAATAGCCATAATTAATTCAACTGCATCTAGTGAATCTGCGCCTAAGTCTTCAGCTAATTTTGTCTCCATTTCAATTTTACTTGGATCAATAGAGAATTCTTGAGCGATAAGTTCTCTTACTTTTTCAAAATACATTTTTTTGCTCCTCCTAACTCATACGAACATTATACTTTTTTTTCTAATAATTGTCAAGTTTTATTCATTTTAGTGAATCTATAAATAGCCTCAACAAGTTCATTAGTCGAACTAGCACCTAATTGCCAAAACATTAATCCACCTAAACCATTTTTTATTACATATTGTGATTTTTCTTTGATACTTTCTTGATTATCAAAACTTATGAATTTGCCATCACTTATTATATATGGAGCTTTGGCAATATCATCCCATAGTACTTCAACACCATTACTTATCATTTCTTTAATATCTTTGTAAGAAAAACTAGATAATTGTGGTTTATCAAGTTTATCTCCTAGTTTAAAATCTTTCCCTTTAAATTCACCATATCTGCCATAAAAAGCAATACCAATAACAATTTTTTCTTTAGGAACATATCGCATTATTTGTTTTACTGCTTCATCAGCACTTGAATAAGAATGAATTTCTTTATTGGCATATAAATTACAGTGATGATTAGCTATATCCGATGAAACAGATAAATCATATGACATAATATTTACATAATCCAATAGTTTATTTAATTCTTTATAGTCATAATATTTATCGCTACATGGAACTGCAGCACTCAAAATAATCTTTTTATCAAACTCTAAAAATCTTTCTTTTAATTCTTTGCATAGAAAAACAAAGTTAGAAATATCATCTTTGCTTGAAGAAATATTGGCAAATGAAACTGAAGGATATTCCCAATCTAAATCAATGCCATCAAAATCATATTTTTTAATCAAATCAATTATAGAATCAATAAATATTTTTCTACTATTCTTAGAAGAAACTGCTTCACTAAAACCATCAGCGCCCCAACCACCAATTGATAAAGAGATTTTAACACCAATATCTTTATACTTCAAAATTTTATCAAGATTATTTTTTTCTTTAATATATGCTCTTCCATTATCAATAAGAGCAAATGAATAATTAACATAATCTAGTTTAGAAATAACATCGATAGAAATACTTTGACAATTATCACTATCATACAAATATCCAATTGTAATTGGATTATATTTTTCATTTTCCATAAGTTACATTTCCTTACATTCAGTAGGAATTACAAATTTGATACAATGAGGAATTACTTCAACATCAATCGTTTTCGAAAATATAATTTCACCATCTATTGAGTATGGTAATTCTTTATCCAATTCTAAATGAACTTTATGACCTTGTTTATAAATAATATGCTTTTTTACTCTTTTATCTTCTAAATGTTTACCTTTTTTATATTTACCAACCATACACAAAAAATTAAGTCGTGATACTTTTTTGACTAAACATACATCTAATAGACCATCATCAATTTTTGCATTTGGAGCACAATAATATCCCCACCATAACAAATTCCATTGGCAATAGCACAAAGCATTCCTTTGCCATCATAGATGATTTCGTCATCAATAGTTAGTTTATATATACTACTAATTTTACCAAAAAAGGCTGACATTAATCCTAATTTGTAAGCCATTTTCCCATTAACAAGTGGCCATTTTTTTATTTTTTTTTGTTTAACAACAACATTTGAATCCACACCAATATTAAAAATATTTAGCGTATATCTGCCATTAACTTTTAAAACATCACTAAAAATAGCTGTTCCTCGTAATAAACTATCAATATCTAAAAATTTTTCATTATTGTTAAAACATTTCAAAAAATCATTGCCACTTCCACAAGGATAGCAAGTTATTTCAGCATTTTTAAAACCATATACCCCATTTACTACTTCATTTAAAGTTCCATCGCCACCACAAGAATATACTCTGACTGTTTCATCACTATGTTCTTGCAAATAGTTTCTAACAAATTCTATAGCTTCACCACTTTTTAAAGTTAAGTGAACATAATATTCATCATCTACAAATCTATTTTTAATTTCTTCTATTATCTTTTCACTGCTGTCTTTTATTCCAGCCTTTGGATTAACTACAAATAAATGTTTCAAAATATATACCTCATTTTACTTATATGTTATATTTTATCATAAATTTTATTTATTTAAAAGTAAAAAGTTATTTTTATTAAAAAATCTCTAGAATTATTAGTTCTAGAGATAATTATTTTATGATTATTTTTCATTAGGAGCTAACATTGTTAATTCAACTCTACCTTTAAGTAAATTAACAGAAACTACCCATACTTTAACAATATCGCCAACACTAACAACATCTAGAGGATGTTTAATAAATTTCTTGCTCATTCTTGATAAATGAACTAATCCATCTTCTTTAACACCACAATCTACGAAAGCGCCAAAGTCAACAACATTACGAACTGTACCTTGAAGTTCCATACCAGGTTTTAAATCTTCTAAATGTAAAACATCACTTCTTAATACTGGTTTATCAAATTTATCACGAGGGTCACGTAATGGTGATACAAATGCATCTAAAATATCATTAAATGTGTATTCACCTACTTCAAATTCCTTAATAAATTCTTTTCTATTTAACTTATTAATCTTTGAAACTAGGGCAGCAGTACCAATATCATTTTTTGTAAAGCCTAATTTTGCTAGAATCTCTTCAGCAATTTTGTAACTTTCTGGGTGAATTGAAGTCATATCAAGTTTTTCATCACCATTAGGAATTCTTAAGAAACCAATTGCTTGTTCAAGAGTTTTTGGTCCAATACCTTTAATCTTAATATCTTGACGTGTTTTAAATTCACCATTTTGATCACGATAATCAACAATCAATTTAGCAGTTTTTGCATTTAAGCCTGATACTCTTTGAAGTAGAGGAATTGATGCACTATTAATATTTACACCAACACTATTAACTGCAGTTTCAACTACGAAGTCTAAAGAATCACTTAATTTAGATTGAGTAACGTCATATTGATATTGACCTACACCAATTGATTTAGGATCAATCTTTACTAATTCACTTAGTGGATCTTGTAAACGTCTAGCAATAGAAACAGCTGAACGTTCTTCAACAGCGAATGTTGGGAATTCTTCTCTAGCCAAATCACTTGCTGAATAAATTGAAGCTCCAGCTTCACTTACAATTATATAATAAACTTCTTTATCAATTTGCTTTAATGCTTCAGCTATAAAACTTTCTGTTTCACGGCTAGCAGTACCATTACCAATAGCAATCACTTCAACATTATAAGTATCTACTAATGCATGGATTTTATCTATTTCTCTTTGAACTCTTTCATCTGATACAACTTCTTCTTTATTCTTTTGATTAGGATAAATCTTATCAATAGTTAAAACTTTTCCTGTTGCATCAACAACTGCTAATTTACATCCAGTACGATAAGCTGGGTCAACACCTAAAACAACTTTACCTTTCATTGGAGGTGTAAGTAAATAACTTCTTAAGTTTTCAGAGAAAATTTTAATTGCTTGATCTTCAGCTTTTTCTTTTAATTCAGCTCTAATTTCTCTTTCAATAGAAGTTTTAATTAAACGTTTATAAGCATCTTCAATAGCAAGTTTTACATAAGGAGTAGTTATAGAATTTTCGTTAGCAATAACATTTCTATTTAAGAATTTGATAATTCTATCATAATCTTCATTAATTCCTACTTTTAATACTTTTTCTGCTTCTCCACGATTAATTGCTAATACTCTATGAAGTCTAATACTATTAATTGGTTCATGATAATCGTAATACATTTCGTATACGCGTTTTTCATCCAAACTTTCATCTTTTACTTGAGAAACTAATTCACCAGTTCTTTGGAATAAACTACGAATCCATTTACGATATTTAGCTTCATCAGAAATAGTTTCAGCAATTATATCTTCTGCACCTTGTAATGCTTCATTAGCATTTTTAACAACAAGGCCATCTTTTTCAAGTTCTTCAGTAACTTCTTTAGTAACATATTTTTCTGCTTCTTGTAAAACATCGCCTTCAGTTGGGAAAGACAATAAGTATTCAGCTAATGGTTCTAAACCTTTACGCTTAGCTTCTGTAGCTCTAGTCTTTTTCTTTTCTTTAAATGGACGATAAATATCTTCTAATTCTGAAAGTTTTGTTGAAGCGATGATAGCATCTTTCAATTCTTGAGTTAATTTTCCTTTTTCCTCAATTAAACGCATAATATCTTCTTTACGTTCTGCCAATTTTTGACCATAATCCCATTCTTGATAGATAGCTCTTATTTGTTCTTCATCCAATCCACCAGTAACTTCTTTACGGTAACGAGCGATGAATGGTACAGTACCGCCTTCTTCAATAAGCTTTAAAACTGCTTGTATTTGAGGAATGCTTACATTTTGTTCAGTTTCTATTTGTTTTAATAATTGTTCATTAATGTAATTGTTTTCTACCATTTTTCTATCTCCTTGTTAAATTCGTACTTTAGTATTATACTACTTTTTGTTCTTTTTTACAATCTTTTTTTTGTTTTTATTTATGGCAAAGACTATCTTTTTAAGCATAAAAAAAGAAGCCAAAAGTGGCTTCTTTATGATCTCTTAGCAAGTATAATATCCTTACTTTTCATAAGTCTAATTATATTGCTCCTTTCATTATCTTCAAGTTTCATACTAATATAATGAATAGTTTCTCTCATATTTGGAATCATAACGTATTCAATAGCATTAACTCTTCTTCTCGTCTTTTCGATTTCAACTGCCAGCATATCACAAGCTTTTTCTGTTTCAGCCAATTCAATTAATTTTGGTAAAAGTTTTGATAACCTTAATACAGACTGATCAAGTTCACCAGGAGTAAATGCGAAACCATAAGTTAAATCTATTTTTTCTTGAGGTGCATAATCTAATTTAGGCACATCAATATTCATAATTGTCCTTTGACTAAGACTTAAATCTATTTTACTAGTTGGTACCGCTAAGGCCTCCATAATTCCTTCATAACTTGTTTTTAAACGTGCAGTTTGGAAAATATGACTTATATTAGCCATTTCATTTTCTATTTCCAATCGTAAAGCACGATTTTTATTAATTAATCCTATGAATTGACGAACCATTTCATCTTGCTTATCTTTAAGAAGTTTATGTCCTCTTTCAGCAGTAGCAAGTTGACGTTTAGTCTTCGTTAATTCCATTCTTGTTGGATTAATAGTTCCTACTGACATTATTTATCACCATTCTTTGGTAAATATTTATCAATAAATTCTAAAGAAATACGTTTCAATTCACTCTTTGGTAATATTGTCAATAATTTCCAACCGATATTTAATGTTTCTTCAATATCACGATCAGTATCAAAACCTTGAGACACATATTCTTTTTCAAATGCATCAGCAAATTTTGCATATAATTTATCAACGTCAGACAAAGCAGCTTCACCTAAAATTACTGATAATTCTTTAGCTTCTTTACCACGTGCATATGCTGAGAACAATTGGTTCATAGTTTGTGAATGATCTTCACGTGTTTTGTCTTTTCCTATTCCTTTGTCTTTTAATCTACTTAAAGAAGGTAAAACATCAATTGGAGGGAAAACACCTCTATGATACAAATCTCTTGATAAGATTATTTGGCCTTCAGTAATATAACCAGTCAAGTCAGGAATTGGATGTGTTTTATCATCTTCTGGCATTGTTAAAATAGGAATTTGAGTTATTGAACCATTCTTTCCAACAATCCTACCAGCTCTTTCATATAAAGAAGCCAAATCTGTATACATATATCCTGGATAACCACGACGACCAGGAACTTCTTTTCTTGCGGCAGAAACTTCACGTAATGCTTCAGCATAGTTTGTAATATCAGTTAAAATTACTAATACGTGCATACCTAACTCATATGCTAAGTATTCTGCACAAGTAATAGCCATCTTTGGAGTGGCAATACGTTCTATAGCTGGGTCATTTGCTAAATTTATAAATAGAACTGATCTTTCAATAGAACCAGATTTTTTGAAATCTTCAATAAAGAAATTTGCTTCTTCAAAAGTAATTCCAATAGCAGCAAATACTACTGCGAAGTCATCATCTTTCCCCTTTACTTTTGCTTGTCTAGCAATTTGTGCTGCAAGTTTAGCATGTGGTAAACCTGAACCTGAGAAAATAGGAAGCTTTTGTCCACGAACTAATGTGTTCAATCCATCAATTGCACTAATACCAGTTTGGATAAATTCAGATGGATAGTTACGAGCAACAGGATTTAATGGTGTACCATTAATATCAGCTAACTTTTTAGGGATAATTTCTTCGCCGCCATCAATAGGGCGACCCATACCATCAAAAACTCTACCTAATATATTAGGAGCTAATTTCAATTCTATTCCATGACCTAAAAAGCTTGCTTTAGCAGTACTAATTTTTAAGCCTTGTGAACTATTGAATAACTGTACTAATGCTTTATCTTCATTTATTTCTAAAACTTTACCAATACGTTCTTCGCCGTTTTCTTGACGTATTCTAACTAATTCATCATATTTTACATTTTCTACATGATCAACTAACATTAATGGTCCAACAACTTCTCTTATTGTTTTATATTCTTTTAACATTAAGCTTCAACGCCTCCCATCAATGTCTCATATTCAGCATCAATTTCTTGATAAATTGCATTACATTCAGTATTAAATTTATCCTCTTCAATATATTTCATACGACCAATTCTTTCTAACACTTTCATAGCAGTGATTTTTTGATAAGAGCATTTTTGTTTTAGTGCCTCTAATCCTTTTTCATACCACATAAGAATTGCCTTTAAAATACCATATTGTTTATTTAGAGATGTATAAGTATCAATTTCATGGAAAGCAATTTGATGCAAGTAGTCTTCACGAATGCTTCTTGCACAATCTAAAGTTAATCTATCATTGTATTCCAATGAATCTACACCAACCAATCTAACAATTTCTTCTAATTTTGATTCTTCTTGTAATAACATTGTAGCCATTTTTACATGTTTGCTCCAATCAGGTTTTACATTTTCATCAAAATATTTTTCTAGCGAATCATTGTATAAAGAGTAACTCTTTAACCAATCGATTGCTGGGAAGTGTCTACGATAAGCAAGTTGAGAGCTTAAACCCCAGAAAACTTTAACTATACGCAATGTTGCTTGTGATACAGGTTCTGATGTATCTCCACCTGGAGGTGATACAGCACCTATTGCAGTAATAGCTCCAATTCTACCTTCAGCACCTAAACATTTTACTAGTCCAGCTCTTTCATAGAATTCAGCTAGTCTACTTGACAAGTATGCTGGATAACCTTCTTCACCAGGCATTTCTTCTAAACGACCACTCATTTCACGTAAAGCTTCAGCCCAACGAGAAGTTGAATCGGCCATAATTGCAACTTTATATCCCATATCACGATAATATTCAGCTATCGTAATACCTGTATAAATTGATGCCTCACGAGCAGCAACTGGCATGTTTGAAGTGTTAGCAATTAAAACTGTTCTTTTCATTAAAGACTTTCCAGTTTTTGGATCCTTTAACTCAGGAAACTCTCTTAAAACGTCAGTCATCTCATTACCACGTTCGCCACAACCAATATAAACAATAATATCAGCATCTGCCCATTTTGCTAATTGATGTTGAACAACCGTTTTACCACTACCAAATGGTCCTGGGATTGCAGCAATTCCACCAATAGCAATAGGGAATAGTGTATCAATTACACGTTGTCCAGTTACCATAGGTTGATATGGTGCCAATTTTTCAGCATATGGACGATGACGACGAACAGGCCAATGTTGAACCATTGTCAATTCTACAACTTTTCCATCTGAAGTTTCTATTTTACAAATAACATCATCAACTTTAGCTGTACCATTATATATCCAAGATATTTTTCCTTTTAAAGTAGGTGGAACCATAATTTTATGATTAACAATTTCAGTTTCTTCTACTTCACCCAAAACATTTCCACCATAAACTTCATCGCCAACTTTTTTAACAGCCTTAAACTGCCATTCTCTTTCGCGATTTAACTTTGGCACATCTACTCCTAGAGGTATACGATCTCCATACATATCACAAATAACGTCTAAAGGTCTTTGAATACCATCATATATACCTTCAATCAAACCAGGTCCTAATTCAACTGACAAAGGTTCATTAGTAAAATAAACTGGTTCGCCAGGTCCTAAACCTGCTGTTTCTTCGTATACTTGGATTGAAGCCATATCTCCTCTAAGTTCAATTACTTCACCAATTAACTTTTTATATCCTACACGAACTACATCATACATTTGAACAGAACTCATATTTTTTGCAACAATTAATGGTCCTGCAACTTTTGATATTATTCCTACATTTTCTATAACATTAGGATTCATACGATTTTATCCTTTCTAAAATATATCTATTCCGATTGCTTTTTCAACATTATTCTTAATTTTCTTCAAACCAACTTGTTTACTAGTTCCTTTCATTGGTAAAGGTAGTAAAATTGGATATGTCTGATAAGCATACTTTTCAATCACATCGGAAATATTATCATAAATTTCTTCATCAAAATAAATAATCTTACAACCTGACTTATATAATTCAAAAACAATTCTATCTACTTCTTCAACTTTGACAATAACATATGTTTTTACGCCGATAGAATTAAATAAAATTACTGAATCACTTGTTCCGATTGCGGCTATACTAATATTTTCGGGCATAATTTCACCTCATTCTTTACTCAATATGCTAACAAATCATTTATTTGTACATTAGCATTTGAATACAACATACGAATATTTTTTATCTCACTATTTTTTGCTACATAGTAGTAAAGCAAAGGACCAATATTTAAAGCATCATTTTTCGTTTCGCTTATTTTTTCAATTAATAATTGTTCTAAATCATTTTCTAATTTATAAAATTCTTTATTTGCAAAATATTTTTTCAAAACTTTAACAACTTTTTCATCACAACTATCTGCAATTTCTTTTAACAATTTTTCATCATCTAATTCATAAATTTTTTCAAACACTTCTTTAGAAATATTACCTTTAGAGATAATCATAGATAAAAATTGTTCTTTACTCCAATTAAGAATCTTATTTCTAATCATCATCATGATATTAGAATTATCAATTTTTTGTTTATAATACTTTAACAATATGGAATTGCTATGGCAACATAATAATGCGTATTCATATACTTTTTTATCTATCCATATGCTTAAATCTTTTGAACTAATACTTTCTTTAGGAAATTGACTTAATTCTTTAAACAATTTTTCTTCTTGTTTTGACAAATCTGAAAGGTCATTTCCCAAAATTATCTTTTTGATTTTTTTCTCTTTAATGCTCCCCAAATCAGTCAATAAACTATCAGATGAAACGCCAAATAGTAATTTTTTATACAACAATTTAATATTTAAATCATCTTGTTCTAGAAAAAATAGATTAGTTAGTTTACTATCAGGACTTAATTCTTCAATTAAATCTTTAACTTTTTTCATCTCATAACGAATTAATTCTTCTAAATTAGTTGCATTAGGATTTCCATAATCCAATTCCTTCAAACTTTTTACAAATTCATCCGCATTAGTTCTTTTTATTTTAATTAGTTTTTCTCTACTCAATAATTTATTTTCTAACGATTTAACAATACCACTAGTATAAGGATAATTCATCTAACTCACTACCCTTCAAACAAAATTTTTGCAAGTTCTGTTTCTACTTCACTCATCAAATCTTTTAAAACTATTCTATATGAATAATCAATATCAAAATATTCACTTTCTAAAATAAAACCGCCATCTATCAATGCATCTTCATTAGACATCTTTAAGCTACAATTATCTCCTAATTCCTTATTCAAAATATCTAATTCATTATTGTTTTTCTTCGAGAATAATTTTTGATAACGTTGTCTAGAACTACTTGAAACCTTAATCACTTCATTACCAGCGATTTGTGAATTTTTCAATAGTTTCACAACATATTCAAACAACTCATCATCACTAAAATCACTCATTCTTTCAAATGCTTTTTCAAAAGTCATCTTTATAATTTCTTTTCGATTCTTCAAAGTTGATTGATTAGACATTTGAGCAAATTCAGTATATTTTGTTTTTAAAGTTTCTTTTGCCTCTTCTTTGGCATTATCAACCATTTTGTGAATTACTTTTTCAGTCTTTTCTAAAACTTCATTTTTTAAACGTTCAGCTTTTTCTTCACCATTTTTCTTGATCTCTAATGCATCATTACGGCCTTTATTTTCTATTTTTTCATAAATAGTTTGAGCCATTTTTTCCACCACTAATTAAATACCAAAAATTAATAGAATAGATACGATTAATGAAAGGATGGCATAAGTTTCAACTAAAACTGCCATTGTGATACCTTTACCAGAAGCATCAGGTTGTTTTGCTGTCATCATTATAGCGCTTGTAGCAACCTTAGCTTGATACCATGCAGAAATTAAACCATTAATTGCAATTGGCATACAAGCTCCAAAATATGCCCAACCAATTTCATTACTTAATTCAGTAACTTGTCCACCAACTAAACCAAGTTTTAACATTAATAAAACGGCTGCTAAGAAACCATATAAACCTTGTGTACCAGGCAAAATTTGTAATACTAATAATTTACCGAATAATTCTGGTTGCTCAGCTGTAACACCAGCAGCAGCCTTACCACACATTTGAACACCTAAAATTGATCCAATTCCTGCTAAAATTGCAGCAACGCAAGCACCAATGATAGCAATTAAAACACCATTATTTGCAGGGGCTTTTTCAGTAACTTCACTAACAACGTCAGTTAAAAATAATAAATTTGTAAACATAATTAATTCTCCTTATTTATTTTCATCTTTAATTTCTTTTATATATTTTGATTTTATAGATAGTGGTTGGAAATCAACTCCGCCACCTTCATAGAACTTTCCAAAAAATTCAATATATTGCAATCTACTATCGTGAACATAAGCAGATAGCAAACCTAAAACTAGATTAAAAACATGGCCAACAGCATAAATAATTATTGAGAATATTGTTCCAACAACACCACCACTAACCATTTCTGCTAGTTTATTCATTACCATTGCAACAGATGCACTAGACATAGCTAATGCCATTATTCTTGAGTATGACAATAAATCGCTCATATAACTTGTAATATCGTATAATCCTAAAACACCAGAAAAGAATTTTCCAATTATACCGCGTTTATGTCTTCCATGTAAAAGCACAATTAATGCTACTCCAACAATGCACATAACTATTGCCACTTGTTTAAGACTTGGAACAAATAAAAGTGCAATACCACATAATATCAAGATCCAACTTAATTGGTCAGATAAAATATCAAAATATGCATGATCACGGAAATTGCTTACTGCCTTAACTATCAAACCAGTTATTATATGTAAGCCACCGACGGCAACTGATACTAACAACATCGTTATTGCATCATTCATAGGAGCAAACCAATATGGTATTCCTGGTATTGAATAACCAAAGTAACTTCCAAAGACAACTCCCCAAATCATTGTTGGTATGGCTGAATATAAAATTATATTATAAAGATTCGCTGCTTTTCCAACTGGTTTCATTAATTTTTTTAGAACTAAAACTCCAATAATCATTAATAAGCCATATCCAGCATCAGCCATCATCATTCCAAACAATATCCAATACCAAACAGACATAACTGGATTAGGGTCTAGTTCTTTGCTATTTGGCTTAGAGAACATATCAGTTATAGATTCAAATGGGCTAACGAACTTATTGTTTTTTGTATATGTAGGAACAACATCATCAGGAGCAGGGTCACTAAATTCCAAATCATAGACTTCAGCTCCCTTTTTAACTGATTCAGTAAATCTTTCAATACGATCAGATCTAACCCAACCTTCAATATAAACTGTATTAGCAGTTGGAATATAAGGCGTTTCCTTCAACACTTTATCATTAAGTAATTGATCATTCAGTATTTCAACATCAGTAATTGATTTTGAATATTCAGAAAGTTCTTTATTTTTGATTTCTATCTGAGTATTATTCATTTCAATTTTTTCATTTAATTCATCAAGAACTTCAAATACAAATTGATCTTTTTCTGGCAAAACAATTTCAGAATAATTAATTTGTTTTAATTTCTCTAAAATCTCATTATCTTCTTCAAAATAATTTACAAAAAATACCGCAACACCATTTCTATTTTTTTCAAAAATATCACATATGTTATTGTACTCATTCATTAGATTAGTGAAACTATCAAGATATTTGCTTTCTACATATCCAAGATGAATTTTTGCCATTTTACTTTTCTTTAGTTCACTTAAGCGAATTTCTAATCTTTTCCATGGCTCATACATTTTAATTTCTTCAAATAGAGATGCATTCTCATTTTTTAAATTATTTATCAAGTTTTCACATTTCTCTATTTCATCCAACATTACTAATGATTCATCTTTTTTATTAGAAAAATCACTATAATCAACCACATTGTAATCACCAAAAAGAGGTTTGTTCTCACGATATTTATTAAGAAGTTTTATAGTCTGATTAGTTTTATTCAGCATACTATCTTCATAAACTGTAGAATTTTGTCCCTCACCTTCAGAAATAATCATTAGCTCACCATATCGTTGTAAAGATTTAAAAAGTTTTTCTTTTTCTTCTTTTAAAACAACTAAGTGAGCTTTCTTCATAGGAACTATCATGATGAAACCACCTTATTAATAATATAGTCAATAGCCTGTGGCATTTTAGATTTAGCTTTTTCAAAATCCAATTCATCGTTTTTAATTTGACTAGCTTCAATATCACTTTTCATTTTTGCAATATCTTTTTTTGTTTGCTCGCCTATTTCATGAATCTTTTCGCGCGCTTCTTCAAGCATATTTTTTTCAAGTTGTTGATTTTCTTCATTAACTTTTTCTAACATTGCTTCAACTTCTTTTCTTGCATCTTCACGCATTTTCTCAGCTTTTTGTTCAGAAATCTGTATTGATTCTAATATTGGCACAAAATCACCACCTTATTTCTATTATAACATAATTCACCTTTTTTTACAATATTAACCTCAAGCAAATTTCAAACGCTTTCTTATAGTTTTTCAAAAAAAAGATTCAGTTTACTCAACTGAATCTGATTTTTCTAAAGTTTCTTCTGTGGGCAAATTTGAATATGTTGCTTTGCAATCTGGATATCTGCTACAAGCATAAAACTTTTGTCCTTTTGAACGACCTTTTTTAGAAATTCTTTCAACAAGCGTTCCTTTATGACATACTGGGCATTCAACATTAGTATCTACAACTGGTTCTGGTTCTTTTTTCTTTATGTATCTACATTTTGGAAATGCTGAACAAGCTGCAAATTCACCAAATCTACCATTTCTCATTACTAATGGGCTTCCACAATTAGGACATTTTTCCTCTAATAATACTGGATATATTTTTGGCATTTTTTCATTTGCTTCAGAAACCAAAGGCATAAATTCATCATAGAACTTTCTTAATTCTTCATACCAAATCTTTTTTCCCTCAGATATTTCATCTAAACTTTCTTCCATATCTGCAGTATATTTAACGTTTATTATCGAACTGAAATATTCAGCTAATTTATCATTAGTTAAAATACCTTGCTTTGTTGGAACAAACATTTTCTTTTCCATCTTAACATAATTTCTTTGTTTTAATGTTTCCATAGTAATAGCATAAGTAGATGGACGGCCAATACCTAGTTCTTCCATTTTCTTTATTAATCTAGCTTCAGAATATCTAGTTGCTGGAGAAGTAAACTTTTGCTCACTACTAATTTCTGGATTTTTCAAAATTTGACCAACTGTAAATGCTGGTAGTGATTTAGCATCATTTCCTTCATAATCTCCATAGATTTTCATATATCCATCAAAAAGAATTCTTTCGCCACCAACTTCAAATATATAACCATTATTATCAATTTTTAATTTTTGATCTTCAACTAAAGCATTGCTCATTAATGAACTTAAAGCGCGAGCATATATTAAAGAATACAATTTATATTCATCATTAGTCAAAAATTCTTTAACACTTTCTGGTGAATAATTAGCTCTTGTAGGTCTAATGGCTTCATGAGCGTCTTGAACATTCTTACCTTTATTCTTAACTTCATTATAGCCTCTATAATATTTTTCACCAAATTTTGAAATAATTAATTCTTTAGCTTCACTAATAAAATCATTAGATAAACGATATGAATCTGTTCTCATATAAGTAATCAAACCAACACGTTCAGATTTTAATTCAACACCTTCATACAACTTTTGAGCAATCATCATTGTTTTCTTTGCATTAAAGCCTAATTTACTTGAAGCATCCTGTTGAAGAGTTGAAGTGATATATGGTTCTTTTGAACTCTTTTCGCGGTTCTTTGTTAATATATCACTAACCACATACTCATCACTTAATGAATTCAAAACTTTATCTGTTTCTTCCTTAGAAGTTAATTTTATTTTTTCATTATTATAACTTGCTAGTTTTGCTTTCAATTTATGGTTTTTTTCTTTAAAATCTAAAAAAACCTCCCAATATTCCTCTGGAACAAAAGCTTCTATTTCTCTTTCTCTATCAACAATTAATTTCAATGCTACAGATTGAACACGGCCAGCAGATTTAGAACCTATTTTTCTTTGCAATAACTTAGATAGACTAAAACCAATAATTCTATCTAAAATTCTTCTAGATTCTTGAGATTTTACTAAATCGTAATTTATGTCGCGGCCATTTTGTAAAGCATTTAGAATTGCTGTTTTAGTAACTTCGTGAAATTCAATTCTTTCGTAATCTTTTTTCTTCAAATCAAGGACTTCAGCTAAATGCCAACTAATCGCCTCTCCTTCACGATCTGGGTCGGTTGCAAGATAGACTTTATCTGAAGTTTTGACAAGTTTTTTTAATTCGCGAACTATTGGAGCTTTATCTTTCAATATTTTATACATTGGTTGGAAATTATTTTCAATATCCACACCAAAGCCTCCATATCCTCTGGTTACTAAATCTCTTATATGCCCTTTACTAGACGTAACAATATAATCACTACCTAAATACTTTTCAATTGTTTTTGACTTAGCTGGACTTTCCACAATAACTAAATTTTTTGCCATATAATCACCTTATTGCTTGAATTATAACACTAACATTTTAACTAATCAAGATTTTTTTTATTTTTTCAATGCAATAATGACGTTTTCATTGAAAATATATTTTACAATAATTCAAAAGAAAATTATATTATCACATTAAAAACAAAAAGCAAAGGAATTTCCCTTGCTATTATATTATATCATATTGAAGAATATATACCTTTTTATTATTATTTTCTGAATAATGTTCTATTTTTAAATACATTTTTTTAATCTTAGTATTAATATCTAGTTTTTCGTAGCCAACATCTTTATAATTTCCTCTTTCAGTTTGATAATGATACACACCATAAAAAGGCAGAATATCTCCATCACCTGTTTCTATCCAAGTTTGGAAATCCAAATGTCCTGTTTCAATATCATTAATATCGAGATTAATTTTATAACCGATGTTATTTTCATCAATCATTTTAGTATCAACATAAAAATTAAATTCGCTAAATTTACTAATTAATTTTTTTTCTTCTTCTGTTAATTTTAAAATTTCTTCATGATACTTTAAATCATTTTTGATAACTTCTTCATTTTCCTTATATTCATATGAAAATAAAACATCAAAACTTTTAATTTCATCTATTTTTTGATATGGTAAAAAGTTTTGCGCATATTTTCTTTTATCAGCATCTTCAAAAACAAAATTATGATAATACTGTTTAATACCATCATCTGTCAAATAATCTACTTGATAATAATTATAATATCTTGAAGTTCCTTTTAAAAAATCTGAATACACAGTCAATGAATAATACATATCACCATCAGTTTTTTTACTAATGACGGTCATATATGAAGAAACCCCATCACTTGATATTAAATGATCAGCAGCAATTTTTTCATATTTTAAACCAACAGAATCATTTTTGCAACCAATTAACAATACATTAATAACAAGTATAAGAATTAATACTACTGTTTTTTTCATTGTATTTTTTCCTTTTTATAAATATTTTTTAACAGGAGTAAAACTTTTTCTATGAACATCACTAACCCCGTATTTTTCAAGCATTTCCAAATGATACTTTGTAACATATCCTTTATGTTTTTTAAAGCCATATTGGGGATATTCTTCATCAAGTTTATCCATAATTCTATCTCTAGTAACCTTAGCAATTATACTAGCAGCAGCAATTGAAGCACTTTTTGAATCTCCCTTTACTAAATCCAAAAAAGGAATTTCAATATCTAATTTCATACAATCAGTTAATACAAAATCTACTGGCAACTTGAATTTTAATACACAATCGGTCATACCTTTTTTACTTGCCATATAAACATTAAGTTTATCAACATCTTCAACACTAATGATTTCTACTTTAACTTCTAATGCATCGCGCATTATAATATCATATAATTCATCACGGGTTTTAGAAGTCAATTTTTTCGAATCATCTAATTTATCTAGACGATATCCATTTGGCAAAATAACTGCTGCTACTACTAAAGGTCCTGCCATTGGACCACGACCAGCTTCATCGGTACCAGCAATATACTTATAACCTTTTTTAGTTAATTCATCTTCATAACTATATATATCTTTTATCATACTCTATCTAATGTAATCTTACCTATTCTTGTATTTCTAAAATCTTGTATCAATAATCGATAACCATCTTCAATACTTTGAATGTTCCCTCTAGACTTGCATATTTTTCTAACAAGGTCTATATTTTCACAATCGATATCAATATCATATCTACTAGCAAATTCGTTTGGATAATATTCTCTTAAAAAATCAATTAAATAATTTCCCAAATCTTCTACTTTCAATAATTCATCTTTTATTGCACCTGTAATTGCTAGATTAATTCCTACCTTCTCATCTTCAAACTTAGGCCATAATACTCCTGGAGTATCTAGCAAATCTAAGTCTTTATTTAATCTAACCCATTGCTGAGCTTTAGTCACTCCTGGTTTGTTTCCTACATTGGCAACTTTTTTACCAACAAGTCTATTCAATAATGTAGATTTTCCTACATTAGGTATTCCTATAATCATTCCTTTAATTGGACGGGGTTTCAAACCTTTTTGAGCCTCTTTAGCAAATTTTTCTTTCAACAATTCCTTAGACATAGGAACAATTTTTTTAATATTAAAGCCATCAGTAGAATCAATAGATAATACATTTTGTCCATTGTTTTTGAAGAAATTTTCCCACTTTTTAGTTAAATTAGAATCAGCCATATTGCTTTTTGTCATCAATACCAATCTTGGCTTATTTTTTAAAATTTCATTAACCATAGGATTTCTTGAGGAAAATGGAATTCTTGCATCAATCAATTCATATACGATATCAACTAATTTAAGTTTCTCTTCGATTTCCTTTTTAGCTTTAGCCATATGTCCGGGATACCATTGAATCATTTTATTTCACCTCTGACCAATCAAAAATGTTTTTTCCCATTTTATATTTTGCAATTCCAACAATCTGTGATTTATGAAAAAGTCCAAAGAAACGACTATCACTACTTTCATTACGATTATCACCTAAAACTAAATAATAATCTTCAGGAATAACTAAATTTTCAGCTGATAATCCATGATTTTTATTAATAATCATCGCCATGTTAAAATCACTAGTATATTCATTTTCATCCAAATAATTTTCTACTATTGCAATACCATTAACATATACTTGATTACCACTACAATAAACAGTATCACCAGAAAGTCCAATAACTCTTTTTATAATCAATTCGTCATCCTTATCTACATAATTAGAAAGATTATTAATATCTTTATCAAGTGCTAAAACTACTATATCACCAAATTTAATATTTTTATTTGTAGATCTAACAATTAAATTTTGTCCATTGGTAAGTGTTGGAAGCATTGAGCGACCATTAACAACAGGTTTATAGTAACATACAGCAAAGAAAAACTGTAGTATAAGACAGGCAGAAAACAACATACTAAAAAAATCGTTTATTTGAAAATCCTTTTCATCACATGAAATTTTACTACTTTGCCAAACTGTATAAACAATGAATAGAGACACTGCAATAACAATCATTGCTAAATTAGCTGAACTTACAATGGCTCTTTTGTATATAATCAAAGCAAAAATCAAAATTATTGAGACAATGCTTGTACAAAGTCTGCCAAAAATTCTCTTCTGAATTACTAACTCATCCACTTCGCTTAATTGTTTCATTTTGGCTCCTTAATATTAACTATTATTTTTCAAAATTCTTTCTACTTCTTCCTCATCTACCAAGACAGAACGCGGTCTACCTTGAATAACAGGTGAAACAATTCCTAAATGTTCTAGTTCATCCATTATTGAATCAGCGCGATTATATCCTATGTTAAATATTCTACATATTTGATTCATTGAAGCTTTTTTATATGTTACTACATGTCTAGCAACCTTTGGTAACAATTCATCTTGAATTTCATCGTCATCACCTTGAGTAACTTCTGGTTCACTTTGCAAATCATCAATTGTAAACATATAATCAATATTATCATCACTAATGTATGAAACAACTTCTTCAATTTCATCAGTTGATATATATGATCCTTGAACTCTTATATCTGGTCCACCAGTAGTATAAAGCATATCGCCTTTACCTAGCAATTTTTCAGCACCAGCGTGGTCTAATATTGTAAATGAATCTGTTTGAGTAGTAACACTAAATGCGATTCTAGCTTGAATATTGGCTTTAATTGTTCCTTTTATTACATCTATTGATGGTCTTTGAGTGGCAATTATCATATGTATACCTGCACTTCTAGCTTTTTGTGTCAATCGTTGAACACTAGTTTCAAAACTATCACCAGCAGTATTCATTAAATCTGCAAACTCATCAATTACAATTACTATATAAGGCAAAGTTGACACACTAGAATCATTAGTTTTTTGTGCATAATCATTATATTCACTAATAGTACGTTTTCTTGCTATTCTAAACAAATCATAACGTCTTTCCATTTCATCGACTGCCCATTTTAATGTTGGAGCCGCAAGTTTAGGGTCATCAATAATAGGGGCTGCTAAATGTGGAACACTATCAAAGTACATTAACTCATTTCTCTTTGGATCAATTAAGATTAATTTTACTTGTTCTGGAGTTGCTTTATATAAAATACTAGTAATTATTGAATGTATACAAACTGTTTTACCACTACCAGTACGACCAGCAACTAAGGCATGAGGCATTTCTGCTATATTAGCATATTTTGGTTCTCCATTAATCTTTTTACCTAAAATAACATTTAATGGTTTCCCATCATTCAAATAATCTTTATTAGCTAATAGGTCGCCAAAAGCAACTACTGATTTAACAGGATTAGGAACTTCTATACCTACTGTTGATTTACCAGGAATAGGGGCTTCAATTCTAATAGAATTACTTTCCAAATTCATTTGTAAATTACGAGATATAGATTCTATCTTTCCGACTTTTACACCAGGATCAAGTTTAACTTCAAATTGTGTAACAGCTGGACCAATTATATTATTAACAACATGTCCACCAATTTTAAATTCCTCTAAAGTACTATCAATTGTAGTTCTTTGAAAATCAACTTCTGTTCCATTATCAACATTTCTTTGACTTGAACGAGTTAATATATCAATAGGTGGGAATTTATATTTCCTTTTTCTGCTTCTTCCTTGTGAAGGTTTTTTCTGAGAAACAATAGTTTCTGAATTATCCTTTTCTTCCATTTTATATGAATCAAGTTCTTGTATATCTTCTCTTTTTGAAGCTTGCATTGGTATATCGATATCATCATAAAAATGACCTTCATCTTTTTCATAGTCATCATCAATTGTAGTAAATAATTTGTCATTATTTTTATTTGAATCATTATATGAATTATTACGATAATTATTTTTTTCTTCAAAAGTTTCATTGTTTTGATATTCTTGATTATTTCTTCTTCTACTATCTACGTAAATAATCTCTTTATCTTCATTTGACTCATCTTTTGCAAAATCTTGTCTATTAGAATATCTGTCTTCATCTCTATAGTTTGAATTACTATTTTCATAATTAACATTTCTATTAATGTTATTATCATCATACCTATAGTTTGAATTATGATTTTCATAATTATCATTTCTATTAACACTATATGTATTATTATTTTGATATCGATCATCTCTATTTTCTCTTTGAGAATTATCATAGTTATTATAACTATATTTATCAGGTTGGCTTGTGGCAAAAGGAGAACTTGGTTTAGCTGGTTTTGGACTATCAAAAAAAGCATTTTGTTCTTCTTTTGGCTTTCTAATAACAAGTGTTGATCGTTCTTCTCGAGAAGGTTTTTGATATTCGCGATTCATATCTCTCTGAACAGGGTTAATTTGATAATCATCTTGATTAAAATTATTTGAGGCCGGTTTTCTATTTTCGCTTTGCAATAAACTTTCATCGCTATAGCGAACATAATTTTCTCTATTACGTTGATATAATTCCTTTTCAGTTTCTCGTTCACCTTTCAAATCCATAATATTTCGACGAGTAATTGCTGGTTCCTCTCTTCTCAAATATGAAGGTATACGATCTGGGGAATACTTATCTTTAACATTTCTTGAAGATGCTTGATAATCTTCATATTTTTTTTGATACTTTTTATCCTTTAAATCTTCATATTGTGAACCATTATTGTTATATTTCACATATGGGAATACATTTTTATCTTCAACATTATATCCTGAATAACTAGAAGCAAATTTCTCAAATGGTGAATTGCTACTTTTATTTCTATTATACGCTGTATTACGATCATTATCATCAATTTTAGGAATATAAAAATTCTTTTTATTTGCCATTATTCTTCCTCCTGATATTCATTTTTTTCTAAAAATTCTTCTGCTTCTTTTACAGTTTTCATAAAATCATAGTCTTCTTCTTTTTTAAAGACACTTTTACTATATACTTTTACAGTTTCTTCACTAATTATATCTATTATAACTAAGGCAACTTTATTAGATACTTTAATAAAAGGCAAATCAATCATTGCTCTTTTTAACCAATGAAAAGGATTAACTGTATGAATAATTACACTTAACACTTTACCAACACCAGTTGCATTAGCCTTTTTAGCTAATTTAGCAATTTTAGTTTCATCATATTTTTTCTTAGCATCAAGTAAACTAAAAATGGAAGACAATTTATACTTTTTCATTTTTCGTAATATTCTTCCAGATAATAACATATCTACTCTATTTGTAATATAATGAGCAAGTTGCAAAAATTCTTCTGAACTTAACTCATACATTGGATATTTAGACTTAGGATAATAGACACTGGCTATATCTTGAATCATTTCCCATGAAATTTCACCAAGTTCACTAAACTTTTGGCTAACAGGTTTCATGGAAGATTCTTCATTAAATCTATTCTTTGAATTTAGTATAATTCTTTTTATTTTTTCATTATCTATTTCAACATAACCTACTGATTCTTTTTGTTTTTTTCTAAATGAAACAAAGATAAACAAAATATAAAGAAGTAAAAATAATAAAAATCCAACACCTATTCCCGCTAAAAAAGGGCCAATAAATTCTTTTAAAGATATGTTTTCCTTAACTCTAAAAAACCAAGCTGATATATCATTAAATACATTTATTATCATAATATGTTTCCTACTTTTAACATTTCTATTTTACTATAAAAACACATTTTTTGCAAGGTAAAAAAATATTTACCAATGACGTTAGCATCAAAAACAAATGATAATATTAATAATCTTTATCATAAAATTTGTCTATTAACTAAAATCATAAATAAAAACGCCTTTTTAAGCAAATAGTGAATAATTTTACTTTTTTATTCACAGTCTACTTTAAAGACGTAATTACTATACATTCTTTTATTTTTTCCTATCTACACTTTCATTGTTAACATATTTTTCCCATACATTTAATCTATCCGATTCATTAATTTCACGTATTACACGTGCTAGAACACCATCAACAAAGATATTAATAAACTCTTTTGTTGGAACAGCACTTGCTGTTTTAATATCTACTTGTATTAAATTCAAAGGTATTTTATCAACTCTCTCAAGTCTAGGAATTCTAAATCCAGTCTTACCAATTAATGTCATTTGCTTTCTAAGTCCCGTAATAATAAATGCTGTATCAGGCGGAGCTTTTACATAGGAAATTCCAAAGAACAAAACCAAAACAATAATTAAAACTGCCACAATAATTCCAATTGTGTTTTAAATAGTTAAAATAATTTTTTTCCTCAACTTATATATACACATTTTAACATAAATTATCACTCATTACAACAATTACTTTATTATATAATATTATATAATGTAAAAAGGTCTCAAAAAGGAGACCTTTACTGTTAATTTGCGAAAACAACTGGTTTTCCACAAAGAATTACACTAATTAAATCAATTATCCAAACAATGTTGAAACCAAAGAATATACAAAGTACACCAGCGATGATGTGACCTTTTGCTAAGCGATAGCAAACAGCATTAATCCATGCAGTGATTGGAATAATTGCAAAAATTAATCTAAGAATCCAAGGTAAATCTTTGTAAAATTTTAAATAGCCTTTCATAATTATTCTCCTTTCAAGGTAATTATATTATACTATGATTTTATGAAACTTACAATATTTTTTAATTATTTCAAAAATCTATCAACTGAAATTCTAATATGAAAAATAGAAAATATCAAAGAGAAAATCATCAATAAAACACTTCGAATCATCACTCCTGAAAACAAAAATATTAAAGAAGGTACTATTGACAAAATTAATGCACGTGCTAAATTATCACTCTTCCACATAATTACCCAAGTAATGAGGTATATAAAAAGTAATATACCATTAACGACATAATATATTGTCACTCCATTAGAAACAAAAAATCCAAACCAAGTGTATGGTATATTAAATATTAATGTCAGAAAACTTCCATATCTTCCTATATTTTCCATTGTTTCAAGTTTTTTATTTTTAAAAGAAAAATCATTATTGCCACTAGCACTTTTAAAATATATAAGGTTTGGTATCATCATAAAAACAAATATTAAAAAGCCATACAAATTAAAAATTTTCATCGTTTTTTCACCTTTTTCAAACCATTTTCAATTCTTTTACTAGCTTCTAAGTGCATAATCCAATGTCTTGTTAATGGCATATTAATTAAACCAAGTACACCTTTATCACACCAATAGTCTATCAGCCACAAATTCTTTTCATTTACTGATTTCTCGTTAATAAGTTTTTCTCTATTTTCACTAGAAATCTTTTTCTTTAAATCACTATATTCTAGTTTTTCTATCATGTCATTAGTAGTATCATATACTTTTTTTATATACTTATGCAATTTTTCAATATTCATAGTAATTAAAGCATTTTTTATTTCCATACCTACTAGTTCATTTCCTGTAGTCATTATTGGAAATTCATAATTGCTTAATAAAATTATTTCTTCATTATCACTAATCAAAGTATTGCTTACTATATCTTCTATTCTAAACACATGATAAATTGAATAAGCTATATTCTTACTATCATATCCTTTTGAATTTGGATATGGCATTTCAAAAAGAAAATCTCTTTGAATATCAAAAAATTTTTCCCACTCACAAAATAATTCATAGCGAAATTCTAATAATTTTTTCTTTCCTTCAAAAAAATTTTTTTCATTTTTTAATAATACCCTTATTTTTTTAAGTTCTTCTGACCACTTTTTATTCATTTTCTTCTAATATTACTTCCATTCCTATTTTTTGTATTCTCATACCTAATTTTTCATAAAATTTGACTGCATTTTAATTATCAGCCCAAACATTAAGCGTAACATTATAACAGCCACTTTTCCTAGCAAAATCTACAACAAATTCATATAAATCTTTTCCTATTCCCTTCCCTCTATATTTTTCATCAACACATAAATCATCAATATAAATACTAGTATAGTCACATAATGAAGGAATATTTTTATTATCTTTAAAAATACAAAATGCATATCCTATAATAACATCATTATCAACACACACAAAAATTGGTCTTTTTTCATCATTTATTATTTCAAGCAATTCTTTGTCATTATATTTTTTAGTTCCAGCCTTGAATAAATCAGGTCGGGCATCAGAATGGACTTTATGAACTTGAAATAACAATTTGTTAATATCATCTAAATCCCCTTTATTAGCAAGTCTAATCATTATCTCACCTGCGTTTTTATTAATTATACACAATCAAGAACCTTTTTTCAATATTAAATAAAGACAAATGTGTTGAGATTTAAGGTCTATTATGTTATTATATTATAAATAAATAATTTTTATAAATATCTAAAAATTAAGAAAGGAAAGCAATATGAAAAATAATTATTTAATTGCTGTTGATCTAGATGGCACATTAGTATCTGAGTTTAATAACAACGATGATAAAAGTCTTGCTCTTCTTAAAAAGTTAGGAAAAAACAATTATATAGTTATTGCTACTGGTAGACCTTTTAGATCAAGCAAATATTATTATGACTTACTTGAATTGAAAACTCCTATTATTAACTATAATGGTGCTCTAGTTCATAACCCACATGATTATAATTTTTCAAAAACAATGATAACGGTTAATAAAGATTGGATAATAAAAATAGTAAATGATAATAAAGACATACTTACAAATGCTTTTTGTGAGGTCGAAGATGATATCTTTTGGCTTTCAGTAGAAAAAGCAATTGAATCATATTTGCACCTAGATGGTGGAAACTTACACATTGGTGATTTTCAAGACACACTAAAAACAAATCCCAATGGAGCTATCCTTTTTTCAAAATTAGGAAGCGAAAAAAGATTAGAAAAATATATTAATGATAACTTTTCTAATAAATTAAAAATCAGATTTTGGGATGATAAAAACTTTGTAGTATCAGAAGTCTATAGTCCCTTAACAACAAAAGGAAATGGTATTAAACGTATCATAGATTATTACAAAATTGATAAAGAAAAAACCATAGCAATAGGTGATGGTCACAATGATATCGAATTGTTTGATGAGGTTAACATTGGTATTGCTATGGCAAATTCTCATCCTGACTTAATAAAAATAGCTAAAGAAGTAACTAATTCAGTAAATGCAAATGGTGTATATCATTTTCTAAGTAACTTTTTTAGTGAAAAATAAAAAACCATAACAGTTTGTTATGGTTTTTAATTATTTTATTTTGAAAACATTCCTAATTTGCCTAATAAACTCTTTTGTTCATTATTCATAAATGTCATTAATTCATCATAAAATATAAATTCTGGTATCACATAGATTTCTACTAGTTTTGTTTTAGTTGTTGAACCATCTTTATTAGCTTCTAAATAATAGTATAGTTTTAAATCCATTCCTGATGCATATATCGTTTGTTTTTGTTTGTTACCTTCTGTTTCAAGTTTGTTTTTTGAATGGTGTTTACTTGCTAATACCCATGTATTTCCATCTCTTGATAACCTTGATATATATGTTACTCCTGTCTTTATACTATATGTTATTTCTATTATTTCTTCTTCTTTTAAAACATAATATTCTTTTACAACTTCAGAATTTACTTCATAATCACTTATTTCACCTAAACTTCCTTTTACTTCTATCATCTTTTCATTTGAATATCCTACTCTTTCTCCTACTTCTCCTTTTACTCGATAATAGATTCTTCCTGTTTCTTTTGGCAGTTTATATGTTTTTCTTATGTTTACTTCTTTTGTTGTTTCTACTTCTATAACATCTTCATATACTATTCCATCATATGACTTTTGAATTGTGTATTTTATATCTGGATATTCCATTTTATTATTCCATACAAATTCTATCGTGCTTTCTGAGTATATTTCTCCTTTTATACAGAAATGATTTATACTTCCTAAATTCTCATATACTCTTATTGTCTTTATCTCACTCATGCTTTCTCCACTATTATTATAAGCTCTTACTCTTATATATAATGTTTTAGCATTTGATGGTATTTTTAAACTGCTTGAAACATATCCATTTCCATCATTGAGTTCGATTTCATTTTCTCCTTTTTTCCATGTGTTAGCATCTGTTGAATAATATAATTCATAGTTTATTTCATCACCTACACTATGATATATTTTTCTCCATTTAACGTCTAATTTACTATTAACTATTAGATTACTTGATGTTATTATTGTATCTACTTTTTCTATTGGTGCTTCATCAACTTTTATACTATTTGTTGTTTCTATACTTACTCCATCTGTTAGTGTTAAACTATATGATTGAGCTTTTATACCATAATAATAATTATCTTTTGTATCAATTAAATCTACATAATTAACTATTTTTTCATATGATTGATTTCCTATAATATCTATTACTTCATTTGGTGAATATGTTAACTCTTTACTGCTTCTATATATTACATAAAATTTTGCATTTTCTACTTCATCAAATTGCAATCTATATCCGTTATTTACTTTACCTACTGTTAAATTCTTGGGAGTATCTATTACTATTTTATCCATCGTTTTTATCTCAGGTAAAATTGCTGGTTTTGACCATAGTTCATTAACTTTCTTAAATCCTCTATCGCTTCCTGAGGCAGATGCTCTTAAAGATTTAAAATCATATACTGAATAACCATGAACTGTATCGTATTTGCTTCCATACATTATTTGGTTATAACCTTCTAAATCATTATTTGTCCAAGAAGAACCGCCTTTTTCATTTCTCATATATAAGCCAAGTGCCGCATATAAGTTAACTTTTTTATATTTTACTACTTGCGCCCACCATTTAATTAAATCTGGATAGCCAGCGCTACCATGTTCAATTGCCCAATAACTTTGAGGTAAAATATAATCAATCCATTCATTATTTACCCATTTTAATGTATCAGCAAATAAATGACCACCATAATGTATAAATGTAGATGTTGTACTTGACCCATTAGTAATAGCATTACCATTAGCATCGTAAGTAACCTTACCATCACCACTTTGCCAAATTCCTGAAGGGGAAATACCAAGTTGAACTCGTCTACCAGTTTTCTTATTATATGCTCTCATTTCATCACTTAAGCCTTTTATAAACAAATTAACTTGTTCTCTTCTCCAATCACCAAGACTCATACCTTCTGTATTATATTTTGCATAAGTCTCTGAATCGTCTACTCCGGCTGCATAAAAATAATCATCAAAGTGAATTGCATCAACATCATAATCTTCAATCAATTCCATACATGTGTTAATTAAAAATCTTCTTACCTCAGGAAGACCTGGATTTAAAATAACACAAGTATCAGCCTTAAGCAAGTTCTTTGGATTTGACGCTGGATTATTTGATCTAAAGTTTTTCGCTACATCATTAAGATTAGCTGAAGCTGTTGAAACTCTATATGGATTAAGCCATGCATGAAACTCAATTCCGCGTTTATGACATTCTTCAATAATCCAAGGTAGGGCATCCCAAGTTGGATTACTATTGTAATATGGACTCCACTTATTATATTTTGATTCATAAAATGCATCATTT
>MSHB01000016.1:0-47344 GCA_001940985.1 Mollicutes bacterium Phil14
AACCAGACTCTTGTATATTATACTATATATTATATTAAAAGTCAAACAAAATATGCTATTTTTGTAAAAAAGGTTCATTTTGCATCTAAATGCATAATTTTTAGTTAAAAAGTCCATAAACATCCTATAATTAAAGCGACAAAACCAAAGAAAGGATATGTTTATGAACCAAATCAATTATGACACAAAACAAAGAAAATTCAAACAATTAAATGATGAAAATAGAATTCAAATTAAAACTCTTCTTAATGAAGGTTATTCTCAGACTAAAATTGCCAAAATTTTAGGTTTTAATCAATCTACTATTTCTAGAGGAATTAAAAGCGGCTCCCGACTTTGACAGTTAATTACATATTATCGGTTCAAATTCTCTTGCTCCATAATAGGCAATATATTTAATGTCGGTAATTAGTTCGAATTCTTTTTCTGTAATAATCAGTTTTTCGTCGGTTAATTTTATTTTTTGCGTTATGATATTATTGTATGCACATTCCTTCTTAAAAAAGCACGTCACTTTATTATACCAAAGGAAAGCACAAAAAAACGATAATAGATAAACCGAATATTGGCATTCTATCATCGTTTTTGGATTATGTTTTAGGCCCCAACGAATTCTATCTAATCACATTACTTTACTACTTGCAAGCCCCTTTTTGTTATACAAGTTTGTTAGAAAATCACGAATAATTTCTTATCAAATTTCAATCTACGGCATCTTATAATGCGCCATCAGATGAAGTAACCCCAGGAAAGTCTTGATAATCCTCTAATTTTACACTTTCTGGAATTTCCACTTTTGTTTTTTCATAAGAATACTTAACTTCTACAATTGAATCATGATATTCATAATACATATATATAGGATATCCATTATCAATAACCAATCTGTATTTTCCTTCTCCATCATTATATTCAATAACTAAACAACCAAGTTCGTCGTACCCCGCTTTTATTTTATCAGGATTCTCTTCTACAATTTTTTTAATTTCCATTAAATATTCTTCATATGTGTCAGTGGAAAAAAGGTTTTCGCAATCTTCCAAACTAGGAAGCTTCACCTTATACTTCGTTTCTTTAATTTCCATTAACATGTAATTGTCGACCACATATGTAACACTTTCAGTCTTTTCATTTTCCAATAGAGATGTCATAGTCATAGTAATTATACCTGTATAAGTTTTCTTTTTTAAATCAAATTCATATTTCGAAATTGTTGTTGTTTGAAAACCATCGCCACTTATTGTCATAGTACAAGTCATATATTCTTGATTATCCGGTGTTGCTTTTTGAACTTCAGCCAACGCTTCATCAAAAGTCATTTTTTCCTTAATAACTGTTTCTTTTTCTATTGTGTATTTTCCGGCATCAACTATTTTTTCTTCTTTACCACAGCCAAATAATGCAAAAGCCATAACTATCATAAAAACAAATCCTAAACACTTCTTCATTTCATACCTCCTAATTTATTTTTTGCAATTATATTATAACATACTCACTATTGTGATGCAATAAAATAGCAAAAAGTCCCGACTTTTGCAGTTGTTATGCTACACCCCCCTTAACGATTTTGGCAGGAAGGATTTTTAATATTTTATATTTTTAAGTATTTATCAAATTTTTCACTTTTGTATCTAGAATATGATATTTCTGTGTTCATGGCATTTATTATTTTGATGAAATCAACGGTTGCAATGTTTTTGTTTTTTAATACCGGCCATTAAAAGCCTGTACATCATCTAAAAACTTTAGGTTTTTTGATTTTCCAAATAAAAACGGGTACAACTTCAGTACCCGTTACATATTTAGTTAAGTTTGTTGTTAGGGTCATAAGTAAATAATGTACTTATCGCCTTATCGTCAATTATATTCAAAATACCTTGTCCAATTATCTTAGCTACAGATAATTGAGTAATCTTTTTATTCTTTTTCTCTTCAGGAAGTTTAATTGTATTTGTTGTTATTAACTCAGTAATTTCAGATTCAAGAACCTTATTAGCTGCATCTTTAGATAATACTGGATGTGTACATGCTACATATATATCTTTAGCTCCATTTTCTTTCAAAGCTTTAGCAGCAGCACAAATACTACCAGCTGTATCTACTATATCATCAACGATTATAGCATTCTTTCCATTAACGTCACCAATAATATTCATTACTTGGGCAACATTTGGGCGCGGTCTTCTTTTATCAATTATAGCAATAGGGGCATCAAAATTGATGGCAAATTTTCTAGCTCTAGTAGTGCCACCATGATCTGGAGATACAACTACTATATCATCTAACTTTTTATCTTTTAAATAACTAACAATAATAGGAGCAGCTTCAAAGTTATCAATAGGTATATCATAAAAACCTTGAATTTGAGCAGCATGTAAATCAAGTGAAATAACTCTTGTAGCACCAGCAACAGTTAATAAATCTGCTACTAGTTTTGCAGATATAGGTTGTCTACTAAGTGCTTTTCTATCTTGTCTAGAATATCCATAATAAGGCATAATAACATTAATACTTCTTGCAGAAGCACGTTTAAGCGCATCAATCATAATAAGCAATTCCATATAGTGTTCATTTACTGGATTAGAAGTTGTTTGGATAACAAACACATGATGTCCACGAACAGTTTCTGTAATATTGATCCCTACTTCTCCGTCAGCAAATTTTTCAATTGAACATTCGGATAATTTTATTCCCATATAATCTGCTATTTCTTCAGCAAGTTCAGGATTAGAACTTAAAGAAAAAACTTTGACCTTGGTGCCATGAATTTCTGCCATTTTTAATAACCTCCAACTAAATTCAATTTTATTATACACTACATAACTTTTTTTGACAACAACAACAAAAATAAAACGTTTTTATGAAAAAGAAAAAACCATTTTTTAATGGTTTTCTTCAAACATATCTTTTGCTAAAAATAAATCTTTTTCGCAATTCACACCAATGATTTCTCTATTATCTTTTAAAGCATATGATAAAATCTTTTTCTTATTAGTATTATATATCTTTATAACATCTGTAAAATAATACTCATTTTGGCAATTATCATTTTTAACATTCTTTAAATAATCAAAAATATCTTCTGATTTAACTATATATACTGAAGCATTAACTTCTTTTATATTTAGCATATCAGCTTTTAAATCTTTTCTTTCAACGATCTCAATAACATTTCCACACTTATCTTTAATTACTCTACCATAATTATTATCATTTTCTATGGTGGACGTCATTAGTAATATATCAGCTTTTTCTTTACGAAAAACATCAAAAGCTTCATTTATACTTATATAAGAAATAAAAGGCATATCAGAAGCAATAATTAACAAATCAACATTTTTATCTTTGTATTTTTCTTTTGCACTTAATACCGCATTAGCCGTACCAAGAAGTTCTTTTTGATAGCAGATATCATTGCTATCCCCAACAACTTTTAAAACCTCTAAAGCCTTATACCCCAAAACAATAGTTATATCATCTATCCCCGCTTTTTTTATATTATCTATAACCATTTCAATCATTGTTTTGTCAAACACTTTAACAAGGCATTTGGGAGAATCTGCTCCCATTCTCTTGCCCCTACCAGCCGCAAGTATTAAAGCACTCCTCTTCCTTTCTTTATTCACAAAATCACCTATTTATTATATATTTTATATGCTTGATAACCATTTTTTAACATATTTTTATATGCCACTTCTTGCGTTTTTTTGTCTTTAAAAGCAGCATAAACTGAACTTCCACTTCCGCTCATTGAAGCAAACATCGCTCCGCTAGATAATAATTCTTTTTCTATTACTTTTATTTTTGAATACTTATCATCCTTTAATATTGCCTTTTCTAAATCATTAGATATCTCACACTCAATATCTTTAATGTCACCAGAATTTAAAATTTCAATAAGTTTATCTAGATAACCACTTTCACTATATTCATCTACCATCGAAAAAGCTTTTTTTGTTTCAACGCCAAACGAAGGTTTAACTAAAACTAAAAATAACTTGTTTTTAATTTTTATATAACGCATTTTATCGCCTTTCCCATAAACGAAACACGGTTCATTTAATAAAAAGAAAGCAATATCACTTCCAAAAAGATTAGCCGTCTTCATCATATCTATTCTTCGCATTTTTAAATTCCAAATCTTATTTAAGCACATAATTGTCATAGCTGCATCGCTACTGCCCCCACCTAAGCCAGCTTCACTTGGAATCATTTTCTTTATATTAATTTTTATTCCCTTTGAAACTTGATATTTTTCTTTTAAATACAAGGCAACTTTATATACTAAATTATCTTTCATTGCTAAAGTAAGTCCAGTGCATTCAACTTCAATCTTATCACTTTCAGTAAAAGTCATTTCGTCGTATAAACTTATTCTTGTCATTACCGTTTCAATTTCATGAAAGCCATCTTCTCTTTTTTTAATAACTTTTAAACCGAGATTTATTTTTCCATAAGCTCTTTTTTTCATATTTTTAAAGCATTAGTTTCATCTTCCCAAGTGACTCGACTCCACCAAATGCGCTCCTTCCGTTTTCAATATATTTTAATGCTTCATTCAAGTTAATAATTTTCAAAAAAGACGTTGTAGCGACCTTAATAGCAATTATTGCTGGATCAAAAGTATGAACATTAATTCTTTTAGGACTACTTGCAAAATCAGCACCACTCGCAATCAAAGCCTCAAAATTAGATTGACACGCCCCAGCAATCACACAACAATCATAACTCGATTTGACATTTCTAATTTTTTTAATAGTTTCAACAAAATACTTTGTATTAGTATAGTTATCTAATTCTTTTATTCCTTTTTGATTATACAAATCATGTCCCGTTATTACTACTATATCAGGGTTAAGCTGTAATATATAACTTTCAATTTTGTTTGGCATTTCATTTTCTTTCACACAAACACCTTCAGCTTTTACACCTACTTTTTCATACAATTCTAAACATCTATCTAAATAAGACTTATCACCATCGATGTGTAATACTCTACCTAGAATATATCTCTTTTTTTCTCTCGCCCCATCTTTAGTAATATTAATATAGTAATTATTAGCACATTTTTCTTCTGTTTCTATCTCTTCTAAAGTAGCTAATCTTATTTTACTAAGCAAAACGATGCGGTGAATTCGGTAATACACTCCTAAAATTTCCACATTTTCCCCAAAAATATTTTTTATATAATATATGACTATCTTGCTATCATCAAGATAGACTACTTTATCATTTTCCTTCACCAACATTCACCTATTACAATATATGATTTTTTCTACTCATTGGTTAATAAAAAATCTTTATATAACGTAACAATCTCTGCTGTTGATAATTCTTCACTTCTAATCGTTGGCTTATAGCCTCTTTTTTCTAATAATTTTATGACTTCTTCTTTATTAATATGATATTGACTACTAACATTATTAACAAAAGTTTTTCTTCTTAATTGAAAAATATTTTGTACAAACCTTAAAAAATCTTTTTGATTATCTATATCATAATTTTTTTGTTCCTTTTGAATATTAATTATAACACTATCCACATTAGGAGCAGGATAAAAACAATTTCTCTCAACAAAAAAACAAATTCTAGCATTGGCTTGAAAATCAATTGCTACACTCAAGCTATTATAATCTTTACTATTTTTCTTACCTGTTAATCTTTGTCCAACTTCTTTTTGAACCATAAAATAAAAATCATTAATTTCATTTTTTTCTTCTAATAGTTTAAAAATTATTGGTGTAGTTATATAGTATGGTAAATTACTAACAACTTTAATATTTTCGCAATCAGAAAAATAATCTAATTCTTTACTTAAATCTGCTTTCAAAAAATCTTGTTTAATTATTTTAACATTATTAGTTTTAATATTATCTTTTAATATTTCTATCATATCTTCATCAATTTCATAACATAAAACTTTTTTTGCACTTTCAGAAAGTTTTTCTGTTAAAGAACCAATCCCTGGACCAATTTCTATAACTCCACAGTTTTTATCAATTTTACTTTCTTCAATTATTTTATTAATTATATTACTATCTATTAAAAAATTCTGACCAAACTTTTTCTTGGCTTGCAAATCATATTTCGCTAATATTTTTTTTGTTTCATTTAAATTTGCTATCATACTATCACCATTTCCATTTTAACATAGTTACTGCTTTTTTTCAAGAAAAAAGAGTACAGGCGAAATTTTGGGCTTATTTTTGGTTTTTAAGCTAATGCGCAACAAAAAAAGGGGCTATGAAGCCATAGTCCCTTATATTTCTTTATTTTTCAACAATAGTTGAAGTAATTGCAAAGAAATTATATAATTTTGTCTTTGAATTATAGTTATAAGTCAATACACAAATTTCAACAGTTTTGTCTTTATAATTAGCTAATAATTCTTTATCAGCACTTGATAAATATAAACTATAAACTACACCATCAGATGAAATATTTACATATTTATCGCTGGCAACGATTGTACCTTCAACTTTGAATACTCTACCAAAGTTTTTGATATCAGTTGAATCTAAAGCGTTAATTTCAGCTAATGTCTTGCTTTCTGCTTGATATTCATATTTTCCAGTTCCTTTAAGTGTGATAACTGGACTACCGATTTGAGGAGCACCATTGTATGCAGCTCTCTTACCAGAAACAACTACATAATCGCCAACTGCAAGTCCGCTTAAATCAGCCTTTGTATATAAGAAAATACTATCAGTACCATCAGTAACGATTGCACCAGTACCAGGGTTTAAGAATTTAATTTGAGCATCAAATAAAACTTCTGCACCTGTTTCAGCTGCTAAAACTTCACTAATGCTAATTGCGCCTTCAGTTGCTTCAACTTTAGTTTCGCCTTCAACTAATTTAGTATAGCTTCCTAATAACCAAGCATTATCGCTGAATGAATAGTTGTAAACTGGAGCAGTGAATGAAACTAATTTGCCTTCTAAAGCTTTAATTCCATCTTGATCATTTCCTTTATACCAACAACCAAGTGCATATGATTCACCATCGTTAGCACTTGCGATAAATGCGTTCTTATAGTTACCTCTAATGCTTACATAACCAGTAATAGTAACTAGTTTGCCAGAGAAACGATTAGCTATAACTTGAGCGTTATCTTCACATGCAGCTAAATCTTCATATGAAATAACAACTGGTTGTAAATCTTTAACTACTGTATCAGTAGCAGTGATTGTTGCATCGCCAACTTGTCTTGTATATTGTTTATTTGCATAAACTGTAGCAGTACCAATAACTTTAACTGTATCGCCAACTTTGAAGCCTTCAAATTTAGTTCTAACATAGATAACGCCTGTTTCATCAGCAACAAATCCGTATCCATCAACGTCTAATGCGATTAATTTACCTTCAACAAAAATCATTGGTTTTTCAGGAGCATCGCAAAGAAGTAAAGCTTCAGCAACACTAATTCTTGATAATGCAGCAACTTTTACATTGATTTTAACTGTAGCTTTTTCATTACCAGCAGTAATTTCAGCAGTTAATTCAACAGCAGTTTCTTCTAATGGGTATTTTAATAATTTACCATCATTTGTAATTAATTCAGTATTTCCACTTGTCCATGCAACTGTTAATCCTTCGATACCAGCGATAGATGTGAATAAATCTAAATCTTTTGCATAAACTTGATCAGCTAATTCATTAACTTTTGCAGTTGCTCTTTCAACTTTTTGAGCATCAGTTAATTGTTCTTTTACATGTTCAATTGAATCAACGCTTGTTGGAGTTAAGTAGAATGCGCCATCATAAACGCAGATAACACCAGTAACGTTTGCTTTTTGACCTTTAACTTGTTTAGCTTTTAAAGCAGCTTGATCATCTTTTACAAGTGGGCAAACAGAACTAGAAATTCTAACGTAAGATTCTTTTCCTTCTAATTTGAAATATAAGTAACCATTTGATTCATTCATTTCGCCTAATTCAACGCCCTTAATAGTTACTAATAAACCTTGTTTTTCAGTTAAATCAGTATCTTTTAAATCTTTTGCGCTAACGAATTTTTGAGTGTAATCTACAGGTTCAGCTAATTTAATTGCGCTATCTATAATAACTGCAGTAGCTTCTTTTAATTCAAGTGTTCCACTATAAACATCTTTTTTACCAGTAACCATTACAGTCATACCAACTTTAATTCCATCAGTAACTGGATCGTTTGTCATACCATATGCATAGTATCCACCATCACTATCTTGGAAATATAAACAGTTGTATGAATTACCATTAGTCTTAGACATAATAGCTGTTACAACACCTTCAACATTTAATAATGTTTCTTTTTCACTAGTTGCATATTCTTGCCATGTATTCATCTTAAATGCAGGAATATTTTTTTCATAAGAATGTTCAATCTTATTACCTTTTGCATCTTTAACAGTGAAAGTTAAAGTATATTTAACTAAAGTTTCTGTATATTTATTAACAGTAACTACTGTTTTTCCAGCTTCATTTTTGCTTAATTTAACATCGTCTTCTTTACCTTCAGTAATTTTAACAGACCATTCAACTTCATAAGTAACGCCATCACTTACAACTTTTGAAACTAATTCATAGTTGTCAGGAGTTGAAGCAGCGTTATCTTTATATAGACCATTTACATAATCTTTTGCTTTTACTAAGCCCTCAGGTGTTTTGTTGCCACATCCAACAACTAAAAGTAGCATTAATGCAACAAGCATTAAGCTTAAAAATTTAATTCTTTTCATTTTAAAATTTTACCTTTCCTATTTTTTAATGAATTAAAATATCTTTTTGACTAAAAACTTTAATTTGGCAATTGCCATCAAAAGTATCAACAATTCCTTTAACATCGATAACTTTGCCTTTGTAATAATCAGCAGTTATTAATTTGTTATTTTCATCATATAAAGGCACAGTTCTAATAGAAATAGTTATGCCATTTACTTCACAAGTTAGTGTCATAGCGCCTTTAGAAGAACTGTCTTCATTAGTAGTAGTATATACGCTTTTAACAGTCAAATTTTTCATACTAACAGAAGTGTTCATAATTAAATCTGAATATGCAAATTCCTTCACTTCATCTTCTTTAACTTCTATCTTAATTTTACTGTTTATAAAATCATTAGGATCTATTTCTGTATATGATGCTTCATGACCTTCAGATATAAGTTTTATATTATCTGGATCATTTGGTCTCATAATTCGATATTGTAAGCCAGATACTTGATAACTTTTTCCAGTTTCATAGTATTGTACTGTTCCAACAATCCTAGAACGATTTCCAACATTTACAATGCTTAATCCTTCACCACTCAAATTATAACCTAAATAAACAGTCATACCAAAATATAAACCTGTTTCTTCATCGTAATCTTCTACATAAATACTATTGTTGTAATTTCTAGTGATAACTCCCTCAAAAGAAACCTTAACATTATCATATTCTTGAATATTTGTTCTTAATTCCTTCAAAGTAATTTCAATTGGACCACCATAGAAGAAATCAGGATCTTTTTCTCCAGAATAAATATTTAATTTTTCTTTTTTCGCTTTATTTATAGCATTAACGCAAACTTCACCATAGCGGTTATTCGCCGAATTTGAAGCTATTGCTAATCCATTTTGTAATATTTCAACATTTAAGTTTCTGTAATCGCTACTTTCGCTAGTTTTATACCATATCCAAACAAGGTATCTTCCACCAGTAGAATCTAAATTCCATTTATTGTCGTCTGATTCTATCATTATAGAAGTAGCATTCGAAAGTTTCTCTTTTGTGAATTTAGAAGCTTTTTTGCCCCATTCTTCAATTTTACCTGTTGATTCAGGAGTGTTTATTGCTAAATATCTAGCTTTTAAAACACCACTTGAATCAACAGAATTAGGTACATAAAAGTGTGTAGTATCACCATCAATATAGTTTTTTACAGTTACTTCTTGTTTTAAAGTTTCACTACCCATATCTAATTTTAAAGTTTCAACATAATCTACATCACTAGGTTCTGGTGTAGGTGTATCTTCTTTACATGATACTAAACATAAACTAATCAAAAGTATGAAAAAGAATACAGATATTTTTTTGAATATTTTTTTCATATTTTTAATTACTCATTAAATTGTTTTTTATTAGCCGTTATATTCGCATTCTTCGATTGCGTCTTTGAAAATCTTTTCGATTACTTTATCAATATCATCGCCATCAGTAGTGAATGCTTTATTTAATAATGCGTTAACTTGATCACGAGCAGTAGATGATCCATTGAATGCTGGAGAAGTGTAATATGCACTTTCTTGTTCCATACAAATCTTAGTACTTAATGCTGCGATATAGTCGCCACCATCACCTTTTGCTAAATGACTAGCAAATACTTCATTTTCCATAACTGATTTTAATACTGGAACATAACCAGAAGCAATTGAGAATTCAGCTTGGAATTCAGTACTAGTTGTTAAATATTTAACTAATAACCATGAAGCAACAACTTCTTGTGGATTTTCTTTCTTGAAAATACATACACTTGGTCCTTGAGAGATAACTTTTGGTTTTTCAGGGTTAACTTGAGGAATTGTAGCAATGCCTACTTCAAATGGATAAGCGCCATCAACCTTAGTTGGTCTTTGGTGAGTTGCACCAGCACTTGAACCAATTGACATATAACTCTTAACAGTATCAGTAGAAACGAATAAACCACTAGTATATGAACCATAAATATCTTGAGTAGTTACATAACCGTTCTTGTACCATTCTCTATATTTCTTAACGAAATCTCTGTTAGTTTTATTATTGAATAGATAATGATCGCCTTCTGCAGATGTATAAGGAGAACCTAGTTGTTCGCACATAGTGATGAACCAGTTTGCACTTGAATCGTATCCTAGAGGAATTGAATTAGGATCGATTGATTTAATTTTCTTGCATAATGCTTCCATTTCATCCCAAGTTTTAGGAACAGTTAAACCATTAGCTTCAAAGAAAGTCTTATTATAATATAATACTTCTGTTGATTTTGAGAATGGTAATGTATACATTAAACCATCACCGAATTGTTGTCCTTCAGCATAGTATCCTTCGATGAAATCATCTTTTTGTTCTTGAGTTAAACCTAAAATTCCATCGCCATCTTTTTCAGTACTGTTAATTAGATTATCTAAAGTTGCAACAGCACCAGCTAAATTATATAATGCAACGTGGTCAGGATAACAGTAAGCAATATTTGGTTGATTTCCTTCAGTAATTTCTGTACTAATAGTAGTTCTTACATCATCATAACTACCAACTTGTTCTTCAACAACTGTAATGTTAGGATAAATTTTATTGAATTCTTCAATATAACTAGTTAATACAGTTCTTAAATTAGTTCCCATTGTGTGATAGAAAGTAATAGTTACAGCACTTCCATCATATCCACCTTCTGGAACTTCAAAGTTTGGCATAGCTTTTTTCTTGCCACAACCAGCAAATACTAATGTCATTAAGAATAACAACATTAAAACAAAACATCTTTTTTTCATTTTGATTTTTTACCCTTTCTGTAATGTTTTTTATTTTATTTTTATATTTGAATTAAGTAAATAATTAAGAATTTAATTATTTATAACTTGATTCCTAACCTTTAATTCCGCTACGGCTAACACCTTTCATAATGTATTTTCTCAAGAAGATAAATACTAAGAATAGCGGTATTGATACTAAGGCTACAGCAGCCATTTGTTGAGGATAGTTTACATCACCAGTTGTTTCTGTAAACGCATTTCTCAAACCATTTGTTATTAATCTATACTTTTCTTTTCTAGTTACCAAATTAGGCCATACATAAGAGTTCCAAGCACCCATCATCTTCAAAATTGTTATTGAAATTAATGTTGGAAGAGCTAAAGGAATCATAACTTTCCACAAATATTTTAAATCACTAGTACCATCTACTTTAGCAGCAAGATACAATTCATTAGGTATTTGTAAGAAATTTTGTCTTAGTAGATATATATAAAATACACTAACTAAAAACGGAACAATCAATACTCTGTATGAATCAAGCCAACCCCAAGCAGAAACTGTTCCATAATTTGTGATTGTGAACAGTTCTCCTGGAATCATCATTGTGGCAAGCAAACCAGCAAATAAAATGTTTTTACCTTTAAATTCTAATCTTGCAAATGCAAATGCTGAAAGCACTGTGATTACTAATGATAATATTGTAGACACAATACCTACATACATTGTATTAAAGAATAATCTTCCTAAATTTGCTGTATTAAAAGCATTAACATAGTTCTCCCACATTACTACATGTGGCCAAAATGTTGGCACAGATAAACGATATTCATCCAAAGTCTTCAAAGAAGAATTTATCATCCAATAAAATGGGAATAACACAATTATCGCCATAAGTATTAAAAATGCATACAAAGCAACTTGTACTAAAATCTTAACAACTTTTTGACGAACAGAAACTTTTTGCATATCTTGTTGGTGCATTGTAATATTTTCATCAATCTTCATAATCGCACCTCTTAATAATGTACTTTCTTTTTGCTAACATATAAGTTAACAAGTGTTACTAATAATATTATTGCAAACAAAATCAAAGCTGCAGCACTAGCAAGTCCTTGTCTGTTAAGTGAAAGCGAATCGTAAATATAACCAACCATTGTATTTAATCTCTTATCTGCACCAGCTGGTCCCATTGTCTTTCCAAATACACCTACGATACTAGAGTATTCTTTAAATCCACCAATAAATCCTGTAATTACTACATAAGCAATCATTGGAGAAAGTAGTGGAACAGTAATTCTAGCAAAAATTCTCTTTCTTGATGTGCCATCAACTTTTGCAGCTTCATAATATTGTTTATTAATACTTTGAAGTCCACCCAATAAAATCAAAATCTTGAATGGTAATGCATTCCAAACAATATATATTATCATAACAGTCATATTAGCTGCATATGTTGAACCAGCATTTATCCAGTTAACAGCATGTCCGCCAAAAAATTCAATTATATTGTTTATGATACCAGCTGTTGTTATAATCTCATTTTCACTGCCGATATTATTACCGATTATATTAAACATCGCTGCAAATACCATACCAATTGCTATTGAGTTTGTAACATACGGTAAAAAGAAGATAGTTTGCAACATTCTACTTAATGGTTTAATTGAGTTTAAACAAACCGCAATTAACAAAGCTAAAATAGAAGAAACAGGAACAGTTATAACACATAACAATACTGTTGTCTTTAAACAATCTAAAAATTTCTTATAACTAATTACTTTAGTGAAGTTGGCAATACCTATTGAGAAACTTCTACCACCAATTGCTTCTAATCCACTATAATTTTCTAAAAATGCCATTCTAACTGTATTAATAATTGGCCAAACTGTAAAAATTAATAGTAAAACTAAAGCAGGTGATAAGTATAACCAAGCCTTCCAAGAGCTTTTACTTTCAACCATCTATTCTACCTCATTAAAATAATCTCTTTTCAGTTTCCTTACTGAAAATAAATACTTTATTAGGTTTTAATGAAAATCTTACTTTTTCACTTTCATGATCGATTTCATTGTCAGCATCAATTATAGAACGAATAATTGGATTTTGTGAATTAGGGTTTGTTGAAACGATTGAAACATCACGGCCCATAACTTCAACATTTGATAAATTGCAAGAAAGTGGACCATTTTTATCAAGAATGAATCCTTCTGGTCTAATTCCTACGATTACTTCTTGATCAGCAACATTTTCAACTTTCAAAACTTTTTCTTCGCCAATATATAATTCATTATTTAAAACTTTACCATTGAAAACATTAATAGGAGGTGTTCCTAAGAACTTTGCAACAAATAAATTAACAGGGTTATCATAAACAGCTTGAGGTTTATCTATTTGTTGAATTACACCCAATTTCATAACAACTATTAAATCTGAAATACTCATAGCTTCTTCTTGGTCATGAGTAACGAAAATAGTAGTTATCTTTGTTTCTCTTTGGATTCTCTTGATTTCTTCACGAGTTTGTAATCTTAAACGAGCATCAAGATTAGATAGTGGTTCATCAAGTAAAAGAACTCTAGGCATTTTTACTAGCGCTCTAGCAATAGCTACACGTTGTTGTTGACCACCAGATAGTTCGCTTGGTTTTCTTTCCATTAGTTCATCGATTTGAACCAATTTTGCTGTTTCATATGCTCTTTTAAGCATTTCTTCTTTTTCCAATTTATCTTCACCTTTTAAATTTTGTAAAGGGAATAAAATGTTTTGCTTAACAGTCATATGTGGATACAAAGCATAATTTTGGAAAACCAAACCTACGCCTCTGTTTTCAGGTGTTAACTCAGTAACATCATCTTTTCCGAAGAAAATTCTTCCACTAGTAGGCTTTTGTAATCCACTTAACATGTAAAGTGTAGTACTCTTGCCACATCCAGAAGGTCCTAATAAACCTATTAGTTTACCATCAGGAATTGTGAAAGTAAAATCATTAACTGCTACAACTTCAGTTGGATCCTTTTTGTTTTTACTAGGGAAAATCTTAGTCAAATTCTGCAAAGTAACTTCCATAATACTTATTTGTCCTCTCTATTATTACTTTTTTTGCCTAAAAAATCTATGATTTTAAATTGACAAACTATACGTACTTATTATAACAGATTCTATATTTTTTTTCAACATCTTTAAACAAAAGTTGTAAAAGCGTTTGTATTTTTTTAAATTTTCGAAACTTTTTTTGTTAATATTTAAGTGATTTTTTCCTAATTTCACAATAAACTGCAGACAAAAAATAGTATTTTAAAAAAATAAACAAACATATATCTACCAATTAACAACCTATTTTTTTCATATTAATTAAAAAAAGTTTA
Source organism: Mollicutes bacterium Phil14 (assembly GCA_001940985.1). GTDB lineage: Bacteria > Bacillota_I > Bacilli_A > ML615J-28 > CAG-698 > Tener-01. The sequence goes on from MSHB01000016.1 coordinate 14,836, forward strand.
TGATTAAAAAAACATAAACTTCATTATTTTATTTGTATTCTTTTCTTAAAGATTCTTCTTTATGAAAGTTTTTCTTAAATTCTATCAAGTCGTTTTCAGTATCAAAAATCATTTGTCCATTCTTATCAACAACCACAGTGCCAGCCATAAGATCATGTATCAAGCAATTATTTTTAGTAGATATTACTAGAATTAATTGAATAAACAAAATCAAAACTAAAACTATTGTACCAGTTATTCCAGCACCACCAAAAATTATCATAATAATAATATAGATTGGTATCATTGTTTCAACAGTGAACTTTCCAAGAACAGTTCTAATAAATAAGATTGGAGCATTTATTCTAACACAATTGTTTTTCACTAAACAAAGTCCAAAACATTTCTTTCCTATTGTTTGTCCATTTTTGAAAACAAGCGGTAAAACAAATTCAATAATTAAAATGGCAAGTAAAACTGAAATAGTTACCATTAAAAGTGTTAAGTTAATTAACATATTATAGATGTAAAGCATATCTTTATCATTAACAAAATCATCTATTGCTTTTTCATACTCTTCTTTAATTTGCTTTTCTTCTTCAGTTAAGTCTTCCAAAGCTTTAGAACTTATTTCTTTAATTTGCTTTTCTTTATCATTTAATTCATCTTCATTTTTTGAAAACATATTAAACGAAAAGCCATTTTCTTCTTCAAACTCGTCATAATATTGATTCATCTTATCATAATAAGAATCATAATTAATGATCGCAGATATTGCAAAAACAAACCCAGAAGCTAAAATAACTGTTAAAATGGCATCCAAAATGTATGCTGATATACGCTTTAACATACTAGCTTTTTCTATTCCATAAACACTCGAATATCCTTTTTCCATAAAATCACCATTTCTTTAAGCATTAGCTTTTTACATCGTTTTTCTTCCCTCTAAAGCTTTTATCAAAGTAACTTCATCAGCATATTCAATATCTCCACCAGCAGGAAGACCATAGCCAATTCTACTTACCTTAACTCCCTCTTTTTCCAAAATGTTTTTAATATATAAAGCTGTCATTTCACCATCAATATTAGCGCTTGTTGCAACAATCACTTCATCAATGTTTTCACTTTTTACTCGTTCAAATAAACTAGCTAAATTAATATCATCTGGACCAACTCCATTAAGTGGAGATATTAACCCATTAAGTGAATGATATTTACCATAATATTGAGCCGTCTTTTCAAACATTATTATATCTTTAGTATCAGACACAACCAATATAGTATTATCTCTTTTTTCATCCTGACAAACTTCACACACATCTTGGTCAGTAAAGCAACCACATATTTTACAATTTTTAGTTTTTTCAATTGCTTCAATTAAACTTTTACTAAAACTTTCAACCGCTTCCTTAGAACATTTTTGAATCGTAAAGAAAGCTAATCTTTCAGCTGTTTTCGGACCAATTCCTGGATACATTTGAAAGTTTTCTATTAAATCTTGTAAAGATTTATAATATTTCACTTTTAGAATAGGCCTCCGAACCCACCTAACATACTGTTATATTTATCCATTTTTTCTTTAGTTGTTTTTTCAATTTCACGATATGCTTGATTGCAAGCGGCAACTATCATTTCGCTTAGCATTTCGATATCTTCCTTAGATTCAATTTCAAAACTGTCTTCAACTTTAACAGCTTTGATTTCTTTTGTGCCATACACTTCAACGTCTACAACTCCACCAGCTGAAGCATAAAAAACTGTATTTTCAATTTCTTGTTGAGTTGCTAACATTTCTTCTTGTATTTTTTTTATTTTTTTCATTAAAACTTGTTGATTCATCTTTTTACTCCTTAAATTCTATAATATCATCGCCAAATAACTTTTGGGCTTTTTCTAACATTTCTTCTTCAGGTGTTAATTCATTATCACTCATTAAAGCTTTTATCACCATATCATTAAGTGGCTCTAAACGGATATTTTTAGCACCTATGTTGTATTGGTTAACATATTCAGCACGTTTTTGTAGCCAAATATTTTCTGGAAGAGCCATATAGTTATATGTGTTTCCTAAGAAGTCAAACAATAATTTCAAAGATTCACGCTTGAATTTTCTCTTCATGACTTGACTGCACATACTAGCATTACGATAGATTATTATAAATTCACGATTTCCTACCGCGACTACAGTTCCTTCTTGTAAAACTTCAGCGATTCCTCGTCTATCTTCAGGCGTCTTTTCAGCTAAAACTTTCCAAAGTCCCATTATTCTATTCTTATCATTTTTGGCTTCTTCTTTACGAGAATCATTTAGTATTCTCTCTATTACTCTAACATCATAGCTTTCGAATTCATCTAATTCAGAATTCTCTACTACTTTTGGTTCTTCTTTAGCGATAATTTCAGGAGAATGATAATTGTTTAATTCGCGTTTTAATTCTTCTTTTTCACCACTAAATAATTCTTGAGTATTTGATACTATCTTGTCTTCTCCATTCTTTCTAATAACAAGTTGAGACTTTGGTTTATTATATTCATCAGTAAGTTTTTCCAAACTCTTATTAAGTGATTTTTCAGCTGGAGTAGCCATGTCATACTTGCTATAACCAAAAACATCAACTTTACTTTCTTCTTTATCACCAGGAGTTGACAATCCTTCAACACTTCTATTCAAAATATTTTCAGCTGGAGTAGTCATATCATACTTGCTCTCACCAAAAACATTTTCTTCTTTTGGTGTTTCTTTTTCTTTTTTACTTTCTTTAGGTAATATTGTCTTTTCAAAAACTATTGTTTCAGTTTCTTCAGGTTTTTCTTCCTCTTTCATTATTGTAAACAAGTTTTCTTCTTTTACTCTATTTTCCTTTTTAACTTCTTCTTTAGTTAACTCTTCAAAGTCAAATCTTTCTTTTACAGCATGCTTTTCAATGTTGCCTACTGTTACCATATCATCTCCAAACAATACAATTTGATTTTCACTTACTGTATTGCGATTTCTTCTTGTTGGAGTAGGTTGCATAGCTAGAGCACCAGACATAATTTTATAAACTTTTTCTTCAATATTTTCTAAACGTAATAAGATATCTGAATTATCACTATTTTTATTAGTATTATCTATTGTTTTATTTGCTGCATCAATTTGTGAAGTTCTCTCATCTACAAGTTTTACTATCTTATCATAATCTAGCCTTACTTCGTGACGAGCATCTTTAATTCTATCAGTAATTATATCATTTATCTTATCATAGTTAATATCACTGTTTTCTTCAACCTTTTTGATATTTTTCTCTATTTCTAATAGTTTTTTATCAATATATGAATTATCTACAGAACTAACTTCAACAGGCTTTTGATTTTGTAAGGCACTAAAATTAGCCTTAATAAGATAAACATCTTCTTTAATCTTATCAAAATCTTTTTCTAACTCTTTATAGCTATTATTATTAGTTTCATCATTTGTTAATTCTTCAACAACATTTACTCTTTGAACAAGTTTTTGTAGTTCAAGTTTACCAAGTTCACTAACAATTCTATTAACTTTATCTTCTAACAAATTAACTTTGCTACTTACTTCACTACTAACACTAATATCTCCACTTACTAAAGATGTAGGAACTTCTAAATTATCGATTTTTGTTTGTAATTCCTTAACTTTTTCAATTAAATCTAATTCATTAGAACTTACATTCATCATTTTGATAATCGCAACTTCTAAAAATATATGTGGTGAAGTTACAAAGCGTAACTTGTTTTGAGTTTCGCTTAAAATATCAACATAATAATATATCTTTTTCTCATCAATTACATTTGCTAATTGCTTAAATTCATCTTTTTGGAATATATACTTTTTATATTCATTGATATCAACATTTTTAAAAAGTAAAATATCACGGTAAAATTGTAACATACTAACTACAATTTTATTGACTTCTTTTCCCATATCTAAAAGTTCATTAACAACTTTTAAAGCTGAAGAAATATTCTTTTTTTCAAAATAATTAGCAAGCTCAATAATTTTATTATAACTTAAGTTACCTGTAACACTATTTACATCATCAATAGTAACTTCATCATCACTTAATGAAATAGCTTGATCTAATAAACTCAAAGCATCTCTCATACCGCCTTCAGCATTTTCTGCTAAAGCATTTACTGCTTCATCAGTGATTCTAATCTTTTCGTTTTGAGCGACTTTAACAAGATATTTAGAAATTTCATTAACAGTCAAACTCTTAAAATCATATCTTTGGCAACGTGACAAAATAGTTGGTAAAACTTTTTGTGGCTCGGTTGTAGCCAGAATAAATATGACATGTTTAGGAGGCTCTTCTAATGTCTTAAGCAAAGCATTAAAAGCACTAGTAGTAAGCATATGTACTTCATCTATTATATAGATTTTATATTTTGATTCTCCAGGTAAAAATTTTACTTTTTCCTTTATTTCACGAATCTCATCTACTCCATTATTACTAGCAGCATCTATTTCAATAACATCAGGACTAATTCCTTCCATTATTTCTTTGCAAGATGTGCATTCGTTACAAGGATGACTACTCATTCCGCAAGAGCAGTTAATAGATTTTGCCAAAAGACGTGCTATAGTTGTTTTTCCTGTTCCTCTTGGTCCACTAAACAAATAAGCATGTGTTATTTTCCCTGTATTAAGGGCATTTTGTAATGTCTTAACAATTACGTCTTGCCCAACAACATCTTCAAATCTTTGTGGTCTGTATGTACGATATAATGCTTTATATGCCATAGATTTCATCTCCTATTTTTCTATTATAACACATTTTATCTTTTTTTAATAGACTTTTTGTAATTATAATTAAAATTGTTATTTCCTTTTTTCTTTTTTATTAAACACTCTTCCCCATCACCAATTAAATCCAGACGATTAGCTTTTGTTAGAGCTTCTTTAATTAAATCATAATTTTCTTTTCTGTTATACTGGATCAAAGCTCTTTGCATAGCTTTTTCATGAGGATTTGTGGCCACATACACTTTTTCAAGAGTTCTTGGATCAAGACCAGTATAATACATACATGTTGAAAGGGTTCCTGGAGTTGGATAAAAATCTTGTACTTGTTCAACACTTAAATGATGTTTTTTTAGATATTGAGCTAAAAGAATTGCATCACTAAGCTCGCTTCCAGGATGACTACTCATTAGATATGGAACTATAAACTGATTCATATTGTTTTTCTTATTAATTTGTAAATACTTTTGAACAAATTCCTCATATAAAGCAAAACTTGGTTTTTGCATATATTTTAAAACTTTTTCACTAATATGTTCTGGAGCCACTTTCAATTGACCAGAAATATGATATTTAACAAGTTCATTAAAGAATTCTTCATTTTTATCATACATCAAATAATCATATCTAATTCCACTTCTAATAAACACTTTTTTTATTCCTTTTAAAGATCTTAAAGTCCTTAAAATATTTAAATAGTTTTCATGAGAAACTTTTAAATTAGGACACTTCTTAGGAAACAAACATTTGCGATTAACACAAGCTCCAAATTTCTTTTGTTTTTCACAAGCTATATCATAAAAATTAGCAGTTGGTCCCCCAACATCATGAATATATCCTTTAAAGTCTTTATCAGAAATTATTTTCTTTGCTTCATCTACTACTGATTCTTTACTACGTGACTGAATTATCCTTCCTTGGTGAAAAGTAAGAGCGCAAAATGAACAACTTCCCATACAGCCTCTATTAATAGCTATACTATATTTTACCTCTTTGATTGCTGGTACACCTTCTTTATATATAGGATGATATGTTCTTTCATAATCTAGGCCATATACCCAATCAAGATATTCTCTTTCAAAAGGAAAATTAGCTTCATTTTGAACAACATATGTTCCATCATATTCTTCAACTAAAGGTTTGCCACTATATGGATCGGTATTATCATATTGAATTTTAAAGCTTTTAGCATATGCAACTTTATCTTGTTTTATTTCATGATATGTAGGTAAAATTATACTATCTTGTGGAAGCAAACTTTTATCTCTAGTTTTCCATACTGTTCCTCTTAAATAAATTAAATCTTTAGCTTCTAAACCGCTATTTAAGGCGTCTGCTATCTCTACAATCGTTTTTTCACCCATTCCATAAGAAATTATATCAGCATTGGATTCTATCAATATAGAAGGCTTTAATTTATTCTTTAAATAGTCATAGTGTGCAAGTCTTCTCAGTGATGCTTCTATTCCTCCTATTACTATAGGTTTTTTAGGAAATAATCTTTTTAAAATATGGCAATATACACTAACAGCATAATCAGGCCTCATTCCCACTTTTCCACCTTCAGAATATTGATCTACTGTTCTTTTTTTCTTGCTTACGCTGTAGTTATTAACCATCGAATCAAGATTACCACTTGTAACTAAAAAGCCTAAACGAGGTTCGCCAAATTGCAAAAAGTCATCATCTACATCCCAACGAGGTTGAGGTAAAATTGCTACTTTATATCCGTTTGCTTCTAATACTCTTGAAATAATCGCTACCCCAAAAGAAGGATGATCAACGTATGCATCACCAGATACATACACAAAGTCAACTTGATCTATACCTCTATCTATTAAATCTTTTTTACTTATTGGTAAAAACATAAAATTACTCCTCAACTAACATAAACATATTATATCAAAAAATACTATTTTTGTAAATCGACTCATATATTTAGATATGACTAGTTTTATTATAATGATTACCGGAGGAATAACTTTATTTCTTTTTGGTTTAAACACTTTAAAATCTCTTCTTTTTACAATTACTAACACTCGTTTCAAAAACATTCTTACAAGTTTTGTTAATTCTAATTTCAAGGCTTTTTTATTTGGAATTGTTGCAACAGCTATTATGCAGTCTTCATCAGGTCTTACTGCTATTGCTATTGTTCTTTTAAGTAGCGATTTGCTCAACCTTAAATCTACTGTTTTAATAATTCTTGGATCAAATGTTGGAACATGTATAACGCCTTTTATATTCACTTTTAATATAGGAGACTACTCATTAGTTTTCATAATTATAGGATACTTACTTACCGCTTTAAAAAAGAATATTTTAAAAACTTTAGGGAATATTATTATTAGTTTAGGATTAATCTTTTTAGGTCTAAACTTTTTAGAATCTGGATTAAATGGTATATCAGAGGCTAGCTTACTAAATAGTATTTTTTCTTTAAATAAATCTCCCATTTTTTCTTTAACCATATCAACACTACTAGCTACCATTTTGCAATCATCATCAGCTACAATAGCTATTACTCAAAGTCTTTATGAAAGTAATATTATTACCCTTACTAACTCTATTTTCTTTATGTTAGGCGCTAATATCGGTACAACCATTTCTAGCTATTCATATGCTTTAAACTTAAAAAAAGAAGCTAAAGTTGCTATTAAAATTAATATTTTTTTAAACATTTTAGGAAGTTTAGTTTTTATTATTTTTATAAAATACTTTGAAATTCTAATTTTAAAAGTCGAGACCTTACTAAAAGCATCGAAGGAATTAACCGTAGCTTATTCACATCTTTTGTTTAATATAATATCTTCTCTTACGATATTTATCTTTTTTGATTTTTTATTCAACCTAGCTACAAAGAAGATTTTTAGAGTTGACACAGATTTAAAAATATGCTAAACTATTTACATATTTAATAAAACATTGATAAGAGGAGTAACCATTTTCCCTCAAACAAAGTGACATAAGGTTAGTGAGAACTTATGATTGATAAAATGGTGAAAAACACTTGGAGTTGTTGGAAGAAATTATAAAGTAGAACCAACCGTTTAACTAACGTTATATAGTTATTGAGGTGCAAAGTTTATGCTTTGAACTAAGGTGGTACCGCGAATTTTTCGTCCTTGGATAATTTAATTATTCAAGGATTTTTTTATAGGAGGAAACAAGAATGAAAAGAACAAGAATTAAGGAATTGTTTAGGCAAAAAGAATTATTCAGTGAAAAAAGTGTCACTGTTTGTGCATGGGTTAGAACTAATCGTTCCCAAGCTCAATTTGGTTTTTTAAATATCAACGATGGATCTTTTTTCGAAAATTTGCAAGTAGTATATGATACAAATTTAGAAAATTTTGATGAGGTTTCAAAATATCGTGTTGGTTCTTCAGTATGTGTTGAAGGCGTTGTTGTTTTAACACCAGAAATGAAGCAACCATTAGAGCTTCATGCAAAAAAAGTTACTCTTTTAGGAGATTGCCCAGAAAACTACCCAATCCAACCAAAAAGACACACAAGAGAATTCTTGCGCGAAGTAGCTCATCTTCGTCCAAGAACTAACCTATTCTCTGCTATATTTAGAATACGTAGTGTTGCTGCAAACGCTATTCACACTTATTTCCAAGATAGAGGATATGTTTATGTTCATACACCATTAATAACTTGTGCCGATTGTGAAGGCTCAGACCAAATGTTTAAAATTACAACATTAAACTTAAACAAACTTCCATTAGCAAAAGATGGAAAAGTAGATTATTCAAAAGATTTATTTGGAAAACAAGCTTTTATTACTGGTTCAGGACAACTACAAGGCGAAACATTTGCTATGGCTTTTGGAGATATCTACACTTTTGGTCCAACTTTTAGAACAGAAAACTCTAATACTAAAACTCATGCAAACGAGTTCTGGATGATTGAACCCGAAATGGCTTTTTGTGATTTAGAAGGTTTAATGGATATTGAAGAAGAAATGTTAAAATTTGTTGTTAAATATGTTTTAGACAAATGCCCTGAAGAAATTGATTTCTGTGATAAATTTGTTGAAAAAGGATTAAAAGAAAAAATCACTTCTCTTTTAGAAAGTAAATTCACAAGAATCAAACATCATGATGTTATTGACATCTTGAAAAAAGCTAATGTTAAATGGGAATTTGAACCAAACTATGGAGAAGATATTGCTAAAGAACATGAAAAATATATTACCGAATACTTTAATGGTCCTGTATTTATTACTGATTGGCCAAAAGACATTAAAGCATACTATATGAAGTTAAACGATGACAACGAAACTGTAGCTGCAGTTGATTTAGTTGTTCCTCAAGCTGGTGAATTAATGGGTGGTTCTCAAAGAGAAGAAAACTTAGAAAAATTAATGGCTAGAATGGATGCCCTTGGTGTTGATAAAGAAGGTATCGATTGGTATTTAGATACACGTCGCTATGGTGGATGTGTTCACTCTGGATTCGGTATGGGATTTGAAAGATTAATTATGTATCTAACAGGTATAGAAAACATTAGAGATGTTATACCTTATCCAAGAACTCCAAAAAATTGTGAATTTTAAAATATAACCTATTCAGTTTAATTCTGAATAGGTTTTTTTATAAAAAAAGTATTAATAAACCAAAGTCTATTAATACTTAAATATCATTATTTTTGAAAGCCCATTAATCTAAACATAATATCAAAAACTTCTGTATTTTCAATTGTTTTGCCATTGAATTCATTACTATTCATACCATAACTATAAACAGGAACATTTACTGGTGTATGATATCTTGTTTCCTCAGTAAACCAAGTTTTATCTGGAGTACCATCTTTTATAACTAAACCTCCAGTTTCATGATCTGCTAAAACAATTATTAAAGTATCTGGATTTTCTTTAGCAAAATTCATGCTTATTCTTAAAACTCTATCCAATGTCACAACTTTTTCAGCCATTTTTTGAATATTGCCATCACCACAATAATTATCAATTTGGCCACTTTCAACAAATAAGAAAAATCCTTTATCACAAGTTTTTAAAGTGCTTAATGCTTTTTGTGCCATTTCAGGAAGAGTTGGATAAATACTTGCTTCCATCATCTTATTTAAATTGCTAAATGCTCCAATATATTTATTGCTTTTCAAATTCATCAATGCTTCTTTAGTTTCAACAAAATCATATCCATATTCTTCCATTAAACTTTGATTTGCCTTAAATTTATTAGCGCCACTTCCTAGCATTATATCAACATTAGATTTTATTTGTTGTGGAGCTATTGTTAATGGTTCTTTATATCTATTATTCAAATGAGCAGTGAATGCTAAAGGAGTAGCATCACTTAAAGCTTTATCTGTAACAACCGCAGTCATCTTTCCATTTTCATGGCAATAGTCTAATATTGTTTTTAAATCATTACCATCTTTATCTTTTCCAGCTCTTTCATAAACAGTCTTTACTCCCGTAGCATAAGCAGTTGCAGCTGCTGCGCTATCAGTAACATAATTATCTAAACAAGATGTTTTTATTTGGCCAACACTAGTTAATTTTCTCAAATCCAAACTTCTATTCTCACCTATTACCATTTCTGTAACCTTAACTTGATTGGCTCCCATTCCATCACCTAAAATTAATATTATATTCTTAACTTGTTTACTAGCATCTTGAATATATTCCACATCTTTTTCTAATAAAGGAACATATCCATACTCATCAGTTGGTGAGGTGCTATTATTTTTACATGCAAAACTTGTAAATAACAAACACATAAATAATATCAATTCAAAAAATTTTATTTTTTTATTAAACATAAGTTTTACTCCTTCTTTATTTTGTTTGTATTAATTATTAATAAAAATTTTTACTATACTTAAAAAATATAATACATGATGTATACTTTTTATATTATTTTTTATAATACATTTGATTTTTACTAGTAGGTTTATCTGGTATTGTTAAAGCAACTGCTCCTTCTTCAATTGCTGGATTCAAATAAACTGTTCTTAAAGTTTCTTTGGATTTAATACCCAATTTATTCATTATTTCATTAGCTGTCATTGGTTTATTATATTCCATAACATCTAATAGTTTATTTATATTTATTATTTTTTCTGTAATAGGCATTTCACTCATATTAAGTGCTTGATCTAATACTTCATCAATCATTTTTAACATAAACTCTATAAATATGGTAGAACTACCTTGCAAATTACAATCAGCAATTGCTTGATAATATTTATCTTGATATTTTTTTAATTGAGATTCAATAGGAAAATACTGAAATATTTCTTTCCAATTAGATAATAAAATATTGTGCCATAATCTTGCTGTTCTACCATTACCATCTTTGAACGGATGAATAAACACAAACTCATAATGAAAAACAGCAGATAAAATTAATGGGTGCAAGTTATTTTTGCATTTTTTCATCCAATAAAATAACTGGTTCATTAATTCATTAACTTGTTTTGGTGGCGGGCAAATGTGAATACATTTTTCGCCATCAAATACACCTTCATTTCCTTTTCTATATTCACCAGATTCATCTAGAATTAAATATGTCATTACTCCATGAATTTTTTTCAAGTCTTCGATGGAATATGGATTTATATCATTAATCATTTCATATGCCTTATAGGCATTTTTTACTTCTTGTATTTCTTTCTGCTTTCCAATAACTAATTTTCCATCAATAACATCTTGAACTTGCTTTAGCGATAAAGAGTTTGCTTCAATCGCTAACGATGAATGAATAGAACGAATTTTATTATTCTTTCTTAATAATGGTTTTTTATTAAAATTAGTATAATTATCTAATTTCCCGATTTTTTCCATAATACGAGAAATATAATCTATTATTGTGTTTGTAATTTCAAATGGTGGAACATAATTTTTCATTAGAACACCTCAATTTCTATAAATATTATACAACAAAAATAATTTAAAATCAATGCATCTTGCTTAAATCTTACTTAAATCTTGCTTAAATATCTTTTGTTTTTTCTACCAAAAAATATACTTAAACACCTCCAATTTATAAAACGGAGGTGTTTTTAACTAATTATTATAGTTTAACATATCAAGTTTTAACTCGTCATATACTTTAGTTTCTAAACCTAATTTTCTTTTAATTTTCAAATTCACTATTTAAAAGAGTAGCCTCGTCTTTTGCACTCATTGCATGATCTAATATACATAGCTTTCCTATAAAGTTTGAAAACATAAATCTATAAATAAAAGCACCTAATTTCTTTTTGTTTACGCAATTTTCATATTCACCTTTAGGAAGAATTTCATATCCAAGCTTTTTCAAAACATTATACCTTCAATAATTGCCTCCATAATCAATAAAGAATACTTCTTGTCTCTTTTAATAAATTACAAATTACCATTTGTTTTATAACTTGCAAATACAAGTGGAAGGACAGCACAAGCATGTGTTTTAAGGTAATCATTCATTTTATTTTCTATAATTACTTTTAATTTTGTTTTTACAAATATGGATTTTATAAATTCATCGCTTGTGTTTTTTCCATCTACTCTTCCGATTTGAATTTTATTCATGCAAATGGAATTTATATATCCATCATACTTCTTACCAACCGCCATGAAAAAGGCGAATAGCACATTTTTATCATTTAAATTCATATATTTTTCTACTGTAATGTTATTACCTACAAATACAATTTTTTTGCTTTTATTTTTTTCTATAGTACTAATGATACTATCTAAAGATGAAAATCTCATAACGACAAATATTACATCATAAATATCATTTTCATCTAATGTATCTATTACATTAAAATGATCTATTGTTTTTCCTTTGAATTTGTGTTTTATAATACGTCCATTATTTTTAGATTTTCATAAGTTTGATTTCTTGCTAAGATAGTTATGTCATTACCTTTTTTTATAGAATGCGCTAGATTTGATCCTAGTACACCAGCACCAATTATTAATACTTTCATATTTGCCAGTCCTTTTCAATTTACTCTTATATTAGTTGTCTGATTTTTATTTTTAATAGAAAAAAAGATTGAAATTTTACAAGAAGCATCAATTTCAATCTTTTAAATTCACTTAAATTTTTACTAACAATTATAGAAGTCTAATTATTTTTTACTTTTAATTACTGCTTGGGCAGCTGCCAAACGAGCAATTGGAACTCTATAAGGTGAGCAAGAAACATAATCTAATCCTACAGAATTAAAGAATTCAATTGATGAAGGTTCTCCACCATGTTCTCCACAAACACCAAGTTTTAAGTTTGATTTTGTCTCTCTACCTAAAGTAGCAGCCATTTTAATTAATTTACCAACACCTTTTTGATCTACTTTTGCAAATGGATCAAATTCATAAATACGCTTATTGTAGTATTCACCCAAGAAGCTTCCAGCATCATCACGGCTGAATCCAAATGTCATTTGTGTTAAGTCATTAGTACCAAAACTGAAGAAATCAGCTTCCTTAGCAATTTCATCTGCTAAAACTGCTGCTCTTGGAATTTCAATCATAGTTCCTACTTTGTAATCAACACTCATATTGTTTTCTTTCAAAATTGCATCTGCAGTTTCGCAAACAATATTCTTTACGTATTTAAGTTCAGCAACTTCACCAACAAGTGGAATCATAATTTCTGGAACTGGTGTATATTCAGGATTACGTTTTTTAACATTAATATATGCTTCGATAACAGCTCTTGTTTGCATTTTTGCAAGTTCAGGATAAGAAACAGCTAAACGACAGCCACGATGACCCATCATTGGATTGAATTCATGTAAACTTCTTACTTTGTTAGTTAATGCTTCTGCAGTAATTCCTAATTCTTTAGCAATACTTTCGATATCTTCTTCACTAGTTGGTAAGAATTCATGTAGAGGTGGATCCAAATAACGAATTGTAACCGGGAAGTTACCCATAGCCTCAAACAATTCTTCAAAATCGCCTCTTTGCATTGGCAATAATTTTTCTAATGCTTTTTCTCTTTGTTCAGTTGTATCACTTACTATCATTTCACGCATTGCTTGAATTCTATCTGGATCAAAGAACATATGTTCAGTACGACATAAACCAATACCTTCTGCTCCAAATGCTCTAGCTTGTTTAGCATCTCTTGGAGTATCAGCATTTGTTCTTACTTTTAGACGACGAACTTCATCAGCCCAATTCATGAATTTTTCAAAATTACCAGAAATGGTTGCTGGAACAGTTTTAACTTTTCCACCATAAATGTTACCTGTTGTTCCATCTAATGCGATATAATCTTCTCTAGTAAATTTCTTATCGCCTATTAAAATATAACCTTCGTCTTCTTTAACTACTAAAGTTTTGCATCCAGAAACACAGCATTTACCCATACCACGAGCAACTACTGCTGCATGAGATGTCATACCACCACGAGCTGTTAAGATACCTTCAGAAACATCCATTCCTTCGATATCTTCAGGAGAAGTTTCAAGACGAACTAAGACAACTTTTTCACCTTTTTGTGTTCTCTCTATGGCTTCTTTTACGTTAAATACTATTTTGCCGCAAGCAGCACCAGGAGAAGCAGGTAGGCCTTCACCAACTATAGCTACTTCTTTCAAATTATTTGTATCAAATTGTGGGTGTAATAAATTATCTAATTGTTGAGGTTGTACCAACATTAATGCTTGCTCTTTAGTAATCATACCGCTTTCATACATTTCAACAGCAATTCTTAAAGCAGCTTGAGCAGTTCTTTTACCACTTCTAGTTTGTAACAAATATAATTTAGAATCTTCAATTGTATATTCGATATCTTGCATATCTTTAAAATGTTGTTCTAATTTTTGTGATAGTTCAACAAATTGTTTATAGACAGAAGGCATTACTTCTTGTAATGTTTCAATTTGTGAAGGTGTTCTAACACCAGCAACTACGTCTTCACCTTGAGCATTAATTAAATATTCACCATAAAGTTTATTTTCACCTGTTGCAGGATTTCTAGTAAATGCTACACCTGTTCCAGATGTTTCACCCATATTTCCATAAACCATTGATTGAACATTAACAGCAGTTCCCCAACTTGCTGGAATACCATTCATCTTTCTGTAATAATTAGCACGAGGATTTTCCCATGATCTAAATACAGCAGTTATTGCTCCAAATAATTGTTCTTTTGGTTCAGTAGGGAATTCAGCCTTCATTTCTTGTTTATAGAAGTTTTTAAATTTAATAATCATTTCTTTAAAATCATCGGCTGTAAATTCAATATCTAATTTGATGTTTCTCTTTTCTTTCATTTCATCAATGATTTCTTCAAAACGTTTTTTACTTAGTCCCATAACTACATCTGAGTACATTTGAATGAAACGTCTATAAGAATCATATGCAAATCTAGGATTACCAGTTTTTGAAGCTAATCCTGCTACTACTTCTTCATTTAAACCTAAATTCAAAATAGTATCCATCATACCAGGCATTGAAACTCTAGCACCACTACGTACAGAAACTAGTAATGGATTGTTTGGATTACCAAATTCTTTACCTGTGATTTCTTCTAATTTTTTCATTGCCTTTTTAACTTCTTCGATAATATCAGAAGACAATTTTTCACCGTTTTGATAATAATAGGTACAAGCCTCTGTAGTTACAGTAAAACCTTGAGGGATCGGCAACCCAAGTTTAGTCATTTGGCCTAAGTTAGCACCCTTACCACCGCATAAATTTTTCATTGTCTCATCTGTTTCAGTAAACATATAGACATACTTTTTTGTGCTCATATTTTCCTCCTATTTTTTTGTGCAGTAATTATACCATATTTTTACATTTTTATCAAGATGTTTCCGTTTACGGAAAAAATCAATTACATTTTATTATTCCCAGATAGCTTTTTTTTACTCATCTTCATTATAAAAATCTAAAAAACTATACTTTTTGTCTTTATGAGTCCACCCCATAACACAGTTCAAATTAACATTTTCAGCACTGCCATAAATACATTTATCCAAATCTTTAAAATCTTTTTTAAGTTCTGCAATTAATTTTTTAATTTCTTTTCTTTTTGATGGCAACTCGCCACTAGCAATTGGGCATCCACAATTCATAGCCTCTATTTCACAATATTGAATATAATTTTTAATTTCATTCTCTTTAATATAAACCATTGGTCTTATAAGTTCCATTCCAGGATGATTGGTAGATTTTAATTTGGGTACCATAGTTTTAAAAGTTCCAGCATAAAACAAATTCAATAATGTAGTTTCAATAACATCATTAAAATGATGACCCAAGGCTATTTTATTACAACCTTCTTCTTTAGCAAAATCATATAAGAATCCTCTTCTCATCTTAGCACATAAATAACAAGGTTGTCCTTCACCTAAAAGTTGAGAAACTTTAAATACATTTGATTCTTTAATTTTTATAGGGATATTCATTTTTTCAGCATTTTCTATTAATCTATCCAAATTTTCTTTATTAAAACCAGGATTCATAACTAAAAACTTAACTTCGAAATTGATTTTACCATGTTTTTTTAATTCTTGAAACAACTTTGCTAAAACAAAACTATCTTTTCCTCCTGACATACAAACCGCAATTTTATCATTTTCTTGTATTAAATCATAATCATTTATTGCTTTGCAAAAAGGACTAAAAATTTTTGTTCGATATCTTTTTATTAATGCTCTTTCCATTTCTACGTTATTCATAAAATACCTCTCTTAAGAAAAAGAAGATTGCTAATAAGCAATCTATTTTCTTTTCTTCTTTGTTTTTTTACTGTTTTCTTCACTAACATAAACCAAATAGAATGTTCCAGTAATGACTCCTGTTAATAAGAAAGCAATTAGTGCTTCCCACCACAAATAGTGTTTTACTAACCATTTGTAGTACCCAGCGTTTTTATAAGTTGCATCTACACTTGATTCTCTATATCCAACTTTTAATTGTTTTTCATCCATTTCTTCGCCTTTATGGTTGAAATCAGCAATATATTCTTCAGCAATTGGTTTATCTGCTTCAATAGAAGTAGTTGTTTTATCAGCATTTGTAACACTAATACTAGCTTTAATTGTTATATTAGCATCATCAGAGAAAGTTGATAAAGTATTTGTTGTTTCATATTCTCTGAAAACATTTGATTGAACATAGTTTCTTGTTTTAGTTGTTTCGTTTGCATATTCAGGAACTGAATCATAATCAGGAATAACTACATTACTTCTGTTTCTCAATTCGATAGTGAACTCTTCTTTTCCGTTGGTTGGAGTGAAAGTCACTGTAAATGTAGGCATTTCTGCTTTTTCAATTATTTCCATATCATCTAATTTAAAATAACTCTTAACTAGATCATAGTTAACATTATATACAAAAACTTCAAATAATGTCTTTAATTTTTCTTCAACATTAGCTGTTGGTTTATAAATACATAGGTTTCTATATACAGCTACTGTAAGGATTCTCTTTCCTTCTTCATTGTTAATATCTTTTTTAAGTATAGGTTCTTCTTCGTAATAATAGTTTTCCATTTTACGATAGTTTTTTATTCTTCCTTCGCAATCAACAATTCCTCTGTTCATATCGCTAAGGAATTCAGATAACACTGTTGTATTTGCAGAAGGTACATATCGATAATTTACCCCATATAAACTAATTGCTACAGCAGCAATCAAAGGAATTAAAATTGATATTATTAAAATGATAATTTTTTTCATAAATGTCTCCTTTTTTTGACGTCTTTACTATAATAACATAAAATATACAAAATTTCAAGTTTTATTCTATATTGCTATCCTTATTCAACTCTAAAGAAAAACTCGTTATTACAAAATAAACAAGTAAAATAGTTAGTATTACATCTTTAATCAAAGCAATTTTGCTTTGTAAACTAAGTCCTACTGGGAACATATAGTAAAAACTTCCTACTAGCAATAAAACCATCATTATATTAATTAAAGATATATACTTCTTGTCTTTTTCATTTAGCCAATTAATAATGTTAATTATTAATAAAACTTTTATAATATTAGAAAATGTCTTAAGTGCTAAGGAAATTATTATTCCACTTATGTTAGCTATTACGTCATTATTAATAAATATTCTAATATAGTTAATATATTCAAATATACTTACTAATAATTCAAATCCGCAAAATGCTAAACATATATACATAGCATATTTTTTGTTTTTAATGAATAATAATACAAAAAACGGAATATAAATAGCTAAGTATTGAATAAGTCCTAGAATTTTTCCAGTATCACTTAAGAATAATATATGTGTCATGTTAATAGCAAAGCATGCTATACATAGTATTAACAAAATAATTTGATTTTTTTTCATAACTTTTTTCCTTTTTTTTGCTTTTTATGTATTAATATATTATCACATTTATTTTATTTTTTCAACAACCTTTTTTTATTAAATAAAAATTTTTTTGAAAAGTCTTGAATATTTTTGAATTATATTGTATAATGGTGGTAGAGAAACTGAAAGGAGGCTTTTCATGGAAATTCAATGGTTCACAAAAAGCTTATATGGTGTAGTTACTATCTACGAAACAAACATTACTTTAAACACCATTGCGGCTGAACATTTTGTTAACGCTTATTCAACTTTAATCGGCTTTGATAAAAAAGATACTACTCTGTTGATAAAGGCTTTAAATAAAGAAGAGGCGATTTGTGGAAAATATTCAGAAAATGATTTACATCCAATTTCTATCAAACCTAGTTATGGAAGAATAAATGGAAAAATGATCATTAAAAATATTTGTGAGTGTTTCCCTTTGGATTTTGAAAAACAAAACTTTTATAAATTCAAATGTGAATGGGATGCCGCTAACAAATACCTAAAAATTTATTTAAAGGAGGCGATTTCATGATTTTCTATATTATGATTGCCGTTTGGGCTATTATATTTATTGTCACATTGATAATTGAATTAGAAACTGCCGATTTAACAACAATTTGGTTCTGTGTATCTTCTTTAGTTACTTTAATTTGTACACTTTGCGGTGTTAAAGAAACTTATCAATTAATCATTTTTGTAGCGTTATCTGCAATTTTGATTTTAGCAACTCGTCCATTAACAAAGAAAATGATGAACAAAGAAATCATTCACACTAATGCTGATAGACTTGTTGGTATGATTGCCATAGTTACTAAAAAAATAGCTAACAATGAAATCGGGGAAGTAAAAGTAGAAAATGCTTCATGGAGAGCAATCAGCATTGATGGAGTTGACATTGAAGTTGGTGAAAAAGTTATTATTAATTCATTAAGTGGAAATAAAGTTGTTGTTTCTAGTGTTAATAATACTAATGATGTAGAAGTTTTATAAAAATATTTAAGATTATTAGGAGGTTTATTTATGGAAGCTGCTATTATTGTGGCGTTTATATTAATTTTTATTATTATCGTGGTGGTGGCATCTAGTTTTAGAGTTGTTTCTCAAGCTAATGCCTATGTAATTGAAAAACTTGGAACTTATTATACTACTTGGGGAACTGGAATTCACTCCTTAATTCCTGTTGTATGTAGAGTAGCAAAAAAGGTTTCTCTAAAAGAACAAGTTATGGACTTTGATCCTCAACCAGTTATTACTAAAGATAACGTTACAATGCAAATTGATACTGTAGTTTTCTTTACAATTACTGATCCAAAAGCCTACTGCTATGGTGTTGAAAATCCAATTACTGCTATTGAAAAACTAACAGCTACTACTTTAAGAAATATTATTGGTGAAATTGAGTTAGACTCAACACTTACAAGTCGTGATTTAATAAATTCAAAAATGAGAAACATCTTAGATGATGCTACTGACCCATGGGGTATTAAAGTTAATCGTGTGGAACTTAAAAACATTCTTCCACCAAAAGATATTCGTGATGCAATGGAAAAACAAATGCGTGCTGAACGTGAACGTCGTGAGGCTATCTTAAAAGCTGAAGGTGAAAAACGCAGTGCTATTTTACAAGCTGAAGGTATTAAACAATCTGCTATTTTACAAGCTGAAGCAAAACGTCAAACTTTAATTGAAGAAGCTGAAGGTGCTAAACGTGCAGCTGTATTAAAAGCTGAAGGTGAGGCTGAAGCTATTCTGCAATTACAAGAAGCTACAGCTAAGGGTTTAGAATTATTAAAAGCTGTTAACGCTGATCAAAGTGTACTTACATTAAAAGCTTATGAAGCTTTGGGTGAACTTGCAAAAGGTCAAGCTACAAAGATTATTGTTCCTTCTAACATTCAAGGTTTAGCAGGTCTTGCTACATCTTTGGCTGAAGTTGTAAAACAAGAAAAATAATACTATAAAATTTAATTAATAATATCAGAGATTGTTATCTATATAAAAATAGATTTCAATCTCTTTTTGTTTTAATTTTACTTGCCATTATTAATATTTTGTTATAAAATGAAGCGAGGTGACAAAATGAAAGATTATGAGATTAGTATATTGAAATGGTTTAGAAGTTTTTCTAGCCCTGCACTAGATGCGCTTTTTAGGTGTATAACCTTTCTAGGTGAACAATATTTTATCATCG
Source organism: Mollicutes bacterium Phil14 (assembly GCA_001940985.1). Classification (GTDB taxonomy): domain Bacteria; phylum Bacillota_I; class Bacilli_A; order ML615J-28; family CAG-698; genus Tener-01. Next base: position 35,056 of record MSHB01000016.1, read on the forward strand.
TTATTATTATGGTTGCTTACTTTTTATTAGATAAAAAAGCAGGTCAAAGAATTGTTTTTGCTATGGTTGCAACAATCTGCTTAAATAACTCTATAAAGGGACTTGTTAAATATGCTAGACCTTTTGTTTATGACCCTACCTTAGAGCCAGCAAAAAATGCTATTAAGGGAGCAACAGGATATTCTTTTCCAAGTGGACACACTCAAAACGCCACTACTGCATATGCTTCTTTAGCTTTAAATATTAAAAATAAAAAAATAACAATAATTGCTATTATTATTATTTTGCTAGTTGGTCTTTCAAGATTGTATTTAGGTGTGCATTACCCTAAAGATGTTTTATTTGGATTTTTATTTGGTATCATTTGTAGTTTTTCTACATATTTTATACATAAAAGAATTGAAAATAATTCAAAAAAACAGTTTTTAACTTATTTAGTTACGTTATTAATATTTTTACCATTTTTATTTGTATTTTGGACTAATAATTATGATGAACTAATCCTTTTAAAAGATTTCTATGTTTCATATTCTGTTTCTATGGGACTTGTTTTGGGAATGTATTTAGAACATAGATTTGTAAACTTCGAAAAGAGTCCCGAATTAAAAACCAACATAAAAAGATTGCTTGGTTGTGTTGTTACTTTGTTAATTGTCTATGTTGGTCTAAAATTATTGTTTAAATTATCAATTTTCCCTCAAGAAAGCAACGTTTTAAAAATAATTTTTGATTCTATTAGATATTTCTTTGTTGGGTTTATGTCTTTAGGTATTTATCCTATTATTTTTAAAAATACTTTGTTTAAAAAATTAAACAATTAAATTACGCATTATAAAAAGCATAGTCTATTTAAACTATGCTTTTTTTATATAACTTTTTTATTTTCCTAAACAGAACTTTGAGAATAACTCGTTTATTAAAGAATCACTTGCATTAGCACCAACTATATCACCTAGTGCCTTCCAAGCCATAGAGATATCTATATTAATCATATCCACAACTTGACCACTATAAACACCTTCTAAAGCATCATTAATTGAATTCATAGCTTCATGAAGTTTTCCTATTTGTCGACTGTTACTAATATATGTTGCATCAATTTCAGATATATTTCCTATTTTATACATTTCCTTTATTTTTTCTTCTAAAATACATATATCATTTTCATTTAGGGCTGACATTAATATATAGTCACCTAAATTTTCTAGATTTAATTTTTTCTCTAAATCACTTTTATTTACTATTATAACTCTGTTTTTATCCTTTGTTTTTTCTAACAATAAAAGATCTTCTTTAGTCAATTCTTGAGAATTATCAAATACTAACATTACAAGATCAGCTTTTTCTATGGCGTCTAGGCTTTTTTCTACACCTATCTTTTCAACAACATCGCTAGTCTCTCTTATTCCTGCAGTATCAACCAAATTCAAAACTATTCCACCAAGATTAACTCTTCCTTCAACTGTATCTCTAGTAGTACCAGCGATATTAGTAACAATTGCCTTCTTTTCACGTAAAATGCCATTTAACAAACTAGATTTGCCAACATTTGGCTTTCCAATTATAACAGTATTAACACCATCTTTTATTATTTGTGATATTTCACTTTTTTCTATTAGTTTTTTTAATTCATCTTTAACTTCTATTAAAATTGGTTTTAAACTGTTTTGTGTAATTTGCTCTTCGTCTTCATATTCAGGATAATCAATATTGACTTCTATTTTAGCTATACAATTTAATAATTTCGCTCTTAATTTATCAATCAAATTAAAAACATCACCTCTAAGAGCCATATTAGCCATTTTCAAGCTTTCCTTAGTTTTAGCATCAATCATATCCATAACTGCTTCAGCCTGTGTCAAATCGATGCGACCATTAATAAAAGCTCTTTTGGTAAATTCTCCAGGTTCAGCCATTCTAGCACCATTTTTCAGCATAACTTCTAGCACTTTTTGAGTCACATAAGCTCCACCATGACAATTGATTTCTACCACATCTTCTTTAGTATATGTTTTTGGTGCTCTTAAGATACTGACCATAACTTCATCAACAACTTCACCATTGTCAATTATTTTGCCATAATTTATTGTATGTGTTGGCACTTTATTTAAATTCTTTCCACGAAACGCTTTATTTACAATCTCTACTGCATCATCACCAGTTAATCTAACTATAGAAATAGCACCTTGTCCACAGGCAGTTGAAATCGCTACTATTGTATCATTCATATTTATTCCTCGCACAAATAATATATATTATACTCTTCTATTTTGTTTTTAACAACTCTTTGACGGCAAAAAATTAAATATGTATTATCACTTACAATCATATCATTGCCTGTTGTTGTTAGATAATCATAATTTACATTAATGCCATCAGTTTTATACGCCCTACTTATTAAATCTGTACAGTAATACCTGTTTTTTCTAAAAAACAAAAAACTATAATTATATTTCTTTCCTAAATTATCATATATATTTTAAAACTTGTTCTTTTCTTTCATCACTATTTTCTCTAGTAAGTCCTCTACTCATTAAGTAATATAACTCTTCTTCATCTATTGCTCCAATTGATGCTCCATGACTTGCCATACAATCATACTCATCAATTACAAGCCAACTAGAAGAATATCTCATGGGATTTCTTGATGTTAAAATAATATCTCCAGTACTACCAATATATTGATATTTATCAGCAGGATTATACATATTTTGGGCGTCTTCATAAGAATATTTAGGTCTTACTTTATAAAAGTTATTATTATCTTTTGTACCAACGTATTCTCCACGTGATATAAAATCAGCAGTTTCTTTATCAACAATTGTTTTTTCAGTAAAACCATTTGTTAAAAAAACAATTAATATTGCAATAATAATACCTAAAACCTTTTTGATTTTATTCATTTATTTTTACTTCCTATCATATATTGTTTGTGTAATAAAGTTTTTTACTTGATTATCTTATACTTTTTATTATATCATAACCTATGAATATTACAACTCTATTTTATGACAAATCTTGGCATTTTAAAGCTTGTTTTTAAAATTTAGACTTTTATTATCAAACTATTCATGATATAATATTAAAAAGAAATGGAGGTACAATATTATGGCTCAATTTAAGCTTGCTTCTGATCGCGTAAGTGAAGATTTTTTAATCGATTTTGTTTATAACACTCTATCTTTAGATGGAAAAACTATTGAAAAGGAAGACGTTTTAAACATTATTAATGGAAATGAAGACAAAGTTAGTGAAAAAGCAAAAATTTTAATCAATAACTCTTTAAATGGTTTCAATTTTATTTTAGAAATGGTTGAAAACAATGAAGAATTAACAGAAAACAGATTAAAGGATTTACATGAAATTATTATGAAAGGTTTAGGTGTTGGTGGCCTATATCGTAATGTTGATATTTCAATAAAAGGTTCTAACCACACTCCACCTAGTTATATAAAGGTATATGACAGAATGAAAAAGTATTTTGATGCTATTAACGATACTTCTGTTGAAAAATATGAACAAATCGCATTTAGTCATTTACAATTAGCTAAAATACATCCTTTCCTAGATGGAAATGGCAGATTGGCTAGATTAGTATTAAACTACGAACTTCTAAAAAACAATTTAAAACCTATAAGCATTGATAAAGATAAAAAAGAAGAATATTTTAACTACTTAGAAGAATTTAAAGTAAATAAAAATATTACTCCTTTTATTGAATTTATTAAAGCAAAACAAAATTAAAACAGGCCTAAAAGCCTGTTTTTTTAAAACTTTGGTTCAATTATTAATACTCTATTAGGTTCTTCACCTTCAGAATGAGTTTTAACATCTTTCCATGTTGATAATTTGTTATGAATTATTTTTCTTTCATAAGCGTTTAAACTATCTAATTTTATTGTTTGTTTTGTTCTAGCTACTTGTTTTCCATATTCAACAGCCATATTTTCTAAAGATCTTTCTTTTCTACGCTTATAACCACCAACATCAACCAAAACAACCTTCAAATCTTCACCTTCATAGTAATTATTAATGATTGTTGAAACAAGTGTTTGTAAAGCTATAAGATTTCTTGAATTCTTGCCAATTAAATAACCGTTAAATTCACCAGCATCTATATTAAATTCAACATTGTTGCCACGAACTTTTTTCTCAATAAAACCTTCAATATTATTAAAATCTAATATCATTTGAATATATTTTTTACCTTTTTCTATACCATCAACATTTAAAACTGCTTCAACTTCTAATTTGCTTCCTATTCCTAGAAAACCTTTTATTTCTTTAACAATATTAAATTCAATGTCATTAACTTCTACACCAAAATCTTTAACTGCTAAACTTTTAGCTTCATCTATAGTTTTTGCTTCATAAACTTTTGATCTCATTGTCTTCTCCTACTTATTAAATTTTTCTTTTAGCGCATCTAAACGCTTTTTACTAGTTTTGCTTCCAATATAACTTTGTAATGTAGAATATACGTTACCTACTAACCAATATAAACCTAATGCAGCTGGACTTGTTATAATGAACACAACCATCATTAAAGGCATACCATAAAGCATTACTTTCATCATCATTTCTGTTTGTTTTTGTTGTTCTGTTTGTGTAGGACGACGATATTCAGGAATATCTGATTGCATTTCTTCTTTTTGTTTCTTTTGACGATGATTAATTAAAATTTGACTCACTATTTGAGTAACACCAACCAAAATGGCCAAAATCCAAATACCTGTCTTTTGGAAACCACCTTCGCTCTTATCTTTAAATAAATCAATTCCAAACATCATACCATTTAAGAAATCAAAATCCAATGGTAATTTTGTAATTCCTAATTCAGTAGTAGCAATATAACTCATTCTTGTAGAAGGAATTCTTCTTAAAGTTTCAAAGAAGGCAATAAATATAGGTAATTGTAAGAACGGAGTTAAACAACCTTTTAGGCCAACACCATATTTCTTATATAATTGCATTATTTCCATTTGTTTTCTTTGCATACTTTCTTGATCTGTCTTACCATTATATTTTGCTTCAATTTTTGCTTGTTCTGGTGTCATTAATTGCATTTTTAAAGTTAAATCATTGCTCTTTGCGTATATTGGCCAAGCCAAACTACGGACGATTAATGTTGATACTATTATTACTAACGCATAAGAACCACCAGTTATTTTACCAACTCCATACATAAGTGCTGCCATAGGCCACACCAAAAAGTCCCATGAAGGAAACTTAAATCCATATATTGGACTATAAACTTGTTCAGTTTGTTGCTTTTTACAACCAACTAATAAAAAGCAAGCCAATATTACTACAAACATTAATAAATATTTAATTTTGTTGTTCTTTTTCATCTTTTATCCTTTCTTATTCTTATAAATAGTTTTTTTAAATCCTCTTCTTTTTCTTTGTACGTTAAACTCTTGCTTAATTGTTTAACAACTATTAACAAACTATAACCTATTAAATCATCAAAATTTTTCCTAACTATCTCTTTAACTACTCTTTTTTGATAATTTCTTTCGACAGCATTTCCGTTTTTCTTAGAAACAGAAATAGCGATTTTAGTCTCATTGCTTGCGTTTTTTCTATAATATATAGCAAAGAACTTATCGCCAACGCTCACTTTCATTTTTACAAGCTTTTCAATTTCAAAATTCTTTCTTAAACTGTACCTTCTGTTCATTTTCTTCTCCAATTAACAAAAAAAGGGCCACTGTTTTTATGACATACAAGTGGTCCTAGATTCCTTAATTTACTATGCAGTTAATTGTTTTCTACCTTTTTTGCGTCTACGCGCTAAAACAGCTCTTCCACCAACAGTCGCCATACGAGCACGAAAACCATGTGTTTTACTATGCTTGCGTTTATTGGGTTGATATGTTCTTTTCATACTAGAGCACCTCCTAAATTAAACCATGCTGCTATATTATACTTTATCTTAAATAAAAAGTCAAGGTTTTTTTATTTTTTTGTTTTTTATCTAATTAAATCACTAAATTTTTCCTTATAGAAAACAGAAGTTCTTCCACCATAAGAGTTTGTAACAAACGCTTTAACAATAATATACTCTGGTTCTAACTTTTCAGCTACACTATTAACTGAAGTTAAACCTGCTTTTTCAGCATAATATACATTATAAAAACCAACTAATGGATATACATTTCCTTTTTTATCAACTACCCATGATTGATAATCCATATGGTATAACTTTGCAGTAATTTTTACATTTGCAGTTGTAGTCACAACATAAAGGTCACTATCACTTGATTTTGAAACTGAAATAGAGAAATTTAATACATCTTGGTAAATCTTCTTAGTGTTTTCAGCTTGATTTTTTTCTTTTTTGCTTAAAGTCATCATTTCTTCTGCAAATCTATATGTTCTATTTTCTGTATTTCCTTCACTATCAATTGTCTCATAAGCAATATTACCAAAAAGTTTTTGATATGTTCCACCCTTAACAACTTTATCGCTTACTAAAGTGTGAACAATTGGTAATTTTGAATATGTTGATCTGCTTCCTGAATAGAAATAGTCCATAGTATCATTTTTAGTAAGACCACTAATTTCATAATTAACCATAAGGTTTTCATCTTTTTCTTCACTACCATTAACTGAAGAATTATCGTTTAAGTAAGCTGTAACTGTTTGTTTTTCTTCTACAGCACCGTTTTTATCAACTGTCAACTTTGTTGAAAGCTTCAAATATACAGAAACTTTTTGACTGCTTGTGTGTGTGTAGTTAGGTACAGATGTATAATCGTATTTAGGGAAGCATACAGCAGCAACGCTTATTGCCACAACTAAATATATCATTAATATTACAACTATTGTTCCTTTATTTAAAAAATTAGGAAAGTTGAAAATATTTTTCTTTTCTTTAATTAAATTAACATTACTTTTTTTCTCTTTAACTAAATTAACACTATTTTTTTTCCTTTTTAAATTAACATTCTTTTTTTTACTCATATTATCACAATGGATTTAGATCCAATTCCTCCATAATTTTGTTTACTTATATTATTTTATCATATTTTTTGTTTTTTGCAATGTTTTTTTATTTATACACGTTTCTTTGTGAAAAACTTATCATTTTTTGTGATATTCTCTTTCTATATTATATAGGGCATTGTTTTCCACAAATTTTGTGGATATGTGTATAAGTTATCCCTTTTTTTTATCAACAAATTATCCGTTTTTTTTCAACAGGTGGAAAAGTGGATATTTTTTTTCATTTTCCTATTTATTATTTGTTGGTTTTGTGGTATTATTATATTATGTGAATTGAGGTGTGACTATATGAGTGAAAGCTTAGAATTGTGGGCGAAATGTTTAGACCAACTAAAAACAGACATAAATGATGAAGATAATTTCAATGAACTTTTTGCTGATGCTGAATTCTATAAAGAAGAGAATAATTACATCTATATAATGATTCCTAAAGCTTTTTATAAGATGCGTGTTGAAAAATTATACACTGACACATTGAATTCTTATCTAAAATCATTTTCTAGCGATTTAAAAAAGTTTAAATTCATTACAAAAGAAGAAAAAGAGAGAGATGAAAAGGAAAAAGAGACTAATCCTTTCACAACACCTACAACTTCATCAACAATGACAAGAAATCTTTCTCCAATATACACTTTCAAAAATTTTGAAATCGGCGAAAGTAACAGGTTTGCCTTTCTTTCAGCAATAAAAGTGGCAGAAACCCCTGCAATTTATAACCCTTTATACATATTTGGGGATGTTGGAGTTGGAAAAACCCATCTAATGACAGCAATTGGTCATTATATACTAGATAATAACATTAATACTAATGTAGTTTTTGTTACTAGTCAAAAATTTGCTGAAGAATACTTTTTAGTAACAAAAGTTAATAAAAACCCTACTAGTATTGAATCTTTTTATAATAAATATCATAATGCTGATGTTTTATTAGTAGATGATATTCAGTTTCTAGAGAACAGATTGTCTACTCAAGAGGAATTTTTCAAGTTGTTTGAACATCTTGCTAGTCAAAACAAGCAAATTGTTATCACTTCAGACAAACCTGCTAATGAATTAAAAAACACTATGGATAGATTAAAATCCAGATTTAATTGGGGCCTTTGTGTTGATATTAAGGTTCCAGACAAAAATCTAAGGATTAATATATTAAAAAGCAAATTAAAAGCGTTAGTTAAAGACCCAAATGATGTTCCAATAGAAGTTTTAGAACTTTTAGCTGATTGTTTTCCTAACAATGTGCGTGATCTAGAGGGTGCTTTAAGAAGTTATATCACATATTGTATCTGTATGAACGAACCATTTACTAAAGAAAACATCTATTTGGCGCTAGAAAGACTTCTTCCAAAAGATTTAAATTCGGTTCCTTCACAAAAAAACAAAGATATAATCCAGAAAACTAATGAAATTGTATGTAAGTATTATCAAATTAGTGAAAAAGACTTGATTTCTTCTTCTAGAAAACAACAAATTGCCTATGCTAGACAAATAGCTATGTATATTTTAAGGAAGAAATTCAACCTTTCACTTAAAACCATTGGTGAAGCTTATGGTAACAAAGATCATGCAACAGTAGCCCATGGTGTGGATAAAATAGAAGTTATGCTTAAAAACAATACTTTAACTAAGAATGACATTGATCTTTTAATCAATTCTATCGAAAAAAAGTGAGTTTTCCACTTTTCCACATAGCTAATAATAATAAATAATAAAACTTAATTAAACAAAGTAATCAAAAAGGAGAGATATAATGAAATTTACAATTAACAGAGACTTATTACTTCAAAACTTAACATCTGTTAGTAAAGCTTTATCAACTAAAGTTCAAATGCCTGTACTTACTGGCATAAAGTTCGAAGTAAAAAAAGATTGCATTTTGATGACTGCGTCTAATAACGAAATTTCAATTCAAGCTTTAGTAAAAGCAAATGAACAACTACTTGTCGAAGAAGAAGGGAATTTTTTAGCACCAGGTAAATATCTTATCGACTTGGTAAGAAAAACTGAATCAAAAGACATCGATTTTATCGGATATGAAGATAATTCAATAAAAATATTAGCTAACAAGAGTAATTTCACACTAAAAGGATTGGATAATGATAACTATCCTATCATTTCTTTTGATAATTCACCAACATTTATAACTATTGATTCTATTAATTTGAAACAAATCATAAGAAAAACGACATTTGCAACATCTTTATCTGAAGCAAGAGTTATATTAACGGGTGTTTCTTTTCAAACAAATAAAGAAAAAATGCAAGTTGTGGCTACAGATAGCTTCCGTTTAGCTAAAAAGACATTAATTTTTGATCATGAGTATCCAGATGTAAAAGTAGTTATTCCAAGTAAAAGCTTAGAAGAACTTAACAAAATACTTGAAGAAACAGACGAAGTTGTAGAAATTCACTTCACTAAGACAAAAGCTTTGTTTAAATATAGAGACTTATTATACCAAACTAGACTATTAGAAGGTACATTCCCTAATACAGATTCATTAATTCCGACACAATTCTTAACAAGCGTTACTTTTAACAAGAACGAATTGATTTCTGCTATTGAAAGAGTATCTATTTTCTCAAATATGGAAGTTTCTAGCATAATTAAATTTGTTTTAAACGCTGATAAGACAGCAGAAATATCATCAAAGACTGAAATTGGTGATGCCAAAGAAGAATTATTACCTCTAAAATGTGATAATGGCGTGGCTTTCCAAATAGCATTTAGTTCTAAATACTTTGTCGAGGCCCTAAGATCTTTCAATTCTACTGAAGTAACTATTCATTTTACTGGAGAAATTAAGCCATTTATAATTACAGGTGAATACGATCATCATCTTGTTCAACTTATTTTACCTGTAAGAGTAGCGTAAAATAAAAAGCAGATTAAAATTCTGCTTTTTTTATTATACATTTATACATACATACTTATTTATGTAATAACGCTTTTGATAATACTGACTGAAATTAATGAAAGTTTAAAAGAATTAGTGTAAAGCATCACATTAATGTTTTATATTTTGTACATAAACACATAAGTATGTAAATAAATAATTGTTGCTTTGTTACTTTTATAGAATAAGTCATGATATTGATTGTTAAAATATATTATCATGAATTTTAGATAGTTATGTATCTACATATTTATGTAATTATGTGTAGAAAAATCAGTTGACGTTTAAACTAGAGAAAGAGGCAACTACTAAATAAAAACAAAAAAGCAGATTTAATTCTGCTTTTTTATTTTTAATTATACATATTTACATAATTATGTAAATAAACACTATAAGAAACAGAAGAAAGAACCTAATTAATCAATATTTATCAATTTAAATAGTTCTATTAAATCTTTTTTCAATGCTTCTTTTAAACCTTGATCGTATCTTTCCAAAACAACATCATCAAAAACGCTTATTCCTTCAGCTTGAAGGTTCTTAATGATAGATCTTTCTTGTAGTGGAGGAAGAACTACAGCATCTTTAGTAAAATCTGCAGCTTGAGATTGTAAAATATCTAATGATATTTTCGGTGCACGTCTGTTTTTACTGTAACCATTAGGAACAATGTACTTAATACCTGATAAATCAATATCTCTATCTATGAAATATTGAATAGTATTGAAGAATCCACCTAAACCAAGGCTGTCTAGACCTACAACTACAAAGATATGATCACTTAATTCCAATAAAATTTCAGATAAACGATTACTAGAAGGCGGGAAATCAACAAAAACATAGTCAAAATAAGATGTATATTCTTTAATTATGTTTCGAATTAGCTTTTCCTGGCTTCTTTCTAGTGTTAAACGAGTTGAAAGTTGGTCAGTATTAAGAGTTTTAATCAAATATAAGTTTTCTCTTACTTCAATTAGCACATCTCCCAAGTCTGCTTGACCAGTTAATAGGTATTCGAAGAAGTTATCTTGAGATTCGAAGATTTTATCATCGGCTCCGAAGATTTTAAAAATACTATTTTGGTCATCGGCACTGATTATAAGCACTTTTTTGTCTTGAGTAGCATAGTAGTGAGCCAGAAAACCGATAAAAGTACTCTTACCTACTCCACCTTTCTTACAGAATGTAGAAACAACTGACATTTTTAGTCACCCTCTCTTTCCATTTTCTCTAAAACAGCTTCTTCAATGTACTGAGAAATTTGAATTTCTTTTTTTGCAGAAGCAAATTTAAGTCTTTTGCGAATGTCGCGATCCATAGTTGCTGTGTATTTAACTCTTTCACTAGCAACAACAACCTTAGTAGGTTGGCTTAATGGACTTTCACGTTTTTTAAAAGGAAATCCACCGTTTTGCATAATCTAATATTCACTCTCCTTTGTTAATGATAAATATATACATAAAACCATAAATAAGCAAATAAGTAAATAAACATTTAAGTATATACATATTTATGTTTTTATTCCCGTAAATGCTTGTTTGAAACAAAAAGTGAAGTTTGTGCTCGAAAAATTAGAAAGCAAATAAACATCGATTCAAACATTAAAAACAAATACTCTCACAGAAAAACGAATTTTAATTGAGAGACAAAAGCACAACCACCCCAAAACCGTTTGAATTTTGGTTTTAAATCGATTTTTGGCAAAAAGACAGAAACTTAATTGGGTAGGGGGCCTAAAACGATTAGAAACGATTTTTTTCTCAAGGTTAAAAAGCTCAAAAAACAGCGTGTTAACACCTATAAAAATCGGAGTTTTAGCAAATCAAACATTTTCAACCATAAATACTTAAAAATGTAAATAAATAAATATGTATCAGAATAAATAAATATTTATTTAAATATGTAAATATGTATAAAAAGTTTGCTCTTGAGTTGTGTGAAGCAGCCTTGTAGCCGATAAAGTGAGTTGGGTTCTTGTTTTTGTCACGCGAAAAGTTGATCGAAACAAGAAAATTGACACTTTGTTCTCTTATTATAACATAGAGTTTGTGAAACTTCAAACAAATAATATGTATTTATGTAAATATTTAAATACTTAAGAGCGTAAAATCTTAAGAATAATGATTAAACAAATATGTATATACGTAAATATGTATAGTTGATGGTTGATAAAGTGTATTTATTTATGTATATACAGATTTATGGGAAAGATTTTGCTTAAAAGATAATACGTATTTAAATAAATATGTATATATTTAAAAACAAATTGTAAATAAATACGTAAATATGTATAGTTTGATGGTTGATAAAGTGTATTTATTTATGTATATACAGATTTATGGGGAAGATTTTGCTTAAAAGATGATACGTATTTAAATAAATATGTAT
>MSHB01000016.1:47383-63827 GCA_001940985.1 Mollicutes bacterium Phil14
AAATTGTAAATAAATACGTAAATAAATAAACACATAAATAGTTGACTGGATGTAAAGAGTGCTTTTGTTGTAAATATATATGTATATATGTACGAAAATGAAAAAAACAAGACTAAAAATATGTTACATACATAAATAATTACGTATTTACATAAAAAACAATAGGCGAAGGTAATGGCTTTTTTCTTAAAAATGGTATGTATATATGTATTTATTTAAAAATGTATGCCTAAAAACATGAAAAACAATTCTTTTCTTGAAAAAACACGTCAAGTCATAATGATTATGTTTGTGCTTTTTTATGTATTTAAATAAATACATATGGATTTGTGCTACACTCGTTAATTTTGTTAGTTCATAATAGAAAAAAACAGTATATATTTTATGTATTTACTTAAATATGTACGTGATAAAACAAAAAAAGATATGTAAATACATAAATATGTATATCAAAGTGCTAGGGTTTTGAGACTGTTAATAAAATAAGCACCAAAAAACAGTGTGTATTTATTTAAATATATAAATATTTTTTGTGATCTTTAAAAACTAATATAAAAAACACAAAAAAAGAATATAATTATTATGTATATACTTATATATGTATAAAAAACACATTTGGCAATGTAAAAATATATGTAAATATGTAAAAGAGTTCTAAATTTATGCGGTGTTTTTATGTAAATACATAAATATTTGTTGTTTGTTTGAAAAATATATAAAAATACGTGGTAAAAAATATGTATTTATTTAAATATGTAACGATTTTGAGTGAATCATATACATAAACACATAAATACGTAAAGCTTTTTTGTTTTAAACACTTCTTTTCTTGGATTTTATAAACAAATTTTTGTTTTTTTGTAAATAAATATGTAAATATGTATATCTGCTTTATTCTTTTGCGAAAAAATTTTTATTTTTTAAAGAAAAAAACCATAAATACCATATTTATTTAAGTATATACATAAAAAAAAGATCTGTTTCACATAGGGTTGTTTAAAAAACACGAAAAGAAATGACCTTTACAGTAGTCAATACGACTTTAAAATGCTGTTTATTTAAAAAAAGATACATATATATGTAAATATGTATAAAGAAACTAAAATAAAATAATCTTTTTTAAGGAATAAATACGTAAACATGTATAAAAAGGAATTGTTTTGAGGTGAAAAGATTATTATTTACATGGGCTAGATGACAAAAAAGGCAGTAATTTAAATAATGTTTTTAATTTTTAAATAAAAAACAACAAATTTTGGTTCTTTTGTTTAAGCAATTGTAAATATATACATAATTATGTACAGATAAAAAGAAGTTTAATTTTGAAGTTGTTAAAAATAAGGACATAAGCAAACGGTTTTAATACATAAATACATATATCTGTATTAAAAATAATAACTTTTGATTAGCATCGCACAATAACAAGAAGAAACATAAAGAAAAAAATCAGTAAGTTTGTTTTAAGATTAAAACAATTTTGTTATTGATAAATTTGTGATATTAGTATAACGCAGAATTTTATCAAAAATATAAGGGGGTTAGGGCAAAACAATATATGTATATACATATTTCTGTATAAAAACGTCATTATATATTCACCTTTTTTGTTAATATTTTGTGGAAAACATGTGGAAAACTTTTACTTTGTGATAATTAATATAAAAGCTAAAAAAACCACAAAAAAACTCTAGCAAAAAAAATAATTCTATGGTATAATATATATATAGAAAAAGAGGAATATAAAATGAAGACAATAAAGATACATACAGACTACATTACACTAGGACAATTTTTAAAGTTTTGTGCAATAATTTCGAGTGGTGCCGAAGCTAAAGAGTTTTTAATTAACAATAAAGTTACTGTAAATGGCGAGGCGGAGGATAGAAGAGGAAGAAAATTGTATCCAGATTACGAAATTGAAGTTCTTGGAGAAAAATACAGGGTAGAATAAATATGTTTCGACTAAAACAAATAAAAATTAGCAATTTTAGGTGCTATGAAAGCTTAACGCAGGAGTTTTCTCCCAATATAAATATAATTATAGGAGATAATGCGGTTGGCAAAACAAGTTTAATAGAATCGGTATATGCTCTAGGCGTGACTAAATCACATAAAGCGTCCAGTGATTTAGAAATGATTAGACACAATGCTGATTTTTGTTTTGTAAAGGGCGTTTTTGAAGATGATAGAGCACATGATGTATGTCTTTCGATAAATGCAAATGGAAAACAATTGGTCAAAAATGGTAAAAAAATAAAACATATCAGTGAATATCTAGGTTTTTTCTATGTTGTTATGTTTTGTCCAGAAGATTTAGAACTAGTTAAGGGTGGTCCAATTAATAGAAGAAAGTTTTTGGATGTTAATATAGGACAAATTGACCATATATATTTAGAAAGTTTGATAAAATACAAGAAAATACTTAAACAAAGGAATCAAATATTAAAAGATCTAGGTGAAACACAACCTAAGTATAATAAAGATATGCTAGAGATACTAACAAAAGCCCTTATAAAAGAAGCAAAAACCATTATAAGCATAAGAAAAGAATTTGTTTTAAAGCTAAATAATTACTTTTCTAAGCAAGTAGCTGCAATCAGTGGTGGTAATGAGCAAGCATATTTGAAGTATTTGCCTAATTGTGAAGAAAAAGATTTAGAAAATAAGTTTTTTGAGAGGGAGAAACTTGATTTAATAACAAAAACGACCAATTGTGGTCCACATAGAGATGATTTTGAAATAATATTTAATGGTAAAGAAAGCGCCTATGCATCTCAAGGACAACAAAAAACTTTTGTTTTAGCTTTAAAACTTAGTTTAGTAGACGTTATTAAAGAAAAAAGCAATAGAATAATAGTTATACTTGATGATGTTTTTGGTGAATTAGATGTTCATAGACAAAAACAATTGATAAAATTGTTAGAAATGAATTATCAAATTTTTATAACCACAACATCTATAGACTCTTTGGATGAAGATATTTTAAAAAATAGTAAAATAATTAAGATTGATAAGGATGGTGACTAGTATGGAAGACGAAAAAAACACATATGGTGGTTCCAATATTCAGATATTAGAAGGACTTGAAGCTGTAAGAAAGCGTCCTGGTATGTATATTGGTTCTACAGGGCCAAGAGGACTACATCATTTAGTATGGGAAATAGTAGATAATGCGATAGATGAGGCTTTAGCTGGGTATTGTACTCATATTGAAGTTGAAATTTTACCAGATAATTATATAAAAGTACAAGATAATGGACGTGGAATACCAGTTGATAAGCATAAGAAGACTGGAGAATCTGCTTTGGAAGCAGTTTTTACTATTCTACATGCTGGTGGTAAGTTCGATGGTTCTTCTTATAAAGTTTCTGGTGGTTTGCACGGTGTTGGTGCGAGCGTTGTTAATGCCTTAAGTAAATACTTGAAAGTAACTGTAACCCGTGAGGGCAAGATTTACCAACAAGAATATGAACGAGGAAAAAGACTATATAAGGTAAAAGAAGTTGGACCTAGTGAAGAACATGAGCATGGTACATGCGTTTTGTTTAGAGCTGATGAAGAAATTTTTAAAGAAACAGTTGTTTATGACTATGAAACATTAAGAGTTCGTCTTCAACAATCTGCTTTCTTAAACAGAGGATTAAGAATTAGTTTAAGCGATTATAGAAATCAAGAACATCCTAAGAAAGTTACTTATTGTTATGAGGGTGGTATTGTTGAATATGTACAATATTTAAATAAGTCAAAAACACCAATACACAACGATGTAATCTATATGAGCAGAAAAATAGAAAATATTGAAGTGGAAATAGCTTTACAATACACTGAAGATTATACTAGTAACATTTATTCTTTCATTAATAATATTTATACTCCAGAAGGAGGAACTCATGAAGAAGGTTTTAGAAACAGTTTGACCAGAGTTTTGAATACTTATGGAAAAGTAGCTAATATTTTTAGAAAAGATGAATCATTAACTGGTGATGACGTTCGTGAAGGATTAACCGCTATTATAAGTTGTAGACATCCAGATCCTCAGTTTGAAGGACAAACAAAGGCAAAATTAGGTAATACTGAGGTTAGAAGAATAACTTCTCAAATATTATCTGATGGATTGGACACTTATTTAAAGGAAAATCCACAAACAGCAAGAATAATTATTGAAAAATCTTTACTTGCATCTCGTGCAAGACTTGCCGCAAAAAAAGCTCGTGAAGCTACAAGAAGAAAAAGTCCACTTGATTCCTTGGATTTTGCTTCAAAACTATCTGATTGTAGAAGCAAAGAACCATCAAAGAGTGAAATATACATAGTCGAAGGTGATTCTGCCGGTGGTAGTGCAAAACAAGGAAGAAATAGTGAGTATCAAGCGATTTTACCTTTAAGAGGTAAGGTTTTAAATGTTGAAAAAGCAAGATTAGATAGAGTTTTAGGAAATAAAGAAATAATTTCTATGATTAGAGCCTTCGGAACAGGAGTAGGAGATGAATTTAATATTGATATGGCAAGATACCATAAAATAGTAATTATGACCGATGCCGATGTCGATGGTGCACATATTAGAACTTTATTATTAACGTTCTTTTATAGATTTATGAAACCATTAATTGAACATGGTTATGTGTATATAGCACAACCTCCGCTATATAAAATTGCTCAATCTAAGAGAGTTGAATATGCGTATAGTGATGAAGAGTTACAAAAAATATTAGAAACATTCCCTAAAACTTCTAAACCTACGATACAGCGTTATAAAGGATTAGGTGAAATGAATCCAGAACAATTGTGGGAAACAACAATGGATCCAAAAGTTAGAACACTTTTACAAGTGAGTTTAAGTGATGCCATAGAAGCTGATTCAGTATTTAGCATGTTAATGGGAGACGATGTAGAACCTCGTCGTGAATTTATTGAAGAAAATGCAGTGTATGTTGAAAATCTAGATATTTAGGTGGTGATTTGCAATGGACAAAATTGAAAATGAAAAAGAATTTGATGAATTAAATTCTAATGATGAACAAGAAGAGACATCAGATGAACAAGCAACCGAAACAAAGAAGAAAAATAAAGGCAAAAATACTTTAAATGCTGAAGAACAAGGTTTTGGTGATGATGTTGAACTTGAAAAAATAGAAAATCCTGAAGATAATCTAATAGATGGTCACCACTACGGAGGAGTTAAAGAAGTAGATCTATCAAAAGAAATGAGAACTTCTTTTCTAAATTATGCGATGAGCGTAATTGTTTCTCGTGCATTGCCAGATGTTAGAGATGGTATGAAACCAGTTCATAGACGTATTTTGTACGTAATGAATGATTTGGGTGTTGGATCTGATAAACCATATAAAAAATCAGCACGTATTGTTGGTGATGTTATGGGTAAATACCATCCACATGGTGACTCTGCTATTTATGAAACTATGGTAAGAATGGCTCAAGACTTTAGTTATCGCTATCCTTTGGTAGATGGTCAAGGAAACTTTGGTTCAATAGATGGTGACCCTGCAGCCGCAATGCGTTATACTGAAGCAAGAATGAGCAAAATCTCTATGGATTTGTTAAGAGATTTATATAAAGATACGGTTGATTTTCAACCAAACTATGATGGAAATGAACAAGAACCTGTAGTTTTACCTTCACGTTTTCCTAATTTGTTAGTTAATGGTAGCCAAGGAATTGCTGTTGGTATGGCCACAAATATTCCTCCTCACAATTTAGGAGAAGTTATAGACGGTATTTTAGCATATGTGAAAAATCCTGAAATCTCAATAGAAGGATTGATGAACTACATAAAAGGACCTGATTTCCCTACTGGTGGATATATAATGGGACTTTCTCAAGTTAGAAAAGCCTATATGACTGGTAATGGTATAATAACAATACGTGGTAAATATAGTATTAAAGAATTAGGAAATACAGGAAAGCATGAAATCTTAATTACTGAAATTCCTTATCAAGTAAATAAATCTCGCTTAATTGAAAGAATAGCTGAGACAGTAAAAGAAAAAATAATTGATGGGATTGTAGATTTAAGAGATGAATCAAGTAATAAAGGTATAAAAATAGTTGTTGAAACAAGAAGAGATGTTAATCCTAATGTTGTTTTAAATAATTTGTATAAACATACACAATTACAATCAACATTTGGCGTTAGTATGCTAGCAATTGTTAAAGGACAACCAAAAGTATTGAACTTAAAAGAAGTCTTAGAGTGCTATGTTGAGCATCAAATGGACGTTATCACAAGAAGAACAAAATTTGATTTAGATAAAGCAGAAGCAAGAGCTCATATTTTAGAAGGTTTGTTAGTAGCGTTAGGAAATATCGATGCTGTTATTCAGTTGATTAAAAAATCTAAAACTACTGAAGAAGCTACTATTGGTTTGATGAATAACTTCAATTTGAGTGAAATTCAAGCTAAAGCAATACTTGATATGAGATTGCAAAGACTTACTGGATTAGAAATTGATAAGATTAAAGAAGAATTAGCTTCTTTGAAGAAGAGTATCGCTGAATATAAAGAAATATTGAGAAGTCAAGTTAAAAAGCAAGAAATACTTGCTAACGAATTACTAGAAATCAAAGAACGTTTTGGTGATGAACGTCGAAGTGAAATAAGCTTAAGTGATGATTTAGATATAGAAGATGCTGATTTAATTCCTGAAGAAGACGTAATTATTACAGTTACTAATCGTGGATATGTTAAGAGAATGACAGTCGACACATATCGTGCCCAAAATCGTGGTGGTAAAGGAATTACTGGTGCCAAAATGAGTGATGATGATTTTATTGAAAGAGTATTATTTACATCAACTCATGATACACTATTATTCTTCTCGACATTTGGAAAAATTTATAAGTTGAGAGCGTTCCAAATACCATACTCTAGTAGAACTGCTAAAGGTCTTCCAATTGTTAATTTACTTAACTTTGAACAAAATGAAAAACTTGCAGCCGTTTTAAACGTAAATATGGAAAAATTAGATGATGGGTATTTTATCTTTGCTACACGCCAAGGAATAGTAAAGAAAACAGAAATCAGTGCATTTGCCAATATAAGAACTAATGGTATAAGAGCAATTCTTTTAAATGAAGGCGATGAGTTATTTGAAGTTGGAATAACTGATGGTGAAAAAGATATAATTTTAGGTAGTTCTAATGGTAAAGCAATAAGGTTTAGTGAAACAGATATCAGACCAATGGGTAGAATTTCTGCTGGTGTTAGAGGTTTACTAGTGTCAAAAGGTGAAAAAATGGTTGGTATGGCTATTGTTAATACAGATGGTGATGAAATAGTTATAGTAACTGAAAAAGGATATGGTAAGAGAACTAACGTAGATGCTTTCCGTGTTCAAGTTCGTGGTGGTAAAGGTGTAAAAGCTTTAAATATCACTGAGAAAAACGGAAAAATGATATCTTTATCTACTGTTAGAGGTGATGAAGACTTATTAATGGTAACAGATAAAGGTATGATAATTCGTACTCACTTAGATCAAATACTAACAGTTGGTAGAGATACGCAAGGTGTATGTATAATTAAACTAAATGAAGGTCAAAGCGCTTCAAGTATTGCAATTGTTCCAAGAGCTGAAGAAGAAATTAGTGAAGATCAAGAATATAAAGAAGAGTTCCAATATGACGAAGAATATACGTTCTTAGATGAGGAAAATGATAAAGATTAATGAAAAAAGTTAAAATGATATATGCTTTTACATTTGTTATATTTTTATTAGTTTCTCTTCCTCCACTTTCATTATTAGTGGGGATGAAACTGTTTTGTACTGAAAGCATATTTGTTACAGCGCTAGGTTTTGAAAGCAAGGCCAATATATATTTACCAATATCACAATTAATAGGAATATTAGTAATAGTTTTTATACAAAAAGGGCTTAACTTAGAAATAAGAAAACAAACAGAAAAATATGATGATTTACTAGAAAAAAACAATCCTTCTGTTATAAAAAACTATGATAAATTTAAAATCGAGATTGGTTATGTTGTCCCAACAATTCTTACATTTGTTTTTGCAATCTTTTCATATTTAGATATATATAAAAAAAGCGGAATTGGACTTTTGTTAATAATATTTTCTGGTGCTTTGCAGTTTATAATAGCTTTTACAGTTTTTTATAATGAAATTCAAATGTTAATATTTTTAAAAAGGCAAATAGTACAAGAATAAATTGACAAATTTTATAAAAGAATATATAATGTAGTAAAATTAATAATCGCTGATGAGGAAAAGTAAAAGGTAAGTTTTTATCAAGAGACTTAATGGTTGGTGCGAATTAAGAAAAAACACCTTTGAAATCTACCTTAGAGATGGAGCAAAACTCCCGGAGAGAGCCGTTATAATCTTTCGAGTGAAGCTGTTTGGCTTAAACTAGGGTGGCACCGCGAAAATTTCGTCCTTAGATAATAATTATTTAAGGACTTTTTTTATAGGAGGAAAAATGATTGACATTAAATTAATAAGAACTAATCCTGATTTAGTTCGTGAAAACATTAAAAAGAAATTTCAAGACAAAAAATTACCATTAGTTGATGAAGTAATTACATTAGATGAAAAAATCAGAGTTTTGAAAGCTGAAAGTGATGAATTAAGAGCCAAAAGAAATAAAGCTTCACAAGCGATTGGCCAATTAATGCGTGAAAAGAAAATTGAAGAAGCTAATAAGATTAAACAAGAAGTAGCTTTAAACAATCAAAAAATAGCTGAAAATGATGCTGTTGAGGCTCAATTATCTGAAAGAATAAAAGAAATAATGATGACTATTCCTAATATAATTGATCCAAGTGTTCCTGTTGGTAAAGATGATAGTGAAAATGTTGAAATAGAAAGATTTTTAGAACCTAAAACTCCAAGTTTTGAAGTTCCATATCATTTAGATATAATTGAAAAATTAAACGGTATTGACCTAGATAGTGCAAGAAAAGTTGCGGGTAACGGATTTTATTATTTAATGGGAGATATTGCTCGCTTACATTCTGCAGTTTTAACATATGCAAGAGATTTTATGATAGATAAAGGTTTCACATATTGCATACCTCCTTATATGATTAGAAGTAATGTAGTTACTGGAGTAATGAGCTTTGATGAAATGGATGCAATGATGTATAAAATCGAAGGTGAAGATTTATATTTAATAGGTACAAGTGAACATTCTATGATTGGTAAATTTATTGATACTTTCTTAGATAAAGATAAATTACCATATACTTTAACTAGTTATTCACCTTGTTTTAGAAAAGAAAAAGGTGCTCATGGTATAGAAGAAAGAGGAATATACCGTATCCATCAATTTGAAAAGCAAGAAATGATAGTTGTTTGTGAACCAACAGATTCAAAGACTTGGTTTGAAAAAATGTGGAAAATGTCTGTAGAGTTATTTACAAGTATGGAAATTCCAGTAAGAACATTAGAGTGTTGTAGCGGTGATTTAGCTGATTTAAAAGTTAAAAGTATTGACATTGAAGCATGGAGCCCACGCCAACAAAAATATTTTGAAGTTTGTAGTTGCTCAAATTTAGGTGATGCTCAAGCAAGACGCTTAGGTATTAGAATTAAAGGTGAAAACGGTAATTATTTTGCTCATACTTTAAATAATACAGTAGTTGCTCCACCTAGAATGTTAATTGCACTTTTAGAAAATCATTTAAATGAAGATGGCAGTGTTAATATCCCTAAAGTATTAAGACCATACATGGGAATGAAAGAAAAAATAGAAGTTAAAAAATAAAAGAATGTGCTAATGAATGAAAAATGTTCATTAGCACTTATTTATTAGTTTGACAATATTGAAAAATAATATTATAATTAAGTAGAAACGAGGTGTTATTGATGTTTCTTACATTTAGCGATGTCTTGAGTACAATAGTTTTAATATTGTTCTTTATTTGCTTTGTTTTTGTATGCATCGCATTGGTTAGAACTATGTTGTTTAAAAACGATCAAATTCGTGTTTTAAATAGAACATCATTGAGTAGCGATAAAATCAGTGAATATCAAAAAAATATGGTTTATTTATTTAACAATGAAATAGTAGAAGCTTTAACACAATTGTTTCCAAATTGCTTCTCTAACGGAGAAATAAAGAAAATAAATGATAGTTATTTATACACATATAGAAACAATAACTTTGAAGCAGAGGGACTATTGATTAATGTACCAATAAGCAAAATGGATAAAAATGAAATTACAGTTAATATGCAGGGTGCAATGGGGGAAAATACATACAATTCAAAAACACAACTGTATTGTGTGTTTGATGCTTTAGAAAATGTTTTTCTTCAAGGTGGGGACCCCAATGTTAATTTAAGCATAGCTATATATGAAAAAATTAAAACTAATGAAGACATAATTAATTATCTTTATGAAAAAGACGAAAAAATGTCGTTAATTCTTGGTGAAGGTGGAAAAATCTTAGATCCTATCACAAGTGGTTTTCGTAGCTACTATGCATTGATTGGTGTAGGAATAAACGAGCAATTTACAATAAGATATAAAACTAAAAAAATAGGTAAGGGAAAAGAAAGAATAGAAGATTTTATATCAGAAATTACTGATAAAGAACTTTTTGAAATGCAAATAGAAAAAGAGATGTATCCAGCAGTTATGAGAATTGCTAAAGATATGACTTTTGGTAATAGATTTATTTTAAACAATATAACTTTATTTCCA
The DNA here is from genome assembly GCA_001940985.1 of Mollicutes bacterium Phil14. GTDB lineage: Bacteria > Bacillota_I > Bacilli_A > ML615J-28 > CAG-698 > Tener-01. The sequence continues at coordinate 58,065 of MSHB01000016.1, forward strand.
AAGCTTGGAAAGAGAATTATTGAAGAAGAGTTTACAGAAATCAATAAAGCTTGGATAACAAGATGTAGTTGTAGCGATATAAAAGAAGAAGATAATAATTTTTATGTTGATATAAAATTTTATGTTTCTTCAAATGAAGACTATTCAAAAATTATTAATATGTTTGATAGTTATGTGATAAAATATGGACTAGAATATACAGTAATTAATAAAAAAGAAAAGAGCCCTAAAATTAGTTATCATAGTGCGGTTTACAAATTTGTTAAATCTCTTGTTGATGAGTGCTTTTCTGATTTATATACTTCTAGTTATGTTATAAATGATGAAGTATATGATAGAGAAAGTCAAAAGATTGGTGGAAATGTTATTAGATTTATCCCGATTTACTATTCGCGAGATGCTTTGATATCTATGAAGACTGGAGATGAAGAAGTTACATTTTCATCAATGGATAAGGCGACTAGATTTTATGAAGAAATGATAATTCAAGTGGGAGGAAAACAATGGAAAAACAAAATTTAAAAAACAATAAAAGTTTTTTTGAAATAGGAATCTTAATTAAGAGCATAGTTCTTTGCCTGTGTTCACTATTACCTTTAAATATGATGTTTATTATTGTAGGCGGTGCATTATCTTTTTGTTCTTTGATTATAATAATCCTACTCAGAAAAAAATTTTTGGTTAAGAACTATTTTGTGCTTTCAATAATACTATGTAGTATTGCCTTAGCAACTGATATAGCATTTTTTTGTTATGTAAATTTCATGATTTAAAATATGTAAAAAAAGCCCTGCAAAATGCGGGGCTTAAATAATTATTTTGAATTTATTTCTTTGGCTATCGTTTCAGATAAAGATTTCAACTCTTCAGCAGTGAAACTATTTTCACCAAAATTAAGAGAGACTTTATCATTATCATATCTAGGTATTAAATGAATATGAAAATGATTGATAGTTTGCCCAGCAAGAGGGCCGTTATTATTAATCATATTAATATTGTCAATTTTTAAACTCTTTTTTAAAGCTTTGGCCACAGTAACAACCGGAAGCATAATATCTATTTTTTCATCTAGTGAAAAGATATTGTCATAGTGTTTTTTCGGAATAATTAAAGTGTGACCCTTTGTAGCTTGTGAAAGATCAAGGAAAGCTAAGAAATCATTGTCTTCATAAATTTTATAGCAAGGTATTTCACCTTTGGCAATTTTGCAAAATATACACATAGTATTCTCCTTTTATGTAAGTATATTATACAAAAATAGCTTCTAAAATGCAATGTTATTATTCTTTTTTACGATATGGATATTCGTATTCAATGCTTTCATCAAAAGTAATATAATTTAAATAAACCATTAAAAGTAAATATCTAGTTTCACTTTGAAGATCTTTTAAAACAATGTGATCCTTTCCAGCGGCTTTTATTACTCCCTTGAAAATTTTTGATCCCCATTGACTATTTTCAAAATTCATATATACAGTAGCTACTTTTCCTATATTCATTCTTAAGATATTTTCAATATAAGATTGTTGATTTAGATTTTCTTGATAGAAAGGATTTGTATCATTAGTAACTACGGCTTGTGGATAGCCTTGAGGTAGAAAAGGCGGTGCCCATAAATAAGGTTGTTGATAAAAATTCATAAATTCTTTGTACTCCTTTATTAATAACAATTTTCACTTTCAACAGGAGAGTAAAAGCAGTGCGATTTATATTTGCCACTATTCCATTGACCAAACCATTTTATAGAGCAGTCAGCATCCCCCGAATTATAAAACCATAAGGCTCTAGTAGCTGGATGGAATGTCTCACCATTTATGACTCTTTTTGCCAATTTTATTTCACTACTTCTTGCAGCCTGATAAAAGTAACTGTAAAGAGTTGATTCGAAACCTCCAGGGTGTTGATATACCATTTGTGATATAGACGTTATTTCCTTGAAATCTAAACAAGAAGCTCTAACTCTATTTACTCCAACATTTCCAACCATTAACATCCCTTGAACCCCTTCACTTTCTGCTTCTGCTCTCATAAGTCTAGCTAGAAGTTTTACTTCCATATCGTTATATTTCACAACTGCCATTTAATCACTCCCAATAAAATTATATGAAGACAACTATCTTATATGATAAAAATTAATAATAAAATATTTTATTAATGCAATTTGTTGTGATATAATGTAATAAAGGAGAAAAAAACATGTATAACAAAATTTTAAAACAAATTAGAGAGGCTAAAACAATAATAATTCATCGCCATGCTCGACCAGATGGAGATGCTTTAGGAAGTCAAATTGGTTTAAAAGAAGCCATTAAAAACACTTTCCCTAGAAAAGAAGTATATGCTGTTGGAGATACAACTAGCAAATATGACTTTATAGGAGAAATGGATGAGGTTTCTGATGAAAAATATCAAGATGCTGTAGTTTTTGTTTTAGATTCTTCAGAACAATCATTAATTAGTGATGAAAGATATAAGAAAGGAAAAACTTTAATTAAAATTGATCATCACATAGCTAAAGAAAGCTTTGGTGATATTGAACTTGTTGATTCAAGTTACGAAAGCTGTTGTGGGTTAGTTGCATATTTAGTAGAAAGAATACATTTGAAGTTAACTAATTATGGAGCTAAATGTTTATTTACAGGAATGGTAACAGATAGTGGTAGATTTCGCTACGATTCTACTACTTCAAAAACTTTTGAAATAGCATCAAAATTGATGAAATATGATTTTAGTATTACAGATATATATAATAATTTATATTTAGACACGTTAGAAATGGTTAAACTAAGAGCTGAGTTTACTTTAAAGTTTAAACTAACAGAACAAAATGTTGCTTATATAAAAACAACACAAGATGAAATCCAAAAAGCTGGTGTAGATATTTTTTCTATTTCAAGAAATATGGTTAATACAATGGCAGGAATTAAAGGAATTGATATTTGGGTTAATTTTACTGAAGACAAAGATGGTAGCGTAGTTTGTGAAATTAGATCAAGCAAGTATAACATAAATCCTATAGCTGTTAAGTATGGTGGCGGTGGTCACAAGGCAGCAAGCGGGGCTACTTTGAAAAACTTTGATGAAGCCGATATGTTATTAAATGATTTGAATTTGCTAATATTAGAAAATAAAGGTGAATAATGATGAACTATTTAGAAATAAAAAAAGAAATTTTAAAAAAAATTGAAGAATATGAAAAGATTATAATCGTTAGACATGTTCGTCCTGATGGAGATTGTATTGGTTCTTCGCTTGGACTTAGAGACATTTTGAGAGAAAGTTTCCCAAATAAAAAGATATATTCGTTTGGGAAAACAAAAGCTGAATTTTTAAATTTTATTGGCAAAGAAGATGAACAAAAAGATAGTAGTATATATAAAGATGCTTTAATAATCGCGGTAGATACTGCTAATTGTGATAGAATTGATGATGACAATTATAAATTAGGAAAAGAATTAATTAAAATTGATCATCATATAAATGTTTCTGAATATGGAGATATTAATTACGTTCGTGAAGACTATCCAGCAGCGTGTTGTATAATTGTAGATTTCTATTTAACATTTAAGGAAAAATTAAAAATGCCAAAAAGTGCTGCTTTGGCTCTTTATACTGGTACAGTTACTGATACTGGTAGATTTAAATATAGTGGAGTAAGTGCTGAAGTTATGAGACTAACTGCAGTTTTATTAGACTATGATTTAGATTTAGAAAAAATATATGCTAATCTTTATATAAAAGATAAAGAAGTTTTAAGTTTACAAGGAGAGGTTTATCGTAAATTTAAAACAACAACCAATGGAGTTAGTTATATTTATATAACTGACAAAATGATGAAAAAGCACAAATTAAGTTATGAAGAAGCAAGTGCATTAGTTAATTCATTGGATTCAATTAAAGGAAGCTTGATTTGGATAGCTTTTATTGATCAACAAGATTCATCAATTAGAGTTAGACTACGTTCAAGATTTGTTAGTGTAATTGAGGTTGGTCAAAAATTTGGCGGTGGAGGACATCCAAATGCTTGTGGAGCAACTTTAAAAAAGAAAAAAGAAATAAAGGATTTGCTTCAATATGCCGATAATGTTGTTAAAGATTATAAATCGAAAAACGAGGGTTGGATATGAAAATTCTAATCACTAATGATGATGGTATAAAAGCTGAAGGAATAAAATTATTAGTCGAGTTATCTAAAAAGTATGGCGAAATATTAGTTGTTGCTCCTAGTCAAGAACAGAGTGCGAAAAGTCATTGTATTGAAATTAAAAAAGGAATTAACGTAACTAAAGTAGAAGAATTTGAGGGAATAACTTGTTATTCACTAGATTCTACTCCAGCAGATTGCGTTAGGTTTGCTACTTATGGATTAAAATATGATTATGATATAGTTTTTTCTGGAATTAACAGAGGTTATAATCTTGGTGATGATATTTTGTATTCTGGAACAGTTGGAGCAGCAATGGAAGCAGCTCTTTGCAATAAGAAAGCTTTAGCTTTTTCAACAAAATACAATGATTTTAGTGGCGCTGTTAAATATTTTGATATGGCAATGGAATATATAATAAATAATAAATTATTAGAAAAACATAATCTTTATAATATTAATATTCCTCCAAAAGTTGAAGGAGTTAGAATGACTAGACAAGGTGATACTCATTTCAATACTAAATTTGAACTTGAAAAAAATGAATATTATCAACGTGGTGAACCTCATTTTGAACTTGAACTAGATAAAAAAGATTCAGATATTTGTGCCATTTTGGAAAATGAAATATCAATTACACCACTTACTAAAGATAGGACAAAATATTTTTAATAAAGTAGAATAATATTTTATTGCCCGACTATAATTATTATGGGTGATGATAGTGAAGTTTTTTAAATGGTTGATTAAATCAGTTTTAATAGCTCTTTTGATAATTTTTGTTGTAAATATTTTGGGAAGATTTATAAATGTTAATATTCCTTTGAATGTTTGGACATTATTGATAGTCACATTTTTGAGACTTCCTGGTGCAATTGTGCTGATTGTCTTTTTTATGATTTAATAAAAATTAAATTTATCTTGAAAAAAGATAATAAATAATATAAAATATATTGTAATAAAATCGGAGGAATGCGATAATGAATGAAAAAAATGATTCTCTTTTAGAAATAGCATTTGAAGAAATGAAGAAAAAGAAAAAACCAAAAACATTAGAAAAAATTTGCAAAGATGTTTTTGAAATTAAAGGAATCAAATATAATGAAGAAACTGCAAGCCAATTTCAAATTGATTTTATGCTAAGTGGCAACTTTGTTTGTTGCGGTGAGGACAAAGATGGTGAAAAACTTTGGGATTTAAAGAGTCGTCAATCATCTAGCTTACTTGATAAAGACGGAAGTTACTTAGATGACCCATATAACGACAATGATGATGTTATTAAAAATGAACTTAAAGATGATATGGAATATGGCGATATCGATGAAGATCAAGATGATAATATTGATGAGGATGACGATGATGAAGATGAAGAAACAGATGAAATTGAGGAAGAATTATTAGCCAGTTCTCCTTATGATATCGATGAAGATGAAGACGAAGAAGACAAATTTGATGATGAAGATGAATAAACGAAATAGCAAGGTATGGAAATATCTTGCTATTTTTTTAAAAAGATGTTAAAATATGTATAGGTATTGAAAAGGTTTTCTTAAAATATCAAATAAATAATTACATTAGTTTTCGTGAAGAGGAGGAAAAACATGAAAAAATGGATATCA
>MSHB01000017.1 GCA_001940985.1 Mollicutes bacterium Phil14
AAATATAATAAGAGTAGGGAATAAAGAGTATGGATATAACAATCGAGGATTAATAGAAAGTTATACAAAAGGAGAAGAAAGATATAAATATTATTATAATTATCTAGGACAAAGAAATAAAAAAGAAAGATATAAAAAAGAAGAAAACGAATGGAAACTAAAAGAAAGTAAAGAGTATTACCTAGATGAAGGAATAATAATAGAAGAAAGCAGTGGGGAAGAAAAGCTAAAGTACTACTATGATAAAGATGGAGTAAGTGGAATAAGATATAAAGGAAAAAATTATGAATTAATAAGAGATATTTTAAATAATGTAAGTGAAGTAGTATTAAATGGAAAAGTAATAGGGGAATATCTATATGATGGATGGGGAAATGTAGAAGTAAGATTAACGCAAGGTATAACAAAAGAAGAGCAATATGTAATAGAAAACAATCCATATAGATATAGAGGATATTACTATGATAAAGAGACTGGACTGTTCATGATGGGACAAAGATACTATAGTCCTGAGCTATGTAGGTTTATTCAACCAGCTGATGTATCAACATTAAACCCACGCTCTATCAATGGGTTAAATCTATATAGTTTTTCGAACAACAATCCAATAGGTATTGCATATAGCAGTTTTGGTGCTACTTTTGGGACTAGTGGTGGAATGATTGGTTCTACAAGAGGAACAATCGGTAATATTGTTGGAAGCGGAAGTGTAGGTGGAGGATCAAAAATTAGTGGCTTTGGTTCATTAGGAGGATCTAGTTTTAGTAGTATAAATTGGCCTAAAGCGAATTCTGTTGCAATGACACACTATACTACTTCGTTGATTAAAAATCCATTTATATCTTGGATGTTGGGAAATATTTCTTATACAAAAACTGTTCAATTAAATTCTGCTGAGACTTTCTATTCATTTAGCAATATTGGTAATGATGGTTATAGTGCTGGCGTTGGTTTTAATTTTGGTAATTGGTATGGAGGAAGTGTATATGTTAGCAGTGATATCGGTTTTGGTTCTAGTTGGCAACTAACACCTTGGTTGACCGGAAGTTCTGGATGGAGTCTTGAAAACGGAATTTCAATTAGTGGAGGGGTAATTATTGGTGATACAACTCATGAAATTACTGTTTCAATAGGTAATGGAGCATTATTAGGGTATGCAGCTTGTGCTGGAATTGCTGCTATACCGGTGCCTGGCGCAAGGGCAGTTGCGGCCACGGCTGCATGCATTATATTTATTATTGATTTGTTTAATTAATTTGGAGGAAAATTATGTATAATAAAATAATTGATGGAATGAAAAAAGAAGGGAAAAGTTTTCTTAGACTTGCTATATTTTCTACCATTTTATTTGTACTTACATTTATATATATGTATGTTAATGAGAAGAATTTTCAGGATAAAGTTGTATTATCAATGTTGATGGTATACTCAATGTTTTCTTTGTTTGGCTTATATGGATGGCTATATTCTATTAAATATAGAGTTGAGTTTGATAATGAAAGAGTTTATTTAAAAACTTTATTTAGAAAAATCGAACTTAATATATGTGATGTTAAAAAATATACATGTAATAGATATAGAAAATCGGTATTCTATCAATTCAATTTATTCATAAATGACAAAAAAATTTTGATTAATACAAGATATAAAGATGAATTCGAAAAAGTATTAAATGATTATAAAATCGAACAAATAATTAAATAATTGTAAACAGGATAAGACGTGCTTCACTTTGCATCACATAGTCTTGCACGTCACCTGTTTTAACTGGGATACCCAGCTTAAAATTGTAATGGTAAGGAGGCGATGATATGATAGAATCTATTTTATATAAGACTGCTATATATTGTAGACTTTCTTTAGATGATGGATCTTTAGGAGAATCAGGTAGTATTCAAACACAAAAGATGATGCTAGAAAAATATTGTTGTGATAATAACTTTACTATTAAAGAAGTATATATTGATGATGGTTATTCAGGATTAAATTTTGATAGACCAGCATTTAAAAGATTAATCGCAGATATTGAATCAGGAAAGATTAGTTTAGTAATAACTAAAGACTTATCTAGGTTAGGTAGAGATTACTTACAAACTGGATACTATACAGAACAATACTTTCCTTTACACAATGTAAGATATATTGCAGTTAACGATAGTGTAGATACATTAATAGATAACAATGATATCGCACCATTTAAAAATATCTTAAATGATATGTATGCTAAAGATTTATCTAGAAAAGTTAAATCAGCCAAAAGACAAAGAGCGTTAAATGGATTATTTATATCTGCTCAAACACCTTATGGGTATATAAAGGATTCTACAAATAAAAATCATTTAATAGTAGATGAAGATGTAAGACATGTTATTGAATTAATATTTAACATGTGTGTTAATGGAAAAGGAGCACCCACTATTGCTAAAGTTTTAGAAGAAAAAGGAATATTAAATCCTGCGGCTTATAAAACATTAAAAGGTTCAACTAGATTTGCAAAACTTCAAGGAACTAACCATTATAAATGGAAAGCAGTAACTGTAAGAAAGATATTAACTGATATGGTTTACTGTGGACATATGGAAAATGGTAAATATAAAGTTGAAAACTACAAAACTAAAAGAAGAGTTAAAGTTCCTGATAGTGAACATATAGTAGTTAAAAATACTCATGAAGCTATTATTAGTGAAGAAACATTTGAAACAGTACAAACAGTTTTAAGTGCTAGACACTATCCAGCACATCATGAACATGAAAACTTATTTAAATCAATCTTATTTTGTGAATGTGGTAAAAGAATGGCTATTGCTCATAAAGTAGGAAACAATAAGAAAGATACTTTTTATAAGTGTGCAAATCACGAGAATAATCCTCATGAATGTCCTAGATCAAATATTATTCAATATAGCCAAATAAAAAGTATTATTGAAAAAGAAATATTTGAATTAATGAATAAACTTAAACATAATGAAAAAGCATTCGAAACATTTGTTAGTAAACTAAAGAAAGAAGAATCTAAGGATAAATCTTCTGAAATTAAGAAAACAGAATCTAGAATTAATACCTTAATCAAAATTGCTTCAAAATTATATGAAGATTATGCAAGTGATTTAATTAATGAAAGAACTTATAAAGAATTGTTACTTAGAAATAAGCAAGAACAAGACTTATTAGAACAAAAGTTACAATCATTAAAGAATGTGTAAGAAAATATAACTTATAAATTAATGAAACTAGACCAATTAAAGCATAAATTTAACAAATTCATAGATAATGTTGAACTAACTACAGATATGGTTAATTCATTAATAGAACGAATAGAATTGAGTTATTATACAAAAACAGAAGATGGTAAGAAACATAGACGAATGATCATTAAATACAAATTTATTGATGATTCATTGTAATTATTATAAAATATAGGTGACCTAGATGTTTAATACTTAGGACACCATAGAATATGACGTCGAAAGTGGACTATATTATTGTATTACTAGATATTATTCACCAGAGTTATGTATATTTACAAGTATAGATAGTATAGAGTATTTAGACTATGAAAGTATCAATGGATTAGATTTATATTGTTATTGTTTGAATAATCCGATTTCTTATTCCGATCCATCAGGTAATTTACCTCAATGGGCTGAATGGTTGATTGGTGGAGCACTGGTTGTAGGAGCGATTGCTTTAACGATTGCTACTGCAGGAGTTGGAGGCGCTTTAACAACCGCTTTAGGAGGAAGTTTACTAGCTACTATTGGAAGTGGAGTAGTAGTTGGGGCAGCGGTAGGAGCTGTTAGTGGAATGATGATTAATGCTGGAACGCAATTAATAACAAATGGTGCCGAAAACTTCTCTTGGAGTGAATTTGGTAAAAGTGCGTGGACTGGTGCTATTGCTGGTGGAATTGCAGGAGGAGTATTTGCTTGTATTCAATATGGATTATCTGCGGGGAAAATTGCAAATAGTGTTTCAGGATTTAATAAAGCACAAACTAGATTAAATAATGTACTTAAACCATTAGGAAATGTTAAAAATTTAGCTAATGCTCCTTTTAGTGGAGCAAACATTGCTAGAACTGTGGGACAAGTTGCGGGTAACTATAATACCGCATATTCCGCATATATTTTGGCAAAAGGGACTAAGGCTATTGTAAAGGTTGGCATAGGAGTAGCATATTTCTTACTTGAAAATTTAACTAGTGATTTAATTGGATTGGCTTTTTAGAAAGGAATTATGGTAAAAATGGAAATAGAATTTAAAAAAGCAATATTTACTTCGAACCAAATAATAATTAAAAAGAAAAAACAAAATATTGTTATTCCATTAGCTAAAGTGGACAAACTTCTTTATGCAAAATTTTCTATTAAAAATTATTTATCTTTAGGGTTTGGTGATTGGAGAACTACAGGAGCATTATATATTTATTTAAATGAAAAAATTAATAATAAAAACATGTATTGTTTCTTTATTAAATATGATAATCTTGTACAAATTCCAGAGAATATTTATAAAAAAATTAAATTTTACGTTCCAGGAGAAACATGGTAAAAAATATTAAATAATAATTAGCACAAACTTGTAAGAGTGTAACTATCTTAATAGGTAGTTACACTTTTTTTAAATAATAAAACTTTTAAAGTTTAACAATATTTTATAATAAATCATTACTATGATATAATTATATCGTAAAAATGATTGTTGAGTTTAAAATTATAAGAAATTTATTATAAGTGTAATATTTTAAGAAAGTAATAATCTAATAAACATATCAAGTTTTTGAATTTACTAAATATGAGTTCTATTAAATATTTGGTAATACCATATTTTTAAAACTAATGAAGCGTTAGTCTTAACATTTTGACAAAGATATATAATGATGATATAATTAAAGATAATAGATAAAATATGATGGATGGGGAAATGTAGAAGTAAGATTAACGCAAGGTATAACAAAAGAAGATCAATATGTATTAGAAAACAATCCATATCGATATAGAGGATATTACTATGATAAAGAAAGTGGATTATATTATTGTATTACTAGATATTATTCACCAGAGTTATGTATATTTACAAGTATAGATAGTATAGAGTATTTAGACTGTGAAAGTATTAATGGATTAGATTTATATTGTTATTGTTTGAATAATCCGATTTCTTATAGTGACCCATCAGGTAATCTTCCACAATGGGCTGAATGGTTGATTGGTGGTGCAGTAATTGTAGGATTAGGAATAGCGACAGTCTTTACTGGAGGAGCGGCAGGAGTAATTCTCGGTGCAGCTTTCTATGGTGCCGTTACAAGTGCTATTGGAGGAGCTTTAGTCGGAGGTGTTATCGGGGGAATAACAGGAGGTTGGAAAGGCGCTTTAGACGGTGCCGCTAGTGGTTTTATGTGGGGCGCAATATCAGGAGCCATAATAGGTACCTTGACTTCTGGAATTAATATTGCTACAGGTAGCGTTCAAATTGTTGGCAGTGCTCAAAGAACTGGATCTTTATTTCATCAATTTGCTAGTAATGTTCAAGCTGGCAAAATGTCTCTTGCAGTAGGAAGATATAGTGAAATTCATTTGAATAGAAGTAAAGGATTAGGTATTAAAGGATTTAGACCTGATGTAAGTGGTGTTACTAAAAATGGATTAAGGGTTGTTGAAGTTGTTAGTAGTAGTCAAACCTATGCTAGCCAAGTCGCTAAAATAGGAAGAATGATGGGACAATATTCTCATATTTCTAATGGACTAACTTTAGATGCTTTACGATTTATTATGAACTGGTTTGTATTCTAGTAACGTTAATTTGTTTAATTATTAAATTGGAGGATAGTATGTTAATTCCTAAATATTTAGAAGAAATATCTGAGGTTATAGATACTTCTAAAAATATAGAAGTGGCTAAAATTAAATGTAAATGTAGCCATGGTCATTTTTTAGTTTATGAATTTTTTGAGACTGATAATGTAAATATTAAATCAGGATTTAATGAAATAATACGTGAAAATGATAAATTGTATTTAGTCAAACGCAATTTCTTTGGCAAAATTGTAAAAAAGATTGAATGTGGAAATATGTTTGAAAGAAAACAACGAAGAATAATAAAGGTGATATGTGAAAAGTGCGGTAAAGAATATACTCTGTTTGATAATTATAAACACGGATATGATGCAGTAATTGCTCAACAAGAAAGCTATACTTTGAAAGAGAAAATAACTTTTGATTTTAAACAAGTATATCCACAACCAATTGAAGTTTATGTAAAAATTTACCAGGATATTTCCTATGATCAATTTAAAGATGAGTTTAAAAGTATAGATTATAATGGCTACTTGAATTCATTTTGCAACATTGATATATATGGCATAAATTCAAAATCAAGAAAAATTAAAATTTGTTCAGAGGAAACAGCATAAAATATTATATGAATTAATATAAACTTGTATGAGTGCAGCTATCAGTTCAATAGTTACACTTGTTTTTAAAAATGATACTCGTTTGATAGAAGTGCTAAAATATGGTATAATGATCTATATAAATTATGGAGAATATTTAAAACAGATCAAAAAATTATGTAAAGATATGCTTCTGATAATATTAACAGGTACATTTGTGAGTTTTGCGACATATTTTTTATAAAGAAATTATAAAATGTATGTAACAAGATATTTTATAGAGACTATGAATACAAGAAAGACTAAAACAATAATGAAATTAAACTTTCTTTTTTGCTTAATTAAAATATGTATTAATGATAATATTTATTGATAAAAAGTAAAAGAAGTATGTAGTAGCATGTTGATGGAGTTTATCATAGCTATGATAAAAAAAGTGGACCATATTATTGTAGTTCTAGATATTATTCACCAGAGTTATGTATATTTACAAGTATAGATAGTATTAAGTATTTAGAACCAAGTTCTATTAATGGATTGAATTTATATTGCTATTGTGCTAATAACCCTATCATGAATATCGATCCTAGTGGGCATGCATGGTATAACCCATTAACATGGGATTGGGGCGAAATCGCTAAAGGTGTTGGACTAGTTATTACAGGGGTTGCTGCGATAGCTGTTGGTGTGGTCACTCTTCCATATGGAGGATGGATTGCTGCGGTTGCAGGAGTTACAATTCTTGCTGGTGGTGGAACTGCATTGTTTGGATTATCGGATATAGGTGAAGGAATAACAGATTACAATGTTATTCAAGAGGCAGTCTTTATGGGAAATGAAGATGCATATAATTTAGCAGAAGATATATTTATGTATACAGCTATTGTGGGTACAGCAATTTGTGGTGTTTACGGCGCTACTCATACAACAATCTCTGCTAATAGAAGTACACCACAATTTAACAAAAAACCACATTCTGCTTTATATAATAAGCAATCAAAAGTATTAACTTATTATGGAAAGAATAAACAAATGAAGTATTCTGTTGGTTTCTTCGAAAGAGGGCATCAATGGAACCATTGGCATACAGAAATGAAGCATAGTAAACCTATTAATAATTTCTTAAGATTTGTTTGGGAAATGGCAAAGAAAGGATTCTAATATGAACTGGAATGAATTTATTGAAAGATATTTAATTAATCACGAAGAGTTTAGATTTAAATATAAGAATTATATTATTGATTTGCTTTATTCTAGTGGTGGGACAAAATATGCTTATTATATTAGTGAGTATATTGAAAATGAAACTATTTTTAGTAAAATAAAAAATAGAAATAAATATTTGAAATTTGATGAATTCGATTCTCCACAAGAATTATTAGAAAAATTTAGTATTAACAATAATAGTTTCCAAGAAATTTGGAACGAACTAGAATGGAAATAATTAAATAACACAGACTTGCAGGAGTGTAACTATCTTAACAGATGGGTGCACTCCTTTTTTAATTTTTAAAGTTGACACTCGTTTGACAAGAGTGCTAAAATGCGATATAATATTCGTATGAAATATACATTATGGAGGACATTTAAAACAAATGAAAAAATTGTTTAAAGACATATTTTGGATAATAATAATAGGCACATTTGTAATCATGGCAACATATTATTTATTAAAAATTTTTGATAAAGAATTTAAAACAGCAATTTATATAGAGATTTCGATTGCAATAATAATTGCTTTTATCAGAATGTTTTATAAAAAAATCATAGATTTATTCAACAAGATATTTTATAAAGGTTATGAATATAAGAAAGAATACGATGATAAGGAGATTAGACTCTCTTTTGCTTACCTAATTAGAATACGTATTAATAATAAATATTTATTGATAAAAAGCAAAAGAGATAAGTATCAACCTGTTGGCGGAGTTTATCATATCGACGACAAAGCAAAAATTAATGATAAATTTGGTTTTTATCGAGATTCTAATCCAGGGGATGCAAATGATATAAGAGGGAATATTTTAGGGAGAAATATTAAAAAATTTATTAAATGGTTTAATAAAAAAACTGAAAGAGAAATTACTCCAGATAGAGAGTTTAGAGAAGAATTGATTGCTTCTGAGTTGTTACCAAGTGAAATTTTTAGTGAGTTAAACTTCTCTTATTTCGATACTTTTTATAAAGGTGTTAATCATGATAATTTTTATAATACTTTACAATTGTTAAGGCTCGATATTTTTGATTTTATACCTACAAAAGAACAAGAGCGATACTTAGCAAACTTAGATTTTAAAAATAAAAAAATAAAAGCAAATTTATATTTAGCTACAAATGATGAAATTAAAAGATTAGGTGTTAGTGAAGCAAATGATAAGCAAATTTTTGGAACTCAAACACCATTTATTTTGGAGGGATTTAAAAATGAATGAAATTAATAAGTACTTAAATATAATAGGTTCAAAACTACAATTATCAGAAGAAAAGTTTGAAGAATTAAATAAAAACTATAAAGCTATTTCATCTTATATAGCAAATAATCATGCTTTGGCTGGTGATGAAGAATATAGTATTTATCAACAAGGATCTTTTGCAATTGATACAGCTATAAAACCTTTAAAAGGTGATGAATTTGATGTAGATGTTGTAATCGAGTTTGATATTAAAAAAGGTGACGTAGGACCAATTGAATTCTATAATCAATTATTTAAAGCCTTTAAAGAAGGTAGGTATGGCAATATTGTTGAAGAGTATAGAAATAATATAAGAATAAATTATGATAACAATTATCATTTTGATATTATGCCTGCAATTCCTTTGGCTTATAATTCACAATTATTAAATGTTCCAGATAGAAAAAAATGTGAGTGGGTTATTAGATCTCCAAAATTATATAGAAGCTGGTTTTTAGAACAAGCAAATAAAATTTCTAAATATAATAAAGGAATCAAAGTGTCTGTAAATGATAATAATCAGTTTGTATTAGAAAGAGATATTGCTCCGCTTGCGAAACCTAAAGATTACGAGCTTAAACCAACGTTAAATCGTGTCGTTCAATTAATTAAAAGGGCAAGAGATGTTTATTTCTATCATAAAGAAGAATATGTACCTCAAAGCATTGTGTTGACAACTTTAGCTGCACAGTTTTATCAAGGTGAACAATCAATAGTAGACGCTTTATTAAATATAGCAAAAAAAATGTTTGAACTAGGAAACAATAATCCTAGATTCGATGTATATAATCCCGCTTGCCCGAACAAACAAGAGAATTTTACTCAAAAATGGAAATATAAAATAAAATTTTATGATAATTATTTTGCATTTACAAAGTGGTTTTTAAATGGAATTAAGGGGTTACTAAACAATTCTACGGCCAAAGATTCATTGATTAATTTATTTGGGGAATCATTGTTAAATAATGTTTATGAGGAAACTAAATATGATTATTTTTGGAGGGAATTAGAATCTAACATTCACAAAGGGAATATTTTTCCCAATGCTCCTGTAAAAGTAGACAAAAAGGAGAGAGGAAATGCTTAGTAATAGGTTATTATATGAATTATTTTGCATAGAAGAATTTAAAAAAATAGAAGAGTATTTTTATTATGAAATTATCAATGCTGAACCACTATCTATTTTGTTTTCTATAAATGTGCATAATTTTACATATGAATTTATTGCTGAATACCCTAAGTATTTTCCACATCAGCCTATAATTATTTACAGGAAAACTGATTTTAAAACTGTCCATTGCTATAAAAATGGTGCTATGTGCTTAAAATGGGGGAACGACAATTGGAATAGTGATTTGACAATAGTGGATCTAATTAAAAATCTATATGATTTGTTATTTGTAGAGAATCCGCTTGGTAGTGAACATCAACAATCAGAATCGGGCGATTCATTTTCACTAGGACAAGAGATTAGATATGTAGATAATATTTGCTTGGTACTAGGAAAAGATACATTAAGTTATATTAATGATTATGGAAATATGAAATTATCTTATAATAAAACTGATGAAAACAAAAAAATTTATTTTATTAAAAGTATAGATGATAAAAAAATAATTAAATCTAAAGCATTAAAAAATGAAAAAGAAGTTAAATATTTTAGAACAAAAATTTTATGGAAAGAATTAATATGTTTGAAACCTAGAGAATTATTTAATCACTTAAATATAGGAGAAATAATAAAAAAAGATTTCATTATATTTACAATTGATAATTACGCCATTTTCCTTTCTAAACAAGGTAAAAAGGTTGATTATATTAAAATTATTGTGAGTGAGTTTGAAACAGATAAAAGATTAAAAATTGACAAAAATATTTTAAATAAAAAAATCTTAATTCTTGGATTGGGTTCAATTGGTTCTAGAGTATTAATGGACTTGTCTAGAACTGGGTTTAACAATTTTATATTAGTTGATAATGATATTATGCTTCCGTATAATACAGTTAGACATGAATTAACAGAAAAACATATTGGCGAATATAAAGTTAATGCATTAAAAAGAATGATTTCTGATGAAATAAATCCGAATATTAATATTGAAGTTTCAACATTAAATATGTTGGGCCAAGAATCATCAACGTCTACTGAAAGATTCTTAAAAATGTGTGAGAGTGCCGATTTAATTATTGATTGTACAGCTAATGACAATTTATTATTGTTGGTTGATAATGTTTTAAAAGATAAACAAATTCCTTTGATAAGTGGTACTGTTATTCCGGGTGGACTAGGAAATATTGTGTTGATTAGAAAAAAAGAAGATGTTTTTTCTATGGAGAAAATATTATCTGCTTATTATTATTTTAAATCCACAAAAAATATGTTTGCAGAAGAATCTCATGATTATGAAGCAACTATTGAAGAAACACCTTATGTAGCTACTATGTCAGATTGTTCAATATTGAGTGGATTGATTGGAAAAAATGCTATATTAATATTAAACAATGATAACGATATATATAATATAAATGTATTTTCAACAAGTTCTTATGGTGATTTGAAAGAAATGTATAATACATATAGATTAAATGTTGTAGATATACCTGTAGAAGAAGTAGAATTTGATGAAGAAATAATAAAAAAAGGTGAAAAAATATATGAAGATTATCATTCAAGAAGATATAGCAAATAAACTTTATAAAATATTAAAAAAAGCAGGAAGTAAAGAAATAAAAGGAGCTTGTTTTGCTAAATTTATAGAAAATGGAACATATGAAATAGAAGAAATTTATGTAAGTCCTATAATTGGAAATAGTGTATTTTCAAATTTGATTATAGATTTAAAATATAAAAAGTTTGAGAATAAATATTATAAAAAACATTTATTTGATTATGAAAATCATAACTATATTGGGGATTGGCACTCACATCCGGTGTTTGATTGTAGACCATCTAATTATGATATAAATGAACTTGAAGAAGAATTGGATAAATCTAATGCAAATTTTCTTATTCAATTAATTGTAAAAATAGAAAACAATTTTTTAGTTGGTAGATGCTATTACTTGTCAAAGTCGAATAAAAAATATAGTGAGTGTGAATTGGAACTAAAGTAAAAACCGGGTATTACGGAGTTGTAATACTCGGTTTTCATTTAACATCCATATTTATTTCTAATTCTAGTTAATGCGTCTTTTATATATTGTGAAGATATTTTATATTGATCGAATACAATGTCAAATCCGTGTTCATCATTACAAACAAAATTCCAATAGTCTTTACCAATTAATAATTCATCTTTAGAAAAGAATCTTTCTACATTCGCTTGATGCCATGAGTTATTTTCTCCAAATTTGTTATATGCTGTAGCAAAGTATATTAATATTTTTTGATCTGATGGAGTAATATTTTTTAACATAAAATATTCTTTTATTAAAGCTGATTTTTCGCTTTTTGCTTTTTTATTATCTAAATCTCCACCAGCTTTAAGTTCTACTAAATAATGAGTTCCAGTATTTTAATCATAAAACCAGTTATCGCATACATGTTGAGTTTTAAAGCTTGTTGTATCTCTAGGTTGAACAACAAAAATTAGAGAACTATTGTCTTAAATCTAAACCTAACTATATAGGAATAATTATTTGTTTGTATACAGGAATAAGACTTGGTGAATTACTTGCTTTAACTTGGGATGATATTGATTTTGATAAAAGATTATTAAGAGTTAACAAGACTGTTTATACCATTAGTAAAAATGGTAAGAACGAAGCATATATTGATAAACCTAAAACTAAACAATCTAATAGAATAATACCTTTACCTAAGCAATTAATAATTTTGTTAAAGAAAAACAAAAAAGAATCTATTTCAAACTACATCATCGCCACAAAAACTGGAGGTATAGTTCAAAATAGATCCTATCAAAAAGCATTTAAAAGTCTTTTAAGAAAATGTGACATTTCCTATAAAAACTTTCATTCATTAAGACACACATTTGCTACTCGTGCATTAGAACTTGGAATGGATGTTAAAATATTATCTGAAATATTAGGTCATAAAAATTCGGTTGTAACATTAAATCGATATTCACATTCTTTACCAGAACATAAAGCAGAATTTGTGAATAAGGTTGGAAAGTTATTAGATACCTCCAATTTATAGATTTTATGGATGTAATATGGAGATTTTAACTAAAAAATGGATGAGTTTATGGATGTATTACATCAATTGTAAACAGGATAAGGGGTGCATCACTTTGCATCACAAAGTGTTTCGCCATAGTGTTATAACTGGGATACCCAGCTTACAAAATTTATAAACAAATAGATGGATGTAAACATAAACTTGTGGTATCATCATGATGCAAGTTTGTGAAGGAATTGGAGGTTAATTTGAAAGATAATAAAATTTACAACCCAACTTTATATTGTAGACTATCACTAGATGATGGAAATGTGGGAGAATCAGGAAGTATTCAAACACAAAAGATTATTTTAGAAGAATATGTCGCATTTTACATCTAAATGCATAATGCGTCTACTCTAGTATACTTATCTTTTTTGGTTGAAAAAAAATAATTTAAATGATAAAATATATTTAATGTAGTATAGGCGGTGATTCAATGAGAAATAAAGTCTTTGTTATTGGCTTGAGCGGTGAATCAGTATTTTTGAATGTTGATGAATATCATAAAAATGGCGAAACATTACATTCGAAAACTTTTAAAAGCGAAGTTGGTGGAAAAGGTTATAATCAAGTAATTGCCTTAAATAAATTTGGTAGTGATGTGTTTTATTTATCATCTATTGGACATGATTATTATGGTGAAAAATGTGAAGAATTTTTGAAACAAAAAAATGTGAACGCGTTATTTGTGAAAAAAGATTTGCCAACAGCTTTTGCCACAATCTTGACAAATAGCCATGGAGAAAATCAAGTAACGGTTTATGATGGAGCAACGCGTTTATTAGATAAAAAAGATGTTTTAAAAGTGGAAGATGAGATTAAAACAAGTTCTGTTGTTTTATTACAACTTGAAGTTCCATTAAGTGTAAACTTAGAGGCTGTAAGAATAGCTAAAGCTAATAATGTGAAAGTTATTATTAATCCAGCCCCCGCAATTAACTATAATTTAGAGTTGTTACAATGTGCTGATATTATAACTCCTAATGAAAGCGAAGCAAGAAAAATATTTGGTCTGAATGAAAGTGAAAATATCAATAATATTTTAGTTAAAATGAAAGAAATGTTAATTAAAGAAGTAATTGTTACATTAGGTGACAAAGGTGCAATGCGCTTCTTTAATGAAAGTGTTGAATATTATCCACCACTTAAAGTTAAAGCAGTTGATACAACTGGTGCTGGTGATACATTTAATGCTATGTTAGCATATATGATTTCTAATGAAACAGAGATGAAACTAGCAATTGAATATGCAATAATAGCTTCAGCGTTAAGTGTTACTAGAAAGGGTGTAGTAGATGCTATTTTTAAATTAGAGGAGGTAAAAGAAGAATATGAAAAAAATCGACATTAATAATTGGAAAGGCAAAAAACATTATGAATGGTTTAAGAACTATCCAACGCATTTTTATGGAGTTACTTCTAGAATAGATGTTACTGAACTTGTAAAAATAACAAAAGAAAAGAAATATTCTTTCTTTCCATGTTTTTTATATATAATCACTAAAGCATTAAATAATGTTGAAGAAATGCGATTAAGAATTATTAATGATGAAGTTTATTTATTTGATTTATGTCATCCTGCATATACTGTAATGACAGATAGTGGTGTTTTTGATAATTGTGATAATGAATATTGTGAAGATTTTCAGAAATTTTATAAAGAAACAAAAGAAGCAATTGCAAAAGTGAAAGTAGGAGTAGATGAGAACAAGAGTTATAACGATCTAACAAGATTTGATCAGTTCTTTTTTAGTTGCTTACCTTGGATAGATTTCACATCATTGTCTCATCCTATGCCTAATGATCCAACAGTTTCAGTTCCAAGAATGTGTTGGGGGAAATATGTTTATAATGAGGTAACTAATAGATATGAAATGGCATTGAATATTCAAGTTACTCATGCACTAGTTGATGGACATCCGTTATCAAAATGTTTCTTAGAAATTCAAAAATTATTAAATGAAGCAAGTATGTATATAAAATAAAAGCATTAGCAGTGAAGCTAATGTTTTTTTATATAAAAAAATATTTTTATTGCTTTTTATAAATAATAGTGCTATTATAGTGTATGCAAAAAAATTGAGGTAAAATTGTATGATTAATAATGACAAAGTTAATGAAGAAAATAAAGAAATATGGCGTGAGTTACAAGTTCAAAAATTAGAAGAAGCTGATTGTGTTGTTTTTGGAATTCCGTTTGATGAAAATTGCTCTTGTGGGAGAGGCACAAGTGAAGCACCAGATGTTATAAGAGAACTTTCTAAATACCTTCCTCCAGTAACTGAAGATGGTTATATTATTAATAAAAAGATTTTTGATTATGGTAATATCACCAAAAATAGCGATGTTGAAAAGTATTTTGATTTATTGTGCGAAGAAGAAGGAAAACTTCTAAAAAGCAATAAATTTGTTATTGCCATTGGTGGTGATCATTCTGTTAGTATACCACTAAGAAAGGCATTTGCTAAAGCAAATAGTGGTAAAAAAATAGGGTTAATCCATTTTGATGCTCATGCAGATTTTTGTGATATTTATGATGATTCAAAATTATCACATGCATCAGTTAATGCTAGAAGCATAGAGGACGGATTCAGTGAAGAATCAATAATGTTAGTTGGAATTAGATCTTTTGAGATCCAAGAATTGAAATATTTTGAATCTCATCCTAAAACAGTGGTTTTAAGAAGTAGTGAGCTTTTTGAAAAGAAGTATAAAGAAATCGCTAATGGAATTAAAAAACATTTTAAAGGATATGATGCAATTTATTTATCTTTAGACATCGATGTTTTAGATCCATCAATTGCTCCGGGAACTGGAACTCCAGAGACAGGTGGCCTAAATTCAAGAATGTTATTAGAGATTATAAAGAATATTATGGTTGAATTGCCAATTAAGGCAATGGATATTGTTGAAGTTGCTCCTCCAAGAGATATAAATGATATAACTTCTTGGACTGCTTTGAAAATAATGTTAGAATGTGTATACTATCAAAATGGAGGTGTTAAAAGATAATGAAACATACTATGTTGGATTGTTATGGTTCAATTGAATCAAAACTAGATGATGTGAAATATATTAATAATTTGTTAAATCACGTTGCTTATCAATTAAATTTGGTGAGTGTTGCTCCACCATTTTTATTACCATATTATTATGGAGTTGAACCTGAAGATATTGGTATTAGTGCTTTTCTATTTTTGAAAGGTGGCCATATAACAATTCATACTTTCCCATTGAGAGAATGTTATTTTGTTGATATGGTTTATGATGGCGAATATGATGAAAATGTTGCATATAAATTATTTAAAAGATTATTACCTTTTGAAGATGAAAGAAGCATAATTAATACTAAAGAACGAAAGATTAATGAAGAATATATTTTACCAATTAGTTCTGAAGAAGATTTTGGACCACACATTTTAGCGAAGATAGATGCTAACGTTGTTCCAACTATGGAAACAATTTTCGACTTTTTAGAATCTACAATTGATAAAATTGGTATGACACCAATTATTAGACCATATGTAATTAAAGACTTGATGGTTAATCCAACATATTTGTCAGGCATCGTAATGATAGCTGAAAGTCATATTTCTTTTCATTACAATTATAATGAAAAAGTTATATATTTTGATTTGTTTAGTTGTAAGATGTTTGACCATTCAAAAATTAAAGATATTTTAATTCGTGAGTTTGGAAATGTATCTTCATATGTGGTAATTCCAAGAGGTACAAAACATAAATATAATAAAGTATCTAATATGATTCAAACTGAAAAGATTTATAATTCAGTTTGGAAAGATAATATATGCAAAAAGTAAAAAAGAGGTTCAGCTGAACCTCTTTTAATTATTTATTTTAGAGCTCTAATTGCATTTAATACAGCTATAATCATTACACCAACATCTGCAAAAATTGCTACCCACATATTGGCAATACCGATTGCTCCCAAAGCAAGGCAAACAAATTTAACCAAAAATGAGAAAATTATATTTTCATATACTATTGAAATACACTTTCGAGAGATTTTAATTCCTTTTACTATCTTCAAAGGATCATCATCCATTAAAACTACATCAGCAGCTTCGATTGCGGCATCGCTTCCAAGTGCCCCCATAGCAATTCCAATATCTGCTCTAGCAAGCACAGGAGCATCATTTATACCATCACCAACGAAAGCCAATTTGCTTTTTGCTGGTTTTTCTTTTAAAAGCTTTTCAACTTGCACTACTTTATCAGCTGGTAATAATTCATAATGAACTTCATCAAGTCCTAAATCATTAGCTACACTTTCAGCAACCTTTTTAGCATCACCTGTAAGCATAACAGTTTTTTCTACACCTAAGTTTTTAAGAGCAGCAATTGCAGTTCTTGAATTAGGTTTTTCAATATCTGATATAACAATGTGACCAGCATATTCATCATCAATTGCTACATGGATAATTGTTCCAATTGAATGACAATCATTATATTCAATATTAAGACTATTCATTAATTTAGTATTACCAATTGCAATAGTTAAGTTATCTACTTTAGCAATTAGTCCTTCACCACTAATTTCTTTAATATCTTTGACTCTAGTTTTATCAATCTTCTTACCATATGCTCTTTGTAAACTTTTAGCAATAGGGTGAGATGAATAACTTTCAGCTGTAGCAGCATATTCTAATAATTCGGATTCTTTAATCTCACTATGATGAATTCCATTTACTTCAAATACACCTTTAGTTAAAGTTCCAGTTTTATCGAAAACAACAACTTTTGTTTTTGATAAAGTTTCTAGATAATTAGATCCTTTAATTAAGACACCATTGCGACTAGCACCACCTAAACCAGCAAAAAAGCTTAAAGGTATGCTAATGACTAAGGCACATGGGCAACTAATAACTAAAAATGTTAGTGCTCTGTAAACCCAAGTTGACCAGTTTGCATCATTAGATAAAATAATATTAAATACTGGTGGCAATATTGCTAAAGCTAAAGCTGAAAGACAAACAGCAGGAGTATATATTCTAGCAAATTTAGAAATAAAATCTTCTGATTTAGATTTTCTAGAACTAGCATTTTCAACTAGATCAAGAATTTTAGCTGCTGTTGATTCGCTATATTCTTTAGTAGTTTTAATTCTTAGTACACCAGTCATATTGATGCAACCACTAATAACATCATCACCGGTGCTAACTTCTTTTGGTAAACTTTCACCAGTTAAGGCACTAGTATTAAGAGTAGAAGTACCACTTACAATTCTTCCATCAAGAGGAATTTTTTCACCTGGTTTTACTACAATTGTACTACCAACTTTAACTTCTTCGGGACTAACTTGAGTTAATTCATTATTAACTTCAATATTGGCATAGTCTGGTCTAATATCCATAAGGGCAGTTATGCTCTTTCTACTTTTACCAACAGCAATGTTTTGGAATAATTCACCTATTTGGTATAAAAGCATAACCATAATTGCTTCGTTATAATCACCATCTTTTTCATTTTTATATATGGTAAGGGCAATGGCACCAATAGTGGCAACTGCCATTAAAAAGTTTTCATCAAAGACATTACCATGAATAATTCCTAAAAAAGCTTTTCTTAGAATATCATATCCAATTATTAAGTAGGCGATTAGTGATAAGACTGTTTTTAAAATCAAACTTTCTATTGGAATAACATTAATAAGTAGTAACATTACTCCAGAAATAATGATTCTTATTAATACTTTTTTTTGTTTTTTGTTCATCCGATATCCCCATAGCTTACAATTCTATTTCACAATCAGGTTCAATCTTCTTGCAAGCTTTTAAAACATTTTTCATTACTTTTTTGTCATTGACATTTTCTTCAAATTCAACAACCATTTTTTGCATCATAAAGTTAACGGTGGCATTAGCAACGCCTTCAGTCTTCTTTGCAGCATTTTCCATAAGATTTGCACAGTTAGCGCAATCAACATCAATTTGATAAGTTCTTTTCATATTTTTTTACCCTTTCAATTATTAATTTCTAAACAATCAAACGATTAAACACTTGTTTAATTATTACATTAATAGTATAATAGAAAAGGAGGAAAAAAGCAACTATTTTACACCTCTTTTACTAAAAGGGGCAAAAAGTTTGCTAAAAAGAATAAAGAAAATTTGGAGGAAAAATATGTCTGAATTAGAATTGCCACATGATCATGGCTCACATAGAAGTATTGATTATATTGAGAAAGAATTAGAAAAAACGGAGAGTTTTGCAATCGTTTCTGAAGTCTTTAAGAAGCTTTCAGATATGACGAGAATAAGAATTTTTTGGTTGCTTTGCCATATGGAAGAATGCGTAATTAATATCTCTGCTTTACTTAAAATTTCTAGTCCCGCAACTTCACATCATTTGCGTACACTTAAGGAGGGAAATCTCATAACATTCCGCCGAGAAGGAAAAGAAGTATATTATAGAGCAGCTGACACAGAAGAAGCCCAACTTTTACATAAAATGATTGAAAGAGTGATGGAAATATCATGTCCTAAAAATACTAATAGTAATAATTTGAATCAATCACAATATGATATAATGGAAAACGTGCATACTTATTTAACTGAACACTTAAGTGAAAGAATAACAATAGAAGAACTATCAAGAAAGTTTTTGATGAATCCAACAACCTTAAAACAAGTGTTTAAAAATATTTATGGTAATTCTATAGCTGCCCATATTAAAGAACATAGAATGGAAAAGGCGGCAGAACTTTTGCGAGAAACAGATGAAAGTATTTTAGAAGCGGCACAAGAAGTTGGATATGAAAGTCAAAGCAAATTTAGTGAGGCATTTAAAGAACATTTTAATATGCTACCAAAAGAATACAGGAAAGAAAAGAAAAAATAATTTGTATGTTATGATTATTACTGCCAAATTAATATTGTCCTATTAAGTAAACAATGGTATAATAAGTTGTTAGAGATAATATGTAGAAAAATGTAGAATTTAAAATTGGAATGATTGTATTGTAGCTTAGGAGTGAGATTATGGAAATGAATGAAGTAGGTTTGGATAATGGACTTAACACATTTGAAAAAAATATATTGAAAACCAAATACCATACTGAAAGTAAATATGATTTTGTGATAAAAAACAATTTGAAATTTGCATGGATTATTGCGACTATCGTTATTGTAATAAATTCATTTTGGTTAATTGTTAGGGAAAGATTTGAATCTTTTGCCATACCAAAAGAACCAATTGTATATTTTTCCTTGTTATTTCAAATTGTATTATCAGTTGTATTATTAATTATGTCATTATGTTATAAGAAGATAACAAATATTGCAGTTGTAAGACATTTGTTTTTATTTTACTATTTGTATTTGATTTATGCAGTGACTATAATTGTTATTTCAGAGTATAATTTAGCTTATGAAAATGGAGTCCCCGATAGATATATTGGTTTATCTTTAATTACATTTTATTTGTTTATAATAGTTGCTTTACCAATGCCAAAAATCAGTTATGGGATGGTAATCATTTCAGCTTTGATTTTAAGTTTGGTAGTGCAATTTATTGTGATTAAAGATGCCCCATATTCACTTATTGTTCATACAGTTTTAAAAATATGTTTAATAGCGGGATACTTTGCATTTAGAAAATATAATATAAACTTAGCTTTGAAAAATTACGAAATAGTTAAATTAAATAATCAATTATTAGTTTCTTCATATGTTGACTTTTTAACAAATGTTATGAATAGAAGAGCTCTAGATACATATTGGGAATGGCTATGTGATAATGATGATGTTGAAAATGTTGGTATAATATTATTTGATATAGATTATTTTAAAAGTTATAATGATACATATTCTCATCGCAATGGTGATAATATTTTAAGAAAAATAAGTGCTATAACTATGGATATGCTTGATAGTGAAAAAAACTTATTGTTTAGATATGGTGGAGAAGAATTCATTATAGTTTTTGTTAACACAACAAAAAAAGAACTTTTAGATTTTGTATTTGAACTTAAAAAAAGAGTATATGAAGAAAAAATATACCGTGCTGATGTAAGTGAATTTGACAGAATCACTATAACTTGTGGCTGTGGAATAATTAAAAAAGAAGATATGGATAAATCAGATTATATTACTAATTCTGATAAACAGTTATATGTTGGAAAAAGAAATAATAGGAATTGTGTTGTGTTTGATGAAGAAATATTTTAGATAATTAACTTTTATAGACGAATATTTATTCGTCTTTTTTTATATATAAAAATCCCCTTAGTAAAAACTAAAGGGATATTTATTAATCAGATTATTAATTTTATTATTTATTTTACCTTTGAATATAGCACCATCATCATTATATAAAACTGAATAATCAATGGCATTTTTCTTTATTACATCTAGAACAGAAAAATCAGAGTAAGGAAATTTTAAAGTTACTAAATGATACTCTTTAAATAATTCATCGGTAATAAAACTAATTAATCTTTCAATATTAACATCATTTTTGGCGCTAATTGTAATTGATGGAAAATATTTTTGGGGTATGAAAAAATATCCATCATTAAGGTCTGTTTTATTAAAAGCATAAATTATAGGAATATTTTCTACACCTAAATCTTTTAAAACATTATTTGTTGTTTCAATTTGACTTTCAAAATGAGGATTGCTTGAATCAACAACATGGATAATTAAATCTGATTCTTTAATTTCTTCAAGTGTTGATTTGAATGATTCAACAAGATGATGAGGAAGTTTACTAACAAAGCCAACTGTATCAGTTAATAAAAAGTGAGCATTGTTGTTAGTCATAATCGAACGAGTTGAAGTTTCAAGAGTTGCAAAAAGCATATCCTTTTCTAAAACTTCTTTATTAGCATTAGCTATTTCTTTTGAATGCTTTAAAATTGCGTTAAGAGTAGATGACTTTCCACTATTAGTATACCCAACAAGACTTACGACTTTTACTTCGTTTTTCTCTCTTCTGACTCTTTGCTGTTTCCTTAACTTTGTTAACTCTTCTAATTCTTTCTTTAGGGCAACAATCTTATCTGTTGTTAATCTTCTGTCAAGTTCAAGTTTCTTTTCACCGCTTCCACGACCATGAGCAAACCCACCACCAGTTCCACGTTGTCTAGATAGTCCAGCTCTAAGACCAGTAAGTCTTGGTAAAAGATAATCTAAAGATGCAATTTCCACTTGTAGTTGGGCTTCCTTAGTTTTTGCTCTACGTTTAAAGATTTCAAGAATTATAAATGTTCTATCGTAAATTGTGATTTCTAAAGCTTTTTCTAAATTAGATATTTGTGATGGTAATAATTCATCGTTAAAAATAACACAATCAGCGTCTAAACTTTGAATAGCTATTTTGATTTCATCAATTTTTCCTTTTCCAACATATGTTCTCTTGTCAAATGTTTCTTTATTTTGAGTGACAACATCTAATACTTCGATTTCACAAGCAAAGCAAAGATTTTTAAGTTCTTCAATTTCTTCTAAAAACAGACGAGAATCATCAATTGTATTAACGCCAACAATTATACCTTTTTCCATGAAATCACCTCTAGTATATTATAGCATATAAATTTTCTACTTACAAAGCTTTTTATATTTGTGGGTAAAAAAACAAACTAATAATCATATAATATTATAGTTGAATAAAAACAGGAGGATATTTTGTTTGAAAAATTTAGTTTGCTTCTTCAAAAAAAACTTGAAGAGGTAAAAGAAGAATTTAAATCATGGGGGATATATCAATTAGGAACAGAAGGAATACTCTACACTTTATTAAGTTTAGAAAATTCTGTTTGCAAGCACCTTTTTTTAGTGTTAGGAAATGAGGAAAAAGTTGTCGCAGTAAAAGAAAAAATAAGAGAATCATACTATTTAAGAAAAGATAATAAAGAGTATACAGCTAAATTTCTTGAGGTCATAGAAAGTGCTGAAAAAATAGCCTTAGCTGATGAAAGTGAACTGATTTATGATGAACATTTATTGTATTCATTATTAATGGTTAAAAACAGTGTTGCGGTAAGCATAATAAAAAATGTAGGAATATCACTTGATGAAATATTAGATAGTGTAAAAAACATTTTTGAATTAGACAACTATGAATATGAAGAAAATGCATATTTAATAGATTTAAGCAAGGAAGCAGAAAAAGGAAAACTTAATACCTTCATTGGTAGAAAAAAATATTTAGATAAAGTAATAATGGTGCTTTCAAAGAAACAAAAGAATAACCCAATGCTTATTGGTAATGCGGGAGTGGGTAAAAGTGCTTTAGTTGAAGGCGTAGCTTTAGAATATTTAAAAATAGATAAAGATATCAAAATATATCGACTTGATATAGGCGGTCTATTAGCAGGAACAAAATACCGAGGAGATTTAGAAGAAAGACTAGTGGAAGTAATTGAAAGAGTAAAAGGAGAAAAAACAATATTATTCATTGATGAAATACATAATATTATTGGAAATAATACAAATGAGAGTTCCCTTGATATAGCTAATATTTTAAAACCAATTTTAGCTAGAAATGAAATAAAATGTATTGGCGCTACAACACTTGATGAATATTATAAATATATCGCTAAAGACAAAGCTTTATCAAGGAGATTTCAAAACATATTTATCGAAGAACCACAATACGAAGAAATGGTAATGATTTTAAATGGCATCGTAAAAGAATATGAAAAATATTATCAAGTAAAGTATTCAAAAGATGTATTAAGAACAATAATTGAAAAAAGCAGTCTCTTAACTAATAGATATTTTCCAGATAAAGCCATAGACATTTTAGATGAAAGTGGCTTATTAGCAAAAAATAAAAATAGAAATTATGTATCTAAAAATGATGTCAATAGAATAGTTTTTGAACTTTTAGGTATAGATTATATTAAATTTAAAACAAACATTAATAAAAAACTTAACTTTATGCAACTAAAAAAATATTATCTAGATTATTTTATGCAAATAACAAATAGAAAAACAATTGTTAATATTTTAATAAATAATGATTTTTTTGAAGAACTATTTGATGATTTAAAACTAATATTTAATATCACTTTTGAAGAAGTAATAAATATTGATTTTTCAGAATATACCGATCAACATTATGCATCCAATTTGTTTGGTGCTCCAAGTGGTTATGTAGGATATGAAAATGGAGGTATACTTACTGAACATGTTAATAGATATCCAATATCAGTT
Source organism: Mollicutes bacterium Phil14 (assembly GCA_001940985.1). Classification (GTDB taxonomy): domain Bacteria; phylum Bacillota_I; class Bacilli_A; order ML615J-28; family CAG-698; genus Tener-01. The sequence continues at coordinate 24,208 of MSHB01000017.1, forward strand.
GTGATTATTAATAACTTTTCTTTAGCTCATATAATAATAAGAAAACAAATAGAAAATATCTTACGATTAGGAATGATTAATGATGGTAAAGGACGAAAGATAAGTTTTAAAAATTGTATTTTTATTTATAAAAAGGAAAATAACGATACTCAAAAAATTGGTTTTAAAACTAATGATACAGCTTATAAAAACACCTATAATTATCCATTAGTTGATGAAGTGATAGATTTAAAAAATGCTTTAAAAAATGTAAGCAAAGAAAAGTTAAATTATATAAATAAAATAGTTAAGAATTATGAAAAGAATAATTATTCAGTAAAAATAAAAATAAAAAATATAAATGATAAAGATGCAAATGAAATAATAAATATTTTAAAAGACATAAGTATTTTTAAAAAAGAAAAGATGAACATTGTTAGAAAAAATGACAAAGGAATTATAATTATTGAAAATTAATAAAATAGTTTAAAATAATGTAAGATTGTGTTATAATAATATGACGAAATAAGGTAAAAAAATATGGGTAAAGAAATTAATTTGAGACTTAGTGCAAATAATTTGCATTTGAAAAACATTTTTACAGATGAATACTATATTGAATTAGGTAACATTGAAATTTCAGTTATTGAAAGAATTTTAAATAGAGAGCTTATAAGAATTGAAGAAGTTGCTTATTTTCCTATTCAGAATAGAGGACTTGGGCATAGTACTTTAACTAATGAGGAATTAAAGAACATGTTACCTTATTTATATTTTAAAAACCTAAATGATAAAGATATTAGTAAACAACTTTTTATTACTTATGGTTTAGTAAAATATAAAAACAATGATAAAGAAGAAATATTCATTCCAATAGTTTTATTGCCAATAAAGTTGTATTATGAAGATGGTCAATTATACATTCAGTTAATTTCAAGACCAATTAAGAACCCATTTTTACTTAAAATATTTAATGATAATAGAAACTCAGATTTAATTGTTGATAAGTTAGATACTATCTATGAAATTGATAAGCTATGCATGAGCTTTTCTAAGATAGCACAATTTGAATTGAAATTAGAAAATTATCTTACTTTTGCTTTTGTAAAGAAAAAAGAAACGATAATTAATCAAAATAAGTTCCAAATGCTTCCAGATAATAGTGAAGAGTATTTTGACAAAATCGTTCCTAATTCAAAAGAAATATATTTTTCTGATTTGTTGAATAAAAGACAAAGAAAAGCAGTTGTCTCAAGCATGAATGGTAGTAGCTTTTCAATTGTTGGTAGAGGTGGTTGTGGAAAGACAACTACATTAAAAAACATATTGGTTAATGCTGTAAATCAAGGAAAAAGAGTATTATATATTTCAAATATGCGTGAAACATTAGATGATGTTGAAACATTTTTAAATGAGAATAGTTTAAACAGAATAACAGCTAATTTTTCAAAGCCTTACCGCTTCTTATTTGAAGAAAATGATATTATAAAAAAAGAAGATATTAATGATAGCGATGTTGTTTCTCTTTATAATGAATTAAAAGAAAAATATAAATTTATAAATGATTTTGAAGAAAAAATGAGCAAACGAATATTTGACTATCGTTTTATAGATATTGTTAATGCTTTAGCAATGGTATCTTTAGAGAAACCAAAATTGTTAGAAATTGATGATTTATCGAATATATATAAAAATGAATATCTTGAAATTGAAAACAAACTAACTTTGATTGAAGAATCATTACAGTATATTGATAGTTTCAAAGATAGTATTTGGAAAGAGATTCCAATTATTAATTCTATCAAATATCCAGAACAGATAATATCTTTAATAAAGAGGATATATAGATGCTTTGTTTTGTTCGAAGAAGAAAAGAAAGTTCTAGAGAATAAGTTTCTTGTTAAAACTATTGATAATTATGCAATGTTGAAAAATGTTATTTATAATCTTGAAAGTTTAAACATTAAAAATGTTCCTGATACATGGAAAGAAGAAGATTTAAGTGCCTTTTCAAAAGCTCAAGAGGAATATAAGAATCTAAAGAGCGATATATATAGTTACCAAGAATTAGAATATAATTTAGAACACAAGTATTATGAGACAAATGGTATCAATATAGATAATGAAGTGAATATTTTGTTTGGCGATTATTATTCTGAAAATGATGCACAGATTATTAATAGTCTTTTAGAAGATAAAAGTAGCATGACGGTTAGAATAAATTTAGGTATTTATCAAAAAGAGAATTATGAGAAATCTGTTGCTTCTTTAGAAAAATTTATGAATGTTAATTTTCATGAAAGTAGAAGCAATGAATATATAAAAGAATTATTGAAATTAGCTGACTTTTTAAACGAAAATCATTTTAATCGTCGTTTGATAAACATAGTAAATAATAAACAATTCCATAAGGTTTATCAACGTGTATTAGAAGCGGTAGATTCAATAACTGAAGCCAATAAGAATATTGAAGCTTTTACTACTGATCATCCTAAAATTACTTTAAGTAGTTTGAAAGAAATATCAAAAATATTAGATGATTATAATCAACTATCTGAACAAGAGAAAAAAGAAGATACTAAGACTCTAACTCTATTAAAGAAGAGACTAGGAAATGGAAGTATAGATAGTCTAGAATTTCAAGTTAAGTCTTATTTCAATAATCTTCGAATATTGAAACGTGAAAAAGAAGAATATTATGATTTGCTTAAGGAAAAATATATTCCTAATGATAAATCATATGAAAAACTTAAAACTTTAAATGATTATGTATATGGAATAAGAGATAAGAATATTAGAAATGTAATAATCAAGGTATTGTATAATATAAATGAAAAAGAAGCTGATGGCAATGAAAGTAGAATTTATAAAGTCTTGAATACATTTAAGAAATCTTATTATGAATTAGAAGATTTAGCCAATGTTTTGAAAAAGTACAATATTGAATTTGATGATAACTGTTTTAATGTTAAAGTTAACCAAATAGAGAAGGCTATAAATTATATTAAAAACCTTTATCAATCAAATGAAAGAATGAAAAATATTATTAAGAATAAAGATAGTGATTATGTAAATGTAGAGACATATTTACACCTAAAGAAACTTTTGACGGAAAAGAAGAACTTAAAGCAAAAGCTTGTTAATAATCAAAAGTATATTGAATATTATGGTAATCTTTATTGTGAAGAAAAAACTGATATCACTCTAATTTCAAGAGTTTTACAAAGCTTCCAATTGTTCTGCGATAACTTTGTGAATGAAAAAGGTTTTTTAAAGTGTTTAAATGAAGAAGAAAATGAAAAACTATTGAATTATTTAAATGAATGCAAAAAAGTTAATGATGAAATCAATGAAATTTTCAAATTGTATTGTAGAATATTTAAAGATGGAGTTTCTCGATTCTATTATACAAGTTTCAAAGATAATGTTGAATATTTAAGACTTTTACAATCATCAAGAAGTGAATTGATACATTACTTATCTATCACAAAAGGACTAAATGTTTTGAACAAATATGGACTTAAAAAATTGATAGATTATATAATTAATCATTCAAAATGTGAAAACTTAGTTAATGACTTCAAATATACTTATTTTAGGAATGCTGAAAAATTATATTTAGAAGCTAATCCAGAACTAGCAAACTATGGTGAAGTGCCTAATATTTTAAAAGATATTATAAATTTAGAAAGTAGAATAACTAAAACAAATAATGCAAATATTATTTCACATATACTACACAACAATTCTAACAAGACATATGTTAGCGGTGTTAAAAACTTAGATTATTCTAGTTATCTAAAAAAGACTTCTGGATATAAAAAAATAGTATTATCTTCAACAGATATAGCAAATCTATTCTTATCACCATATGATTTTGATTTGGTAATTATTGATGATGGTCAATTAAATGATGCAAATGAATATGGAGATTTTGTAAATGCTAATCAAGTAATAGTTGCTGGAGAATTGCAGATACATGCTACTATTTCTAATAGTTTGATATCAAGAGTTAGAAATTCTTCAACAATCTTCTTAGATTATCGCTATCTACCTATTCCAAAGAATTTGCAAAAGAAGTATAGTAGTATTAGAGGAATAATAAAAGAGAATTTCCATGATAATGTGGGACTTGAAATAATAGAAGATGGATTATATGAATATATATATAATTTACATAAAAATAATTATAATGTTAATCTAAAAATTAATTACTTTACAAAAGGAATAAATAGGCAAAGAGAATTCTTTGAAAAATTCTCTCAGTTTATGATTTCAAATGGAGCAAAAAATGAAGAAATCATTTATTGCTTAACTAATATGATTAATGTTACCGATTTGAATAATGAATATTTGTATAATTCAGATTATAATATTTTGGATTTCAAGAGCTATTATGATATTGATATTGATTATATCAATGATAATATCATTTCGTTCTTGTTGTTATGTAAGGAAAAATTAGTTATCTATGATGATAATTTATTATTAAATAAAGATTACTCTTATCGCTTTTTTGGAACAATCAAAAATATTTTAGATGATAGAAACAATGTTTTTGAAGATCTTGAAGCTGATAAAGTTTTATATGAATTGAACAAATGTATTAGGAAAAATGAAGTTGAATCGTATTATGTTCAAGATAATGAAATAGTAATGGTAAGAAATAATAAATTATTAACAGTGATGATTATTTGGGGAGATAGCTCTCCTAATGAAGCTTTGAATTATTATCGTGATAATTATAGGAATTATGTTTTAAACAACTATAAAGTTAGAGTAATTTGTAAAAACACATTAGTTAGTGGGTTAGATGAAGTTGCTTTCCGACTAGTTAGGGGCAAAAATGTATAAAAGAGGAACAAAAAAGAAATTTAATGATTTCGTTAAAACAGTTAGAAGTGATCCTCACAGATACTTATATATTAAAAATACTTTAAACAAAATGAAGGAAGAAGAAGTAGATATTAATACTCAAAACGTTTCTGGAAATACCTTGTTGCATATAGCAATAAAACTTAATGATTTGCGTTTGTTCAAGATATTTTTAGCTGCTGGAGTAAATATTAATTTAGCTAATGAAAATGGTGATGCTCCAATTCACAAAGCGGTTATTGAAAATAAAATGCCATTTGTAAAAGCGTTAGTTAATTATGGATGCGATTTAAACATTGGTTCTGAATTAGAACAAGCTCCACTTCATTTAGCTGCAATTAGTGGTAATATTGATATGGTAAAGTATTTAGTTGAGCATGGCGCTGATATATTGTTGTTAGATGAAATCAATAATTTGCCTATTGATTACGCGATTGATGAAAAAGATAAAAAAATGATAAACTATTTTTTAACAAAGCAAGAAATAGATGAAGAAAGAAAAATGAAAATCAAATCAATTTTTGGTAAAGATGGTGATTAATATGTTTAAAATATTTGAAGAAAACATTTTGAAATATACTGATAATTTTAGTAGTGCAGGAATAATTAAATTAGTAATTGATATTGTTCTGTTTGCAGTTGTATTATACTTTATTATTAAACTAATTAAGAAGAAGATTAAACAACCTAAATTTTATGTTATTATTGGAGCCTTATTATTAACATATATTTTATCAGCACTTTTCTCTTTAAGTATGCTGAATGCAATATTGAGATTGTTAGTTTTTTGGTTAGTGGGTTGTATGATTATTGTTTATAGTCAAGAGATTAGACATGAGTTTGAACAAATGTTTACAATGAATAAAATTGACAATGCTTTTTCTTCTAATCAAGAAAAACAAGAAATTATTTCAATTTTATGTTCAACTGCCGAATACTTGTCAAAGAGAAGAATTGGAGCTTTAATAACAATAGAAAAAGAAGATAGCTTAAATACTTTCATAGATAAAGCTATTCCACTTAATTCTACTATCACACAAGAAATTCTAACAACAATTTTTACTCCAGGAACAGCTTGTCATGATGGTGCTGTAATAATAAGAAAAAATAAAATTATGTGTGCTGGAGCATATTTCCCATCTACAGATAAATACGATGTTCCAAAATTCTTGGGAACAAGACATCGTGCTGCTATTGGTATCAGTGAAAGATATGATGCGATAACAATTGTAGTTTCTGAAGAAACAGGGAATATTTCTATAACTGTTTCAGGAAATATTAGTTTAGAGTTAAGCATTGATAGACTTAAAGAAATGCTTGATGGCTATTTGAATATTAAATAAAATGATTGCTACTAGATTTTTAATTTAGTAGCTTTTTTAAATCGATTGAAAAAAATTGCTCTCCATGTTATAATATCAGTGAAATGTTTATTTTTGAAAAATAAAACTTTATTTTAAAAAACATTTAAAATATGTTATAATAATTAAAAGTTTGATAGAATTTAAATTATATATAAAAAAGGAGAAAAATATGGAAAAACTACTTGAGATATTGAAAAATTTTAATCGTTTGATAGATCAACAACATCTTGTAATATCAGCAATTATTACTTTTGTTTTTGTTTCTGTTATTATTATAGAAATAGTTAAATTTAAAAAAGTTCCTTTTTTTGAAACAATTTTATTTATATTACCAATTTTGGTAATAGGGTTTGATTATTATGCTAGATACGTTAAAGGACATTCATACTTCATTAAGGGAAATGAAGCCTTAACTTTGAAGATAATAAGTATTTATGTTTATCTTTTGGCTTTATTAGTATCTTTAATTATTTTCATTTTCCGTTTAGTAAAAGCTAAGCATAAAACAAATTCTAATATTAGTGATGATCTATGTGGAGTATATTTAAACAAAGAAAGAAAATTATCATTGAATAAAAACTTTTCATTGCAATTAGTACCATTAGGAATTAATAGCAAGAAATGGAATAAAAAATGTTTAGGCATATATATTGATAATGAAGATATAGAATATCAAAAATTAGGTGAATATATTTCTACTATTGATGGAAATTTTGTTTTGAGACTGCGTTTTCCTGAGGATAAAGAACTTATTCTTAGTTTACAAAAACAAGTTAATGAAAATGGTTATATATTGAAAATAATTGAAAGCGATGTAAGAGAAGTAATTAAAGAACAAGTTTTAGAAGAGAATACTTTTGATAAAAAAGTTAATAATAGTACTTCAATTGTTAAATACTTAGAGAGCTTAAATGAACCTATTGGATATTTTGATAGTTCAATAGATAAATATCGCTTAACAAAAAATATGATGGATAAACTTAACTTGGATACTTCTGTTATTTCGAGTGAAGAATTCAAAAACTTTGTTTACTATGAAGATTATGTTACTTATGATGCTTTATTAAAACAAACTAGTGGTAGTTACAAATATCGTTATCGTTTAAAAACTTCTGACGGAATTGAATGGTATGAAGAAGTTAAGGCATATGATCCAAAAAGTAATGAACTGATTGCTACATTCCATAAAGTAATATTTGAAAGTGAAAATGCTGTTATTTTCACAAGAGAAAACTTGAATAAAGATTTAGAAGCAAGAATTGATAATAATGAAGAATTTGGCTTAGTATTTTTATATATTGAAAGAGCTCAATCTTTGATAAGAAAATATGGTAATGAGGCTGGGAAGGTAATTATTGAAAACTACTTCAATGTTTTAAAAAAGGATTTATTGACTACTGAAGATAATATTTATAAAATTTCAAATAGTGAATATTGTATTTTGTTTTCAGAATTAGATAAGTATTACGAAGTTCAAAAAGGCGTTTTAAAAGGTAGTAGCAAATTGATTAAAGCAGATGTATATTTTGAAGGGAATAAATATGTTATTAATAATACAATAGGTTTTGTATATAGTGAAGATGTTCAAGAAAAGAATGCTCTTGAATGCGTAGAAGCTGGACTTTTATCTTTGTATTTAGCACAAAATGATGAGAATAAAAAATATAATATTTATTCAATAGAAAATGTGCGTGATGGCGAAGATGATTTTGAAACTTATAAAGTGGATTTAGATAACACATTTTTAAAAAATTTATGATAGAAAGTTTTTCAACAATCCTATTACTAGCAGGATCTAGTACGAGATGTGAACTAGGATATAATAAAGTATTACATTTGATTAATAATAAGCCTATTTTTATGTACTCATTAGAAAAATTTTTGAGTGTTAAAGAGTGCACGAAGGTAGTTGTTGTATGCAAAAAAGAAGAAGAGAAAATAATTAAACAATATATTTCAAATGATTTTTCTGAAAGAATTACTTTTGCGTATGGTGGTTTAACTAGACAAGATAGTGTTTTTAATGGTTTAGAAAAAATAACTGAAGAATATGTTTTAATTCATGATGGCGCAAGACCATTTATAACAACTAGTGATATAAAAGAAGTTTTTGAAGAACTTAAAAAGAGTCATTTAGTTACACTTGCTTCAAAATGTTGCGAAGCTTTAAGATATGTTGATGATGACTATAGTAAAAGCGTTGAAAGAAATAAAATGTATAGTATCAAAACTCCTCAAGGCTTAATGAAATCTGATTTAATATATTCTTTAAAAAAAGCCAAAGAAGAAAATATTTCTTTTTATGATGATGTTAGTGCTGTTGAAAAGTATATAGGAATTTCACCTAAAATTGTTATTTGTAAAAACAATAATATTAAAATAACAGAAAATGAGGATGTAGAGATGGCGGAAAAAATATTGAAAAATATCCCACAGTTCTTAATTGGTCATTCATGTGATACCCACAGATTAGAAAGTGGAGACTTCATCACTTTGGGCGGAGAAAAGATTACCTGTGAGTTTAGAGTTGTTGCTCATTCTGACGGTGATGTCTTATATCATAGTATTGCTGAAGCTTTACTAGGAGCTTTATCAAAAGGAGATCTAGGAACATGGTTTCCAGATAATGATCCTAAATATAAAGGAATTGCTTCAAAATATTTTCTAATAGAAACAGCTAAAATGGTTAATGATTCGGGATATGAAATAGTTAATATTGATTCAACAATATACATTGAAAAACCTATGATGGCTCCTTTTATTTCAAAAATGAAAAATAATATTTCTGATTGTTTAAATATTGATTTAAACCAAATAAATGTTAAGGCAACTAGAGGAGAAAAAGTAGGGCCAATTGGAGAGAGTAAGGCTGTTATGGCGGAAACAGTATTACTTTTAAAGAAAAAATAAACAAAGCAAGCACGATGTGCTTGCTTTTTATTAAAGTGGGAAATCATCAACCTTTAAGTATTTTAATGGTTTTTCTGTTTGTGGGTTTGGAAGACAAATTTCTCTAAAGGTGTTTCCAAGAAAATTTTGTGTTTGTTTACATATAGCTATATCAGATATAGTTACTATTCCAACAAGCTCATCTTTTTCATTTGTTACTGGTAGTCTTCTTAATTGATAATCAGCTAATTTCTTGATTAACGAAGTTATATCCTCATCTTTATTGATAACAACTGATGTATGGGTCATAACATCATTTATAGTACCATTACAATTATTATCTTTTAAAACTTTTCTTATTAAAATATCACGATCCGTTAATACTCCTTCGATTTTTCTATCATCATTAATTATAACTAACATCCCAATATCATTTTTTTCTAATAGTTTTATAGCATCTAAAATTGTATCACTTCTTTTAGCAGTGACAACTTTTTTACACATCAAATCTTTTACTTTCATTTAAAATTTTACCTCCGCATAATTATATTATTATTATATCTAAAAATTATATTTTTATAAAAATATACATTAAATCATTATAAAATACTATAATTTAGTATGAAGAGTTTTGTTAAGAAAAGTATAAGTTTTTTAATTTTTTTGCTTGTTGCATATTGCTTAATAAAGTTTTTAGATGGTTATTATAGTAAAAGAATAAGAGATTATATAAAACAAGAAGCAACAAATTCCTCTACAAGGGTAATTGAAAATATTGTAAGAAATGGAATAGTTGATGAAATTGATGCAGATAATATTATAAGTGTAAACTCAAAAGGAATAATAGTCGATACAAAAAAAGTTAATAATATTTTAGCTAAAACCAATGAAAACTTGTTAGCAAGTAAAGATGTTTTTAGTAACCTTGAGAATTTGGAGTTACCTTTAGGAATAATTTTTAGTGATGCTTTATTTAATATTGGTCCAAACATAAAAATTAAAATGCTTCCAATTGGTAGTGGTAAAACAGATGTTGTTACTTCAATTGATGAATATGGCATTAATAACAGTTTGTTTAGACTGGATTTAGCAGTAAGTATGAGTTTTCAAACGCTGATACCATTAAATAATCAAGAGATACAAATAGAAACCAAAATACCAATTGTGGCTTATATTATTCAAGGAGAAGTGCCAAGGTATTATTCTTATGGTGCTAGTGACAAGATTATACCATTTGCTGATTATGATGAATGATTTATTATTTACTTTTTTGACTTTTGTAGTATAATAATATTGTATAAAAAAAGAACAAATAAGAAAGGAATAAAAAAATGACACAAGCAGAAATCGAAAAGAAAGTAAAAAAAGTTATAGATAAAGTTCGTCCTTATCTTGTAAGAGATGGTGGAGATTGTGAAATTGTTAAGATTGAAAATGGAATAGTTTATGTGAGAATGTTAGGAGCATGTGTAGGCTGTTCAAGCATAGATTTAACATTAAAGGATGGAATTGAAGCAATATTATTAGAAGAAGTTCCAGGTATTATTGGTGTCGAAAATGTTGAATAAGCAAAAAATTGGTAGAGATATTTATTTCGGTTCGGTTATTGTTAGTATAATAATCTTGCTATTATCAATGATTCTACTACCTGTTAAGGATTTAGAAGGAGAAGAGTTGGCACAAATGCTTTCATATAGATATGCTATAGTTTTTGTATGTTTAGCTTTTTTAATTCCAACAGGTTGCATGATTAGAGAATATTGTAGTTGGAATTATATTAAAAAAATGTTTATTATCAAAGTTATTATTACTTTTGTAACTTTAACAAGCGGTTTATTAATAATTCTTTTATTGAAAAAAACTAGCTACAGCAAGGTGATGACGTTTATTGGAGCCCTTGTTTTGATGTATACTGCTACTCCAACAGTTAGGGATAATAACAAAAATGTTTAAAAAAATATATATTGAAATTGGCAATTTGTGTAATCTACATTGCCATTTTTGTTCTTTAGATGGAAGAAAAAAGCAAATAATGAGTGTTGAAGATTTTAGTAAAATCGTTAGGCAAACTAAAGAATTTACTGATTATATCTATTTACATGTTAAGGGAGAACCTCTTATTCATCCTAATTTTGATGAGATTTTAGCTATATGTACTAGAGAAAATGTTAAAGTAAATATCACTACAAATGCCACAAAATTGCAAGAAAAGTTCGATTGTTTAACTAAAAGTCCTTGCATTAGACAAGTGAATATTTCCGCTCATGCACTTAGTGAAATAAGTTTAGATAGAAGAGATGAATACTTAAATGGTATATTAGAAATGATAAAATATGTTTCTTTAAACAAAACATTTTATCTATCAATTAGACTGTGGGTAAAAAATGAAAGTATTACTAAGCTTATTTTAGATTATCTAAATGATAATTTAAAATTAGAAGAAAAGATAACTATTGATTCTAAAAAAATAGTTGATAATGTTTATTTATCTGTTGATGAAGAATTTGAATGGCCAAGCTTAACAAACAAATTTGTTTCTGAAAAGGGAAGATGCTATGGTAGTAGAGATCAGATTGCCATTTTAGCAAATGGAGATGTTGTTCCTTGTTGCCTTGATAGTTCTGCTAATATAGTCTTAGGAAATTGTTTAAACGATAGTTTAGAAAACATTTTGTCTGGTGAACGATTTAAAAAAATGCAAGAAGGATTCAAAAGAGGAATAGTAATTGAAGAACTTTGTAAACACTGTTCATATAGATTGAGATTTAAATGAAAAATTACCTTAACAAAAGCCGGGTTTTGTGATATAATAAAGTTATGTTGAGGTATTAAAATGATAAAAAAAGGTGAAATTGTGTATGGCAAAGTTACTAATATTTTAGGATATGGTGCCTTTGTCAGTGTTGGAGAATATGACGGACTAATACATATTTCTGAGTTCTCTGATAATTTCGTTCGTGATATTCATGAATTTGTTAATGTTGGACAACAAGTTAAATTAAAAGTTTTAGATATTGATGAAAAAGAAAAAAAATTACGTTTAAGTTATAAACTATTAAATAAAAACCGTGGTGTTAAAGGTGAAGTGCCAAAATACAAAATTGGTTTTGATACACTAAAAAAAGAAATGCCTAATTTTATTTCTAAAGAGTTGAGAAAAGAAGGGTAATATTTATGAAAACATTAGAATTTGATTATAAAAACGTATTGGGTTTTGTTGGCGAAAATGAAATTTTATCTATGGAAGCTAAGGCAAATTCTGCTAGGCGTGAACTATTAGAAAAAACTGGAGCCGGAAATGATTTTGTTGATTGGGTGGATTGGCCAATTAAAATTACTTCTGATGAAGTTGATAGAATAAAAAAATGTGCTTCTAGATTAAGAAAAAATGGTAAGTATTTAGTTGTTATTGGAATTGGCGGTTCATACTTAGGTGCAAAAGCTGGACTTGAAATGTTAGATGAATATTTCGTTGATTCAGAATTTGAAGTTGTGTTTGCTGGAAACAGTTTTTCATCTACTTATTCTAAACAATTGCTTAAATTTTTAGCTGATAAAGATTTTTCTGCTGTAGTGATTTCAAAGTCAGGAACAACAACAGAATCAGCAATTGCATTTAGATTAATAAAAGAGTTGTTATTAGAAAAATATGCTGATTATAGTGAAAGAATAGTAGCTATAACTACTAATCATGATAGCGCCCTACATACAATGGCTTGCAAGGAAGGCTATGAAGAGTTCTTTATTCCTGATGGAATTGGAGGAAGATATTCAGTTTTAACAGCTGTTGGATTATTACCACTTGCTTACAAAGGATATGATATATATGAAATTCTAAAAGGTAGCAAAGATGCTTATGAAAGATTTTCAAAGACACCATTTTTAGAAAATGAAGCTTTGCTGTATGCTAGTGTTAGAAATGCCCTTTACGACTTGGGAAAAGAAACTGAAATTTTAGCGTTTTATGAGCCGAAATTAAGATATATTGGTGAGTGGTGGAAACAACTATATGGTGAAAGTGAAGGAAAAGATGGAAAAGGACTTTTCCCAGCAAGTGTGATTTATTCTACTGACCTTCATTCTTTAGGACAATATGTTCAAGATGGAAAGAGAAATTTATTTGAAACGGTTGTTGAAATAGAAAATCCAGAAGAAGATTTATTAATAAAAAGCGATGATAGCAATTTAGATAAATTAAACTATTTAGCTGGTAAAAGCTTAAACTATGTTAACTCTCAAGCTATGAAAGGAACTATTATTGCTCATGTCAATGGTGAAGTTCCAAATATATTGATTAAAGTTAAAGAGATTAGTTGTTATACTTTTGGTTATATGGTATATTTCTTTATGTTTGCTTGTGGTGTTAGTGGATATTTATTAGGTGTAAATCCATTTAATCAAAATGGAGTAGAAGCTTATAAAAAGAAAATGTTTGAATTATTAGGTAAACCTAAAAATTGATTTGGTGATGTATGAAAAATAGAATCTTTATAATATTGTGTTTGTTATTTGTTATTGCTATTTTTAATGGCTGTAAAAAAGAAGACGAAAAGGAAACATTCAATAGTGATTATAGTTATTACTCAAATGAAGAATTAATTCCATCTGATTGGGATTGGTTAGATATTAATGAATACAAAAAAATGCTTGAAAAAAACGTGTTTGTAAAGAAAGATTTCGATACTATAAAAAAAGCTCTTACATCAGATAAAAGAGTATATATATATTTTGGATATAATCCTTACAAATATCAATGTCCATTTTGTGCTGCAGCTTTGCCAACAGCTAATGAAGCTGCTCAATCAAATAAAGTAGAGGAAATATTGTATTTAGACATTTTTGATATGAGAAAAAATAACACTGATGAGTATTTATGGCTTTTAGATTTTATTCAAAAACAAGTTTCAGATTTTGGAGAAAAGCTTTTAGTTCCTGATATATTTGTTGTAGAAAATGGGAAAATATTAGGTCATCATCGTGCTACTATTGAAATAACAAAAGAAGATGGTCAAACTGAATATTTAAAAGGTATGACTATAGAACAAAAAGAACAATTAAAGAAAATCTATATTGATTTGTTTAAAAAAGAATAACATTAAGTTATTCTTTTTTTTATTATTAATAAAATTATTATAGGAAGGTGAAAGAAACAATGAAAAAAATATTAATTGGATTATCATTTTTTTTATTCTTTATTTGTACAACAGCATTTTCTAAAGTAAGCAAAGATGTAATTAATTCAAAAGCGATTTATTTAGATGCTGGTCATGGAGGAATGGATGGAGGAACTAGTTATAATGGTATTTTAGAAAAAGATGTTGATTTGGATTTTGTCTTTACTTTGAAAGAAGTTTTAGAAAATAATGGTTATATTGTTTATTTAACTAGAGAAGGCGACTATGATTTAGCTAGTGCTAATTCTAAAAACAGAAAGAGAGAGGATATCCAAAAAAGAGTTGATCTGATTAACTCTTCTAATTGCTTTTTGTATTTATCGATTCATGCTAATAGTTATAGTAATAATAAAATAAGTGGTGCGCAAGTGTTTTATAATTCTAATAACATTGATAATAAAAATTTAGCTACATACATTCAAAAATCAATTAGAAGCGAACTTAAAAACACAAAACGTGAAGCAATGCCAATTAAAGATAAATATTTAGTAGATAACATCAACAAAGTTGGTTGTTTAATTGAAATAGGTTTTTTATCTAATCCTAATGAAGCTAGTTTGTTAACAAGTAAAAGTTATCAACTTGCTTTAAGCGGAGCTATCCTTTTAGGTGTTTTGGAATATGAAGAATTAATAAAATAAAATTAATACCCCTTTAAAAAATAAATAATTGTGGTATAATAAGTAATGGTGAATTTTATGGAAAGAATGAAAAAATTTGAGATTAAATCTCCAGAAGAAATGATAGAGTTAGGGGAAAAAATCGGAAAGTACTTAGAAAAAAATATGGTAATTTTGATGGAAGGCGATTTGGGAGCTGGAAAAACTACTATGACGAAAGGAATTGCTAAGGCTTTAGGAATAAATAGAGTTGTTAATAGTCCAACTTTTACCATTATGAAAATATATGAAAATGGTAAAATGCCACTATATCATATGGATGTGTATCGCCTAGATAATCAAAGTGGTGATGAATACTTAGAGGAGTATTTTGAAAATGGTGGAGTAACTATTATTGAATGGGCTCATCAAATTAGTGATATTTTACCTCAAAGTTATTTATTAATTAATATAGATTATTTAAATAATGGTAATAGATTAGTTACATTAAGTGCAACAGGAGAAGAGTACGATAAAATCCTAGAAAGTGTGATAATATGAAAGTAATGATTTTAGATACATCATCTGATTATTTGTATTTATATATAAATAATGGTTCTGATGAATACCAAACAATTTTAGAGGGGAAAAACAATCATTCAGAAAAATTGATGGGTTTAATTGAAGAAGGCTTTGGGAAATTAAAATTAGAAGTAAAAGATTTAGATAGAATAATTTGTGGAATAGGTCCTGGTTCTTATACAGGATTAAGAGTAGGCCTTACTGTATGTAAGATTTTTGCTTGGACTTTTAAAATTCCCCTTTATACAATTAGTAGTTTAGATATTCTTGGCAGTGGTTATTTGAAAGAAGACGGAAAATATGCCATAACTAATATTGCTAAAAAGAATTATGTTTATGGGAAAATAGTTGAAGTTAAAGATAAAGAAGTAAGAGTTGTATCTAATGATGAATTTTCTTTAAAAGAAGAGTTTTTGAATAAAGTTACTACTGATATGACTTTGGTTAATGAAGAGAACTTTAAATTTGATAGTGAAGTAATAATTAAACTTGCTAAAGATAAAGTTGAAGATATTCATAGTGTTGTTCCTAACTATTTAAGAAAGGCGAATTCATGAATTACAGCATTCGTCAAATGACAACCGATGATATCAACGATATTATTATTGGTGAAGAAAAA
This sequence comes from Mollicutes bacterium Phil14, assembly GCA_001940985.1. GTDB lineage: Bacteria > Bacillota_I > Bacilli_A > ML615J-28 > CAG-698 > Tener-01. Next base: position 40,289 of record MSHB01000017.1, read on the forward strand.
ATTTTTGGTGAAAGCCTTGGTTATGATATGCTTTATTCAGAACTTACACTAAACCCTTATGCTTATTATTTTGTATTAGAAATAGATAGTAAAATAAATGGCTACATAGGTACGTGGATAGATCCTGACCATGCGGAGATAGTTAATTTTTATATTGATGAAAAATATCAAGGACTAGGTTTTGGAAGTATGATGCTAGAATTCTTTATTGAACTTTGTGATAGTTGCAATGTTCCTAATATTAGTTTAGAAGTAAGAGAACATAATTTAAAGGCACAAAGTTTATACAAGAAATATGGCTTTGAGTTTTCTCATAAAAGAGAAAAATATTATAAAGATTCAGAAGATGCATTAGTTTTAATTAAAAAGATGAGGTAATTATAATGATAGTTTTAGGAGTTGAAAGCAGTTGTGATGAAACAGCTGTTGCAATAGTTAAAGATGGAAAAGAAGTGTTAGCTAATGCTGTTTATACACAAATTGATATACATAAAGAATTTGGTGGAGTAATACCGGAAGTAGCTAGTCGCCATCATGTGCAAAAAATAACATATGTTTTTGAAGAAGCATTAAGAGAAGCTAATATTACACCAGACAAAATTGATTTGGTTGCTGTTACTACACATCCCGGATTGATAGGTTCATTATTAGTTGGTATCAATGCTGCTAAAGCTTTTGCTTTTGCACATCACATTAAATATGTTGAAGTAGATCATATTGTTGGTCACATTTATGCCAACTACATTGAAAGTGATTTTAATTTTCCAATGATAGCTTTAGTAGTATCAGGTGGGCATACAGAACTTTTGTTAATGAAAGATCATTATCAATTTGAACTTTTAGGGGAAACCCTAGATGATGCAGTTGGAGAGGCATATGATAAAGTCGGTCGTGTTTTAGATTTGGAGTATCCTGCTGGTGTTAAGGTCGATAATTTGGCTGCAACTGGGGAACCATCTTACCATCTTCCTGTTGTTTTGTTAGATAAAGATAGTTATAATTTTTCTTTTTCTGGTTTAAAATCAGCAGTTATTAACACAGTTAATAAATGTCATATGAAAGGTGAAGAAATTAACAAGGCTGATTTAGCATGTTCATTTCAAACAAGTGTTGTAAAAGTTTTAGTAAGTAAAACTATAAAAGCTGCTAAAGAATACAATGTTAAACAAATAGTAGTCGCTGGTGGTGTAGCTGCAAACAAAGGACTTAGGAAAGGTCTTAAAGATGCTACAGATGAAATACCTGGATTAATTTTAACTTTCCCAAAAATGAAATATTGTACAGATAACGCAGCTATGATAGCTGTTGCTGGTTACTTTAAGTATATATTGAGTAATACAACTAACTATTAGTAAAGAAATATAGTGTGGTGCGTTTGCTTTTTAAATGGGTTTTCTCTACTGAAAACGGTTTAAAAATATATTGCAATTAAAGTGAAAATAGTGTATAATTAATATAATGATTATATTATCTAATTAATATGGAGGAATTATGAAAGCAAGAAAGCCTATTATAATATTTTTAATACTAATATCTATATTTGTATTAGGAGGTTGTGCATCTCAAGATAAAGGCCCTAGAAAACTATGGGATAAATATGTTGCTGGTATGAATAAGAAATCAATTGAAGAAGTAGCTGCAACTTATTATGTTCCTGAAAGTAATGGTTATAAAGAATATATTGGTAATACAAATAATCTTGCTCAATTTGATGCTGTTGATTCAATAAAGACAAAGACTTTCCAATTATTGACTCAATCTGATTTGTCATCATCAACTGTTGTTCAAAAATATTATAGTGCTAAGGTTAGTGCAACTGTTGTATTACAAAATACTAATTTTGATTTAGAATTTGAAGTGTATATGAGTAAAACTAGTACTAATGGTTGGTTCTTTACATCACAAGTTGTAGTGGATCCACTTGCTGATAGATTTGGTAATTTGCCTGATGATTTGTGGTTAAGAAATGCACTTCATACTGATGGAGACTTCTTATATAAACCTGATTATACATTAACTGCTACAGATGTCACTTATACATCTGCTGCTATTTCATCTTATACAGGAAATGCTAAAGATGTTGTTATTCCTTCTGAAGTTAATGGTTTACCTGTAACAACTATTAAAAAATATGCTTTTATGAAATTAGGAAGTATATTTGAGATTACTTTCTCAGGAAGCAAAATGCGTTCTGTAACAATTCCTAACACAGTAACAACTATTGAAGAATATGCATTTTTCGAAAGCGCAAAATTAAAAGAATTAAGATTACCTTCAAGTGTTACTTCAGTTGGTGAATATGCATTTGCTAGTTGTAAGAAGTTATCTAAAGTTATATTTGATTTTGATGATTCTAATTTATATACAGAAGACATTTTGAAAGAAATTGAAAGTTCTTCAACAAGCGGAATGGTAATTAAAAATGCTCATAATATGTATGTTGGAGATATCATTCAATTAAGTGAAGAAAACAATGAATTAGTTAGTTGGAGTGTAGATAAAACAAATGTTGCTTCTATCGATTCTGATAAGGGTATCATTACTGCTAAATCGCCTGGTGATATAGTAGTTACAGCTGCTTTAAAGAATGATCCAACAGTTAAAGCTACAGTTAAGATTAATGTTCAATCTTGCAAAGAATTAACTAAGATTCAAGGTTCTGCATTTGAACGTTGTTCTGGATTAAAAGAAATGTATATCTATGCTAGAAATCCATATTCATTTGGTATCGCTGGAACATCATTTAAACTTCCTAAAGGCGTAACAATCTATGTTCCTGAAGGCAGTAAAGAGATGTATATCAATTCTAGTAACTGGAGTTCATATAAAGATCAAATAAAAGAAATGGAATAAAGTTATTTTTGAAATTTAGTTCTTATGATATTATTTATCGTAAGAACTTTTTTGTTTTTCTACTGAATAAATGGTATTGTAAAAAATAAGAAAATATGTTATAATGAGTAATAAAACTTGTTGAAAAATGGAGGAAATAATGATTTCTTTTGAAATATTCAATTTTGATATTATAATATTAATTATTATTTTCTTTTCAATTATTTTTGGAGCATATTATGGCATAAAAAGAGAGATTAGACATTTCTTGGTTGTCTTTATTCCTTTGCTTGTCTTACATTTCTCTTTTTCTGATATCATTGTTATTTTAAGAGAAAAAACTGAGATATTTAGTTATATGCAAAAAATTGTTCATGTAATTGCAAATAATGGAATTTATAATACTGATTTAATAGTCGCCACAATTATTAGTTGTTTGTGTTACTTAATATTGATGTTGATTGCCATATTTATTATGAAAGCATTTGAATCCAAAAATGAAAAATATCTTTTGAAAAAAGAGACCAAAAAGACTAGACTGTTTGGTGGACTGCTTGGTATTTTTCAAGGGTATTTCATTTCATTAATAGTGTTATGCTTTGCATCAAATATTTTTATAATAAACTATGATAGTTTTCTTACAAGTTTTATAAGCAGTACTTCGAAAAATATTTCATATTATTGTGAATATGACTACTTCAAGGATGTATGCAAAAAATATAATGATTTATCATATGAAATGTCTATTATTTTTGGAGAAAAAGAAAAAGACATTTATGAGTACGCTAGTTTAGATGAAAAGTTTTTTGAAGATAGTTTTGCTAAAGAAACAAAAGATGATACACTGAAAAAATATTATACATATTTAGAACAAAAAAAATCATTGAGCTATGAAGAATTTAAATCACATGAAGAGTTAAAGAAATATTTTAAGTATAAGGATACATTGATAAAAAGTCTTAAACTTAAAAATTGTGATTTAGATGAATATTGTTCTGCTATTAGTGAATTGTTATCAAATAATCCTAATGATGTTTTGGATGTATTAAGAACTGTTCTTGAAAATGAAGATTATTATAATATTTTACCACTAATTAAAAACACTAAAAATAAAAAAATTTTGGGTGATGATTTTGTTTATGAAATTATTTTAGTTAATTATCCAAATATTAAAAGAGTTAATAGTATGAAAAAAAATAATTTATTTTTAGAATATTATATTAATGGAATAGATAAGACAGATGAAGGTAAATTAATAGAAAAAATACAATAATAGTTTAATATAGAGGAAACTTATGGTTAAGGCACCAAATCGAGAAAAGTATGAAATATATGATCAAAATATTGTTCAAAAAATGAATGGCGAACAAGTTGATGAATCTGTAAAAAAAGTCTTCTTAAGAGGTAATCCCTTCTTATATAATCTAAATAATGCCAATATGGGTGTTACTAGTATAGAAGAATATCACGTAAAATTTTGTGGAGAAGAAAAAACCTTTGGTGAAGTTGTTAGGTGTCGTGATTATAGTAAATTTAAAAGAAAAAGATTTGTTAAAAAGACTTTAAAAGATTGGAAAAAAGAATATCTGAAAACTCGTGATAAAACTATTGAAGAGAATTTAGGAGCTGTCGAGTTAATAGGTGAAATTAATACTCTGAAATTTAGAAATAGTTTAAAATTACTATTAATAGTTATTCTAGTATTAATTATATTTATTTCATCGTTAAGCACTGGATGGTTTTTATCTAAGACCTCTAGTGAGTTTATCAATCAGCTTGGTATAATTATTATAAATAGCTTTTCACAAGTTAAGTTTATTAAAATAATAAATTATATATCATTATATTTATTAATAATAGCATTGATATATTCATTTTTGTATAATGTTATATCAAAAGATTTTAGAGTTTTTTATAAAACATCAAAAAATGTTTTAAGTAATGCCCATTATCATTTAGCCAGGGATTATAAAAAAAAATATACTAGAGTTAGAAAATATTACATTTCAGGAATAAAGAAAAATCTTATTACTGCACCATATGATATTAGATTAGTTGGTGAAGGAAAAGAAAATTTAAAAATGTTTGAAGATATATCATCAGCAACAGTTGTTAGGGCTAGAAATTTTAAAAATAAAAAGATATTTTTTATAATAATTAAATATATCTTGAGTATTTCATCTATTGCTCTGTCATCTGTAGTGATTGTTTATTTTGCATATCAGCTAATAAAAAATTTACTATTTTAGGAGAAACTTTTATGGATAATATGAAGATAGAAAACATTCAGGATAATAAGAAAGAGGGTGAAGATATGCCTGAAGAATTAAAAACAAAAAAAGAAGAAAATGTTAAAGAAAATTCTCAAACTGAAAATGACTCTGTTAAAGCCAGATTCAAAGGCCTATCTATGAAAAATGCTGTATCTGAAGAACTTGGTGAAGAAGATTCAGATAATAGTAAAAAGGAAATCAAATTAGAAGGCATAGAACAGCCTACCGATCATTTATCAAGAATGCGTCTTCAAATGTTAGCGCAGAAGAAGCTTGACAAGGGCTTAATGGAAAAAGAAGCCCAAAAGGTAAAGACTAAAGAAGTAATGGAGAAATTAACTGATTTGGAAGAAGAAAGTGTTATAGAAGAACAAGATTTAATGTCTGAAGAATTAGATAAATTGAAAGAAAAGGTTTCTCAATTAGAAAAAGAAAACGCAGAATATAAAAAGGCTGTTGATAAAAAGGTTAAAGAGCAAGATAGTGAAGATGTGAAAAAAGAAAATGCCCGCTTGCTTAAAGCTAATCAAAAGTTATCAGATAATAATGATGCATATAATCAAAAGATTAATGAGTTGCAAAAAGCATGTAAGAATTCAAATGCATCTAATGCTAAACTTGAAGCAAAACAAGAAAAGTTGGTATTAGAAAATACTAGTTTAAAGGATGATTTACAAGGAAAAAATAAAGAATTGGCTAAGCTTAAAAAACAAGTTGAGAGCTTAGAAGCAAAAAATCAAACTTTAAAAGAAAACAGTTCTTTAGGACAAAAATTAGAAGCTCGTCAAGAAAAATTGTTATCTGAAAATACGTCATTAAAAGAAGATTTACAAAATAAAAATAAAGAATTAACAAAGCTTAAGAAACAATTTGAATCTTTAGAAACAAAAAATCAGTTTCAAGCTAATGAAGACTTGAAAGAAAAATTGGAAACTGAAAATAAGAATTTGAAAGAAGAACTTAAAGCTAAAGCGTTAGAATTAGAAGCTAATAAGAAAAAAATCGAAGAACTTAGTGGGAAAACTTCAAAAGTATCTACTGCAAAAGATGATAGCGCTATAGCTGAAAATAAAAATCTTAAGAAAGAAATTGCTTTAAAAGAAAAAGAAATTGCTAAGATTCAAAAACAAATTTCTGCTCTTCAAGAAAAAGTTCAATTGGTTGCTGATTTAAAGAAAGAGATTAATAGCAAGAAAAAAGAAAATGAGAAATTATTAGTTTCTAAAGAAAAAGCAGCTAATGATGTTAAAGATAAGAAAAAAGAAATTTTAACTTTAAGTAAATTAGTTAAGAAAAATGAAAAGACTTTGGAAGATTTATCAACATATAAAAAAGATACTACTGGTTTAGTAAAGAAGATTAATGATGATAATGAAAAACTTTTGAAGAAAGTCAGTGAGTTGGAAGAAAGAAATCAAAAAATAAAGAAAGACTATGATGAAGAAATTTCAGAATTAAATACTGGTTATATGCAAGCTATTAATGAAAGATTAGTGGCTGAAGAAAATATAGCTAAGGAACTAAGCGAGAAAAATAGTATAATTGCCGAGTTGAATGAAAGAATAGAAGTATTGAAAAATGAAATTTTGGAAGCAGAAAGCAATCATACATTAGTACTTGAAGAAAGATTAAATAATGAGAACAATTTGGCTGAATCTTTAGTAAAGACTCAAGAAGTTGTTAAAGAGCAAAGTCAAAAGATAATTGAATTAGAAAATGCATTAAGTAGTAAAGTTGAAGTTTCAGAGTCTCTTGATAAAGATGATGAAAGTGATAATAATGTAGCTACTGAAGTATCTGAAAATGACAACACATTAAGTGAGGAAGTTAGAAGAATTCGTTCTGAACTTGATATGTTGAAACAAAGAGAAGTAATCAATTTGCGTCGTCAATCTAATCTTCCTCAAGAAAATGAACCTCAAGGATTAAATGAAAATGCAATTTTAACTTTAAAAGATGAAATAGCAAATTGTGAAAAACAATTGATGTCTATTAAAAACAAGTTTGAAAGCCTTGATGAAAGTGCAATTTTAGATCCAGAATTTAGAGTTAAAATTAGAAGTATTCGTGAAATGAAAAATGAATTACTTTACGGTATCGAAGAAGAAAAGAAACAATTTTCTAAGAGTTTTAATGAACTTTCTGAAAGAATAAGCATTAAGAACAAAGAAATTAAATTAGCTTTGAAGAAAGTTGAAAATATTGATAATGAATATGAAGGAACTACTAATAGAACTTCTATAATTAGAGAACAATATACTGCTAAACGTAGCAAAGCTATGATTGAACTTGAGAGTATAAAAACTAGATGTCGATTATTAGAAGATGAGTATCAAAGTTTGAAATTGAAATATAATAATTTTAATGATGCTAACAATCGTAAGTTAGAAAGCATAAACAATGCGGAAATGGATATCATAAATTATTACTTGAATCAATTGAAATCTGATTTATTAAATAAAGATGATGAATATCTAACAAAGACTGTTGAAAGAGAAGAATTAATTGAAAAATTAAAGAAAATTGAAAGCAAACAACCTTTAGAAGATAAACATGAGTTATTATTAAGTTCAAACAAATTAGAACAAGAAATAAAAGCTTTAGATTCAGACTATAATCAACTTACTAATAAAATTAGCATTTTAAAAGAAAAGAAAGAAGAAAGACTTGAGTCTCAAAGAAAAGTTGAAGAAAATGATAAATACATCAAGATGTATATTCAATTGAATGAAGAATTATCTAATTATATCAAGAGTCAACGCGATAACGAATCTTTATTAAATAGTTATCGTGAAGAATTGAGTAATTATAGCAATAATGATCATTCAACAACAGTTAAGATTCGTGCTAAAATTCAAGATATCATAATTATTCAAAACGATTTACAAAGAAAAATTAATGATGCAAAATATCGCATAAATGATTTGACAAATAACGGACGCGTTAGATATTATATTGATCTTTTGAATAGCATGGAAGAATTAAATAAGAAATATGATCAAATTTATTCACAAATGGAAAGTGTTAAATCTGAGATTACAACTAAAAATGATAAGTTATTTGAAATTAAAAATGAATTAAAGGATATGCAAGACTAAATGAAAATTTATATTGAAAAGACTATTTCATCAATATTACCAGATTTTAATGTTTTAGCTATGACAATGGATGTTGTTGAAGAAAGTAGTGACATTATAGATGGATTAATTGTTGAAGTGGAAAATGAAATTGAGAAAAAATATAAATTAGAAGATGTTTTAACTATTCCATTTATTAAAGAAGCTAGGGATGCTTACAAGGCTTTAGGAAAAGATCCTAGTAGATATCGTTTGGCATGTGAGTCTTTATTAAGAAGAATTATTAAAGGCAACAAATTATATCGCATTAATAATTTAGTTGATGCTGGTAATGTATTATCCATTGAATGTAAAAGAAGTACTGCTGTTTTAGATTTAGATAAAATTGTTGGTGATGTCTCTATTCGTTTAGGAAACGAAAGTGATATTTATGAAGGAATAGGCCGCGGAATAATTAATGTTAGCAATATACCTTTATATTGCGATGAAGTTGGCCCATTTGGTTCTCCAACAAGTGATACTCCTAGAACAATGGTTACTGAAAATACTAGGGAAATATTGTTAATGATTATATGCTTTAGTAATGAAAAAACAGAAGAAAATATTTGTTTAGCAAAAGATATATTTTCTAAATATGCTAGTGCAACAAATATTAATGAAATAGAAGTTATCAGGAAGTGATTTAATATGGAAGAAATTTCAAATTTTATAAAAACAATAATGGAAAAAGATTTAGAGTCAGGTAAGTGTGATTCTATTATGACTAGATTTCCTCCTGAACCTAATGCGTATTTACACATTGGTCATGCAAGAGCAATGATTACTAATTTTGAACTTGCAAAAAGTTTTGGTGGAAAGACAAATTTAAGATTCGATGATACAAATCCAGCAAAAGAAGATACTGAATTTGTTGAAGCTATAAAAAAAGATATTGAATGGTTAGGATACCATCCAGCAAATGTTTTCTTTGGTTCAGATTATTTTGATCAAACTTATGAATTAGCCAAAAAACTTATTAAAAAAGGGTTAGCATATGTTTGTGATTTAAGCCAAGAAGATATTAGCAAATATCGTGGCGACTTAAAAACTCCAGGAATTAATTCTCCATATCGTGATCGTAGTGTGGAAGAAAATTTAGAGTTGTTTGAAAACATGAAAAATGGTAAATATGCTGATGGCGAAAAAGTGCTAAGAGCAAAAATTGATATGGCTAGTCCTAATATCAATATGAGAGATCCAGTTTTATATCGTATATTACATATTAAACATCATCGTACTGGAAATAAATGGTGTATTTATCCAATGTATGATTTTGCTCATCCTCTTCAAGATGCTATTGAAGGTATTACCCATTCTTTATGTAGTTTAGAGTATGACAATCATCGTGTATTATATGATTGGGTAGTAGAGAAATGTGAAATGCCTCATGTTCCACAACAAATTGAATTTGGTCGTTTAAATATTACAAATACAATAATGAGTAAAAGGTATTTACGTGAATTAGTTCAAAACAATAAAGTTGAGGGATATGATGATCCTAGAATGCCTACACTTGTTGGATTAAAACGTCGTGGATACACTCCTGAAGCAATTAAAAACTTTATAAAAGCATCTGGTCTTTCAAGAGTTAACTCAACAATTGAAGGTGAAATGTTAGAGCATTTCTTAAGGGAAGATATCAAACTTAAAGTTAATAGATTGATGGCTGTTAAAGATCCTTTAAAAGTTGTAATTGATAATTATGAAGATGGAAAAATTGAATATGTAGATGCTGAAAATAATAGTGAAAATCCTGAACTTGGTTCTAGAAAAGTAGCATTTTCAAAAAAACTTTATATTGAAAGAGAAGATTTTGTATTGGAAAAACCAAACAAACATTATAAACGTTTAGCATTAGGTATAGAAGTGAGATTATATCATGCATATTTTATTAAGGCTAATTCAGTTGAAACTGATGAAAATGGCAACATTACAGTTGTTCATTGTACATATGATCCACTAACTAAGTCTGGTTCTGGCTTTAATGAAAGAAAACCTAATGGTACAATTCAATTTGTTGAAGCACAAACAGCTAGAGAAGCTACTTTCAATCTTTTCGAACCATTAATTATTGAAGATGAAAATGATGAAAGAAGTTTTCTTGACAGAATAAATCCTAATTCTTGGACTGTTAAAAAAGGTTTTATCGAAAATGCAAAACAACATTTTGAAGAGTTAGAAAGATTTCAATTTATACGTGATGGTTATTATGCTGTTGATAAAGAATCTAAAGATGATAATTTAGTATTTAATCGCATTGTGCCATTAAAATCATCAATTAAATAAACGGGAGAAGTGAGATGCTAGGAGAATTGAATGAGTTACAACGACAGGCGGTTTTACCAATAGATGGACCAGTTATTGTATTTGCTGGGGCTGGAAGTGGTAAAACTAGAACCTTAACACATAGAATAGCATATATGATTAAAGAAAAATCTATTGCTGCTTCCAATATCCTAGCAATAACATTCACCAATAAAGCTGCTAACGAAATGAAAGAACGATTGAAGGGAATGTTAGGATATGAGGCAACCTTATCAACAATTTCCACTTTTCATTCATTATGTGCTAAGATTCTTCGTCGTGAAATCGAAATTTTAGGATATGATCGTTCTTTTTCAATTATTGATGATGATGAACAATTAAAAATAATTAGTGAAGTTTTAAGTGAAAATAATTTTGATAAAAAGAAAGCTCGCAGTATTCAAAATATGATAGGGTATTGCAAATGCTTCGGAACAAAATCAAAAGATGGTTGGGAAAATAAGGTTTGGGATTTATATGAAGAAAAAATGAAAAATCTTAATCTTTTGGATTTTGATGATTTGTTGTTGAAAGTAAAAGAAATTTTCTTGTATAATCCTGAGATTTTACAAAAGTATAGAAATAAGTATCGTTATATATTAGTAGATGAATTTCAAGATACCAATTTAATACAATATCAAATTGTAAAATTATTAGCCCTAGAACATAGAAACTTATTCGTTGTTGGTGATGATGATCAAAGTATTTATAGTTTTAGAGGCGCAAACTATGAAAATGTTAGATTGTTTAAAAAAGATTTTCCAGAACATTTGTCTTTTTCATTAACTCAAAATTATCGTTCTACACAAACTATTCTTGATGGTTGCAATAGACTTATTAGTCATAATAAGGATCGTGAGAAGAAAGAGCTTTTTTCTAATGAAAAAGGCAATACAAATGATGTAGAATTATTTGAAGCTAGAAATGAAAAAGAGGAAGTAGAATATGTTTTAAATGAAATATATTCACTGAAAAACAAAAATAATTCTTATGAAGATTTTGCAATTTTATATCGTAGTTCGGTGCTATTAAGAAATTTTGAACTCGGACTTATTAAACAACAAATTCCTTATAAAGTCTATGGTGGTGTTTCTTACTTAAAGAGACGTGAAATTAAAGATGTTATTGCTTATTTGAAATTAATAGTTAATAATAATGATTTACACAATTTTAAAAGAATAGTAAATGTTCCGCCAAGAGGAATTGGGCAGGCTTCATTAGAAAAAATTGAAGATATAAAAAATACATATAAAATTTCACTTTTTGAAGCGCTTGATGCTTGCAAAACAATCTTTCCTAAATCTAAATATGAAACTTTGATGGAATTTAAAAATATGATATTAGATTTTTCTCAAAAATTGGAGGAAACAGAGCTTGTACAATTTTATGTTGATGTTCTAACAAAGATTGATTATTTAAATTATTTAAAAGGTGAAGTAGATGATTTTGAAGATAGAAAAGCTAACCTTGATGAATTTAAAAGTATACTTTATCAAGTTGATAATGGTAGCGAAAATACTTCACGAACTGAAAAATTACGTGAAGCATTTGACGAAGCTATTCTTTCTGATGAATATCTTCAAACACAAAAAGAAAATAAAACTGGTGTAACAATTTCTACAATTCATTCTGTAAAAGGTTTAGAATTTGATTATGTTTTTCTTGTTGGATTTGAAGAAAATATATTCCCTAATACTTTTAGATTAGAAGATGAATCTGAGCTTGAAGAGGAAAGAAGAGTAGCCTATGTTGCTTGTACAAGAGCAAGAAAGAAGCTTATTTTCACTCGAGCTAAGCAGAGAATGTTATATGGTAGTTTCTTTAAAAATGAACCATCAAGATTTCTATCTGAGTTTATGGGAAATAGTATGGTGAAGAAAAAAACAGTCTTGTTTGAAGATTATCAATTTGATGATATAAAACCAGATATAGATGTAAAGCCAAAAGAAAAAAGTGAAACTGTCATTCAGGAAGCAAATGATCCTAAGATGTATAAACTTGGTGATCAAGTAGTACACAAAAAGTTTGGCGAGGGAGTAATAATTGCTATTGATGGCACTATAGGTCAAATATTTTTCAATAGTGAGAAAAGGTTGATAAAAATAGAATTATCACACCCAGCATTAAATAAAAAATAAAAATTAAATCTTCTTTGCATGAAGAAGATTTTTTGTTTTTAAAAAGGTAACAAATGTGTTATAATATATATAAGTAATATTAGGAGAAACATATGAATCCACAAGAAAAAATCAAAGAATTAGTAGAATTATTAAATAAGTATAGTCAAGAATATTATAACAATGATGTATCATTAGTATCTGATTTTGAATATGATAGTTTATTGAGGGAACTAGAAAATCTTGAAAAAGAATATCCAGATTACATCCTTCCAAATTCTCCAACAAAACGTGTTGGTGACTTTTCTGAAAGTGAATTAGAAAAAATATATTATAAGACACCAATGCTTTCACTTGCCAATGTTTTTAATGAAAATGAATTGATTGAATTTGATAATAGGATAAAAAAAGAAGGATTCAATCCCAAGTATGTTTGTGAATTGAAAATTGATGGAATAGCTAGCAATGCTAACTATAGCAGTGGAATATTCATATTAGGCTCAACAAGAGGAAATGGAGTTGTTGGGGAAAATATCACTTCAAATATGAAAACAATTAAAAGTTTGCCACAAGTTCTAAGTAATAATTTAGATATTGAACTTCGTGGTGAAGTTTATATGAAAAAGTCTGTTTTTAATTATTTAAATGATATTAGAAAAGAAAAATCAGAAGAGTTATTTAAAAATCCTAGAAATGCTGCTGGAGGTTCATTAAGACAATTGAATCCCAAGATTACTGAAGAGAGAAAACTAGATATTTTTAATTATACTATAGTTAATCCTGAAAAATATGGATTGCATAATCAATATGAAGCTTTAAAATTCCTTGAAAAAAATGGTTTCAGTGTTAATCCAAATTATGAATTATGTAATGATATTAACGAAGTTATTAAATATATTGAAAAGTGGAAAGATACAAGAAAAGAATTAGATTATGAAACTGATGGAGTGGTAATAAAAGTTAATGATTTTTCAATGCAAGAACGTATAGGATATACTGTTAAAAGTCCTAAATGGGCTGTTGCCTATAAGTTCCCTGCAATCGAAGTTGAAACTAAAATGTTAGATATAGTATTCACAGTTGGAAGAACAGGAAATATTACTCCTAATGCTGTGTTAGAACCAGTGATGATTGCTGGAAGTTTAGTTCAACGAGCTACTTTAAACAATGAAGATTTTATTACTGAAAGAGATATTAGAATTGGAGATTATGTTCTAGTAAGAAAAGCAGGTGAAATAATACCTGAGGTAGTTAGAGTTTCTTTTGAAAGAAGAAGTGATGGTTTAGAACCATTTAAAATGATTCAAGTTTGTCCAGAGTGTCATCAAACTCTAGTTAGGGCAAAAGATGAAGCTGTTCATTATTGCCTAAATGAAGAATGCCCAGGTAGGATTAAAGCTGGTTTAGTTTATTTTGCTTCAAGAGGTTGTATGAATATTGAAGGATTAGGAGAAAAACTAGTTGAAGATTTATTTAATTTGGGATATATTAAGAAAATAACTGATATCTATGGTTTATATAAATATAGAATGCAATTAGAAAACATTGAAGGATTAGGAGAAAAAAGTGTTTCTGCTTTATTAGATGCTATTGAAAAGTCAAAAGAAAATTCTTTGGATAAAGTGATTACTTCACTAGGTATTAGGTTTGTTGGAAGTAAAGTTGCGAAAATTCTAACAAAGATATTCTTTTCTTTAGATGAATTTTTAACTGCTACATATGAAGATTATGTTGGTATAAAGGATATAGGGACATCTACTGCTAAAAGTTTAGTAAATTATTTTAAAAAGAATTATAATTTAATAAAAGAATTAGAATCTTTAGGTATTAATCCTATTGAAGAAGCAATTACTAACGAGGAACAAATATTTGCTGGTATGACAATAGTTTTAACTGGTAAATTAGAATCACTTACTCGTGATGAAGCTTCAGAAATAATTGAAAAACTTGGCGGTAATGCCTCAACAAGTGTTAGTAAAAAGACATCATTTGTTGTTTGTGGAAGTGATGCCGGAAGTAAGAGGACGAAAGCATTAGAATTAGGAATAAAAATTATTAGTGAGGATGAGTTTTTAGATTTAGTAAAAAGGTGATATAAATGCAAAAATATATAGTAGTAAAAGGAGCTCGTGAGAATAATCTAAAAAATATTACTATTAAAATTCCCAAAGAAAAATTAGTTGTAATGACTGGATTAAGTGGAAGTGGAAAGACTTCTTTGGCATTTGATACTATATATGCTGAAGGTCAAAGAAGGTATGTTGAAAGTCTTTCATCATATGCTAGACAGTTTTTAGGAAATATGGAAAAACCTGATGTTGATTCTATTGAAGGATTATCTCCAGCTATTTCTATTGATCAGAAAACTACAAATAAAAATCCTCGTTCTACAGTGGGAACAGTTACAGAAATCTATGACTATTTAAGATTATTATATGCGAGAGTTGGTAAGGCATATTGTCCTGAACATAATGTTGAAATATCTGCGCAAACTATAAAACAAATGATTGATAAAATATATTTATCTGATGTCGATAGTAGAGTTATTATATACAGTCCTATCGTATTTGGTCGAAAAGGTACTCATGAAAAGACTTTGGAGTTAATTAGGAAAGAAGGATTTTCACGTGCTAGGATTGACGGTGAAATATATGATATGGATGATGATATTGAACTTGATAAAAATAAAAAGCACAATATAGAAATAATAGTTGATAGAATAAAATTAAGAGAAGATGTAAGAGGAAGATTATTTTCTTCACTTGAAACGGCACTTAAGTTTGGCGATGGAAAAGTTGTTGTTTCTATAAACGACATTGAACAGGTGTTTAGTGAGCATTTATCTTGTCCTTATTGTGATTTTTCGGTCCCAGCTTTAGAACCAAGATTATTTTCATTTAATTTACCATATGGTGCATGTAGTGAGTGCAAGGGTCTTGGAGTAATGCAAAGAATAGATGAAAATTTATTAGTTACAGATCCTTCAAAATCAATAAGAGAAGGAGCAATAAGATATTTGAAAAATATTGTTGATAGTGACAATATTGAATGGCAAACATTTAAAGTAATGATGGATTTTTATCATATTGATATAGATAAACCTTATAAAGATCTTAGCTCTGATGAAAAAGAAATTATTATGGTTGGTTCTAAAGAACCAATAACATATGAGATAACTACTAGTGGTAATAATACATATAAGAAAACTAATTATATAGAAGGAATAGCTAAACTAATAGAAAGAAGATATTTACAGACTACTTCTAGTATGTCACGTGAGTATTATAATTCATATCTAACAGATTCACCATGTCCAAAATGTGGTGGTAAGAGATTATCTAAAGAAGCATTAAGTGTTAAGATAAATGGTAAAAACATATATGAATTTACTGAGATGTCAATTATTCAAGCTCTAGATTTTGTTAATAATTTAAAATTGACTGAAACTGAAGAAAAAATATCCTTTATGATTTTGAAAGAAATTAGGGAGAGATTACAATTCTTAGCAAATGTTGGTTTGGAATACTTAACATTAGTTAGATTGAGTGGTACTTTGTCTGGTGGAGAAAGTCAAAGAATTAGACTTGCTACTCAGATTGGTTCCCATTTGTCTGGGGTATTATATGTTTTAGATGAACCATCAATTGGATTACACCAAAGAGATAATGAGAAATTAATTAATGCTTTAAAGGAAATGAGAGATTTAGGTAATACGTTGATAGTTGTTGAACATGATGAAGAAATGATGCTTAAATCAGATTATTTAGTTGATATTGGTCCTGGTGCTGGCATTCATGGTGGTGAAGTTATAGCTGCCGGAACACCAGAAGAAGTGATGAAAAATGAAAATAGTATAACTGGACAATATCTTTCAAAGAAGAAAAAGATTCTAGTGCCAGAAAAAAGACGAATAGGAAATGGTAAATTCTTAGAAATAGTAAACGCGAGTGAAAATAATTTAAAGAATATAAATGTTAAAATACCTGAGGGTGTATTGACAGTGGTAACTGGCGTTAGTGGTAGTGGTAAATCTACTTTGATTAATGAAACTTTATTAAAAACGTTAATGAAAAGAATTTATCATTCTAAAGTTGTTCCTGGAAAATGTGATGATATTTTAGGAACTAATGATTTTGATAGAATAATTGATATTAATCAATCACCAATTGGTAGAACTCCTCGTAGCAATCCAGCAACTTATACAGGAGTTTTTGATAACATTAGAGATTTGTTTGCTGAAACAGTAGACGCAAAAGTAAGAGGATATAAAAAGGGCAGATTTTCTTTTAATGTTAAAGGAGGTAGATGTGAAAAATGTTGGGGAGATGGAGTCATAAAAATAGAAATGCATTTTCTTCCTGACGTTTATGTTCCTTGTGAAGAATGTAATGGTAAGAGATATAATCAAGAAACTTTGGAAGTAAAATATAAAGGTAAGTCAATTGCTGATGTTTTAGAAATGACTATTGAAGAAGCAACAGAGTTCTTTGATAAAATTCCTAATATTAAAAACAAATTACAAACATTGAAAAATGTTGGACTTGGATATGTGAAACTTGGTCAAAGTGCTACGACTTTGTCTGGTGGAGAAGCACAAAGAGTCAAATTAGCTAGCGAATTATATAGAAAAATAACACCTAATACAATATACTTGTTAGATGAGCCTACAACAGGACTACATTCTGATGATGTAAAAAGATTACTTGAAGTTATACAATATATAGTTGATCAAGGGGCAACTGTAATTATAATTGAACATAATCTTGATGTGATAAAAGTTGCCGATTACATTATTGACTTAGGACCAGAAGGTGGAGATGGCGGTGGCGAGGTTGTTGCAACTGGAACACCAGAAGAAGTGGCAGAATGTGAGAAATCATATACTGGACAATTCTTGAAAAAAGTATTAAATTAAAAGGATGTTAGACGGATGTTTGTTAAAAAAGGTTTTTCTGCTTTATGTATATTAGTTTTAATTGTTATATTTTTTGTAATGACTAAAAAATTAATTATTAGATTTGATATTTTCTTAAATGGTGTAGAATACTATTTGACAATCGCTTTTGGAGCTTTTATAGTTTTATTTTACCTGAAAAAATATAGGCTATCAGTTTGCTTTTATATGGTTATGTTGTGTATATTTTTAACATTTCGGGAAAAAGTTGAAAAGTCATACAGTTTTGATTTATATTTAGGAAAATGGTTAAAAGTGATATTTACCAATCAAACTGTATTTATTAATATAATTGGCAATCTTATTTTGTTTACTCCTATAACCATTGTTATGTTATTAGGTAATAATAATTATGTAAAAACTTTTCTATATGTTTTTTTGTTAATTGTCTTTTTAGAGGTTATTCAATTTGTTACTAAGACAGGTGTATTTGATATAATTGATATATTTTTGAATACTATTGGAATATTGTTAGGATTTCTTTTTTATAGTATACCTTTTCAATTTAAAAAAATATCGAAAAATTAGGAGAGAATATGATATTATTATTTGATTTAGATGGTACAATTTTAGATACATATGCCTTAATTAGAGAAACTTTTATAGAGTTATTTAAGCGATTTTTACCTAGTTATGAGTATACAGAAGATGATTTGAGAAGCTTTTTTGGACCATCTTTATATGATACATTTAAAAGAATTGGCTGCAATGAAGAAAAAAGTAAAGAACTTTTTATCAAGTATCGTAAGATTAATAAGACTCTTCAAAGTAAATATTTAAAATTGTTTCCTAATACTGAATGCTTTTTAGAAGATTTGAAATCTAAAGGATATAAAATGGCAATTTTTTCTAACAAAGTTCATGAAGCAATTATGTCAGGATTAATAGAAAAAGGAATAGATAAATACTTTTTGTATGTATTAGGTGTCGATGAAGTCAACTATCCAAAGCCAAATCCTCAAGGTATAGAAATAGTCAAAAATAGATTTAAAGATGAATGCATATATATAGGAGATACAAAAAGCGATATGTTAACAGCAAAAAATGCTGGTGTATTAGCAATTGGCACAACACAAGCAGGTTCAAAAAAAGAAGACTTGATTGATGGTGGCGCTGATTATGTGATTGAAAAAATTAGCGACTTGCCAAAACTTTTGGAGGTATTAAAGATATGATATATGATATGTTAATTATTGGAAGTGGCCCTGCTGGAATGACAAGTGCAATTTATGGTTTGAGAGCAAATTTAAAGGTAGCTTTATTTGAAAAAAGCGCCCCTGGTGGAGCCATGATTAACACAGCCAAAATTGAAAATTATCCAGGATATAAAAGTATAGATGGTGTTAGTCTATCAATGAATATGTACCAACAAGTTATTGATTTAGGAGTAGATTATTATTCGCGTGAAATAGAAAAAATCGAAAAAGGTGATGATAAATTTAAAGTTTTTTCTGATGGGGAAATATTTTATTCAAAAACAGTGATTATTGCTACTGGAACTAAGAATAAAAAACTTTCAGTTGAAAATGAAGAAAAATTTAGTGGACGTGGTATTTCTTGGTGTGCTATTTGTGATGGCAATTTCTTTAAAAATAAGATTGTTGCAGTTGTTGGCGGAGGAAATTCTGCTTTGGAAGAAGGTATGTATTTATCTGGCTTAGCTAAAAAGGTATATATAATACACAGAAGAGATGAATTTAGAGCTAGTAAAAGAATTGTTGAAGAAGCAATGGAAAAAGAAAACATTGAATTTGTTTATAACACAATAGTTACTGGATTTTTTGGAAGTGATAAACTAGAAGGACTAATATTAAAAAAATTAACAAGTGGAAATGAAACAATTCTTAATGTTGATGGCTGTTTTGAATATATTGGTCAAGAACCTAATTCTAATTTTGTAAAGGGACTAAATATAACAAATGAAAAAGGCTACATAATGGTTGATAATAATTTTGAAACTAAAATAAAAGGCCTATTTGCGTCTGGTGATATTATTAATAAGGAGTTTCGACAAATTGCAACAGCAGTTAATGATGGAGCAATTGCAGCACTAAGTGCTAGTCGATATTGTAAATAATTATGTCTTTTTCTAGTGATGTAAAAAAAGAACTATCAAATATTGATGTTGATATTTGTTGTATGAAAGCAGAATTATATACAATAATTAAATTTCGTTCTACAATTTTGATTTCAAGAGGTAATCTCGAAGTAGAAATTGTTACAACATTAAATTCAACTGCTAGAAGGATAGTGAATTTATTTAAAAAGATTTATAATGTCAATTTGGAAATACTTGCTTTTTATAAAGAGAAACTTGATTATAAAGTAAGATATAATTTGAAGTTGCAAGAAAATGGAACATATATTTTAAAAGACCTTGGAATAATCGATGAAAATTATAGAATAATAGAAGATATAAATTATAGTCTTTTTGAAAAAGAATGTTGCAAAATCAGTGCTATTAGAGGAGCTTTCTTAATTCAAGGATCTATTAATGATCCTGCTAAAAATGAGTATCATTTGGAAATAGTAGGGGCAAATTTGAGCGATGCTACATTTTTAAAAAATATTTTAGAAGAAGTAAACATCTTTTCAAAAATCATTGAAAGAAAAAAAGGCTACGTACTATATATTAAAAAAGCTGAACAGATAGCTGATTTCCTTCGCTTTACTGGTGCAGTAAATAGTTTATTTTATTTCGAAGACAAAAGAATAAAAAGAGATTATAATAACTATGCTAATAGAATGATAAATTGTGATATAGCTAATGAAGAAAAAGCTTTGCGAACTGCCGCAAAACAATTAGAAGATATCGCTTATTTGGACAAAAATTATGGTCTGATTAATCTTAAAGAAAGATTAATAGATGCAATTGTTTTAAGAAATACTTATCCAGATGACTCTTTGTCTCAATTGAGTGAAAAATCTGAAGAATTATTAGGTAGATATATAAGTAAATCAGGTTTAAGTCATTGTTATAGAGATATTAGTCAAATGGTTAATGAACTAAAAAAAAAGTAGAGAGCAAGATTCTTAATAGAAAATGTCTCTACTTTTATTATATTTGTTACTAGTGTACATCATGATCAGTAGTAAATAAAGAAGATATTGAAATTAAACCTGCTATACCTACTAATGAATAAATAATTCTTGTAACTACTGTGCTTAAATTGTCAAAGATAAATGCAACTAAATCGAATTTGAAAATACCAACCAAACCCCAATTAAGTGCACCGATAATAACTAGAACTAAAGCAATTTTTTGCAAAATATTCATAAATTTACCTCCTAATTTATAATTATTATTCCCCAAAAAAATACTAATATTCATTTTTCAAAAATAAGCATAAAATTTCATTATTAATCATAGGATTAAATGAAAAATAGGGGTGTAAATAATATAATGAAAAAAAGTTTAATGTTTATTTTAGTAATGGTTTTATGTTTTTTATTTGTAGGTTGCAAATTTAAAAAAGAAAAGGAAACACAAAAAGAGTTTATGCAAATGGTTACTAATGCTAGTTCATATTGTGTGGAAGGCATAATGGAATCATATTATCAAGATGGTAGAAAGCAAAATGAGTTTACTGTAAAGTATAAGAGCCCTGATTTTATTAAGGTTACAATAAAAGATGCTGAACAAAATGATAAACAAATTATTTTGAAAAATTCAGAAGGAGTTTATGTGTTAATACCATCTGTTAATAAGAATTTCAAAATAAAGAGCACTTGGCCAACAAATTCAAGTTATCCATATTTATTACAAAGTATTTCTAAAGATTTAGCTAATGAAAAAGAACCAATAATTACTGAGCAAGATGATACTTATACTGTGGAAACTAAAACATCTCTTCATAATGATGCTTTAGCTGTTAAGCAAAAGATAATTTTTGATAAAAAAACAGCTTTACCTAAAGAAGTGCTAGTTTATGATGAAAATTCTGATTTATATATTAGAGTGGTATTTACAAAAGTTGATTTTGAAGCAAAGGTTAGTGATGATGAGTTTTCAGTAGAAAAAAGTATGGAAACTATAAGACTTGAATATGGTGAAAAAGGAATAGAATATGATAGAGTAGTAAGCTATCCAATAATTTTTCCAAAAGGATCTAATTTGATTGGTGAGGATACAATAAAAAGCACAGATGGTAATGACGTAAGAACAATAATGAAATTTTCTGGAGATGTTGGATTCACAATTATTCAAGAATTTATTCGTGATAGAGATGTTACTGTTTTCCAACAAGAAACTGGGGAAATAACTACAGTTTTAGGAAATGTTGCAATTATTAAATCTAATGGTGTACAAATGTTCTACCAAGGAGTTGAGTACACGATTGGTTCAAATGACTTAGCTGTAATGCAAATGTTAGATATATTAGCTGGTTATATGACAAATCCATCAAAATAATTAAAATAAAAACTAAAAGTTCTTGATAAAAGAACTTTTTTTTAGTATAATATATAAGTACAGAAATTTAGGAGTGTAATTATGAATAAAAAATATGGACAACAACAAAAAACTAGTTATAAATCAATTATCTTTTGGGGATTGATTGCTTTAATAACACTTATATTTATAATTGTTATAATTGTTAGATTTGCTCAATCAAGAACAGTTAATAGTTATGATTCATTGAAACAACTTCAAGGAGAAGAAATATTAGAACAAAGTGATAAGTATTTAGTATTTGTTTATAATTCTACTACAGAAAAATCAAGTGAAATTGATAACTTTGATAAAGTTGTTTTCAACTACATTTCTTTTGCTAAGAGAAATAAATCTAATGAGTCAGTTTTCAAAATTTTTGGTTTTGATATCGTAAATCCTGATAATAAAAAAGTTGTTATAAGTTCAGATAGTGGTAAAACTGCTAATATTTCTAATGTTGAAGATTTTAGTGAGTTATTAATTAAGTCTGGCGATATTCCAATGTTACTTATAATTAGTGGTAACAAAATAATTGATTATAAAGATTCTGATAATGCAATTAGTGAATATTTACAAAATATTATTGATGAAAATAAGTAAAGATTAAAGGTAAAATAAAAAAAACTTGACAAACCATAAAAAATTTAGTATTATGGTATGGCAAGGTATGGAGTAGTACTCAAGTGGCTGAAGAGGTGCCCCTGCTAAGGGTATAGATCGGGAAACTGGTGCGAGGGTTCAAATCCCTCCTACTCCGCCATTATTAAGGCCTTTTGGAGAAGCGGTTTAACTCATATGCCTTTCACGCATACACTCACGGGTTCGAATCCCGTAAAGGTCACCATTTGAATGTATCTGTAAGATATATATATGATTTCGTTTTTGAAGTTAAAAAAATATGCATCTTTTTAGGTGTATTTTTTATTACTTGTTAAATACTTTTATAAAAAATTCAGACAACTTAAATTAACACATTTACAGTAAAAAAATCATTTAGTTAATGTGTATGATTAGTTATATAATAAGATATGAGAAAGAGGGAATTAAAATGTTTGATAAATAATTAATTGAAAGAATATGTAATTTGACGTGTAGTGATGAAGATGTTTTTAAGGATAATACTTTAATAAAATATGATGTAGATTATCCATTTAAAAAATACTATAATGCTAATACAATTATAAACGCAATTAAAAAATATGCTTCACACGAATGGAGCGATAAAAAATTGGCTCATTGGGCGTGTATCTATTTTTGGATTTTGGCGGGTGGAAATGACCAAAATTTGAAAGAGGACTTGAATAGTTTTGAAGAATTTTATGCTCAACGCATAATAGAATCTTTAGATTCATTGTCTTTTTTTGAGTCTACAGATTTAGAGAAAAGTGAGATTCAAGAGTGGTTAGAATATAATATAGAATACTATACTGATTTAAATCATATATGGGAAACTAGAGAGAAATGGCAAATATATTATTATTTAACTAACGAATTTGTTTGCTTTGATGATGAGGATGATTGTAAAAGCACTTATACTATTTTAGTAAATAATGAAACTAAAGAATTTGCGATATTATATGCAGATTGTTTTTGTGATTTTCTAGAAGAAAAAACATTTACTTGTTTAGAAAAGAATAAAATTTATGATTTAGTTGAAGAACTTAAGAGAAAAGAATATCAAGAATTGAGTTGTTCAACTGAACTTTCTGATGACTAAATATTTGATTTTTATGTATTGACGAGATAGAGGTGAAAATATGTATATTTGGGGAGCGATTGATGTTGAAAGCCAATTAAAAGAACAAAAGGAAAAAGTAATGCTAATTGAAAATGATATTTCTTTCTTACAATCTAATATTTGTTCGTTGCCTTTACATATTTCACTAAAAATATCATCAGAAGTGCCAAAAAAATATGAAGATTATGTTAGAAAAGAAATTCTTGAACTATTTCAGTTGACTAAACCATTTTATGTTGAAATTGATAAAATTGAACTTAATAAATCAATTGTTTGGATTAAAATGAAAGAAAATGGAGAGTTAAAGAAACTACATAATGATTTATGTTTTATTTTTACTAAATATAAAGTTGCATTACATGAGTATGATAGTTACTTTATATATCATTCAACACTATTTTTAGATAGTGATGAGGATAAGATAAAAGAAGCGTTTGAAAGGATTAAATCAATAGAACTTCCAACTAAATTAGTTGCTAATAAATTTATTATTGGCTCATCACATAATGGAGAAGTTGGCACATATAAAGTTGATTCAATAGTTGAACATCCTTTTTAAATAGTAATATATATAGAATTTATGAAATTTGGAATTGTTGACTTTTTTAGTCAATTATTATAAAATATTTATATCTATTGTAAATTACAAATGGGGCATTTTTAGATTATTTATAGTAGAGGATAATAATTAGATAAAATACTAAAAAGCAAAAAGGAGGAAATATGGAATTAAGAGAGGCTATGATTTATCGTCATACAGTTAGAAAGTATAAAAGGAAAAAATTAGAAGCAGATATTGTTGAAAAAATCAATGATAGAATAGATCTTAATAATCTTATTTATAACCTTAATATGAAGCTTATGACTCAAAAAAAGGATGCTGTTAAAGGATTATTTAAAACTTTTTGTACTAAAAATGTTAAGAATTATATTATTCTTTCTTGCGATGATTCTAAAGATTTATTAGAAAAAATAGGTTATTGCAGTGCTGATATTATGTTGTATGCACAAACTCTAGGATTAAATACTTGGTTTATTGGAGAAACTTATAATAAAAAAATAGAAACATATGCAGATGGTAAAAAAGTTTTTGGTGTAATAGTACTTGGTTATGGAAAAACAAAAGGAAAAAAACACAAATCTAAAAAAGTAGAAGAAGTATCTTTTTATGATGGAATAACGCCAGGATGGTTTGCTGAAGGTGTTAAAGCAAGCTTGCTTGCTCCAACAGCTTTAAATAAACAAGCATTTTTTATAACTGGAAAAGGAACTGATGTAACTGCTATTTGCAACAACGGAAAATACACTAATATTGATTTAGGAATAATTAAGTATTATTTTGAATTGGGTGCTGGTAAAGATAATTTTTCTTGGCGTGCGGTGTGATTATAATGGCAGATATTATTGAAAATAAATGGAGTACTTGCTATTGAAATAAAAAAATATTAAAATGTCGAGGTTCAACTATGCAGTTGTTGCCTCGTTTTTTATTTAATTCTTTAGTACATAATAGCAACAATTAGTTGCTTGTAATTATAATTTTATGGTAGTAAAATATTGCTATGAAAAAGGTGAGTTATATGAAAAAATATGGATTATTTAATATAATAATAAGAGAATTAAGAACAGTTAAGAAAAGAAAAACTATTTTGTTTTATATATTATTGTTTGTTTTAACAATATGTAGTGGTCTTATACCATTTGTTGGAATTGTTTTAAGTAAAATTGTTATTGAAAATTTGGTGGCTGGCACTTTAACAATGGATATTATAAAAACAGTTATTATTATATGTGGTTTTGGATTAGCATTAGAAATTGTAACTACAATTATTAATAATAGATTTGATATTTGGTTCTTAGATACAAGAATGATTGAATTTTATTCTGTTAATAATATGTATTTGAATATTGATTATGAAAATATTGAAGATAATAAATTTAGAGATGAATTTGAAGTTGCTACTAGGGCTTTAAGTGGTGATGGAATAGGTTTCCAACATATTCTAAAACTTGTTGCTATAATATTGCCATTACTTTTTTCTCTTATTCTTTATTGTATAGTTATAGCCGCTTTTAATATTTATATATTAATAGCATGTATAATAAGTTCGATATTTATTATTTTTGTTAATAAAAAAATAGCTTTATATATAAGTTCAAAAAAGGAAAGTTTAGCTAAAGCTAATAGACAGACTAATTATTTTACAAATATAGCATATTCATTTGAATATGGAAAAGATATAAGAGTATATTCTTTGCAGGACAAGTTGATTAGTGATTATAGGAAAAAAGCTGATGAATCTATTTCTATTAATAGAAATATTGCTAATAAAAGTTTTAAACTTGGTTTGTTAGAGATTTTGTTTTTGGTTATAGAAGATGCAGTGGCATATTTTTTCATTATTAAGTCTTATTTAGAAGGTGCTATTTCCCTTGGTGAAGTTACTATGTATGTTGGTGTTGTAATATCACTTAGTTTAACGCTTCGTCAAATAACGAATAATGTAACATGCTTATTGAAAGATTCAAAATACGTTGAAACATATTATGAATTTATGGATAATTCAGCTTTATATAGAAGAAGTGGTAATCATAAAGCAGTTCCAAATAATGAAACATTAGAAATAGAATTTAAAAATGTATCGTTTAAATATCCACGTTCTGATAAATGGATATTAAAGAATTTTAATTTCAAGATTAAAAAAGGCGAAAAGTTAGCGATTGTTGGAACAAATGGGGCTGGAAAAACTACTATTGTAAAACTAATGACGGGTTTATTTTTTCCAAATGAAGGTGAGATATTAATAAATGGTGTAGAAATAAGAAAATATGATAAGAATGAATTAAACAAAATGTTTTCAGTTGTTTATCAAGATGTGAATATATTTGCCGCAAGTGTTTTAGAGAACATCGTTGGTTTAGACACTGATGAACTTTCAAAAAAGAAAGCGATAGATGCAATAGAAAGAGTTGGGTTAAAAGAAAAGATTGAATCTTTGCCTAATTCATATAATAATCAATTATTAAAGATTATAGAAAATGATGGCGTAGAATTATCTGGAGGTCAAAATCAAAAATTAGCTATTGCTAGAGCTCTATATAAAAATGGTAATATGGTAATTTTGGATGAACCAACTAGTGCACTTGATGCTTTAGCTGAGGCTGAGATATATAAATCATTTGATGATTTAGTTGGTCATAAAACTGCGGTTTATATTTCACACAGATTGAGTTCAACAAAATTCTGTGACAAGATAGCTTTGTTTACAACTGATGGATTAAAAGAATATGGTTCACATGAAGAACTTATGTCACTAAAGGGAGAATATTATAATATGTTTGAAACTCAAGGAAAATATTATAAAGAAGGAGTTGAAAATAATGAAAAATAATATTAAATTTCCACTTTTCAAGTTTATTGTTTTTTCGTATAAGTGCTATAAAAGTTATTTTTTAGTAGTAATATTATGTTGCTTATTTAAAGCAGGAGAATTAGTGTATAATGCATATTCATTGTCTATACTTATTTCATATCTAGAAAAAGGCAATTATAAAACTAGTATGCTTTGTGGGCTAATAATTGTTTTAATAAATCTTTTATTCTATTTTTTAAATAAACTTGCAAGTAGGCTCGTTGAAGTTGGTCTTAATAAATTGGAAAAACGCATAGATGAAGTTATTTCTAGGAAATTAATGAATATGCCATTTCAAAATCTAGAAGATCCTGATTGTTTGGATTTAAAAGAACGTGCTAGAATGGGGTTATATAATTTTGATACTATAAATAGTATTGTTACTAATTTATTTAATATAATTCAAAATGCTATTGTAATAATATCACTAGGCGTTGTAATTGTTTCTTTTGATTATAGATTAGTGATAGTCTTGATTGTTACAGTAGTATTTAATGTGTTATTTATTTTATTATCAATAAATGCTTCAATGAAATTTTTTATGGATTTAATACCACTTAATAGAAAATTTTCATATTACATTGACACTATTTTTGATGATAAAAAAGGTAAGGATTATAGAATGTATAAAAATATTGGTGAAATGTTAGAAAAACAATATATATCATATGAAAAGCAAACATTAAGTCAATTTAATAAATTATTTAATAAAACTTGTTTTTCAAAATTAGGTCAAAAAATAGTTAATTATATTGAACTTGCCTTAATATATATAATTATAATAGTTAGGGTTTCAAAAGGCGGAGTCAGTATTGCATCTTTTAGTTTATATGTGTCTAGTGCAATAGCAATAACAAAGGCAATAATTGATTTGATTAATGGAAATATTGATTTATCTAGATGTAGTCAATATATTATTCCTTTATTGCAATTATTAGATTTTAGTATTGAAGATGGAAAGGATGGTACTATTAAGCTTAATGATTCTATATATTCTCTTGAATTTAAAAATGTTTTTTTTAAGTACCCTAAATCTAAGAATTTGATATTGGATAATGTATCTTTTAAGATTAATAAAGGAGAAAAGATTTCAATTGTTGGATTAAATGGAGCTGGTAAAACTACAATAGTAAAATTGATTGCTAGATTGTATAAACCAATTTCTGGAGGAATTCTTATTAATGGAATTAATATTAACGATTATGAGTATAAATCATATATAAAGCAAATAAGTGCTGTTTTTCAAGATTTTAAACTATTTGCTTATACGTTAAAAGAGAATATATTAAATGGTGATGGTAGTGAAAAAGATGCATATGATGTTATAAAACTTGTTGGTTTAAAAGAAAAGGTTGATTCATTACCAAAAGGAATAAACACTTTATATACTAAGTCATATGATGATGATGGAGTTGAATTGTCTGGTGGTGAAGCTCAAAAAATAGCAATTGCTAGAGCCTTGTATGCTAATTCTAGTTTAGTAATATTAGATGAGCCTACTAGTGCTTTAGATCCATTAGCTGAAGCTGATATATATCAGAATTTTAATAAATTAGTTAAAAATAAAACGGCTATATATATTTCGCATAGAATGTCATCAAGTATATTTTGTGATAAGATATTAGTTTTAAATGGCGGAAAAGTAGAATCATATGATACTCACTTGAATTTAATGAAAGATAAAGATAGTTTATATTATAAATTGTTTAATGCTCAAGCTATAAATTACGCTGAATAAAAATCTGGTATATCCAGATTTTTTTATTATAAAAAAGAAAACGTATTTTGTAAAAAAAACTTTAAAAATATTAGTGAATATGCTATAATAATATATGTAAAATTGCAATAATCAAAGGAGAAGTAAAAATGGAATACACAAATGAAGTAAAAAATATGTGTAAAGTAACTTGTGGTGCAAGCCATGGTTGTGCTCCAATTCCTCAAGAAGGTAAATGGACATATTCACGCGAAATTAAAGACATCAATGGTTTTACACATGGTATTGGTTGGTGTGCTCCTCAACAAGGTGCATGTAAATTATCATTAAATGTTAAGGGCGGAATCATTATGGAAGCATTGATTGAAACAATCGGTTGCTCTGGTATGACTCACTCTGCTGCAATGGCATCTGAAGCTATCGTTGGTAAGACTTTACTTGAAGCAGTTAATACTGACTTAGTATGTGATGCAATTAATACAGCAATGAGAGAATTGTTCTTACAAATAGTTTACGGACGTACACAATCTGCATTTAGTGAAAATGGTTTACCAGTTGGTGCAGGACTTGAGGATTTAGGTAAAGGTTTAAGAAGCCAAGTTGGTACTTGCTATGCAACTTTAGAAAAAGGACCAAGATATTTGGAACTTGCTGAAGGTTATATTACTAAAATAGCATTAGATAGCAATAATGAAATTATTGGTTACCAATATTTAAGTTTAGGTAAATTTACTGATTTTATGAAAAAAGGTCTTTCTGCTGAAGAAGCATTAGAAAAGGCTAAAGGTCAATATGGACGTTTTGCTGAAGGCGTTAAATTCATTGACCCACGTCAAGAATAGGAGGTATCTATAATGGCATTATTTGAAAGTTATGAAAGAAGAATAGATCAAATTAATAAAACACTTAAGGAATATGGAATTGCTTCAATCGAAGAAGCAAAAGAAATTTGCGATAAATATGGAATTAACGTTTATGATTTAGTTAAATCAATTCAACCAATTTGTTTTGAAAATGCTTGTTGGGCATACACTGTTGGTGCTGCTATTGCTTTAAAACAAAATGCTAAAAGTGCTGCTGAAGCTTCAAAATTAATCGGTGTTGGTTTACAATCATTCTGTATTCCAGGATCAGTTGCTGATGATCGTAAAGTAGGTTTAGGCCATGGTAACTTAGGAGCTATGCTTTTAAGTGAAGAAACTAAATGCTTTGCTTTCCTTGCAGGTCATGAATCATTTGCTGCTGCTGAAGGAGCAATTGGTATTGCTAAGACTGCTAATAAAGTTAGAAAAGAACCTTTAAGAGTTATTTTAAATGGTTTAGGAAAAGATGCTGCTAAGATTATTTCAAGAGTAAATGGATTTACTCATGTTGAAACATCATTTGATTATAAGACAGGTAAAGTTAGTATCGTTAAAGAAACTAAATACTCTGAAGGAGATCGTGGTAAAGTTAGATGTTATGGTGCTGACGACGTTAGAGAAGGTGTTGCAATCATGCATTTAGAAGGTGTAGATGTATCTATTACTGGTAACTCTACAAATCCTACACGTTTCCAACATCCAGTTGCTGGTACATATAAGAAAGAGTGCAATGAATTAGGTAAGAAATACTTCTCAGTTGCATCAGGTGGTGGTACAGGTCGTACACTTCACCCAGATAATATGGCTGCAGGTCCTGCATCATATGGTATGACAGATACAATGGGAAGAATGCACAGTGATGCACAATTCGCTGGTTCATCTTCAGTTCCTGCTCACGTTGAAATGATGGGATTAATCGGTATGGGTAATAACCCTATGGTTGGTGCTACAGTAGCAGTTGCAGTAGCAGTAAGCCAAGCACTTACTAAATAAAATAATTGATAATGAAGTGTGAATATCTTTGATATTCACACTTTTTTATTTGTAAAAAGAATAAGATTTATTAATTAAAGAAATACTTATTGACATTTTTCATTTTAGTGATATAATATGTACGGTTTAATTTTACTAAACTTTGAGTTTAGTATGTTTAGAAAGATAAAACTAGAAGTTTAATAATGTTAAGAAGAGGAAAATATGAGTATTGGAACAAAAATAAAACAATTAAGAGTTATGTGTCAGCTCACCCAAGAAGAATTAGCGGATAGATGTGAATTGACTAAAGGTTACATTTCACAAATTGAAAATGATTTAACCAGTCCATCTATTTCTACCTTAACCGATATTTTAGTAGCTTTGGGAACAAACTTAAAAGATTTCTTTTCAGAAGATGCTGATGAGAAAATAGTATTTACTGATGATGATTATTTTGTTAAAGAAA
The DNA here is from genome assembly GCA_001940985.1 of Mollicutes bacterium Phil14. Taxonomy (GTDB): domain Bacteria; phylum Bacillota_I; class Bacilli_A; order ML615J-28; family CAG-698; genus Tener-01. The sequence continues at coordinate 71,489 of MSHB01000017.1, forward strand.
ATGAAAATCATACAATTACATGGTTAGTTCCTAATAGCCAAAAAAACGAAATGGAGCCAATTTTATTATGTTTAGATGGTAATAGTGAAACTACTATTGATATGCCCCATGAAGGTCAAGAATTTGGTTATGTGTTAGAAGGCGAAATAGTAATTCATTTAGGAAATAAAAGTTATGTTTGTAAAAAGGGAGAAACTTTTTATTACACAACAAATAAAAATCATTATATAAAAAATATTAAAGATGAAGAAGCTAAAGTCATTTGGGTATCTAGCCCACCAAACTTTTAAATTAAAGGAGTATCATTAAAATGAAAAAAGGAAATATAATTATCGAGTTAACAAACATTTCTAAAGAATTTGATGGCAATTTAGTTGTTGAAGATTTTAATTTATATGTTCGTAAAGGTGAATTTATAACATTTTTAGGTCCTAGTGGTTGTGGAAAGACAACTACTCTTAGAATGATAGCTGGATTTGAAATGCCAACTCAAGGTAGTATTATGCTTAATGGTGAAGATATTACTAATCTCCCACCATACAAAAGACCAATAAATACAGTTTTTCAAAGATATGCATTATTCCCACATTTAGATGTATATGATAATGTTGCTTTTGGTTTGAAACTTAAAAAAGTAAAAGATATTGTCAAAAAAAATGGAGAGATTAAAGAAATAGAAAGAAAACTTACTGTTAAGGAAATTGATGAAAAAGTAATGAAGGCATTAAAAATTGTTGACTTAGAAGAATTTGAAACGAGAGATATTTCTACTTTATCTGGTGGTCAACAACAACGTGTTGCTATTGCTCGTGCAATTGTTAATGAACCAGAAATATTGCTTTTAGATGAACCACTTGGTGCCCTTGACTTAAAGATGAGAAAAGATATGCAACTTGAATTAAAAGAAATGCATAAGAAATTGGGTATAACTTTCATTTATGTTACTCATGATCAAGAAGAAGCACTTACTATGTCAGATACAATTGTAGTTATGAAAGATGGTATAATTCAGCAAATTGGTACTCCAACAGATATATACAATGAACCTAAGAATGCGTTTGTTGCTGACTTTATTGGCGAAAGTAATATTTATAATGGAACAATAACTGGTAATAAAGAAGTATTATTCTTAAACCATGTATTTGAATGCGTTGATGATTTTCCAAAGAACGAAAAAGTTGATGTTGTAATTAGACCTGAAGATATTTTCTTAATGGACGAAGACAAGGGCATGGTAAAGGGTAAATTAGTAAGCAAGACTTTTAAAGGCGTTTACTATGAATACGTATTAATGGTAGGAAAAAATGAAGTAGTTATTCATGATACAAAAGAATATGATATTGATCAAATAATGAGTATATATATTAAACCTTTCGACATTCATATTATGAAAAAAGAATTTGTAAGTAATGTATACGAAGGTTACATTAATAAAAACAATGATGTATGCTTTGCTGAAGGAGAATTTGAATGTGATGTAACACAATTAATACCTAATAGTCATGTTGATGAAGAAGGCTACTTAGTTGATGAAAAGGGCATTAAATATGATTTGACTGATGCTGATGTTAAAGTAGAAATAGGATTAAAAGATATAGAAATCATTGATAATGAAGAAGATGGAAATGTTAGTGGTGAAATCGTATCAATTATTTATAAAGGCGACCACTATCAAGTAATAATACGTACTGAAGAATATGATGATTTTGTTGTAGACACTGAATATACTTGGAATGAATTTGATAAGGTTAGTGTAAAAGTGCCTAAAGAATGTATTAAGATTACACTAAAACATGAGGTAAAGAATTATGTCAAAGATTAAGTTTCAGAGAAAACATCTTTCTATACCATATGCAGCATTTTTGCTTTTGTTTGTTGTATTACCATTGATTTTAATAGTTTATTATGCACTAACTGATGTTAATGGAACTATATCACTTAAGAACTTTATAAATTTCTTTAAAGATAAAAATAAATTGGGATTATTATCATTTAGTGTTATTATCGGTGTTGCTAATACAGTGCTTTGTTTATTGATAGGTTATCCTATTGCTATGATATTAAGTAATAGAAAATATAATAAAAGTATGGTTATGGTATTATTATTTGTAATGCCAATGTGGATAAACTTTGTTTTGAGAACTGCAGCTACACGTGATTTACTATATTGGTTAGGAATTAATGGTGGTGAAAATCCATATTTAGCTACAATGATTGGTATGGTATACAATTATTTACCATTTACTATTTTACCACTATATACAACAATGTTGAAAATGGATAAAAGCTTAATTGAAGCATCATATGATTTAGGAGCAAAACCATATCAAACATTTTATAAAACTATTATTCCAATGACAATGCCTGGAATTGTTAGTGCTGCAACAATGGTTTTTATGCCTACTATGTCTTCATTTGTTATTAGTGACATAATGGGTGAAAGAAAAATATCATTGATTGGTAATGCAATTCAATTTAATTTTGATCAAAGTCGTTGGCATGATGGAAGTTTAATAGCCTTGATTATGCTATTAATTATTGGTATCATTACTTTACTTACTAAAAATATTCAAAAAGAAGAAAATGTTAGAGGTGGGTTATGGTAAAAAAAGTATTTGCAAAAAGTTATGTATGGTTAATGCTATTAATTATGTATGCCCCTATTCTAACACTTATAGTATTTAGTTTTACTGAATCTAAAAATATAGGTAGTTGGACTGGCTTTTCATTTAAACTATATCGTGATATGTTTAAAAATGAAGAAATTGTAACTGCTTTAGTTAATACTATTATTGTGGCTGTTTCTGCTGGTATCGTTTCAACAATTCTTGGAACTTTGGGGGCAATTGGTATTTATTACTGCACACCAAAAGCAAAAAGAATTATGAATGGTTTATCACAAATTCCAGTTATGAATGCTGAAATAGTTACTGCTATCTCACTTACAATTTTGTTTGTATCATTTGGTGTGAAATTTAATTTCTTTACTTTACTTGTTGGACATGTAGTTTTAACTGTTCCATTTGTAGTCTTGAGTGTAATGCCAAAATTAAAACAAATGGATCCAAATATATATGAGGCAGCCCTAGATCTTGGAGCTACACCAAAAAAAGCTTTGTGGAGTGTTGTTATACCTGAGATATTGCCAGGAATATTTTCTGGTTTTATGTTAACTATAACATTATCACTTGATGATTACATTATTACTGCTTTCACAAGAGATAATTCATTCTCAACACTATCAACATATGTTTATGGTGCTACAGCTAAAAAAGGTGCTCTTCCTCCAACACTAAGAGCCTTGACAACAGTTATAACATTAATAGTTTTAGGTATTTTAATAATTATAAATGTTAAAACAAAAAACAAAAAAGTAGTTAATAGAAGAGGTAGAATATAATGAAAATAAAAAAAATTGTATCTTTTTTATTGTTAATGTTTATTTTGATTTTGGTCGGTTGTAAAAAAGAAGGAAATAACCTTGTTTTAAGAGTATATAATTGGCAAGATTATATTGAAGATGGCAAAGATGATGAAGGAAATAAAGTATCTAATTCTGTAATTGAAGATTGGATATTAGATTACAAAGAAAGAACTGGAAAAGATGTTTCGGTGGTATATGATACATTTGAAACACCAGAAATAATGCTTAATAATATTAAGACTGGAAAAACTACTTATGATTTAGCATGCCCAAGTGAATATATGATTCAAAAAATGATTCGTGAAGGTATGGTTGAAAAATATGATTATGATGGAAAACTTATAAATGTTCCTAACTTTAATGAATATGGTTCACCATATATACAAAGAATCTTTTTAGAAAGTAATTTGAGTGAATATGCTGTTCCTTATATGTGGGGAACAATGGGCTTAATTTATAATCCTCAACTTGTTGATGAAGAAGATATTGATTCATGGTCAATAATGTGGAATGAAAAATACAAAAATATGGCTTCAGCAAAAGACAGTGTTCGTGATACTTATGTTGTTGGAGTAATGTATTTAAACAAAGACAAATTATTGAAAATAAAATTGGATTATGAAAGTGGTTTGTTAACTGATGCTGAATATAATAGAGAAATTTCTTTAATAATGAATGATACTAGTGATATTGCTGGTGTTGAAAGAGTATTGAAAAAAATGAAAAAAAATATTTTTGGCTTTGAAGTAGATAACGGAAAAAATGATATTGTTACTGGAAAAATCGCTATAAATGTTGCTTGGAGTGGAGATGCTGTTTATTCAATGGATGTAGCTGAAGAAGAGGAAGAAGTGTATTTGAATTATAGTGTTCCTAAAGAAGGAAGCAACATTTGGTTTGATGGTTGGATTATGCCTAAAGGAGCTAATAAAGAATTAGCTCAAGACTTCGTTAACTTTTTATGCCAACCTGAAATAGCCGCAAGAAATATGGATTATATAGGATATACTACATCAATTGCTGGTGATGAAGTTTTTGATTTAGTTAAAGAATGGTACGCTGTGAGTGAAGAGGAAGAAGGCGAATATGCTGATTTAACATATTTTTTTGGTGATACTATTTCTCCTGAATCTAAAATTGATGGAAAAGCTTTGGTGAAAGTTGATGTAAGAGGCAGACAATTCGATGCTCAATTTCCTAGTGAAGAAGTAATAAATCGTTGTGCCGTAATGGAAGATTTCAAAGAAATGAATGATGATGTTTTGGCAATGTGGGAAAATGTGAAACTTGGAGATTTCTCTATTTGGCTTAGCCTTGGTGTTGTTGCTGGTATAATAGTTATTATTGGTGGCATATATTATATTAAATTTTTGCGTGAGAGTCGCAAGAAAAAGAAAAAACTTAATTGGTAGGCAGTACTTGTGTATTGCCTTTTTTTAATGCAAAAAAGAAAAAGATGTGATATAATAAATTGAGGTGAAGAAAATGTTAGAAATTATCAATTTGACAAAATCATATGATAATAACAAAAAAGCTGTTGATGACTTATCACTTACTATAAATGATGGAGAAATATTCGGTTTTATCGGACATAATGGTGCTGGTAAAACAACAACTATTAAATGCTGTGTTGGAATATTGACATATGAAAAAGGTGAGATATTAATAGATGGATTATCACTTATAAATAACCCAGTTGAATGTAAGAAAAAAATAGCATATATTCCAGATAATCCAGATTTGTATGAACAATTAACAGGAATACAATATTTAAATTTTATATCTGATATATATGAAATTGAAAAAGAAGTGCGTAGAGAACGTATAGAAAAATATAGCACTATTTTTGAAATGAATAATAGGTTGAATGAAATCATTTCTTCATATTCTCATGGTATGAAACAAAAATTAGCATTAATTTCTGCCTTTATTAGAAAACCAAGATTATTGATATTAGATGAACCATTCGTTGGCTTGGATCCTAAATCATCATACGAGGTCAAAAAGATTATGAAAGAATTGTGTGAAGAAAAATGTAGCATTTTCTTTTCAACTCATGTTTTAGAAGTTGCAGAAAAACTTTGTGATAAAGTTGCAATAATAAAATCTGGGAAATTAGTAGCAAGTGGAACAATGGATGAAGTGAAAGGAAATCAATCATTAGAGGATGTTTTTTTGGAGTTAATTAATCATGAATAAATTGATAATATTACTTAAAAATAATTTTATTAATTCGTTTGGTATTAATAAATTATTTAAAGATAAAAAAGGGCATAATTTACCATTATTACTTACAATTCTAGTGATGATTGCAGGTATAATAATATTTTTCCTTTTTGGATTATATATGTACTTCTATGGTGGAATGTTTGTTAAAGCTGGTAAAAGTGATGGAGTGTTATTATTAGGAATAACTTTTGGTTGTTTAATAATTGCGATTAGTTCTATTTCAAAAACAAATTCATATTTGTTTGCATCCAAAGACTTCGATATGTTGATGGCACTTCCTATTAAAACAAAGATAATCTTTTTGAGTAAAGTTATTAATCTGTTGGCCGTTAATTATGTTATGTTTATGTACTTTTATATTCCTTCAGTTATAGCTTATGCAATATTTAATACTACTAATTTTTTGTTTTGGTTATTTGCCATCATAGGTTTCTTTATTATACCATTACCAATTATTTCAGTTTTTGGTTTTATTTCTTGTCAAATAGGTAAAATAAAAATAAGCCAAAATGCCAAAAAAGTTTTGTCTATTATTTTATATTTATGTTTAACGATTGCTATTGTCTTTTTAGCAATGCAAACTACAAATGGTACAGATGATGAAAAAGTCTTTTTTGAAAACATGTATAATTCATTGAAAAACGGCAATTATTTAGGTTATTTATTGGCTTTAGGAATTAGAGGTGAAACTACTAATTTTGTTGCTATTTGTAGTGGGAGCCTAATAATATTCTTATTGTTCTTTTATTATACAAGTAAAAATTATTTATTTGTTAATAGTAATCAAAAAAGCAATTTAAATAAACAAAAGAAATATGAATATAAGGATTCTATTTCTCGTGGCAAAAGTTCAGTTAAATTAGCTCTATTACGAAAAGAGATATACGGTTATTTTAGTGTCCCAATATATGTAGTAAATACAATAATTGGACCGATATTATCTTTAGTATTTACTTATTTTTTGATTTCTCAAAGCAAAGCAGAATATTTGAAAATTGGTGAAAAGTATATTGAAATGCAAATGATCTTGCCACCATTAGTTATTTTATTAATGGTATTTTCCATTTCTCTTTCTTCAACTACTTCATCTTCAATTTCTTTGGAAGGAAAAAGATTATGGATTTTAAAAACTCTTCCAGTTAAAGAAAAGGATGTTTTTAATGCTAAAGTTTTAGTTAATTTATTGATTACTATTCCTTTTATTATAATTAATAATATTATATTTTTATTAATGAAGGATTTTTACTTAAATGTTTTTCAAGTTGTATCTTCATTTATATTACCAATTTTGATAGTGTTAATTATTAGTAAAGTTGGTTTATATATAAATATTTTATTACCTAAATTAGAATATGAACAACCAGCACAAGTTGTAAAGCAAAGTTTAAGTGTTCTTGTTACTATGCTAGTTGCTACTTTATTAGTTTTAATAATATTGGGTAGTGCATTGATTACATATGCATTAACCAAAAATATGACTACAACATATATAGCAACTTATGTTGTTTGTTTATTAATGTATATAATAATAAGTTTAATTCTTCAAACTAGTGGGAAGAAGAACTATAACAAAATAATATGTTAACAAGTATCAATATTCTAAAAACTATTGACATTAGTAATAAGATAATATATACTATTGGTAGTGGTCTTTACCACCTTGGAGGTCGCCAACAAGCACCTCCGCTTTTTTATAGAATTATAACTATTATGCATTTAGACGTAAAATGCTATAGATAAAAAATAAAAAAGATGTTGCTTTTTTAATATTTTTTTGGTATAATATACAAGCAGTGAAATATATAGGGGTATAGTTCAATGGTAGAGCAGCGGTCTCCAAAACCGTAGATGAGGGTTCGAATCCTTCTACCCCTGCCAGAATAATGGCGAACTTGGCGAAGTGGTTAACGCTCCGGATTGTGGCTCCGGCATTCGTGGGTTCGATTCCCATAGTTCGCCCCATTTTCTGAAATTGATTAGTCTTCTAATAAGAAGGCTAATTTTTAATTTGTTATATAATCTTATGGAAAATACTAAATATCATATTAGTTATATTTTAATTAATACTTTTGAATATATTATAGATTATAGAAAATCTATAAAGGTTTCAAAAGAAATTTGTTTACATTTATGGTGATATTTGTTATAATACTTGTGTGGGGAAAAACTCATACTCTAAGATAGTTTATAGTTTTATTAATTACCTTAAAGTATTTGTAAGAATTATTTAACTCTCTTAGAAAAAGGGAGTTTTTTATTTATATACCATAGAATAATATTAAAAATTATCATTAAATTGTTATATGTCAAGATGATTTGATGATAAAAATAGTTTTCAATTTTAGGAGGATGTAGTATAAAAGTGTTAATAACTGTTTTAATATTCATATGTATTATTATATGTTTTTTTAAATTTAAAAATAAAGAAAAAAAGAGTTATATTATAATTCCATTATTATTCATTATTTTAATTATATATATAATATCAACTTTCGGTATCTCATTTGCTTCTAAAACAACATATAATTTGGCAAATCCATTTTCAAATTATGAATATAAAGAATGCTTTATGATTGATAAAAATCTTGTATTAGTTGTTTCAGAAAAGAAATCAGATGATGAAATAGATTATAGTTTGTCAATACAAAATAAATTTATGTGGTTATACTTTGATAATGATAAAAAATATACCCAAGGAATAATGGTTACTGGTGATGATAAATTAGATGTTAATTATATACTATATAATAACAAATATTATTATTATTTTAATAATTACAAAGGAATCGAAAAAATTTGTATAGATAATGAATCATACGATATATCAGATCTAAAGACATATATTTATATTTCAGATAAGAAAATTAAAACTTTGGAAATTAATTTTCAAACTTATTTTCCATATTATGTAGAAGCAGAATTTAATTAAAATACTTGCTAGATTAAAAACTGCATTTAGTAATGCGATACATTTCCTAAAATTGATTAGTCTTCTAATAAGAAGGCTAATTTTTAATTTGTTATAAGATTTATAAAAGATGACGTGACAAAAAAAGTTGTTTTAAATATAATAAATAGTGTAAAAAAGCAAAAAAATTGACTTAAATGGCAATGTGTATTATAATTGTTTTATATAATATAATTGGAGGTGTAGTTATATGAAGCAAATAAAAGATGAAGTTCTGACTGGCGAAAGAGCCGCGTATGCTTCAAAAGACACTGAGTTTATCAACTGTATATTTGAAGATGGAGAATCTCCAATAAAGGAAAGTACCAATATAAAAGTTATAAATTGTGATTTTAAATGGAAATATCCTTTATGGTATTGTAAAAATGTTGAAGTAATAGGATCCACTTGGCATCTTATGGGAAGGTCAGGAATATGGTATACTGATGGCATCACAATAAAAGATTCTTTAATTGATTCTCCTAAGCAATTTAGACGTAGCAAAAACATTGTTATAAAAGATACAAAAATTCCAGAAGCTTTGGAAACCATGTGGAAGTGTGAAAATATTGAATTAGAAAATGTTTATATAAAAGGTGACTATTTTGGAATGAATAGTTCGGACATTAAACTTAACAATGTTGTTATTGATGGAAACTATTGCTTTGATGGTGCAAAGAATATTGTTGCTAACAATTGCATTTTTAATAGCAAAGATTCATTTTGGAATTGTGAGAATGTTACTATTAATGATTCTAAAATAATAGGTGAGTATTTAAGCTGGAATAGTAAAAATATAACTTTTATTAATTGTGAACTTGAGTCTGAACAAGGATTGTGTTATATGGAAAATGTTAAACTAGTTAATTGTAAAGTTAACAATACTAATTTGGCTTTTGAATTCTGTAAAAATATTGCTGCTGATATAACTACTAAAATAGATAGCATTAAAAATCCTATAAGTGGTATTATTTGTTGTAAGGGATATGATGAATTAATTATGGATGAAAAATTTATTAATCCAAATGATACAAAGATTGAGGTAAAATAAATGTATAATTTTGATAGAATAATAAACAGAAGTGGAACTAATTCTTTGAAATGGGATATAAAAAAAGAAGAACTTCCAATGTGGGTCGCTGATATGGATTTTGAAGTGTCAGATGAAATTGTAAAAGCATTAGAAGAAAGAGTAAAAAATCATATATATGGTTACAATATTGTTCCTGATGAATGGTATGAAAGTTATATCGCTTGGTGGAAAAACAGACATCAATATGAAATTAAAAAAGAATGGTTAATATTTTCTACTGGTGTAGTACCTTCTATTTCTAGTGTAGTACGTAGAGTAACTTCTCCAGGAGAGAAAGTTTTAGTTCAAACACCAGTATATAATATTTTCTTTAATTCTATTTGTAATAACGGAAGATATGTTTTAGAAAGTCAACTTGTATATAAAGATGGAAAATATAGTATTGATTTTTCTGATCTAGAAAAGAAACTTTCTGATCCACAAACAACTTTAATGATTTTATGTAATCCACATAATCCTATAGGAAAAATTTGGGATAAGGATACTCTATCAAAGATTGGTGATCTATGTTATAAGCACAATGTGTTAGTGCTATCTGATGAAATACATTGTGATTTAACAAAACCAGGTTGTGATTATGTGCCTTTCCAAAGTGTTTCTGATGTTTGCAAGTATAATAGTATTGCTTGTTTAGCCCCAACAAAGACATTTAATATTGCTGGTCTACAAACATCAGCTGTGTGCATTCCTAATAAAAAAATCTATGATAAGGTTTATAGAGGAATTAATAATGATGAAATAGCAGAACCAAACACTTTTGCCATTCAAGCAGCAATAGCAGCTTTTACAAAAGGTGGTATTTGGTTAGATGAGTTAAGAGAGTATATTGAAAAAAATAAATTGATTGTAAAAGAATATATCTCTCGTGAACTTCCAATGCTTCATTTGGTAGATAGCGATGCTACATATTTATTATGGATTGATTGTGGAAAGGTAACTAATAATTCAATCGAGTTAACTGATTTTATTCGCAAACAAACAGGATTGTTTTTGTCTAATGGTAGTCAATATGGTGATAGTGGTAAAAAATTCATTAGAATGAATATTGCATGTCCAAAAGAAATACTTATTGATGGATTAAATAGGTTTAAACTTGGAATAACTTCATATGAAAAGAGAAGATAACTTGACTTTATAGTCAAGTTTTTTATTTTATTTTTAAAAAAATATTTTTTTATCTTGACATTATAAACAAAAAATAGTATTATTGTATTAGTCAAGTAATACAGTGAAAGGTAAATGAATATGGAGTTTGTATTTGAAAATGATAGGCCTATATATATACAGATTGTAGAATATTTAAGAATTGAAATAATATCGGGAAGCTTTAAGATGGGAGAAAAAATTCCATCTGTACGTGATTTGTCAACAATAGTTAAAGTTAATCCAAACACAATGCAAAAAGCATTGTTAGAATTAGAAAGAGAAGGACTAATTTATACAGAAAGAACAAATGGAAAATTTGTGACAAATGATAAAAGTTTAATAGAGAAAGTAAAGGAAGAAATAATTAAAGAAAAATTAGATACGTTTTTTAATGATATGAAAAAAATTGGTATTACTGATGAAGAAATTAAAAAATATCTTGAAAAGGAAAAGAGGTAAACTGCATGATGTTGTTAGAATGCAAAAATCTTTGTAAAGATTTTGATGGCAAGAAGGTTTTAAAGAATATTAATTTATCTATTGGCAGAGGAAAAATAGTAGGTATATTAGGTAAAAATGGAATGGGAAAAACAACTTTAATCAAACTTATTAATGATTTACTTACTCCAACAAGCGGTGAAGTTTTGATTAATGGAAAGAAACCAGGTGTTGAAAGCAAAAAAGCAATTTCTTTTTTGCCTGAAAGAACATATTTGGATAAAGGTATGACAATTAATGAAGTGTTAAAGTTCTTTGTTGAATTTTATGATAACTTTAATTTAGAAAGAGCATATAAACTTTTAGAAGATTTGAGCTTGGATAAAGAACAAAAAATAATTAAAATGTCAAAAGGTATGCAAGAAAAATTGCAACTTGTTTTAGTTATGAGTAGAGATGCTGATTTATATATCCTTGATGAACCTTTAGGAGGAGTAGATCCAGCTACTAGAGATTATATATTAGATACAATTTTATCTAATTTTAGAGAAGGAGCTAGTATAATAATTACTACACATTTGATTGCTGATATTGAGAGAATACTAGATGAGGTTGTTTTTATAGATAAAGGAGAAATAGCGTTAGTTTCATCAGCTGATGAGTTAAGGGATAAAACTAAATTATCAATTGATGAAGAATTTAGGAGGTTATTCAAATGCTAAAGAAGTTATTAAAATATGATTTAAGATGGGTTGGAAAAATTATTATTGTTTTTTATTCATTGGGTTTAATATTCTCTTTGTTTGCACTTGCTTTTGCTAATATAAATGAATCGTTTTTCATTCAACTAATTAGTAAAATTTGTGCTGGAATAGCAATGAGTATGGTAATAAGTGCTTTGTTTAATTCGGTATTACGATCTTGGGTAAGATTTATACAAAATATATATAAAGATGAATCTTATTTGACACATACATTGCCTGTTGAAAAAAACACAATCTTTTTATCAAAGTTTTTGTCAGCAATCATTACTTGCTTAGTTAGTTTGATTGTAATAGCAGTATGTGTACTTATTTCGTATTATTCAGTTGATATGGTAAACTTTTTCAAAATGGCTATAACTGAATATTATTCATTAATAATTATAGCTTTATTAGAAATAATATTTATGATACAAGTTGGATATTTAGGAATAGTGTTTGGTTATAAACAAAATCAAAACAAATTATTGAAGTCAATTATTTCATCTTTCGTCATTTATATCGTTTTGAGTGGTTTGTCACTACTACTTGTATATATTTACAGTTTGATTTTTCATAGTGGAAATAATATCTTTAATCAAGCCAATATTTCTTTAGCCAATGCAAAAGATTATTTATATTTCGCATTAGGCGTATATGTTGTTTATAATGTTGGTTTGTATTTCGCTTGTATAAAATTGTTTAATACAGGCGTTGATGTGGACTAATAATATAAAAAAACATTTTTATTAGAGAAATTTAAATTGTAAAAAGAAAATATTTATCATATAATATTATCATAAATAATATTAAGGAGTTTTTTATGATAGATTTTAGATATGATACCCAATTATTAATTGAAGGGAAAAATTTGAGTGAAGATGATATAAATGATTATATCACAAAGAATTTTGAAGGAGATTGCCTTTTAGCAGTTGGAGATGATGAATTAATTAAAATTCATTATCATACAAATGAACCATGGAAAGTATTAGAATATTGCCGTACACTTGGTGAAATATATGATATCGTGATAGAAGATATGGATAGACAATCTAGAGGTTTAAAAGGGTAAAATAAAATACGAAAACTCAAAAAAACTGCCGTTTTCAAGTAAATAAATCGTTTACATTTTAAAATAATTGACTTTGGGCTTATATGAGTATATAATTTATGTAATATAAGTAAATGCGATGAGTGGAAAAGAGTAATATTATATTTATTTCAAGAGAGCTGTTAATTGGTGCAAAACAGTAATAGAATAATATGAAAATCATTCTGCTAGTAGTCTTCTGAAAGTTTGTTAAACGATTAAGATAGAACGGTTAGTATTCGTTAAAATACTGGTGATGTGATAGCATTATCAAAGAGTGGTACGATTAATATAACACTTTCGTCTTTTTGATAGAGATGAAGGTGTTTTTTTAATAACACAAATAGCATGACTTATAAAAAAAGATAGGAGAATGATTATGAAAAAGTTTTTGAGTTTATTTATGCTTTTAGTATGTTTATGCTGTTTTTATGGTTGCAAAAATGAAAAAAATGATGATGAAATAGTGTTTGGTGTAGTAGGACCATTTACTGGATCACTATCAACTTATGGTGATTCTGTTAGAAGAGGTGTCGAACTTGCTGTTAAAGATTTGAATGAAAACGGTGGTTTATTAGGAAAGAAGATACGATGCCTAATGGAAGATGATCAAGGTGATTCTGGACAAGTTTTATCAGCTTATAATAAATTGATTGATGATGTTGATTTTTTGTTTGGCGAAGTTACTAGTGGTAATAGTGAAATATTAGTTGCTCAAGCTAATAGTGATAAAGTACTTACTATTGCTCCATGTGCAACAGCAGATGGTATCACAAAAGGTAGAGAATATATATTTAGAACATGTTTTTTAGATAATTCTCAAGGTAAAGCAATGGCTGAATTTGCTAAAGATGGATTAAATATAAAGAAAGTTTCGATAGCTTATGATGAAGCAGATGATTACTCAAAAGGTGTTGCCAAAGCGTTTAAAGAAAGAGCAACTGAACTTGGTATAGAAGTTGATTTCTTTGATGGTGGCCTAAAAGCAAAGGATAACGATCAAAGAGCAAGTATAGTTCAAAAATTGGTTGATAAAAATAGTGATGCGATTTTCGCACCTATATATTATGAAGATGCTGCTGCTTTAGCAAAAGAGTTAAGATCAGCAGAATATAAAAAGCCTTTATTAGGTGCAGATGGATATGATGGAATACTTAATCAATTAGAAGGCGCAGGAGATTTTACTCCAGCTAATAATGTATTCTTCTCAAATCATTATTGTGCTACTGAAGATAATATAGTTGAATTTGCAAATAAATTCAATAAAGCTTATGGTTCAAATCCAACATCATTTGCTGCTTTAGCATATGATTCAGTTATGCTTGTGGCCAAGGCAATTGAAAATGCTAACTCTATTGATACAGAAAAAGTGAAAGAAGCACTAGCCTCTATTAAATTTGATGGTGGTTTGACTGGAGATATTTCCTTTGATAAAGAAGGAGACCCAATAAAAACTATTTGTATATGTGAATATGTAGATGGATCAATTAGATTAAAAACAAAGATTAAACAAAAATAATTTAAATAATAGGAATCATGATGATTCCTATTTATATAATTAATTTAAAAGAGAGGATACAATATGAGTGAGATAGTCAATCAGATAATTATTGGAATTCAGATGGGAAGTATTTATGCACTAGTAGCTTTAGGATATACAATGGTGTATGGAATAATAAAATTAATAAATTTTGCTCATGGTGATTTTATAATGGTAGCATGCTTTATGCTGTATACTTTTATAATTATTTTGAAATTACCAGCAATCTTAGGTTTGATTTTAGCAATATTAATTACAATTATTATTGGTGTATTAACAGAAAGAGTGGCATATAGGCCTTTAAGAAAAAAGAAGTCCCCAACTATTACAGCATTAATAACTGCGATTGCTGTAAGCTTGATTTTAGAAAATTTGTTTCAATTATTATTTGGAAGTGACTCAAAGATGTATCCTGATTTAATTAAACAAACAACTATTAACATAGGGAAAATTTCAGTTAGTAATATATCATTAATAACAATTATTGTTTCAATAGTAACAATGATTTTGCTTACTTTGTTTATTAAAAAAACGAAAGTAGGAAAGGCTATGCGAGCTGTTAGTGAAAATAGCGATGCTGCTCAACTTATGGGAATTAATGTTGATAGAACTATTTCAATAACTTTTATAATAGGTACATTTTTAGCTGGTATTGCTGCAATCATGTATTATATGAAATATCTAAAAATTGAACCATTTTTGGGGTCAAATTTGGGATTGTATGCATTTGTAGCTGCAGTTGTTGGTGGAATTGGCAGTATCCCTGGAGCTTGTGTTGGAGGATTTTTGATTGGCATCATTAAAGTTTTACCAAATATAATGAGTATAAATAGTTCATATGCAGATATATTTTTGTTTGGTTTATTAATAATAATTTTAATATTTAAGCCAACGGGAATATTTGGAAAAAATATTGGAGAGAAGGTGTGATTATGCAAAGAAGTAATAATTCATTAGTACCTCTTTATTCGAGAAAAAAACCATATCTTATTAATTTAATCTCTTGTGTTTTATTGCTAGTTTTGGTATGGATTACTTTAGGTGCAGATTTTTCAAAAAGTATATATGTAAATATATTAGGACTTAATTTTAGACAAATGGAAGGACTTGCCTTTATTATTTGTTATACAATTATTTTAGCTGTTTCCCTAAATCTTTCTACTGGTTGCTTGGGAGAATTAGTTTTAGGACATGCCGGCTTTATGGCAATTGGTGGTTATGCTGGAGCAATATTTTTAAAAGCTGTATCTAGTAGTATAACAAGCGAAGCAATAAACAACCTTTATACTGTAATTGCTCTATTAATTGGATTTGTTTTCGCAGGAATTGCTGGATTTTTAGTAGGTATACCTGCTTTAAGACTTCGTGGAGATTATTTAGCTATCATTACTTTAGGATTTGGGCAAATAATTGTAAAATTATTGGAATTGTTTAAATTTACTGGTGGTGCTAGTGGACTTACAAAAATCCCTAAAAATCAAAATATTGTATTATACGTATTAATAGTTATTATAGTAGTTCTAATTATTTTTACTTTAATGAGATCAAGATTTGGTAGAATGATTTTAGCAATTAGAGATGATAATATAGCATCAGAAGCTTGTGGAATACCTGTAACAAAATGTAAAATTGCTACATTTGCTCTTTCAGCAGCGCTTGCAGGAATCGGTGGTGTATTGTTTGCTCAATATAATGGAGTGCTATTACCAAGTAAATTCTCTTTCAATTATTCTATAGATTTGCTAGTGATAGTTGTTCTTGGTGGATTAGGATCATTTACTGGTTCTATTGTTTCCGCCACAATCTTAACAATTATTCCTGAATCATTAAGATTTTTTAGTGATTATAGAATAATAGTTTATTCAGTTATATTAATTATAATAATGATCACAAGACCAAGTGGATTATTAGGAAGATATGAATTCTCAATGACAAGATTTATTAAGATGTTGCCAAAAAGAGTTAAAAACATATCAAAGAAAATTGCTATGTTTATTAAAGGCATTTTCAAAAGAAAATCAAGTAACAACTCCAAAAATGGAGGTAATGAATATGAATGATTTAAACAACCAAAATAAAGTTATTTTAGATGCTAAAAACATCAGTATAGTATTTGGTGGATTAAAAGCCGTAACTGATTTCAATATAACAATAAGAGAAAATGAATTAGTTGGATTAATTGGTCCTAATGGAGCTGGAAAAACTACAGTTTTTAATATGTTAACAGGCGTATATAAACCTACATCAGGAAAGATAACTTTATGTGGTGAGGATGTTACTTATTTATCTCCACATGTTAGAGTAGAAAAAGGAATAAGTAGAACTTTTCAAAATATACGATTGTTTAAGAAACTATCTGTTTCTGATAATATAAAAGCTGCTTTTAATACAAGGAAGAATTATACAGTTTTTGATGCAATCTTTAGAACAAAAAGATTTTGGAAAGAAGAAAAACTAATCGATGAAAAAACTAATGAGATTTTGGATATTTTAGGATTATCTGATTGTAGTGAAGAAATAGCCAATAATCTTCCTTATGGAAAGCAAAGAAAATTAGAAATAGCTAGAGCTTTAGCTACTTCTCCAAAATTAATATTATTAGATGAACCTGCAGCTGGTATGAATCCTATTGAGACAAGTGAACTTATGGAAACAATAAAAACTGTTAGAGAAAAATTTAATACAACAATTTTGCTTATTGAACATGATATGAAATTAGTTATGGGAATATGTGAAAAAATTACAGTTTTAAGTTTTGGTGAAATTATTGCTAGTGGTTCACCAGAAGAAATAAAAAATAATCCTGATGTAATATCAGCATATTTAGGAGAATAGGTTTATGCTTAAAGTTAATGATTTAAAAGTTGTATATAACGGTAATATTAAAGCTTTAAAAGGCGTAAATTTAGAGGTTAATAAAGGTGAGATAGTAGTTTTGATTGGAGCAAATGGAGCTGGTAAAACTACTTTACTTAGAGCACTAACAGGTCTTACTAAAGCCGAGAGCGAAAGCAGTGCTATTTTGGATTTAAGTGAACTTACAGATAAAAGAACACTTAATAGATTAGCAGGTCCAAAATTAACTGATAAATTATTAAAGACTTATGGTGAAAGTGATATAGTTTTTGATAAAATTAGAAGTGAAGAAAATATTGAAACAGAAGTTTTTGGAAAAACAACATTCATTAATAGAAAAAGAATTAATGGTTTAAGAAAGAAATATAATGAATATATTAAAACAGATTTACTGAAATTGCCAGCTTACAGGGCAGTGGATTATGGAGTTGCTCATGTGCCTGAAGGAAGACAAATATTTGTTGGTATGACTGTTCAGGAAAACCTAGAAATGGGAGCTTATAAAAGACACAACATTATTAAGATCAAAAAGGATTTAGAAGAAATATATAAATTGTTTCCACGACTAGAAGAAAGAAAAAAACAAAAAGCTGGAACTTTATCAGGTGGTGAACAACAAATGCTAGCAATGGCTAGAGCTATGATTAGTAAACCAAAAATCTTGTTGTTAGATGAACCGTCAATGGGATTGTCACCAATATTTGTAAGTGAAATATTTTCTATTATTAAAGCCTTAAATAAAAATGGAACAACTATTTTACTAGTAGAACAAAATGCCAAAGCCGCTTTGAGTATTGCTGATAGAGGATATGTAATTGAAACTGGTAACATTGTCTTAGAAGGAACTGGAAAAGAGTTGCTAGAAAATGATAAAGTTAAGGATGCATATTTAGGAGCTTAACAATAGATATGAGTATAAGATTAGATTATTTACCAAATAATGAAAATGTAAAATTGTATCAAGATGATGAAATGTTTTGCATAAATACTGATACTATGGCTTTAGGAGAATTTTTAGAAGTATATCGCAATGATATTGTTTTAGATATTGGGACTAATACAGGTGCTTTATTATTATACGCTTCTAGATTTAATCCTAAGAAATTAATAGGTATTGATATTAATGAAAAGGCAATTGCACTTGCAAAAAAGAACATGGAATTAAACAATGTTGAAAATTGTACTTTATTAGTCGCTGATGGGAACACATATAAATGTAGTGAAGAAGCAGATGTAATTATATTTAATCCTCCATATTTTAAAACACCATCATTAGATATGGGAAGTAATAAATATTTAGCCCTAGCTAAACATGAAGATAACTTTCCATTAGAAAATATGATAAATTGTATAAATAGGAATCTTAAAAATAATGGTAAACTTTATTTTTTGTTTCTTACTTCCCGTCTTAATGAGGTTATGCTTCTTCTAAACAAAAAAAATATTATTGTTAAAGAAATGAAATTTGTTTACGATGTTAATAAAGAGTTTTCTAATGTTGTTTTAATAAAAGCTGTTAAAGGTGCAAAAGAAGGCTTAAGAGTTTTAAAACCTCTTATAATTGAAAGAAAAAGTAAATGATTTAGTGAAAGTGTTAGTAAAAAAATATGCTAACACTTTTTATTTTAGCTATTACATTATTAAAAACAAATTGACAACAATTATTATAGATGGTAAAATGTCAAGTGTGGTATAGTTTTAATATATGGATATAAAAAAGGAAAATAGGTTATGGTTATAGATACAATAGGAAAATCAGATGCAAAAGTATTGATTGATGAAAATGAAGTTTTAAAAATTGAGACAACATCATTAATTTCAAATAATGAATATCATATGCTAAAGTTGTTAAATGGCAAATTGCCAGTTCCAAAGGTTATGGATTTTTATCAAAAAAATGGTGAAAATTATTTGCGTATGAGTAAAATAAAAGGAAAAATGCTTTGCGATAAAGAAATAATAGAAGAACCATATAAAGTAGTTAAACTTGCCGCGAGCTCCCTAAAGAAATTATGGGAAATAAACATAGATGATTGTAAAGAGAAATTTATTATTAACATTGATAAAAAACTAGAAATAGCACGTTTTAGAGTTGAAAACGGATTAGTCGAGACAAGTATGTGCGAAGATGAAACATTTAATGGTAATGAGTTTTCCAATCCATTAGAGCTATTAGTATGGTTAGAAAATAATAAACCAAAATGTGATAAGTTAGTTTTATCACATGGTGATTTTTGTTTGCCAAATATTTTTGCTAATGGAGAAAATATTTCTGGATATATTGATTTAGGACTATGTGGTTTAGATGATATATATCAAGATATTGCTATTTGTTATCGCAGTCTTAGAGACAATATTATCGGAAGATATTCAAATGGAAAAAATCAAAATTTTGATATTGAATTAATTTTTTCAGAATTAGGTATTGTTCCTGATTACAATAAAATTAGATATTATCTCTTGCTTGATGAATTATTTTAGGAGAAGTTTATGGAAATTTGGGACGTATATGATAAAGATTTAAAAAAAGCCGGTTTTGATATAGCAAGAGGGGAAAAAATTCCAACAGGGTATTACCACTTAGCATGTGATGTCGTTGTAAGACATAGTGACGGGACATATTTAGTTATGCAAAGGGATTATGAAAAAGATGTATATCCTGGGTTTTATGAAGTCAGTGCTGGTGGAAGTGCTTTAAAAGGCGAAGATAAATATGATTGTGTAAAACGAGAATTAAAAGAAGAAACAGGAATAGTTGCTGAAGAGTTTACTGAAATTGGATTTGAGTTAAACGATGATAGACAATATATTTGTTATGATTTTTTATGTGTGGTTGATTGTGATAAAGATAGTATAGTTTTTCAGAAAGGTGAAACTGTTTCTTACAAATGGCAAAATAAAGATGAGTTAATTGAACTAAAAAAAACAGGAAAAATTGTTCCTTCATTTACTGGAAGAATGAGTAAATATTTTGAGGTTTTAAACGTTGGAAAAAAATTCAAGGTGACAGTGGATAGAAAACTAGGTTCACGTCATCCAAAGCATAAAGAAATTATATATCCTATTAATTATGGTTATATTGAAGGACTAATTGGAAAAGATGGAGAATTTCAAGATGCATATATTTTAGATGCTGATGTTCCACTTGATGAATATGAAGGTCTTTTAATTGGAGTAATTATTAGACTATATGATGAAGAAACTAAATGGATAATAGCAAATAGAAGGGATTATACAGATCAAGAAATTAATGAAGCAATAGAATTTCAGGAAAAGTTTTTCCATTCAGTATTAGTGAGGTAACAATGGATAGGATATTGATAGTAGATGGTCATAATTTATTATTTCAAATGTTTTTTGGAATGCCCAATGTAATAATAAATAAAGATGGCAAAATGATTCAAGGAACATTAGGGTTTGTTGGGGCTCTTTTAAAAATTATAGATATGGTAACTCCTACTCATATATTAGTACTTTTTGATAGCGAAAAAAGAGAAGTAAGAAGTGATATATATAGTAATTACAAAGCTAATCGCATAGACTTTAGTGAAGCGAAAGAGGAAGATAATCCATTCTCACAACTTAATGATATATATAAAGCTCTTGACTATTTAAAAATAAAACATACTGAAGTTGTTAAATACGAAGTTGATGATGTTATTGCAACATATTGCTTAAAGTATGGTGATTTTAATGAGATATTCATTTCCTCATTTGATTCAGATTTTTTTCAACTTATTAGTGAAAATGTAAAAGTGTTAAGATATAGAGGCAAAAACACAATTATTTGTGATGAAAATTATTTAAAAGAAAAATATGAAATCACTCCTAATATGTATGTGGCATTTAAGTCATTAGTTGGTGATAGTGCGGATAATATTAAAGGAATTTGTAAAATCGGCCCGAAAACGGCTTCGAAATTATTAAACGAATATGAAAATTTGCAAAATTTGATTGCAAATATTGAAAAGATAGAGAAATTGCATATTAAAAATGCTCTAATAAATGGGCTAGAAGATTTGAAAAGAAACTACAAATTAGTAAAACTAACAGATGAAGCTCCAATTCCTTATGAAAAAGAACTATTAAAATATTCAAAAAGTTCTCTTAGAACTAATGACGTATTAATTGGAATAGGAGTGAAGTGAGGATAAAATAGATATGGAAAAAACAAAAGAAATTATTCTAATAAATAATTTTAAAACAGATTATCACATATGCAGTGGAAAAGACAGTGATAGTTGTACTAGGTTTGCTGCAAAGCAATTGCAAAAGTACTTATATGAAAGTAGTGATTGCTGCATCCCAGTATTTTCTGATAAATGCCCAAGAAGAAGTAAAGAAATATTAGTTGGGCTTAATGTAAGAAATACTAAAAAAGATGCAAGATTAAATAGTGCTAGTAGTGAAGCTTATGTGATTAAAATTGAAGATGGAGATATTATAATTCATGGTAACAGTCCTAGAGGAACATTATATGGCGTTTATAGGTTTTTAGAGGAAGTTGTTGGTTTTAGATGTTTTACTAGTGATTGCGAAAAGGTAGATAAACATAATAGTATTATTTTAAAAGATATTGATATTTTTCAAGATTTCACTTTTGAATATCGTGAGGTATATTTTACTGATGCTTTTAATGGCGATTTTGCTTCAAAGAATATGTTAAATAGTAATCTCGCTGATATATCTGCTGATAAAGGTGGTAAAACAAAATGGTTTAACTTTCATCATTCATTTTCTGATTTAATTAGTCCAGATGATTATTTTGATAGTCATCCAGAATATTTTTCTGAGATTGATGGTGTTAGACGTAAAGAACATACTGAATTATGCTTATCTAATGCTGATGTTTTTAAACTAGCACTAAAAAAAGTAGAAACTTGGATAAAGGAAAATCCTGATTGTAAAATATTCAGTGTTGCTCAAGATGAATGGATGGGGCATTTTATAAAAATGGCCTGTGAATGCGACAAGTGTAAAAAGATTGATGAAGAAAATGAAAGCCAAAGTGGTTCAGTAATAACTTTTGTTAATAAAATAGCTAAAGCAATTAGTGAAAAGTATCCAGATATTTTAATCCATACTTTTGCTTATCAATATTCAAGAAAACCTCCAAAGAATGTTAAGCCACTTGATAATGTGATAGTTAGACTTACAAATATCGAATGTTCATGGGGAAATTCGATTGAAGAAACAGCCAAAAGAGATAAAGAAGGCAATTGCGCAAAATTTTTAAATGATTTAATAGGCTGGAGTAAAATTACTAATCGTTTATATATTTGGGACTATTGTGTGAATTTTAGAAATTATTTGTTGCCTTTCCCTAATTTTAGAACAATGGAAAAAAATATTGAATTATATAGGAAAAGTAATATCAAAGGTGTTTTAATGCAAGGCAATTTCTCTTATGGCGGTGGTGGATATATGGATGAGATGAAAAGTTATGTTATCAGTCATTTGTTAAGAGATGACCATAGCGATGTAAAAACTTTAATAAAAGAGTTTTGTGATAACTACTATGGTGAAGCTAGTCCATATATTCAAGAATATATTTATCTTTGGGAAGATGAAGTGAATGGTAAAGAGTTATGGTTATATGATGATGCTGATTCAAATTTGTTCAATTCTTCTAACATTGAAAAAGCTAGTAAACTTATTAATAAAGCATTAACTTATAAAACTGAGAAAACTCAAAAAAGAATAGAAAAAGTTGCATTAGGCCTAGAGTATTTGAAATTAGTTAGACTTCCTTTAGACTATGAAAGAAGAAATGAAAAAATCGAAGAATTTTATGAAAAGGTAAGAAGTCAAAGAATAACAGAATTATTTGAAAGAACTGCCTTAGAGTATTCAATTGATATAATGAAAAAGAGTAGATATTGTAAAGAAAGAAACAATTGGTATTCGCTTTACTATATTATGCGATAAATCTTGCTATATCATTAAAAAAATGATATAATAATTCTATTAAGGGAGGAAAAATATGACAAATTCAGAAATTAAAATGGAAGCAAAAGAACTTGTTAGAGGAAATCGTGGAGTTTTTATTCTTGGACTTTTAATAATAGGAGCGTTGAGCTCATTAAGCACATTACCATATATTGGTTATGTTGGTTCAATTATAGATTTAATTCTTAGCGGACCACTTATGCTTGGAATGGCTAGCGTTGCTTTAGTAGTAGCGACTGGAGGTAAAGCAAAAGCTGAAGAACTATTTTCTGGTTTTAAAAACTTTGTGACAGCATTTGTTGCTGGTTTATTACAAAGCATTTATTTAGCTTTGTGGGCACTACTAATAATTCCTATTTTTATTAAACCTTTCTCATATGCACTTACTTTCTATATTTTGAGAGATAATCCTGAAATGAGTGGTAATGAGGCAATCACAAGAAGCCGTGAAATGATGGACGGAAATAAATGGAAATTATTCTGCTTACATTTTAGCTTTATTGGTTGGTATTTATTAGGAATTCTTACTCTAGGAATTTTATACTTCTGGTTGATGCCATATGTAAAAACTGCTGAAGCTAGATTCTACTTAGATGTTAAAGAAAGATATGAAGAATATTATGGCGAAGAAAAAGTAGAAAAAAGCAATAAATGCCCTATTTGTGGAACTGTAAATGAAGCAGGAAACAAATATTGTGAAAAATGTGGTGAAGAATTAGGAGCTAAAGAAGAAGTTGTTGCTGAAAAGACAACTATTACATGTCCTACTTGCGGAACAGAAAACGAAGCTGAGAGTAAGTATTGTTCACATTGTGGTGAAGAATTGAAAAAATAACATTTAAATGCAGATGTAAATT
This sequence comes from Mollicutes bacterium Phil14, assembly GCA_001940985.1. Taxonomy (GTDB): domain Bacteria; phylum Bacillota_I; class Bacilli_A; order ML615J-28; family CAG-698; genus Tener-01. The sequence continues at coordinate 95,801 of MSHB01000017.1, forward strand.
CATCTGCATTTTTTAAATAATTACAAAAGCCAAAAAAAAATAAAAAAAATATTGCTAAATGATTTTAAAAGTGGTATAATAATTAAGCGTTAGGAAATGGTCTCATGGTGTAGTGGTTAACATGTCAGTCTGTCACACTGAAGATCGCGGGTTCAAGTCCCGTTGAGACCGCCATTTAAAATTATTATTATTTGTGCCCATAGCTCAATTGGATAGAGCGTCTGACTACGGATCAGAAGGCTGGGGGTTCAAATCCTCTTGGGCACGCCATTTTTGTAAAAAAGCAAAAATAACTTGACAATTATGTTCATATGTAATATAATGTATGAGCGTTAAAATGAACGGGATTTAGCTCAGTTTGGTAGAGCACTTGGTTTGGGACCAAGGGGTCACAGGTTCGAATCCTGCAATCCCGACCATTTATATGCAGGTATAGTTTAATGGTAGAACTACAGCCTTCCAAGCTGTTCGTGCGAGTTCGATTCTCGTTACCTGCTCCATAAGAAAAGCAATGGTTTGATACGAAAAGTGTCAGACCTTTTTTCTTTGCAGAAAGGGAATTTTACCCTATCTGCCAAGTTATAAGTTAGCCTTGTAGAGATGCAAATAGGTGTTTTTGCAGGGCTTTTTTATTTTTGGGATATAACTACGGAACGATAGATATCACTACGGAACGAAAGCCTTATCAACGGAACGAAAGGTAGTACTGCGGAACGAAAGGTATGTTGGTAAAAATTATTTGAGAAAAATATGGAAATATTGTGGATTAATATTGTCGAATAATAGACAATTTGAGAAAAAAGTGATATAATTTAGATAAGTTTTTGATGTTCCTATAGGAGGTCAATTTATGGATTACAAAGTAATGATTAAAAAACTAAGGAATAAAATGCTTTTAACACAGTCAGAATTTGCAAAAGAATTAGGTGTTTCTATCGCTTCCGTAGCAAGATGGGAAACTGGTGAAAACGAGCCAACTATGAAAGTTAAAAGAAAATTAGCACTATTATTCAAAAAATACGGAATAGAGGTAGATGATTGATGGAAATTGCTAATTTAATAATATCAATTCTTTCTTTGGCAGCGACCATAGCTATTTCCTTTGTTATCTATTTTTTGGAAAGGCACAACCAAAAAATCACCAAAGAAAAAGAAATCAAGGAAACCGCCAAGAGATTCATCATTGATAACGCTGATGAAATCGATTATTTGACTTGGGCAACTATAGCAGTAGGTTTCTTCCCTCAAAATAAACATCTCAGAAGAATATATAATGCTTTTTCTTATTTAGATGACGAAACAAAGAAAGAGGTTCTTAGACAAAGAAAACTTGATTGCGATTTGATTGAGGATGATTCATGGCTTCAAGACAAGATTTCCTTAATTGTTGAAGCAATTCATAAGCTAGAGTTAGGGGGCGATTTTCTTTATGATGGAGGCAAATATTTAACAAGATCATATGATTATAAGAAACAAAAAGTCGATGAATTGGAGCATTTGAAATATACCAAAGATAGTTATGACGATGTTTTCAATCTAGGAAGAATGTTTTTGGAACATAAAGGAAAGCTTACATATACTCAGTATTTGGAAGATTATCTTTATTGCAAATATGATAAGCCTGAGCTGATGCCTAAAGACAAAGAAATCATTCTCCCTAACGACTATTTGATTGAAGAGGAACAGTTGAGGGGATGCCACGAGGATTACCTTTGCTTCTGGATGATGGTGATGGCTGATGAAGTTATGTGCTATGCCATTAGGTATTTACATTGGAAAGAAAAAGAGCATTCAACAACGGATGCATTTGCTGAAACATACGAAGACAAATACTTTTCTGTATTGTATGAATTATATTATTTAACGAAAGAATAGAGGATAAAACTATGACTGATATTAGAGAAAAAATAGATATGCTTTGGGATGAAGACCCCGTTGATGTTGCTGCAGAAGCCAATTTCATTTGGAGCATCGCAAATAAATTAAGAGGAACATACATGCCAGACAAATATGGTGATGTAATTATTCCTATGACAATTCTTAGGAGGTTTGAATGTGCTCTTTCTTTTAACGAGCAAAAGGCACGACGCTAAACTCGGGCACCCCATAACATTGAGTCGCTTGGAAGAATTCTAGTCTATACTAAAATTTGTCGAGTGGAAAATTTTAAAGAAGCACAACCAAAAGAGACTTTTTAGAAGAGACTGTTTTGAACTATATCATATAAATAAATGCAGATTGCTTATTTAGAAAAAGTGGAGAGTGTTTTGAAAAATTATGTGAGATGTTCATAAAATATTTATTAGATGAAAAAAATGATATAAAAGTTTCTAGAGATATTTTGCTTAATATTGTTGATCTTGAGTATCATGCCTATGAATTAATAAACAAAGGAATAAAAGAGATATATAAAACTGGTTAAAAAAAGGAGTATAAAATGACAAGTACAATAGTTTATAAAGACTTTGTTTTGGAACAATTAAATTTATTAGACAATATCACTTTTAAAAAAATGATGGGAGAATATCTATTATATTATAATGGAATATTGTTTGGTGGAGTATATGATAATAGATTGCTTGTTAAAAAGGTAGAAAGTAATGGAAAATATAATATGGAAGAATCTATTCCTTATGAAGGTGGTAGACCTATGTATCTAGTAGAAGAATTAGATAATAAAGAAGTATTAAAAAATATTGTGGTAGATACTTGTAAGGTTTTATTAATAAAATGAATAAAAAAAGCGTCTAATCTTTTTGACTAGACGCTTTTTTTAAGTATTATTTAAAAATATCTTGTAAATAATCATAAATAGCTTCGGCTACTTTTTTAATATCAGCATTTGATGTGTTTACAAGTAAATCGTAGTTTTCTTTTGAACCCCATTTTTGATCACTGAAAAATTCATAGTATTTTGCTCGGTTACGATCGATTTCTGTTATCTTTTTCTTTATTTGTGATTCTGTTAAATTTTCACCTTCTGTTTTTCTTTCTATACAGCGTTTAATTTTGCTTTCTGCATCTGCATAAACAAAAATGCGGAATGGATTTGAATCTTGCAAAATATAATCTGCACAACGGCCAACGATAATACAATCTGATTTTTCAGCTAACTCTTTTAAAAGTTTGTGTTGCTCAGAATAAATTGTAATACATTGTTGGAAAACAGGATTAGGAACTGAATAAAAAGTATGTCTAATGTGAATAGGGAACGATGCTGTAGGGTTGCTTTCTGTAATTTGTCGTACGTATTCCTCTGACATCTTTGTCCTTTTTGCGATTTCTGTGATGATTTCTTGATCATAATAGGCAATATGTAGTTTTTCTGAAAGACGTCTACCAAGTTCACGTCCACCACTTCCAAATTCTCGCCCGATAGTAATGATTCGTTTCATAATTTTCTCCTTTCTATATATAAATTAATTATAGCCAAAATATGTGAAGTTACGTTTAACTAGTTATTGATTATTTCCATCGTTTTTAGAAAAATACATAACAGTTAAAACAATGCCAACTAAATTGCAAGCAATTGATAAGCCTAATAAAATGCCACTAGTAAAATCTTTAAAGTTACTAGTTTCGCCATTTTTTAAAAAAATAGACGCAAAAAATTTAGCACATTGCCTAAAACAATTAGTGAAATACCAGCTTTTAGTTTTTTAATGCTTACTCTCCTCTTTATATTTGCTTTATTTATAAACTTATATGTTATATAAATTATACCATCATTTTTGGCTTGTTTCTATATTTTATTTTAAAATATTTTATTTTTTATTTGCTATTGAAAAAAAGCGGTTTTTGTTATATAATTTATAGACTTTTATTTAGGAGAAAAATACTATGGGAATAATATCATTAATAGTACTTGCTATTGGTCTTTCCATGGATGCTTTTGCAGTTGCTATTTGTAAAGGCTTAGGAATGGAAAAAGTAACCTTTAAGAAAATGATGATTGTTGGCGCATGGTTTGGAATTTTTCAAGCAATAATGCCTTTTCTTGGGTATTTGTTAGGAAAGAATTTCCAAAGTTTAATAGAAAAATATGATCATTGGATTGCTTTTACTTTATTGGTTTTATTAGGAATAAATATGATAAAAGAATCTTTTTCAAAAGAAGAAACTAATGCCAATGGCTCTTTATCTTTTAAAAGTATGCTTGTTTTAGCAATAGCAACTAGTATTGATGCCTTAGCCGCAGGAATAACTTTTGGTGTTTTAGAGACAAATATTTATGTTGCTATTTCACTTATCAGTGTAATAACTTTTATTATTTCAAGCATAGGAGTTAAAATCGGAAATGTTTTTGGATTGAAGTATAAAAGTAAAGCTGAGATTGCTGGAGGGATAATTCTCATTTTATTAGGAATAAAAATACTACTAGAACATATGTTCTCAATTATACTATTTTAAAAATGACCATATGGTCCTTTTAAGTTTAAATGATTAGTCTAGAGATTTTACTTTTTTGTAACAATACTGAATAATATCTTTTCTTGTTATTATTCCAATAAATTTATTATAATCATCTATAACAGGTACAAAGTTTTGATTAATAGCTTTTGATATTAAATCATCCATTTCATTATATATGTATATTGGCTTGATGTCGCGATTTCTTTTTATATCAGAGATTAGGATGTTTTCGGCATCTTTGATATCAAAATGCTCTTTGTCTTTAATTGACCATAATAGATCACCTTCGGTTATTGTTCCAATATATTCTCCAGTTTTATTTAAAATTGGTATTGCTGAGTAATGATGAAAACTCATTTTTTCGATTACTTGTCTCATTGTAAAGTCGTCATAGACAAAATCGATTTTATTTTTCGGTGTAAGAAAAAAAAGTATATTCATATCTATCATCCTCCGTATATGATATTATATATTATATTGTTGATTAAGTCAAATATTACAAAAATAAAAAGCAAATTTGAAAATATATAAGTAGGTGAGAAAAATGAGAGATGTATTTAAACATCTGGGTTGGTTTTTTAAACAAAATAGTAAGACGTATATTATGGCTGGAGTTGCTCTTGTAGTGCTTTCCTCGACTTCGGTTTTACCAGCAAAGCTTTTGGGTTTAGCAATTGAGGCAATCGCAAATAGAACTATTAACGTTAAAAGTTTAATATTTTATTGCCTTTCACTTTTGCTAATACCAGTAGCAAGATATTTAGTAAACATAGTTTATCATTATACTGTTAATAAATTGGGTCAAAAGTTGTCTTTTCAATTAAGAGAAAAATATATTGAACATTTATTTGAATTAGATGCAGTTACATATTCGAAATACACTAAGGGGGATTTAATATCCCGTGCTACTAACGATTTGCAAGTGCTAACGGTTGTTGCCACAAGTTTTTTACAAACAGTTGTTTTTAATAGCGGAATAGTAATTTTTGCTATTTTAATAATGGTGTTTACAATCGATCCGATTTTAACTTTAGTTTCAATATTAGTAATGCCAATAGCAATATTTATTTTAAATAAAGTTAGAATGAATAAGAGAAAGTATTATCGTAAGCACCATGAGATTTATGCAGATATGACAGAAAAAGTACTTGAATCAATAGAAGGTGTAAAAACAGTTAGGGCATATTGCCAAGAAGAAAATGATTTTAAAAAGACTAAACAAGCTATTGATAATGATGTAAATTCTTGGAGAAAAATATTAAAGTTTGAATCAGCTTTTACTCCACTGTTTGAATTTATATATATTTTTACATATTTTTGTGCTTTTGCTTTCGGTAGTTATATGGTAATAACATCTAGAATAAGCACTGGAGATTTAATTTCATTTATAATGTATGTTGGAATGTTATATGGGCCTTTAATTTCATTAAGTAGTGTATTAAATACTGTTAACAATGCTACAATATCTGATACTAGATATAATGAGATAATGAATATTGTTCCTGAGGTTAAAAATGATGAGGCAAGTATTCCAGTTCTTGATTTTAAAAAGATTGAGTTTAAAAACGTTAGTTTTAAATATCCTTTTGATGATGTAGAAGTAATAAAAAATATTAACCTTGAAATAAATAAAGGAGAAACTATAGGAATCGTTGGTCCAACTGGTTCTGGTAAGAGTACTCTTATTAGACAACTTTTAAGAGAATTCAATGTTACAAGCGGACAAATTTTAATAGATGGTGTAGATATAAAAAACTATAAAATAGAAGATGTACACAATTTAGTTGGTTATGTTCCGCAATCACATATTTTATTTAGAAAAACTGTTGATGAGAACATTTTAGTTGGTAATCCTAATGCAAGTTATCAACTTATGAATCAAGCTATAATGTTATCTGATTTTGAAAAAGATATAAAAGAATTGGCTTATGGTAGAGAAACTATCGTTGGTGAACTTGGAAATAGTTTAAGCGGTGGTCAACGTCAAAGACTTTCAATTGCTAGAGCTTTGGTTAAAGAACCACAAATTCTTATTTTGGATGACTCATTAAGTGCAGTTGATGCATTAACGGAGAGTAATATAATAAAGAATTTGCAAATATCTAGGAAAGACAAAACTAATATAATTGTTGCTCATAGATTTTCAGCCATTTATAAAGCTGATAAAATTATAGTTTTACAAAATGGTAAAATAACTGATGTTGGTACTCATGATGAATTAATTAAACATGAGAACTGGTATAAGATGCAATACATCGAGCAACTTTCTAATAAGTAGGTGAGAAAATGAAAAATTTGAAAAGAACATTTAAATTTACAAAAGGTAATATTAGATTTGTTGTTGTAAGTGTTTTGATGATAATTCTTGTTCAAGTACTAAACTTTTTATCACCACTAATCGTTAAAAATATTTTAGATGATTGTATTTTAGGAATTGAATATGACTGGGTTGAAGTTAAAGAAACTATAGATTCTAAAAAGACCGTAAATTATGATGGTAGATTTTTCAAACAAGCACGTTTTCTTACTGAAAGTGATGAAGTAATCAAAGATATGAGTTTAATAGTATATAAAGATGGCTATTATTTATGTGAAGAGAAAATTGCTTCTGGAAATAAGAGTGTTGATAAAAATATACTAACAGTAGTTGATGCAGAGGGAAACACTAGTCAATATGATGTAGTACGATTATCTAAAAGTGAAGTTGTAGATTTTTATCGACCAATCTTTTTCACTTTAATTGTTTTATTAATACTATTGTTTTCAAGAAGTGCTTTATCTGTTTTAGCGTCATTTATTGGTACAAGGGCAACTAATGTTGTTATTAGTGATATTGCTCAAAGAGGTAGAACAGAAGCAATGAGAAGTGTTGAAAGATTACCGATTAGTTATTTTGAAGAAGAACCAGCAGGAAAAATGGCTGCTAGAATTCAATCTGATGTTGATGGTATGATTGGTTTATATCGTCTTAGTATTAATGTTTTACTAAACGCTGTTTTAAGTTTTGTTTTAGCATATGTTGGAATGTTTTATTTGGATAAAAAACTAGCATTGCTTAGTTTCTTAGCATATCCATTAGCATATATTTGGATAAAATTCTTCTTAGTTAAACTTAAAAAGATAGCTGAAAAAGTTAATGAATTAAGTTCTTTATTAACTGCTAAAATAAATGAGATAATAAATGGAATTAATATTTTACAAATATTTAATTATAAAAAGCAAACTATTGATGAATTTAATGACCTTAATAGAAAATATATGAAAGAACAACTTGATGAAGTGAAACTACATATAGTAGCTGGTTGGAATATGATTTCAATTGTTAGAGGATTAGTAACTTTATTAATAGTTGTTTATTTCGGTCTTCAAAGATTAAGTGTTTCTGAGACGGTTATTACGGCAGGATTGATTTATGCATATAATGAATATTTATTAAAGATAGTTGAACCTGTAAATATTATTTTTAATCAAGTTGGAGAATTACAACACTCTTTAGTAAGAACTGAACGTATACATAAACTTATAGAAGGTAGGCAAGAAGATATTACTAAAGAAACAATTGCTAGATATAATGGTGATATTGATTTTGATGATGTTTGGTTTGCATATGAAAATGATGACTATGTATTAAAAGGAATAAGTTTTCATATAGAAAAGGGCACATCAGTTGGCTTGGTTGGACATACTGGTAGTGGAAAATCTTCTCTTATGAATTTGCTTTTACGCTTTTATGATTTGAAACCAGGAAAAGGTTGCATAAGAGTAGATGGTAATGACATTAGAGAACATTCTAAGAGAAGTTATCGTGAACATATTGGAATAGTTTTACAAGAGCCTGTTTTGTTTAAAGGAACAATAGCTTCTAACATTCGTTTTGGTAAAGAAAATGTAAGTGATGAAGAAATAATTAATATTTTAACATCTATTGGAGGAAAGAAAATAATAGATAAATTTGAAAAAGGTATTAATCAAGAAATTAATAGAACTGGAGCTAATATGTCTTGTGGAGAAAAACAAATAATTGCTCTAGCTAGAGTATTGGTTCATAATCCATCTATTTTAATTATGGATGAAGCAACATCACATATAGATACTGAGACAGAAGTTATGATAAAAAAAGCATTGGAAGTTGTTGCTAAGGGTAGAACTATGATTATTATTGCTCACCGTTTGTCAACTGTACAGAACTCTGATAAGATTATAGTATTAGATCATGGCTTAAAAGTAGAAGAAGGAACTCATAAAGAGTTACTTGCTAATAATGGGGTATATGCAAATATTTATCGTGCCCAAGTAGGATGAAATAAAGTTCAAGTGAAATAAATTCATTTGAACTTTTTTATATAAAATAGAATATTTATCCATTTTCAAAGTGAAAAATATGTGGTATAATGTGGATGAGGTGAAGTGCAAATGAAATTAATACTAAAGAAAAGAATAGTGTGGTTAATGATTCTTTGCTTTTTGATGCTTACGTTTTTTGGATGTGGTGTGCAAAAAGAACAAAATTTTTCTTTTATTGAAGAGAAAATTATTATTTCTGAAGAAACTAAATTGCCATATACTTTGGAAAATATAAAAATAAACGATGTTGAAATAATTAGTGACAATGAAAATGTGGCTTGGATTAATGGCGATTGCATCGTTCCATATTTTCCTGGTAGAGCAACTATAACAGCAACATTTAATGGAAAAATAGTGACGCTAGAAGTTATTGTTCTGCCTAAAATAGATATAAAAGAAAATGCTGAATATGGTGAAAAAATAAATTATACCATTGAAACTGGTAATAAAGACGACTATGACATAAGCTTTTCTAATGATTTGTTAAAACTTAAAAATGGTGAAATTTATGCTTGCGGAATAGGCGAGACAGAAATTACTTTTAAATTAAAAAGTGATGAAGAAATATGTGTTAAGAAGAAAATAACAATTTCTGCAATCACTCCTATTTTAAAAGCTGATGCATATGAGGTTGAAATAGATGAGTTTGTTGAATTTTCAATTGAAAATTATGATACACTTGACATGTTTAATCTATATAGTAGCGATGAAAGTATATTAGAAATAGATAGTGAAAATTTAGGATATTCACTTAAGCCTGGTAAAGTTACTGTTACAGCAAGACTAAAAACTGATGAAAATGTATTTGCTAGTATTGAAATAATCGTTAAATATGAAGAGATAAAATACAATATATCTAAAGCAAAATTGTTAGAAGATGATGAATTTACGATAGATTTTTATAATTATTCTGGTGATGATTGTTTTGATATAAGTATCAGTGATGAAGGAATAATTAAAAAAATTGGTGAAGAAACTTATCATGCTATAAGAGAAGGGAAAGTATCTGTTACCGCAATACTAAAAGTTGACCCTCGAATTTCTATAACTATTTGGTTAGACGTTTATAGAAAAGAACCAATTATTGATTTATATGCTAACCAAATTATGGTCGGAAGTAGCATGAAATTGATGCTTGTTAATTATTTAAATGCGGAAGATTTCATTTGGCAAATTAATGATGAAAGCTTGGCTGATTTTGAAAATCGTTTGATTGTAGCCAAAAAAACAGGAACATTAGTAGTTACAGTTACTAAAAAAGATAACCCTGAATTGACTTCAAAAGTTAATATTGAGATTATTCCTATACAAGCAAATCTTTTAGTTACTTCAAGTAACTTAGTTATTGGTGGAAGTGCTCGATTATTCATTGGCAATATTTCTGAACTTGAAACTAAAGATTTTGATAAGTTTGATGTTATTGTTGAAGATGAGACAATCATAAAATATGAAAATGAAATGATAACTGCTCTTAAGTTAGGTAAAACTATTGTAAAAGTAGTATCTAAAGAAAATAAAGATATTAAAGGTGAAACTGAAATTAACGTTATTAAAACTAGTGAAATCGTTGATGAAAAAGGCGAAGTAGCTGATGGAGTTTTAGTGCTATATTCAAATGATCCTAAAAATTTAGTGCCAGCTGGAGAGTTTTTCCAATTGTACATAGATAGAGCAAAAAATAATGAAAACTATAAATGGGTAAGTACTGACACATCAATAGCTACTGTTAATGAAACTGGAAGAATAATTGGTGTTAAAGCAGGTACTACACAAATTGCAGCTATCTCTAAAACAAATAGTAGTGTCAAAGGATTAATTTATATTACTGTTTATGGCGAACCAAATGTAGACTATGCCGCAAGGTTAGTAAAAATTGCCACAGAAGAACTTGGCTATCGTGAAGGACCTAATAATGATACTAAGTATGGAAAATGGTATAATCTAAATTATGAACCATGGTGTGCAATGTTTGTTTCTTGGTGTGCTAACCAAGCAGGAATCGGAACTGATATTATTCCTAAGTACTGTGGCTGTACAGCAGGAAGAAAATGGTTTATGGAAAGAGGACTATATCAAGCAAGAGAAAGTGATTATTTACCGAAAGCTGGAGATGTAGTATTTTTCCGTGATACTACTGAAACAGCTGATATTTCAACTCATACGGGAATAGTATATGCTTGCGATGGCGTAAAAGTATATACTATCGAAGGTAATACATCTGATATGTGCGCTAAAAGATCATATTATTTAAAGACCGCATATATCTTAGGTTATGGTACTCCTAAGTATCCTGATTTTGATGGTGAACCTGGAAAATTTGAACCAGGGAATCCTGAATCTGGTGAATATTTGCCTACAGTTTAATGGTATACTTTTAAATGTGAATGAAACTTTAAATAATTTGATTGATTTTTAAACGTTTTCATATTATAATATAGGTGAAAAAATATAGAAAGGTATTGTAAAAATGAAAAAGATTTTTAGTTTATTGTTTATTTTTGTTATTGCATTCTTGGTAGTTGGCTGCGGTGATAAACCAGATCCAACACCAGAAAAAAAAGAATATACTGTTGAATTTGTTGTTGATGGAAAAGTTATTGATACTCAAAAAGTAGAAGAAGGAAAATCTGCTACTGCACCTAGTGATCCTAAAAAAGATGGCTATGAATTTAAAGGTTGGGACAAAGATTTTACTAATGTTGCAAGTGATTTGAAAGTAAATGCTAAGTTTGAAAAAACAACTGTTGAAACAAAAAAATATACAGTTAAATTTCTTGTTGATGGAAAAGTTATTGATACTCAAGAAGTAGAAGAAGGAAAGTCTGCTACTGCTCCTAGTGATCCTAAAAAAGATGGCTATGAATTTAAAGGTTGGGACAAAGATTTTACTAATGTTACAAGTGATTTAGAGACAAATGCTGTTTTTGAAGAAGCAAAAGTTTATCATACTGTTGAATTCTTAGTAGAAGGTAAGACTTATGCAACTGTCAAAGTTGAACACGGAAAAGCTGCTGAACTTCCTGAACAACCTACTCTTGAAGGCAAATACTTTGCTGGTTGGTTAAAAGATACTAGCAATGTAACTGAAGATATGAGAGTTCGTGCAAAATTTGTTGAAGTTAATTTAGAACCAAAAGAAGTTAAAGATTTCCCACTTCAAATTGGTAAAGCTCCGATTACTAGATATATTTCTACTGGTACTGGATATGATACTAATTCATCTCTTTATACTACTAGAGTTTTCTTAATCCCTGGTAAAGGTAATGGTAATATTTATTGGTATAGAATTTTTATTAAAAATGAAGGCGGATACAATAGAGTTGTTGAGGTTGCTCCTCGTGGTGCTTCTCAAAAAACAGAAACTTGTGATTGGACAATTCTTTGCTACACAGATGCTTTAGCTGAAGTGTTAGCCAATACTGGTGTTAAAGAAGGAGACATTATCAATTTCTCTAAACATCCTACAGCTTTCACTGAAACTACTGATTGTAATGAATTCTTCACTGTATCAAGATTGACTGATATGGAAGCATATTTGCTTGATAGCGATACTGCTCATACAGTAGTTGCTCTACACAAAATTAAAAAATATTTTGAAAGTTTAGGTCAAATCATATCTCTAGATAAGATAGATTTACCAACATTTGATGGTGAAACTTCTGCTAATATCACTTGGACTATTGACAAAGCAGAAATTATTGCTCCAGATGGTACAATTAATTTACCAGATGATGTTACTGAAATTACTTTAACAGCTATTGCTGTTTATGAAACATCTACTTATAAACAAACATATGTATTAAAAGTTGGAAAAGTATCAGGATGAAAATCCTGATATTTTATTTTAAAAAGATGAAGTATGTGATATAATATTTATAATGATAAAAAGAGGTGTATTATGATAACAAATGAATTATTAAAAAAATATGCTTGCCTAGCAGTAAAAATTGGAATTAATATTCAAAAAGATCAAATGCTAGTTGTAAATAGCCCTATTGAATGCAAAGAACTTGCTAGAGAAATAACTGAGGCTGCTTATAAAGCTGGCGCAAAAAGAGTTATAATAAGATGGAGTGATGAAATTGTTAATAAGCTATTTTATACATATGCAAATGATGAGACTTTACAAGAGGTTCCTGACTATCTTGTGGATCAATTGAAATATATTGTTGAAAAAAATGCTGCAGTTATTTCTATATCTGCACCAACACCAGGTTTGTTTAAAGATATTGATGGAAGAAAAATGTCTTTAGCTGGCAAGGCTATGAGTGAAAAAACTAATTTTTATAGAAAACATATGATGGCAGATGGAGCTCAATGGTTAGTAATAGCTGCACCAACATACGCTTGGGCAAATAAAGTTTTCCCTGATTTAAAGAAAGAAGAAGCTTTTGATAAATTGTGGGAAGCAATTTTAAAAGCTTGTAGAGTCACAGAAGATGGTGATGCCGTAAAAGAATGGGAAGACCACATGGAAAAAATCGCCAGATACAATCGCGTTTTGAATGAATATAATTTTACTACCTTGGAATTTAAAAACAGCCTAGGGACAAATTTGAGCGTAAAATTAGTTAAAAACCATATATGGGGTGGTGGCGGAGAGAAAGCGCAAAATGGTGTGTTCTTTGCTCCAAATATTCCTACTGAGGAAACTTTTACAATGCCAGACAGAAATGGTGTTAATGGAAAAGTTGTTGCTACAATGCCACTAAACTATATGGGCAAATTAATTGAAAATTTTTCTTTGGAATTTGAAAATGGAAAAGTTGTTGCATATAAAGCAGAAAAAGAAGAAAGCACATTGAAAAAATTATTAGAAACCGATGAAGGAAGCAATAGATTAGGAGAGGTAGCCTTAATTTCTCACAATTCACCAATATCAAATATGAATATTTTATTTTATAACACATTATTTGATGAGAATGCTTCTTGTCATTTAGCTTTAGGAAATGCTTATACTATGAATATCAAAGATGGCAACACATTAAGCGAAGAAGAACTAATTAAACGTGGTTATAATAAGTCATGTGAACATGTTGACTTTATGTTTGGTAGTAGTGATATGGAAATAGTGGGAATAAAAGAAAATGGAGAAAAAGTACAAATCTTTAAGAATGGTAATTTTGTATTTTAGGAATTTGGTATGAAATTAAATAAACAATGGATTATAGCTCATCGTGGTGCAAGTGGATTAGTTGAACATGAAAACACAATTGAATCTTTTGAAAAGGCATACGAAGTTGGAGCTGATAGTGTTGAACTTGATGTAAGAAAAACTAAAGATGGAAAAATAATAGTAGTCCATAATCCTGATTATGAAGGAAAATTAATAAAGGATTACACATATCTAGAACTTTGTGAAACTACTAAAACAAATGGATTTATTATGCCGACTTTAGAAGAAGCGCTTATTTATTGCAAAAATAAAATTTTTATGGATATTGAAATAAAAGAAGATGGCTATGAAAAAGATATATTAACAATTATTTTAAAATATCTAACTGTTGATGAATTTTTTATAAGATCATTTCTAAAACAAAGCATACGAAAAATAAAGAAGATTAATAAGCGAGTTAAAACAGTCTTATTATTAGGAGTTGAATTTCCAAAATTTGGTTTTTTAACAAGAATAGCAGAATTATTCCCACTAGCTAAAGTTATTAGCAGTAAATGTGATATGGTTTCTCCTCATTATTTATTAGTAAGACTTGGCTTCCACTTTAGAATGAAACTAATAGGAAAACCTGTTTTAGTTTGGACAGTTAATGATGAAAAGATGATGGACAAACTATTAAATAAAATAAAAGTTGAAGGAATTATAACAAACTTTCCAGATAAAGCATTAAAATTGAGACGATAGAAATCGTCTCTTTTTTATGAAAAAAATGTGCACGTTTTCATGAAAATGGAAACTGTTTTCATATTTTCTTTTTAAAAAATAAGTATATAATATAAAATGTAAGAAGAAAGGAGTGGATAAAATGTTAGTAACATTAGTATTAATTATGTTGATGGTATTGGTATTTACATCAATATTGCTTGCCCTTACAAGCATCTTGAAATTACACTTCGATAATTACAGTTATTGTAGGAACGAGCTAAATGCTAGGTGTAATTCTGAGGATTATAAGTATTGTGCTACAATCAAGAGATAATACTTATACCATAAGTGAAATCAATAAAAAAACATATAAAAAAAATCAAAAATATTGATTTATTTTTAAAAATATGATACAATTAGGCGAGTACTTTTGGTAAAAAAACAAAAGTAATGTTGCTTTAACGATATGTATATTTACAAGAATATGATCAGATTTAAATGCAAATGTACATATTGTACTTTTGCATTTTTTTGTTGTTAAAAAGGTATTAAAAATAAGATAAAAGGAGTAAAAAAATGGGTGTAAAAATCGTTGACACATGTTTAAGAGATGGACATCAATCATTGTTTGCAACTCGTATGACTACTGATGAAGTATTATGTGCTTTATCTGAACTTGATAAGGCTGGATATTATGCATTAGAAGTTTGGGGTGGAGCTACATTTGATTCATGTTTGAGATTTTTAAACGAAGATCCATGGGAAAGATTACGTAAGGTTCGTGCTATATGTAAAAACACAAAATTACAAATGTTGTTCCGTGGTCAAAACATCCTAGGCTATAAGCACTATGCTGATGATGTTGTTGACAAATTTGTTCAAAAGTCTTTAGAGAATGGTATTGATATCATTCGTGTATTTGATGCTTTAAATGATATTAGAAATTTGAAGCAAGCTGTTGATTCTACTAATAAATATGGTGGACATTGTCAAATAGCTTTGAGTTATACAACAAGTCCAGTTCATACAGTTGATTACTATGTTAATCTAGCTAAAGAAGTTGAAAAAATGGGAGCACACTCTTTATGTATTAAAGATATGGCTGGTGTTTTACTTCCAGAAGATGCATATGAATTATTCTCTAAATTAAAGGCTAATACAAAATTGCCACTTGAACTTCATACACATTGTACTGGTGGAATTGCTGAAATGACAGTTATGAAGGCTATTGAAGCTGGTTGCGATATCGTTGATACTGCTTTATCTCCTCTTGCTGGTGGAACAAGTCAACCTTGTACTGAATCATTACAATATGCTTTACAAGGCACAAAGTATGATCCAAAATTAGATGTTAAGATGTTAGAAGCTGCAGCAGTAAAATTATCTAAAGTTAGAGAAAAATATTTAGCTAATGGATTATTAAATCCTAAAGCATTAGGTATAAATCCTAATATTTTAAAATATCAAGTTCCTGGTGGAATGCTTTCAAATTTAATGAATCAATTAAAGAGCCAAGGCGCTATGGATAAATACGAAGAAGTTTTAAAAGAAGTTCCACGTGTTAGAAAAGATTTAGGATATCCTCCACTAGTAACTCCACTTTCACAAATGGTTGGTACTCAAGCAGTTATGAATATACTTTCTGGCGAAAGATATAAGATAGTTCCTAAAGAGATTAATGAATATGTTAGAGGTTTATACGGGAAATCTCCTGCTCCAATTGATGAAGCAGTTAAAAAGAAGATTTTAGGTGATGGCGATGTTAAGATTATTACTCATCGTCCAGCTGATGATTTAGAACCTCAATTTGAAGCTTATAAAGAAAAATATAAAGATTTAGTAAAGAGCGATGAAGATGTTTTATCTTGTGCTTTGTTTGAACAAGTTGCTGTCAAATTCTTAGAGAATAGAGACAAAAAAGTATCCGAAGACAAAGATGAAGTTATCGAAGTTAATCTTTATATAGGATAAAATAAGGAGAATAAGAAAAAATGTTTTTAGCTATTTATGAAGATTTAGAAGTTTTCAAAGGCCTTGACGGTTTTTTGAAGGGTTTAGTTATTTCTGTTATTGCAATGGCAATAGTATTTGCAATACTTCTAATAATTTGCTTATTAGTTAAAGTATTAAAGTTAATAGGCAATGTGGCAGGAAAAAATAAAAAAGAAGAAAAGAGTGAGAAATTCATTCCTGCGACTAACGAGAAAAAAGCATTCAGTGCTGAAGATATTAAAGATGATGATATGATGGCTGCAATATTAGTAGCTACAATTGATTATGTTAGTGAAACAAAAGAAGACGCAAGAGTTGTGTCTGCAAAACAAATAGGATAAAAATTTAGGAGTGTAAAAATGAAAGTTTATAAAGTTAAAGTTAATGGTAAAGTTTATGAAGTTGAATTAGAAAGCGTTACTGAAAAAGCAGGAAATATTGCTGCTAGCCCTAAACAAGAAGTTAAAGAAGAAGTTAAAGCTGCTCCAGTTGCTAGTGGTGCAGGTGTTGAGTTAAAAGCTCCAATGCAAGGTACTATTATTAAAATCAATGTTGAAGTTGGTTCACAAGTTAAAAAAGGTCAATGCGTATTACTTCTTGAAGCAATGAAACTTGAAAACGAAATCGTTGCTACTGCTGATGGCACTATTAAACAAATCCTTGTAACAAAAGGTCAAACTGTAAATAGTCAACAAGTATTATTAATAATTGGGTAATTACTATGAATGAAGTTGTAAATATTTTAAAGGAGATAGCTTTAGAATCAGGTATATACAAACTATTCATTGGTGATGGATGGAAAAATGCTGTTATGCTTGGTGTTGGTATTATTCTTTTATACCTAGCTATTTTTAGAGATTTCGAACCTTATTTACTAATTCCAATTGGTTTTGGTATATTAATTGCAAATTTCCCTGGTGATACTGATATTTTTATTAAAACTGTAATTGATGAGACTACAGGTGAAGCAAAATATTCTGGGCTTTTAGGTTTCTTATATACAGGTGTTAAAACAGGTATATATCCGTGCTTAATATTCTTAGGAATTGGTGCTACTACTGACTTTGGTCCACTAATTGCTAACCCTAAGAGTATGTTATTAGGTGCTGCTGCTCAATTAGGTATTTTCATTACTTTCTTAGTAGCAATAGCTTTACCTCAATTTGATGCAAAAGAAGCAGCTTCAATTGGTATTATTGGTGGTGCTGATGGTCCAACTGCAATCTTAGTTACTACTAAACTTGCTCCTCACCTATTAGCTTCTATTTCTGTAGCTGCATATTCTTATATGGCTTTAGTTCCTGTAATTCAACCTCCAATTATTCGTTTATTAACAACTAAAAAAGAACGTTTAATCAAGATGAAACAATTACGTGAAGTAAGTAAATTGGAAAAAATATTATTCCCAATTTTCGTTACAATCGTTGTAGTTTTACTTATCCCTTCATGTGCTCCATTAATTGGCTGCTTAATGTTAGGTAACTTAATAAAAGAATGTGGTGTTGTTCCTAAATTATTAGAAAATGCTTCTAATGCAATGCTTTACATCGTAACAATTTTACTAGGATTATGTGTTGGTGCAACTGCAACTGGTACAACATTCTTAAAGGTACAAACATTATTAATCTTCGGATTAGGTATCATTGCTTTCAGTTTTGCTACTGCAGGTGGTGTATTATTTGGTAAGATTATGTGTGCTGCAACTCATGGTAAAGTTAACCCAATGATCGGTGCTGCTGGTGTAAGTGCTGTTCCAATGGCAGCTAGAGTTGTTCATAAAGAAGGTATGAAAGAAGATCCAACTAACTTCTTATTAATGCATGCTATGGGCCCTAATGTTGCTGGTGTAATTGGTTCTGCAATCGCTGCTGGTATTTTATTGATTTTATTCAAATAAGATAGGTTAAATTGATAAATGAACAAAAGAATTAAAAATTTAATTATTGATTCTATCTTGCTAGCTGTTTTAATAATAGCTAGCAAGATTTCTATTTATACTAGTTTTGTACCATTTACATTACAAATATTAATAGTACTTATCATATCTTTACTTTTGAATTATAAAGAATCTTTGATTGTTATAGGTATTTATATTTTGATGGGAATAATTGGTATACCGGTTTTTTCATCTAGTGTTGCAGGTGTGGCTTCGTTTGTTACTCCATCATTTGGATTCATCATTGGTTTTTTAGCTATGAGCTTTTTTGTGCCTTTCACAAAGAAAAAGTTAGCAAATAGAATTAATAATAAATTTTTAGTAAATTTATTAGCATCACTAATAGGATTATTTATTGACTATTTCTTTGGCTTTTGCTATGCTGTAGTTTTATACAAGGTATTGATGGTTCTAGAAACACAGATGAGTACTTTTAAATTGTTGTTTAATTTTGTAATAGTTTTTATTCCTTTTGATATTGTGAAATGTTTATTAGCTTCAACTATTGTTAAAAGACTAGAAAATAGTAAATTAATAGAGGAAGAATAAATGAGTAGTTTGGAAAAAATAAAATTTGTTGAAAGCATTTCTTCAACAAACACTTATTTAAAAGAAAATTATTTTCATTTAGAGAATATGTTCTCTATTTGCTCTAAACATCAAACAAATGGAAAAGGCAGATTAGGTAGAACATGGAATGATGATGATGATTTATTAATGTCAATTCTATTAAAAGATGAATTGCAGTTAGAAAAAATTGAAGAGATTAGTCTTTTAATATGTGCTTCAATTTTCAAAGCTCTAAGTGAAAAAATAAGTGGCCTTAAAATTAAATGGCCTAATGATATTTTATTAAATGGTAAAAAAATTTGTGGTATTTTACTTGAAAGTGTGGTATCAGATAAGCTTGAATGTTTAGTTATTGGTTTTGGAATAAATGTCAATACTAAAAAATTCCCTGATGATTTGAAAAATAAGGCTACATCTCTACTTTTAGAAACTAATCACTCTTATAATATAAAAGAACTAGCAGAAAAAATATATTCACAATTTACTTTTGATTATGAAGACTACAAAAAAGGAAAAAAAGATTATTTGAAAGTTTGTAAAGAAAATTCATGTTTATTAGACAAAGAAATAACATATTTAAACCAAGGTGTTTTAGTTAATGCTAAGGTTATAGATATTTTGAGTAATGGTCATATTCTCCTTGAAAGTGACGGGAAGCAATATGAAAAAAGTAGTGGAGAAATAACACTTCATTATAGCTATTATTCAAATATACAAAATGACTAGAAATGGTCATTTTTTTATTATATTTTTTTAGCACTCTACTTGACAAAGTGCTAAAAAGTAGTATAATACTAATGAAATATGGAGGTATTTAAAGATGAGTGAAATTAGAGAGTTTAAAACAGAATCAAAAAGATTGTTAGAGTTAATGATTAACTCAATTTATACTAACAAAGAAATTTTCTTGAGAGAATTAATATCAAACGCATCAGATGCAATAGATAAATATCATTACTTATCTTTAACAGATGATAAATTAGATAGAAGCAGGGAGTATGAAATCAATATTAGTATTGATAAAGATTCGCGAACACTTAGTATAAAAGATAATGGTATTGGTATGACCAAGGAAGAATTAATTGATAGTTTAGGTACAATTGCTAAAAGTGGTTCATTAGAATTTATGGAAAAAATGAAGGATGCTGAGGCTAGTGAACAATCTAAATTAGAAATAATTGGTCAATTTGGTGTAGGTTTCTATTCAGCATATATGGTTGCAAGTAAAGTTGAAGTAACAACTAAGTCACCATATTCTGATAAAGCATATCGTTTTACTTCAAATGGTACTGACAGTTATGAAATTGAGGAATTAGAACCAACATTTGAAGGGTCTGAAGTAAAATTATACTTGAGAAAAGACGAAGGCGAAGAAAATGAGTATGATAGATATTTAGATCAATATGAAATTAGTGATTTAGTAAAGAAATATTCTGATTATATTCGTTATCCTATAAAAATGGAATTTGAAGTTGAAAAACAAAAGAAGGACGAAGAGGGAAATAATATTGAAAACGAATATGAAAAGGTATTAGAAGTTAGAACATTAAATTCAATGACTCCTATTTGGAAAAAGAAGAAAAATGAAGTGACTGATGAGGAATTGAATAATTTTTATAAACAAAAATATTATGATTATCAAGATCCATTAGCTAATATCTTTATTAATATTGAAGGTGCTTTGAATTATACGGCATTAATATTTATTCCTAAAAAAGCACCATACGATTTGTATTCTGATAAATATGAAAAAGGTTTACAATTATATTCAAAAGGCGTATTTATAATGGACAAGTGCAAAGATTTAGTTCCTGACTACTTGCGTTTTATAAGAGGATTAGTTGATTCAAATGATTTGTCATTAAATATTAGTCGTGAACTTCTTCAACAATCAAAGGAATTAGCTGATATAAGTAAAAATGTTGAGAAGAAAATAGTTTCTAAACTAGAAAGCATGTTGAAGAATGAACGTGAATTGTATAAAGAATTCTTTAATAATTATGGTATTAACATTAAATATGGTATTTATGATAAGTATGGTTTGAAAAAAGATTTATTAAAAGATTTAATTTTATATCATACAGTTAATCAAGAAGATTATGTTACATTAAAAGAATATGTTGAATCTATGAAAGAAGGACAAGAATTTATCTATTATGCTTCAGGAAAAACTAAAGAAGCTATATTAGCTCTTCCTCAAATGGATTTGATTAAGAAACAAGGTTATGATGTTTTAGTTCTAACTGATGAAGTTGATGAATTTATGATTAATGTAATGCAAGAGTATGAAGGTAAAAAGTTCAAATCAATAAATCAAGGTGACCTAAATTTAATTAGTGATGAAGATAAAGAAAAAATCAAACAACAAAGTGAAGATAAAAAATCTTTATTAGAAAAACTAAAAGAAATATTAGCTGATGATGTAAAAGATGTTGTTTTATCAGAAAGACTTGAAACTTCACCTGTTTGTTTAGTTAGTGAAGATGGATTATCATTTGAAATGGAGAAAGTTATTTCTCAAATGCCAAATAGTAAGGATATAAAAGCTACAAGAATATTAGAAATAAATCCAAAACACAAATTATTTGAAGCAATAGAGAACTTATACAATGATAATGATCCAATGTTAGAAACATATGCTAAATTATTATATGACCAAGCCTTATTGATAGAAGGTATTGCTATTAAGGACCCAGTAGCATTCTCAAATATGATGTGTGAGTTAATGGTAAAACAAGCTAAATATTAAAAATATAATCAAGTTTAAATTTAAATCATTTAAACTTGATTTTTTATTTAACTTTTGAAGTGAATTTTGGTATAATGTATAGGTGAGGTAATAATTATGAAAGCAAATTATGATGTTATTATTGTTGGGGCTGGTCCAACTGGAATTTTTACTGCATATGAATTAATGTTAAAGTGTCCTAAAAAAAGTGTATTATTAATAGATAAGGGACATGATATTAATGACCGTAATTGTCCGATTTTGAATAAAAAAATTAAACAATGTCCAAAAGATACTGAAGGACATAGTGGTTGCAAACCAAGTTGCTCAATGACAGCTGGATTTGGTGGTAGTGGAGCATATTCTGATGGTAAATTTAACATTACTAATGAATTTGGTGGTTGGATGAGTGAATATTTAGATGTTGACGAAGTTTTAGATTTGATAAAATATGTCGATTCAATAAATTTAAAACATGGTGCACCTAAAGAGTTAACTGACCCAACAACAAAAGAAGTATATGAAATTGAAAAACAAGGTATAAGCGTAGGTTTAAAACTTTTAAAAGGAGAAGTTCGCCATTTAGGAACAGAAGTTAATCTTGAAGTTTTAAGAAGCATAAATGAAACCTTAAAAAAACATATTGACTGTTTATTTAAAACTGCTGTTAGTGATTTAATTGTTAAAGATGGTAAAATTTGTGGCGTTGTTCTTGAAA
The DNA here is from genome assembly GCA_001940985.1 of Mollicutes bacterium Phil14. Taxonomy (GTDB): domain Bacteria; phylum Bacillota_I; class Bacilli_A; order ML615J-28; family CAG-698; genus Tener-01. The sequence continues at coordinate 118,323 of MSHB01000017.1, forward strand.
GCGGTGAAAAAATAGAGTCAGAATATGTGGTTTTAGGAGTTGGTCGTGGTGGAAGTGACTGGCTAACAAAAGTTTTATCAAAATATGGAATAAAGTTCAGAAACAACAAAGTTGATATTGGAGTAAGAGTTGAAACTAATGATATCATAATGGATAATATTAATAAAAATCTTTATGAAGGAAAATTCATTTATAACACTAGTGTAGGTACGCAAGTAAGAACATTTTGTTCAAATCCAAGTGGACATGTAGTTGTTGAAAACCATGAAGGAATTATGGTTTGTAATGGACATTCTTTTCATGACACAAAATTAGGTTCTAAAAATACTAATTTTGCTTTGCTCGTTTCCCATGAGTTTGATGATCCGTTCCGTGATCCTAATGAATATGCTAAATCAATAGCTCATTTAGCTAATAAACTTAGTGGTGGCGGAGTAATTGTTCAAAAATATGGAGATATTTTAAAAGGACGTCGTTCAACTAAAAAACGAATCGAAGAGGGATTCGTAAAACCAACTTTAAAAGAGGCAGTTCCTGGAGATTTGGGATTAATACTTCCATATAATACAATGAAATCATTAATTGAGATGATTGAAGCTCTTAATTATATAACACCAGGTATTGCTAGTGACCATACATTATTTTATGGTGTAGAAGCAAAATTTTATTCTGATAGAGTTGAAGTTGATAGTAATTTTGAAACTTCAATTAATAATTTATATGTTGGTGGCGATGGAGCAGGCATTACCAGAGGACTTGCTCAAGCTGGAGCGAATGGAGTTAAAATTGCGCGTGCAATTGCTGAAAAATGTCAAAAATAGGGTCAAAATCGCCCTATTTTCTTTTTTTTATTTCTTTTCAACAAACTATAGCAATGTGTGGAAAAAAGCCCTCAAACTTAAAAAAAATCTTTTCTTTTTTTAAAAATATGGTATAATATTTTTGTCAAATAAATATAAAATAAGGAGGAATATTTTATTATGGCAAAAAGAAAAACTAATGATAAATTGGTTGGTTTTGTTGTTTTCTGTTTAGGTTTACTTGCAACATTAACAATTTTTCTAGCTGCTCTTTATAAAGGTAGCGAAGATAACAAAACTTATTACACTGGTTTGGAAGTTGCATTTGGAAAATCTGGTTTAGATTGGGGCACATTAGTAAAAGCGTATATTCCATTTAACATTTTAGCAACACTTGCTTACATTTTACCTGTTATTGGTGGCGTTTTAATGTTATTAGCTGGAAAAAAAGATATGCTATTAAAAGTTCTTGCATGTGTTATGTTCTTAGGCGCAGCAGTATTATTATTCTTGCTTCCTCAATATATTAAAGTCGTTACTGAAAGCGGTCTTGTAGGATCAAAATCAACAGTTAATCTTGGTGGAAGTTTAGCTTATGGTGCTATTATTGGGGCTTCTTTATCAATTTTGGGTTGTTTAGGCAGCGCTTATAAAATTGTTAAATAATTTCTAATTAAATAAAAAAAGATGCATTAGATAAAGTAATATTACTTGTACTCTAATGCTCTTTTTGTTTTAAAAAAGAGTTAACTTATATAAAAGTTAACTCTTGATATTTTATTTTTGTGATTCGCTTGTTTGAGAAACTTCAGTTGTTTCTAGCGCAACAGTATTTGCATCATTATTACTTTCATTTAAAGCACCTTTTACAATATCGCCTGTTCTTTCAAAACCGATTTTTGCAAGGATTGGTCCGAATAATTCGTAGATGAAAATTCCCGCAAGTACGATTGTTTGAATCATCTTTCCAACATCACCACATTCATTAGCTACAGTTATTACCATACCTATGGCAACACCACCTTGAGGAAGAAGTGTTAAACCGATGTGATTACGTACCTCTTTAGGCGAACCACCAATTAAGCATCCAATATATGAACCAACATATTTACCAATGATTCTTGCTAATATATAAATGATGCCAACCAAACCAGCATTTACTAAAATTTTAAAATCTAACTCGGCACCGGCTAAAGTGAAGAAAGCAATCATTAGCGGTGGAGTGAATTTATCAATAACTCTAGTTTGAGTTTTAAAAGTATCTTTATCAATCATATTAGTTACTGTCATACCAATAACCATTGGTACTAAGATAGGTGATAAACTAAAGTAATGAGCAGCTGTAACACTTAAGAATACACAAATAATCGCTAATGATAAGTAAGTATCATTCTTATCATGTTTTGCAAAGTTTTTTATTACTTTATTAGATAAAACTCCTACAATCAATCCAACAACAACACCTAAAAGTATAGACAATCCTAATTCTTTTAAAGGCGTTAATATGATTTTGAAAATATTAATATTTTCTCCACCATTATTTATCAAAGCTTTAGCAACGGCTAAATTAACACCAAAGATGATAATACCAACACCATCATCTAATCCAACAACAGGTAAAACCGTATCAGTTAATCTACCTTTTGCTTTATAACGTTTAATTATCATCATTAATGGTGCAGGAGCTGTAGCACAGGCAATCGCTGATAGAAGAAGTGCTACTGCAACACTTTGTTTAAAAACTAAAAGGGCAAAAAATACGATAACTGTTGTCATAATAGCTTGAACAAAAGTTAGGATTAATATTTCTTTTGCAGAGTTTTTATATTTTGGAAGCCACAATTCCATTCCTATTGAATAAGCAATAAAACCAATGGCAATGTTTGAAATAATTTTCAAACCACCTGTTACTTCTTCAGTAACAAGATGAAGAACTGGTCCAACAAGTATTCCCGCGACAATATATCCAGTAACAGCAGGTATACTTAATTTTTCAGCAAGTTTTCCTAATAGGATACCTAAAACTATTAGTACACATAACATCATTAATTCATAGTAAATATCAAAATCTAAATTACCAAAAACATTTAAAAAAAACATATTCATAATAATACCCATCTTCTTTCACGTAGATATTATATTACTATTAAGATAAAAAGCAATAAAAAATGTGTGAAAACGTTTCTTTTTTTTTGATATTATGATATAATTATAATATAGTGAAAGGGCTTTCCAAGGCTCAAGAAAGGTAAGGAGAAAGTACAATGAAAAAATGGATATCATTTAT
>MSHB01000018.1 GCA_001940985.1 Mollicutes bacterium Phil14
CTTTTCAGCTGCAACTATATTATATAACAACAGATTTTATAATGCAATACTTTTTTTATTTTTTTTTATTTTTCATCAACAAATGACAATTTTCAACTTTTTGTTTCCTTAAAAATTAAAGGTTTGCTTTTTATATTATTTTACTTTTCCACCATTATATTGTATAATGTAGTGGGTGATTAATATGGATATCAAGGTTATTGATAAAAACATGGCTGATGCCAAAAAAAATAATGACACTTTTGAATGGTTAAAAGGATTAGATAAACCATTCACAATTCACGGCCTATATTGGGTAAAAGAAAACAAAAATTTTCATCGTTTACGTGACTCTTTAAATACAAGGCAGTATCTAAAAGACTTATCAGCACATCCATCTGGAGCTTATATTTCTTTTGCTACTGACTCTACTTCTATTCAACTAAGAGTTAAAAACTCATCAGCTGCTTATATGGCACATATGAGTGCTTGTGGGCAAGGAGGCTTAGATCTTTACTTTTTGAATAAAGATAGTTATACATTCTTAACAACTACTAAAATAAATAAAGCAGAGTATGAAATCACATTAATTAAAAATATGGATAAAAAAATGCGTTCATTCAGGCTTTACTTACCTTTATACATTGCTTTACTAGACTTAGAAATTGGTTTTGATTGCGGAAGCACTGTTTTAGAATGTGAACCTATTAGAGAAAATAAAATTGTTTGTTATGGTACATCAATCTCTCAAGGAGGTTGTGCTACTAGACCAGGCATGAATTATTCAAGTATTTTAGAAAGACTACTTAAGAAATACGAAGTTTACAACTTTGGTTTTTCTGGCAATGCTCACTTAGATTATGAAGTAGCTACTGACTTAGCTACAATCACTAATACAAAGTATATAATAATTGAATCAGAATCTAATAATACTTGTGAAAGAACTAAAGAAAAACTTTATAATTTTATTAAAATTTTAACTGAAGGAAATCCTAATGCTAAAGTCTTCGTTTTGAGTCATTTCCCTCATCCTAATGAAAACATTAATGAAGATTTTAATAAAAACTTAAAAAAGCACAAAGCAATACACAAGGCAATATGTAAACAATTTGATGACAACGTCATTTATGTTGATGGCGACAAAATATTAAAGCAATTCCATTATGAAGAAACAGTTGACAATGTTCATCTAACTGACTTAGGTTTTTATTTTGTAGCTAAATATTGTGAAAAATTAATTAAAAAATTTGAATAGTAATTTGTTATTATATTGAAAGCAAATAGAAAGGCTAACTTATGAATGCTAAGGAGTTAGAAAAACTTGTTGAAAGGTATCGAAATGGTGAACAAGAACTTTTTGATGATATTTATTACGAAACGCAAAAAGGTGTATATTTAAGCATTTCAACAATTATAAAGGACAAAAGCACAGTAGAAGATTTGATGCAAGATGTGTATATTAAAGCAATAAATAATTTGGCATCATATAGAGTAGGAACTAATTTCTCTGCTTGGATATGTACAATTGCAAGAAACCATGCAATTAACTACTACAAAAGAAAGAAACGTGAGACATTAGTTGATGAAATTGATGAAGATTATTTATTCACAGCAAACGACAACCGCGATTCTGTTTTAGCAAAAGCTTTAGCAATTCTAGAAGGTGAAGAGCGTGACATCATCTTATATCACATTGTACTTAATTTCAAATTTAAAGATATAGCTAATATGTTAAATATCCCATTAAGTACTGCTTTTTTCATTTATAAAAAAGCCTTAAACAAGATTAAAAAGGAGTTATGATTTATGAAAATCAAAATGTTTAAACAGCAATTAAGAGACGAAAAATTTGATATTCCTAACGTCTTAGATAAAATAAAACCTTTAGCATATGAAATGGAATATCCACTTCAACCTAAAAAGAGTTTCTTTTTAAAAAGCATCCTTCAACTAGTTCCAGTTTTAACCGTCTTTACTATTTGTATCCTTGTATTAAATAGAAGTTATACTAATAAAGCATCTGTTCCTGGTGAAGTTGTAAATTATGAAAATTACGTTAATCAAACAATGCTTTATGATTCATATATTCAAAACTTAGTCACAGACGAACCTGCATCTAATTTTAAAAATGTCCCTGAAGCTGCTATAAAAGATTGTACTTCAGGTAACTATTGTATGTGGGTTTTCGACAATGATGATCAAAGTAATTTCATGATTGTTGATGAAGATGTATTTGATTATATAGTTAACTATATGAAAGAAAACAAAAATTGCACTTTGATTGATGCTATTAAAGTAACTAGGGAAAAATATTCTATCCCTGAAAGTGAAACATATACTATTCGTAATGCTTATGAATATATAAAAAATAACTATTCACTAACAAAATAAACATAAAAGAGCTACTCAAAGTAGCTCTTTTTTAAGCCATATTATAATAAAAAAGACATTAAGTTATAAAACCTAATGTCTATATTTTTTATTCAATGATATACTTAATCTCAGCATTTGTTTCCATAATATTTATTGACAATGTCTTTTGATATACTTCGTAAGTGTAATTATTAGTCTTCAATGAAACTTCAGAATTTCCTTGTAAAGTATATAAAGTCTTTGCAGTATTATAAATATTAATTAATTCTTTGTAAACGCCAGCATAGTAATTCTTAACCATACTCTTTTGAGCATCAGTTAAATCTTCTGTATCTTCATCTTTAATAAATGTTTTAATTTCTGCAAGTGATGGAATATTTCTTCCTTCATAACGATTCATATCATTGTTTTTAATTTTGAAATATACATGATATCCAGTATCTGATTTAATATAATCATAAACAGACCCATTTTTACCATAAACTTCAGGATCTGTTGAAGATGGATTAGCATCCCAAAGTGTTTTAGCAGCCTTTGATAATCCTTCATTCAAATCTTCATTATTAAATGTTCCCAAATCTTCATATATTAAAATTATACCAGCAGTCTTGTATTTAGATAAATCCATACCATGGAAAATCTCACCTGACTTATTATTACCTACTAAGAATTGAGCTTCTCTGTATTTTAATTCAAGTAATTCAGCAAACTCTTTATATGCAGCTTTATTATTATCTAAATACTCTACGATTAAACCATAGAACTCTTCAACTAAAGCTGTTTGTTCTTTAGTCCATGTGCTAGGATTAGCAAAATTTCCATATTTGTCTAAATAAGTCAATGCAAATTCAAATCCTGTTGCATTGAAATATTCATCAGCTAATTTTTGCATATATGATTGATACTTATTCCAGTATAATGAATTTTCATTATAATATTCAAGTGAATAAGTTTTTACTAAATAATCGCCTAAAATTCTTTCTCTTAAATAATGGAAACATAATTCCTTTTCAGTACGAATATCATAAACTGCTTGCAAGAAGTTTTCCCAACCAAAGCCAGTTGTATAACCATACATACCATATTTTCCAGATTCAAAATATTCTTTTTCTCTAGCAACTTCTTCTAAGACACTATTCCAAGCGCTCTTATCAAGAATTCTATCGCCTTCAGGACCAACTTTAGTAAGGTCATAAACTTTATTAATTTCTTTGTCATATAAAACATTATAATAATTAATTAATTCTCCAGCAACATATGGACCAAATCTAGTATCCATAATATTGAAGTATTCATCTTTAGTTAATGTTTTACTCATGAAAGAAGCTAAAATATCTCCATTATCTATAGTAACCTCTGGAATTGAACCAACTAAATATTTGTTAGTGTATGCAGTTTGTAATATTTGATCATAAACAACTAAATCTAATTTAGTACGTAATATTGACATAACATTTTGAATATACTCACTATTCAATTGATTTTCAAGTAATATCTTCTTGATTTCTGGTTTAGCATCTTCATATGGAACTTTGTCTTTCTTTGCTAAGAATAAAACAGAGTAATATGCGCCACCAATTTCATTAGTTTTTGCTATATACCAATTAGGGTTTTCACTAGTTGATGTAGCTGAATAAGGAGTTAAGCCTTCTAAAACATCACGTAAATCACTGTGTAAACTCTTAACTAATTTACTTGAATAGTGTAATAAGCCTTCTTCATCTTGCTTGAATTGATATTTTCCATCAACGATACTATATTCTTTACCTTCAGTTAATTGATATGGTTTACTAACATCTTCTTTAAATAGATTACTATTGTTATATAACTTAATATATGCTTCAACTATTTCATTTGGTGTTAGAACTTCATTTGTATCATATTTAACTAATTTAACATTATTTTTATCACTATCATCTATTTTAATGTTTAATTCTTTGAATGTGTTATTGCATGCACTTTCACTTTCAAAAGGAATTAAAATCATATCATATTCATTGAAATAATTGCTCTTCCAATAAGTTTGATAATCACCTTTACCGAAATCATTTCCACCATCGTAATATATTTCTTGATAATCTCTAACTAGTTTTTCTTTAGCAACTTCAAGTTTATAATATTTTTTAATGCTTTCTTCATCTCTATAACCATAGTTATAAAATTTATTAGCAAATCTTTGTTCTAAACTCTTTAGTTCATCTTCAGTATAATTATCTTTACCATTAGGATATTTATCGCTTTCTAGTTTTTCAAGTACTTCACTATCTTTAACTAAATCAATATAAGCTACATCTGAGACATCATCAAAACCTTCAGAATTAGTTAGAGCCTCTAATAAACTCTTTTTACTAATGTTAGTTAAAATGTTCTCATCTGCCCACTCAACAAGCATAGCTAAACCAACGTAACTTCTTAAACTAACAAACATATCTTCTTTTGAAATATTATATGTTACGTCTTTGTATTTAACAGTTAAGTATACTTGATCTGTCTTTTCATTTGGGAAAATAGGGTCATTATTCTTCGTAGGATCGTTTTTACAACCAAATCCTATTCCTATTGTTAAAATAACTAAAAGTAATAGTACAATCTTTTTCATTTTTTTCACTCCTATATATTCTTTATCTTTTCTTTGAGACCTCTTAGAATGACTACCATAGACCAAGTATCTTGCCCACAATATTCAATCAAATCTCTTCTGATTTCTTCTATTTTTTCTTTATCTAGATATCTAAATTTAGCATAGTTACAAAGAGCCGCCACGCCATTTTTGATATTTAATGATGAATATGATAAATCGGAAAATACTGGCAACAATTTCTTAATTGAATATTTTCCACGTTGATAATTGTCATAAAAATTAATCTTATCAAGTTCATCTTCATTAAAGCCTATTTTTTCATAAAACTTACTACCTTTATGAATAATATCTTCTAAATCAATCATATGAGTCAACATTAGCTCTAATTTCTCTTTGTACTTTGGAAATATCTTTATGAATTCACATATACGATTATATTCAAAAGCTTTATTATAAACTAAAACTGTTCCACCATGACTAAGATCAATTGTCTCAACTAATTTTTTTACTAATTCTTCCCTTTGGTCACTAAAAGTATTAGCAACAAAACTCACATTATCTCTCTTTATATCACAAACTCCATCACTTGCTTCAATGTGAATAGAGAATTGAAAAACAGATTGGAAGAAAGGTTTTTCCATAAAAAACCTTGGTAAAGGACAATTAAAAGCTTCAAAATCCAAGTGATATATTGGATATTTAATTTCCTTTAGTCCAGCAACAATTTTTTCTTTGTTTATATATTCTTTTCCACTTTCATAACAATCTCTTTGGATTAATTGATTAGGATTTTTAATCCAACTTCTAGGAACACTCTCTATAGTTTTATATCCTTTTTCAATCATATCCTTTATTCGATACACACAATTATTTTCCCCATAAAAGAACTTACCTTCCATATAATCCAAAATTGAATTCTTTTCTAATAGTTCTTTAAAACACACTCCAAAAAACTCACAATGTTTCTTACCACTAATCTCACATTCTGGTTTTATTACGGGACTTAATAATTTGTTTTCAGAAATATTCTTTACTATTTTGTCTTTTATATAATCAATTTTTTCTAAATATTTCTCGGTCACTTCAGTTAAATCAATGTAATTAATTACTGACTCTTCTTCTTGATTAGGGCAATAATATTTACAATCTTTCCCCATATAGAAGTTGCTATTTAAAACGGCCAAATAATAACTAACTTTTTTATTATTATTTTCCTTTTTCAAACTTCTTTCAACTATATATCTTTCAATAGCTAAATCAAAAACATATTTTCCTAATCCATCATTTCTATCAAACAATTTCTCATAATATTTTTGATATTTTTTGCTATCATATTTCCAATCATTAATATTAATAAGCTTATAAATATTATTCTCTTTTTTAAATATTGGATGTACTTTGCCAATTGTTGGTCCGAAATTATTGATTTTTGTTGAAGAGATAGACTTAACTTCAATTACAATTATTTCATTTTCATCCTCATAATAACCGTCTAGATAACAATAAAAATTATACCCATTTTCATCTGTAAAACTAAACTTTTTTTGATCACTAGTGTTTTCAAAATACTCAAAATCTTTTTTAAAAATCTCTTTAGCATTTTCTAACGCTACGCGTTCAACATCTTTATAAAATGGTAACATCGCTTCTATTTCGCTATCACTTACAGCAATCAAATCTTCTCCAGTTTCACTATCAAAAAACCTTGATAATATTTCTAATATATCATCATTTCTATTATCGTCAAATAAATTTACTTTTTGATTTAACTTTTTACGATATATCTCTGTTAACGGATATATTCTTTCACACTTTGCATATTCCTTAAAACTAGTTTTTGATATATCCATCTTATACTCCTTATTAAGAGATACATTCGTACTTATTATTTTATCACTTTTCCCACAAAAAAACAAGAAAATGATATATTTCTATTTATTTAAATTCTTTAAAATTGTCTTTCTGATATAATCTAAATATCCACAATAGTTTTCATAAACAACTTCTTTGCTCAAATCTTTAAACACAAAATCATTTAAACAAGAAAGATTAGCCATTCCAATAAGCCCTAAAAATTCATTAGAAAATGGCATATCTAATATCTCTTTAGGAATAGATGCTAAATCATCTTGAACTTTCAAAACTCTCATTTCATTAAGAAAGATTGATTGTTTCATTTCAAGATTAATAAATGACATATAAATATTAATATTAAATTGACGCTTCTCACCATTTTCAAAAAATGTTAACACATCATAAAACTTCTTCTTTAAAGCTTCAAAATATGTTTTACCTTCAATTTTCACATCTTGCTCAATATCATGATGTAACTTCTTATAAATATCATCTATTATATAAACAAATAAATCATCTATATTTTCAAAATATTGATAAAAACTACCCCGTGGAATTCCAGCATCACGAATAATATTTGAAATCAAAGCTTTCTCAATTGGCACACGAGAAAACTCTTTTTTTGCGGCATCTATTATTCTATTTTTTTTCTCTTCAGGAAGATTAATAAAAGTTTTTGAAGCCATAGATTCCTCCTTAATAATTTTTCTAGTATTATACCAAAAAAGTGACACCTTGTCAAGATGACGTTTTTTTAGGGATCAACATATTTAAAACAAAATTTAAACTTAACCAATTTTACTTTTAATTATTAACTAAAAAAAGATAGCCATCTGGCTATCTATTACTCTAATTCATCAGCACAAAGCATTAGTATTCCTGCGATTCTACTAACAAATATCAAAGTACAAATTTTAAAAGCTAAGCTAATTGGTTCTTTGTTTTTTATCTTTTCACAGTATACTATTGTCATTGGTATACACCAAGCTAAAGGAATAATAGCTATTCCCATAGCAACTGTTGCAATAATCATAAATATCTTCGCAACAGGTTTTAATCCATACTTATCGTAGTTATCTTTTACTACTTTAGTTTCATTAGTTTTTTCAAAATTTTTAGTTGGTGAACCGCAATTAGGACACACTATAGCTGTCTCTGCTAATTCTTTTCCACATTGTGTACAATACATAATATCAACTCCCATTTACATTATACATCATATTATTGTATTGTCAAATTAGTTATTAAAAATTGATACATATCTTTTTTTTATTATATTTAAAAGTAGTTCTACTAACAACATAAATACTATTAATACTATTGTCCATGCAAAAACATTATTAATTTCTAAAAATATCTTTTCTTGGTTAAGTTCATATCCTATTGTATTAGGTGTTTGACATATAAATTCTGCCATAACCATTACTTTAAGTCCTAAACCAAAAGAAGTTATAACTCCACTTAATAAGTGTGGATAAACTAAAGGAACATATATGTCTTTTACTACTAACATATTTGTTTTAGAAATCATTTTTACTTCTTCTAATATTCCTTTATCAATAGAATTTAATCCATTTAAACTAGTTTCATACATTATTGGTATAACAACCAATGAACAAATAACATAAGGGCTATTTTTATTACCAATCATTATTAATAATATGATAATGATTGTGGTAACGGGGATCATTCTCATTAAAGCTATTAGCGGAGAAATAAAATCACTAAACCATTTAAAAACATATGATAATAGTGCTAAAATTAAAGATACAAAAAATCCTATAATAAGTGATAAAATCAACCTATAAATAGTATTTAAAATAATTAAATACGTATTGCCTTTTTTAAGTATATTAATTAAACTTTTAAATACACTACTAATATTTGGTATTACCAAATCATTTTTTATAACTAAAGCTAAAACTTCCCATAAAACTATTATGAATATTACACCACTAATATATAAAGTAAAATTCTTAATAGTAGAAGTTTTCATCTGGAGTTTTTCCGTTTAATAATGCTTTATTATATTTATTTAGTAAATCATAATATTTATTAATAGTTTCAATATTTTCTTTAGCCCCATAATACTTAATGTTACTAGTTTTAAGACTAGCTTCTAAAACTTCTTCTCCTAATTTTGTGAAATATTCATGATTATTACTAACTTTTTCATAATATTTATCACTATTAGTATTTAAGAATTCAATATTTGCTTTTACATCTTTTAAGAAGTTTTTGATTTCTTTATCCTTACCATTGTTTAAAACAAATATTCCAGCTTGAGGAATCATTTCTATTTCACTTTCTAATTCCTTTTGTAAATCTATAACATTTAAATCTAAGTTATATTTCAATTTTAACATAGTTAAAGTTGGTTCAGCTGTTAAAATATAATCATATTTACTATCACTATTAACAAAGAAAGGAACTACATCATTAACTGATGATTGATATTCAATATCTGCAGTAATATTGTTTAATTCAAAAGCAGCCTTCATAACTATATCAGGCGTATTATTCATTCCATATGCCATAATCTTCTTACCATTAACATCACTAATTTTATCACTACTACCTTTAGTAACTAAATAATTGTTACCAGTAGTAATAACTGCTGCAAACTTATATTCAATTCCTTTTAATAAATATAATTTACTACTAGCAGTAATTGGAGCAATAACAACATCATAATCTTTTTTAACTAAAGCCGCTGTTAATAAATCAGCACCACTAACTACTTCAAATTCATAATTTTCATTACTTAACAAATCACCCACTGCCACAAGTGGAGTTCCATTTGGAACGATGATTTTTATCTTTTGTAAATTCTCATCTTTTTTACAACTAGCTAAAATAAATACTAGTAAAACTAAAAAAACACCAAATACCTTTTTTAAAACATTTTTCATTTTTATTACCTCTCTTCTATTTTTTCCATACTTGACAATATTATTATATATTTGTTATAATCTAATTATCGTAACATTTGTTACAAAAAGGAGAAAAAATGAAAGAAAACATTATTAGCACTTTAAATGAAAAAGAAAAAGAATTATTAAAAATAAAAACATATAAAAAAAATCAAGTAATCTTTAATGAAGAAGAAGAATGCACAAGTATTGCTATAATCATTAAAGGACAAATATCGATATCTACTTATACTTTATTAGAAAAAACATATGATATTAAAACATTAAATGAAAATGATATCTTTGGTACTTTTTTAATCTTTTCTAGTAATCCATATTACTTAGGTAATGTCATTTCATTAAAAGATTCAACCATTGCTTTTATAAACAAAAATGATTTATATACTATCATTTCAAAAAACCAAAGCTTTTATAACTCATATATGAATCTAATAAGTAAAAGTGTTATGAAACTTCAAGATAAAGTAAAAATATTATCTCAAAAAACTATCAGAGAAAAAATACTTTTCTACATAAAAAATGAAATAAAAAGAACAAAAAACAAGACTATTAAAATAAATAGCAAAGAGGAATTAGCCAAAATCTTAAACATTCCTAGACCTTCTCTTTCAAGAGAACTAATCCTTTTAAAAGATGATGGATACATCTTTTACGATAGAGATACAATTACTTACAATTTTTAATATTTCAAAAAACAAGAGAGCATTATAATAAATGCTCTCTTATCTTTTAAATTTAGTCAACCTATTTAATAAATTTTTTTAGCCAGCCTTTTTTCTTGACTAAAACTGCAACTAAAGCAATTAAACATACAATTACAGAAGAAAAACTTATAACTTTAATCTTACATCCACCACTTTTAACTGGTATTATTTCTTCTTTAGTTTCATTACATGTCTTACATGTATAAGTCTTTTTACCTTCTTCTTTGGTAGTTGCTTCTTTTGTAACTACTCCACTATCCCATATGTGACTTTCTTCTTCACTTCTTTCATGACATCTACTACATTCATGGAAGTGATGATCTTTATCACTACTCCATACAGTTGAATAGTTATGACCTAATGCATCTATAGTAATATCAGTTACTTCTTTAGTACCATTTTCATCTGAATAGTTTTTATTACATAAACTACAGCTATAGTACTCAATACTACCTTTATTAGTACAAGTTGCGTCTAACCTATCATGATGAGTTAGGTTATGATTATTAGGATCAATTGCTAATACTTCATCTATAGTATCTGTATGACCACTATAGGTTGCAGTGTATCTCATTATGCCAGTTGCAACACATGTTGCTCTACTAATAACTTCACTAGTTATTTCACAGTCATAGCTAACTGTGTGATTACTATCATTACTACATACATAGATAGCTTTAGCAGTAAAACCATTCCATTCAATTCTATTAAATACATAGTTATGATTTAATTCATTAATAGTAATACTACTTACTTCTTTAGTACCATTTTCATCTGAATAATTCTTATTACATAAACTACAACTATAGTATTCTATGCTACCTTTAGTTGTACAAGTTGCGTTTAATCCATCATGATGAGTTAAGTTATGTTTACTAGAATCAATTGCTAATACTTCATCTTTAGTATCTTTATTACCACTATAAGTTGCAGTGTATCTCATAATACCAGTTGCAACGCATGTGGCTTCTTTTATCACTTCAGTAGTTACTTCGCAATCAAATGACTTAATATGATTACTATCATTAATACATACATAGATAGCTTTAGCAGTAATACCATTCCATTCAATTCTATTAAATACATAGTTATGATTCAATTCATTAATAATGATACTACTTACTTCAGTAGTAGTTTCTTTATCTGAATAATTCTTATTACATAAACTACAACTGTAGTATTCTATGCTACCTTTATTAGTACATGTTGGATTAACTTTATCATGATGAGTTAAGTTATGATTATTTGGATCTATTGCTAACACTTCATCTATAGTATCTGTATGACCGCTGTAAGTTGCAGTGTATCTCATTATGCCAGTTGCAACGCATGTAGCTTTATTAATAACTTCACTAGTTACTTCACAGTCATGACTTTCTGTATGAGTACTATCATTACTACATACATAAATAGCTTTTGCAGTAAAGTTAGTCCATTCAATTTTACTAAATTCATAGTTATGTCCTAATTTAGTATTTGTTACTACATCTTCTTTTACTTGAAGAGTAAATGCAGTATTTGTAAATGCTACTGTATATTTACTTAATTCATCTAATGTACATGTTCTATTTTGTGTTATTTCTTTTACGCTATTAGATACTTCTTCTTCAATATGTGATTCATCATGTGAACATACTCTTTTTGCTGTACATGTTAAATTATCTTTTGACCATTCATATGTTGGTTCTAAATATGAATGATTATTTGGATCTATTGCTAATGTCTCATCTTTAGTATCAGTGTGACCACTGTAAGTTGCAGTGTATCTCATTATGCCAGTTGCAACACATGTTGCTTTATTAATAACTTCACTAGTTACTTCACAGTCATGACTCTCTGTATGAGTACTATCATTACTACATACGTAAATAGCTTTTGCAGTAAAGTTAGTCCATTCAATTTTACTAAATTCATAGTTATGTCCTAATTTAGTATTTGTTACTACATCTTCTTTTACTTGAGTTACAAATGCAGTATTTGTAAATGTTACTGTATATTTACTTAATTCATCTAATGTACATGTTCTATTTTGTGTTATTTCTTTTACACTATTAGATACTTCTTCTTCAATATGTGATTCATCATGTGAACATACTCTTTTTGCTGTACATGTTAAATTATCCATTGACCATTCATATGTTGGTTCTAAATATGAATGATTGTTTGGATCTATTGCTAATGTCTCATCTTTAGTATCTGTATGACCGCTGTAAGTTGCAGTGTATCTTCTTAAGCCAGTTGCAACGCATGTTGCTTTATTAATAACTTCACTAGTTACTTCACAGTCATGACTTTCTGTATGAGTACTATCATTACTACATACATAAATAGCTTTAGCAGTAAAATTAGTCCATTCAATTCTATCAAACACATAGTTATGTTTTAATTCATCAATAGTAGTATTAGTTACTTCTGTAGTACCATCTTTATCTAAATAGTTCTTTCCACAAGTCTCACATGTCCAGTATTCAATATTACCTTTAGTTGTACATGTTGGATTAACTTTATCATGATGAGTTACATTTGTTAATGATTTACTGTATACTGCTTTTGCAGTAATGTTATCAGTAGATGTTTCAGGTAATGTATCTACTATACCATCATCATCTATATCCCAACCTATGAATGTATATGTATAACATCCTTCAGTATAATCTGATGCTGTTTGAGTAGGAATAGTATCAGTTGTTGTGAAACAATCAGTAAATACTAATTTACCATTTTGATCATAAAAACTAGTTTCTATCCATTCACCAATATAATATACTTCATTACCATTGTCCCAGCCAGAACACGAAATATCCCAATTAACAGCATCTTCATTTGCTTCAACAAAAATTTTCGCACCAGTAATTTGGGCAAAACTATTAGAATTCATATACATTTCGCCATTTCTAATAAGTATTTTTTTTATATTAGTACAATCTCTAAAAGCACCTGAACCAAGTTCTATAACACTTTTTGGAATTACAATCTTTGTTAAACTCGTACAATTTGCAAATGCACCAGCTTCTATTAATGTTACACTATCTGGAATTATAATATTTGTTAAATTTGTGCAACCTTCAAATGCACAATTATTTATGTTTGTTACAGTATTTGGGATTGTTATATTTGTTAAATTTGTACAACCCAAAAAAGCAAAAAGACTTATGCTTGTTACACCACTTGGAATTGAAAATGTTGTATCACTTTTACCTATAGCATATTGTTTTAATTGTGTTACTTTTTTATTGTATAAATTACCATCTATTGACTTATAGTTTGAATTATCTTCTGCTACTTCTATACTTTTCAAACTTGTGCACTCCTTTAATGCATCAACTCCTATGCTAGTGACACTACTAGGGATTTTTATACTTTCCAAACTAGTACATCCCATAAATACTTGGGTCGATATTTCTTCTACACCATCAGAAATTGTAACATCTACCAAACTTGTACATTCTATAAATGCACCTGAACCTATGCTAGTGACACTACTAGGAATTATTATACTTGTTAAATTTGTACAACCCTGAAATGCATACCAACCTATACTTGTGACACTATTTGGAATAGTCACACTTTTTATATCAGTTCTATCTTTATATGCATTTCTCGCTATCTCTGTAGTCCCTTCAGGAATTACTAAATCTATTCCATCACTATTAGTTAATGATGAACTTTTTCCTACTAAATCATTACCTACACTTTCTAACCATAAAGAACCTTCAGCATCATTAATTTCAAATCCATTGCTATCTTTATTAAAAAAGATGTTTAATCCAAATGCAATCATAACAATTATAACTACATTAGCCATTAATAAAAATAAAACTTTCTTTTTCATAATTTCTCCTAATCACACCATATTTATCATTACATAATATTGCTGTGTAAAAAAAACATTACATAGTAAAATGATTTTACCACCTTTATCAAAAAATGTCAATTCATACTAAAGTGTCATATTAAAAATGCACTCAATTAATGAGTGCATTATAATAAATTTTAATTTAATAAACTGCCATTATAAAAACATGGCCATATATAATGGTAAATGTATTATACCGTCTTTAACCATAACATCTTTTGAATATAAAATATAAGAATTACCTATTTTTTGCGAAAACTTCTTTCTAAATTTATCAAGTGAAGAATGAGAATTATAATTGTTAGATTTGACTTCTATCAAAGAAATCTTTTTATTTTCTGCAATTAAGAAATCAATTTCCATATTGTTATCTCTATTTATTTTATCACACTTTGAATAAAAATATAACTTATGTCCATTACTACGCAACATTTGAGCTACAACATTTTCCATTATCATCCCTTCGTTAATATTCAGTTTATCAAACAGAATAGCTTGATATAATTTATTTTCGATAAACGGGTTATCCATAAAAGCTTGTGTTACTAGTAACCCTGTATCAGCCATATAACATTTTTGAGTTGTATTATCAGCTGTTAATGCTAAGCCAACATTAGGATCAGTTACGTTAAAACAATTATTAACAATCATAGCCTCATTTAACCAAGCGAATGAATTTTCATATGTTCTAAAACGACCAGTTTTATCTATATTAGATATTTTATATTTCTTTTCCTTTTTTGATAGTTCGCCAACTATTCCATCAAATATTAAAAATACTTTATCTTCATATTCACTAGCAAATTTTGCAACATCATCACGATAAAGATTTAATATTCTTCTTTTTACTATATCTGAAGCTTCAAAATTCTTCCCATCTAAATATGCCATAACAGATTGTGGCATTCCTCCAACAAGCACATATTGACGAAAATCATTCATAATTTTTCGATGTAATGTTTGACCAAGAGGAACTCTTTTCTCAAAACAAGTTCTAATTAGTGGTACTGTTGCCTCATCGCCAAGCGCCCATAAAAATTCTTCAAAATCAAGAGGGAACATTTCGATATGTTCTTCTTCAGAAGGTATAATTATATCTTTTACATTTTTCTTTAATCGAATCAATGAACCAGTTTCAAGATAATCATAACGACCATCTTCAACTAAATACTTTATTAATTGTCTGGCCCTAGGATATTGTTGAACCTCATCAAAAACAATCAAAGATTCTCTTTTATATAAAATAGTTGAATAAAAAGCTGAAAGTTTTGCAAAAAACAAATCAAGATCAGATGTATCATACAAAAACAAATCCAATATGCTTTTAGGCGCTATACCAAAATCAATTATAATATAACTTTTATATTCATTTTCCGCAAACTGTTTTGCAATATAACTTTTCCCAACACGTCTTGCTCCATTAATTAAAATCGCAGTAGAACCATTAGATGTCTTTTTCCATTCAATTAATTTATCATATATTTTTCTTTTCAATATAACCACCTCAATTATATATTACTCAAATACAAATAAATTATACCACAGTATGCACAAAAAGACAAACATTTTTTTATGTCATATTGCACGAAAAGACAAACTTTTTTCAAATCATTTTGCACGAAAAGACAAACATTGTTTTTATAATAAAAAGAATTTGACTTTTGCTCAAATTCTCTTTGTTTTATACACTATGACATGACTCAATATAAAGGTCTATGTCATTAACCATATACTTTGTTCCTGTAGTGTGTAATGCTTCATAAAAGTCTTTAATATATTCACATACTGAATATTTATTAAACAAGGTTATAACATCTTTACCTGTCATTCCTTTTTGATTTTTATATTCTTCTATACAAAAAATTATAAATGGTAAATATTTACTCATAACTCATTCCTCCGGAAACACAAGCTCTCCCGTTTCTTTTTCATATTGCCACATTGAACAGATAGTTAGTGGGCTATAATGCCATACTTTTGTTTCTTCTTTAGCAAGCATTTCATAAGTCTTAGAACTATAAAATTCACTTATAGCAGCGATATCATCAATTTTTTCCTTTTCAACAATTTGCGGGATAAGTGCAATGCTTAATATAGTATTAAATTTTTCATCCATTTATTCTACCTCTACAGATACTACAATTATACCTAACTCTTATTTTTCAGTCAATGTTTTTGCTAGCTAAATATAAGTAAAAGAGAGTGAGTTACACTCTCTTAATAATCATAATTTATTTAAGGGATTTCCCCTTAGTTCCATTTGAACCTCTAGATGGTTGAATGTTGTCTGAGAATACTGCACCATAATTTATTCCAACGCCTATTCCATTTACGGGTTCACCATCACCTGGATTGCCATATTTTCCACCTGTTCCAGCATTTCCGCCAATGATTCCGTCTCCACCATTGCCACCATTGCCGCCATTACCACCAGAACATCTCCACACACTACCTAAAGAATTATAATAGTTACCTCCCTTACCTCCTTTTCCACCATTCCCCCCATTTCCACCTGCTCCATAATTACCACTAAAAATGTTTACTGAAGCAGAACCAATTTCTTTTATGTTGCATGATGTATTTATGCCATAGGCTCCCTTACCACCATTGCCACCATTGCCACCATCTCCTCCTTTACCGCCGTAGTTTTTATCCCCGTCTTTTCCGCCAGTAAAGATATTTACTTTTGTTTTACCTACTCCACCATTACCGCCGTTTCCGCCATCTCCTCCTTTACCGCCATTGCCTCCAATAGCAGTAAGTTTAATGTTAGAAACAGTTAACTGTGAAGCCAAAATTGCTGAATAACCATCATTTCCATTTTTACCATTTGTTCCATTAGTTCCTGAATAACCATCTTCAGAACCAGCATTTCCATTTAAACCATTTGTTCCATTTGCTCCATTTCCACCTACAACATGTAAAGAAGAATCTGAATTTCCAAGCAAATTCAATTTTGGCACTTTAATAGCATTAGAGTTCATAGATCTAAGTTTACAACTACCTATAATTGTTAAATTTATCTCAGAATTATTATTCTTTGCTAAAAGACATGAACCATCATTTGTTTGCATTTGCAAGTTATCAAAAGTTATATCCAATTTTGTATTTCTATCAGTAATATTTATACCAAATGAACAACTAGAACTTCCAATAAAAGTAACTTTTTTAACATAATCTTCTAATACGTATTCTGAAACACTTGAATCTATTTCTTTAACATCAACAATTAGTATATCAGGATTTACTTTTACAACATTAGACTTACTAGATTTTTTATCCATTAATTCAACACTTTTATAATATGCAATAATATAAACTCTTAAATTTTGATTATCATTGTTTTCAAATTTATATGACAAATCACTAGTTTCACCTATTAGTTCATCATTAGCACTATTAAAAATTTTATAATATGAAGCTCCTACTACTTTTTGCCATGTGATAGAGTTTTTATTAGTACTTAAAATTGGCCTGCCTAAAATTGGAGCAGCAAGGCTAACAACATTAGATTTGCCTGAACCTCTGAATCTAAAATCTTTCTTCTCATAAAATGCCCTAATATATACTTCAGTAAAATCAGTTATATCTTCACATGTATATGATAAATCAGTTGTTTCACCAATAAGGACATCATTTTTCGCATTATAAATTTTATATTTATCAGCATTCTCAACTTTTTCCCAAGATATTGTAATACCATTTGCTTCTATAGTAGGTGTATCTAATACGAATTTATAAATGTCTTTGTCAGTACATCCACTTAACAAAAAAACAACCAATAATATAAAAATAGTACGACAAATAACTTTATTCACTTTCATTATGAACACGCCCTCTTTCTTCTGGTACATCGCCACCAATATCTTTAGCTCGTGAAATAAAAAATTTATCAAATATTATCATTGCTATAATTGCAATAATAAATAGCAAATATACTAAATATGAGTTACCATTATCTGCATATTTTGATACTGCAAAATTAGCAACAAATATAAATAACACAAGGCCTCCTATTATAATTAATGGTGTCATTACGCTTCCAAATCTTCTTTCTCCAGTTACAGTTCCAAAAAATAACATTCCAACTGATATTAAACAAGCAATAGCAACAAATTTATTAGAAATACCTAACAATTGTTCATAAGCTTCTATCGTCATTGTTTCCTCACTTAACGTTTGTTTTATATAAACCAAATTGGAAATAATTGTATCTTTTTGATTATAAGCTAAATACAATAATAGTACAGTAATAAGGCTAATGACTATAATATACACCAATGAATATTGTTCATTAGGATATCTGATATCTTTAACTGATTTAAAAACTATAAAACTAAATAATATAAAAGCTATATTTAAACCTAATGCTATAGTGTCTTTTAGTGCAGACGATAAAAACATTGCTACTATGAATAATAAAATAACAATTGCTGATGCCACTTTACGCGAATCAGTTTTAATAGGATAAGGACAATCTTTAGCAAATAAATTTGTATAATCTTGATGAACTGAATACTCTATCTGTCCATCTGCTTTTAAAAACTTAGCAACTTTTTTTCTGTTTCCTGTATAAGTAGTCACAAATGTATTACCAATTTTTTTCCAATTAGACATATATTAACCCTCCACACTTTTATTAGAATCAAAGTTAGAATTAACTTTACTTTCTACTTCCTTTATTATCAAGTTATATTCATCATCAATAATTTTTTGCAATTTAGTTTCAAACATTGTATTCCAAGTTTTAATTACTTTATTTTTTAACACTGCAAATTCCTTATTATTATCATTTTCAAACCTATTACTTTCATTTTCAATATATTTAACTATTTTCAAATATTCAGATGCAATACTATCAATTATGCTTTGACAATAATTTTCATTATATTTAAATGCTTTTTTTGAACAATTTTCATTGTTTAATTTATCTATAAAATAACAGAATTTATCATAATCACAAGTTTTATAATTTTTGTCATTGTTTTTTTGATTTGCAATAGATTGTTTAATTCTTTCTTTAAAAACGCTGTTATTAAGTCCTTCTATTTCTTGAAATACTATTTTTTCTACTGAGTTTCTTTGCTTTGACCATTTATTTAGTGAAGAGGCATTTGTTGTAGACTTATTTTCATATTCTTTAAATATATTTATAAATAATCTTTTTTCCTCTTCCACTACTGTTAAAAATTTATTTTCATAATTCATGATACTATACACCTATATGCCCCATTACTTTATAATTTTGGCTAATCACTTTATTAAACCATTTTTTTAATCTTTTCATTTTTCCTCCTCAACTCTACCAGAGAATTTCATCAAAACGATTCACAGTAACAATTTTTTACAATTTTGAAAATTTTATTGATTTAAAAATTACGTCTTATTTGAGTCGATATATATTCGTGCAAAACTTCTTCAATTTCTGTTAATCTTTTAATCGCTTCTTCTGAATACATATTTATTCGCAAAAAATATCCTTTAAGTTCCTCTTCTATTTCTTCAATTTTGATTTTCACATCTATAATTATTTGTCTTTTATCATATGCTTCACATTTCAATTTTTGAAATTCTTCTATTATATTTTCAATTCGTGATATTTTTCTCTCAATTTCACTAATCATTTCTACCAATGCTGCATACTCAGGATTAGGTCTTTCAATTTCATGATAGCCCCCGGAATTATCTCTAACAATTACAGTTATTGTTTTGGGAGTTGTTGCAAGACGAGCACAATATGCCTCAAGCATTACTTTTTCTTCATATATTTTATCCGAAGCTATAGTAATCCCTTTAGAACAGTTTTCTATAACCGTATCAAATTTTTTTATTTCTGTTTCTAATGAATAAATAATTTCACCTATTTCACTTGATAAATGTTTATTTATTCTATTTAAATTGTCTGTTTCCATTTCAACGGATTTACGAAAAACAACTACATCTTCTATATTAACATTTGCTTTTGCCATAATATCATAACTCCGATTCTAAGCGAGAAAAAATTTCTTCACATCTGTCGTTTAAAATCTTACTATCAACATCTTTTAAAGATTCTAATGTGTTTTTTAATTTAGCTATCAGAACTATCACATCTTTTGTTTTTTCTTCTACTAAATAAATAAACTCGTAAAAAGAATTGTGAACATTATCATTCCAAGGTGAATCGTAACTTTTTTTCATCATTATTATGCATAATGGAATATCATTTAATATAGCATCAAAATTACTTAATTTAAATTCCATAATATCACCTAAACTTCAAATTATTATATCGATTAATTAAATATATTAAGTCTTTAAGATAAACTTTCACATCGTCTAATTTACAATTCATGTGTCTTAACGATCTAATCGCTAATTTAATTTTAATAGATGCTCTTTCATAATTTATACTTGTGAAATCTTTTCCAGCAATATTTAATTTTTCAATCATTATTTGTATTATTAAATCTAAGTTTTCAATAATGTCGGATATATTTTCTATTCCCTCTTCGATATATTCTGTATCAATGCACACATCCATAAAACTCACCATTATCAATACATATCCAATTTCTTTTGAAGTGCATTTGTAGCTTCATCAAAAATTTTTAAATCTTTGCTTAAAGATATTACAAGTTCAGTTATAAATTGATTAAATTGATTATATTGAGGGTCTTTCCATGTTTCTCCTAATTCATCTGCTAAAATTAGCATTCTTTTTAATTCTTCAGTAACATATTTACTGAATGTATCCATATCATTTATGAGACCTTGAACGACTTCTCTACTCGCTTTTCCACTATTACTATTCATAAATACCTCCAATTTTTAAGACCAAATTGCAGCAATTTTTTCTGCGAAATCTTTACAAGATTTACTCAACTCTTCTAATTCATCACGCATTAGCCTCATTTTTTTCAAATAATCTTCCACTGCTTGACTCACACGATAAAAATTGACTGTGGTAAATTCAGAAGATGAGGTTCTCAATCTATCTTTCATAGTTATACCAATCATTTCTAATATTTCGCTTTTATCTTTTAGATTACTAACGGTAGAATATATCTGGTCCAAAGCATCAATATCATATCTATCAATATTCATATTAATCCTCATCTTTATTCCTCCACTTCTTTAAGTTGAAAATATCTAAATTTATAAATTTCACGCTGTTCAAGTGATAAAAATGCCATATTTTCATTTAATCCCAACATCATTTTTTCCCTAAAACTATCTTCCATAATAGTTTTCATATCGCTGTTATAATTTTGATACAATATTTTATAATCAGATCCTTTAATTATATTGCGTTGTGAGTATGAGATTACTTGTTCTCCACGATCATCAGTTAATGATAATGTATTTAGTGAGATACAAATAAATATATTTGTTTTATATGCATTATTAAATAAAATAGGAATTAAAGTTTCTTTACCATTAACACTTTCGTCAATAGGGTTGCTCTTCATTTTTTCTTTAATTATCTCTTCTAATGACAAATCAGACGAATAATTATGACTTTGTCTATTTGGTTTTTCACTTTTCACATTATTTAAGAAATTAGAAATAGATTGCAATCCATTGATTATAAAAAAGACTGGTTTGTTATCTCCTCTTATGTTGTCTAACCTTTGTTTATAAATTTTATATACATTCTTTAAACTGTCTAAATAACCATTTTCATCAGTCACATGAATGTTTTCTTTCAAATTATTTTTTGCAAATTTAGCTAGCTCTTGTTTATCTGATGCATCAACTATATATGTATCGATATTTTTTTTGATAGCTGCATATGTAATAAGTTTAAAAATTGAATCCGGTACATTTTGATTAGTACCTAACAAAAACATAGGATGTCTTTTTTCATACAAAATATTTATATTTTCATGAGTACTATAATCTTGTCCAATAGATAATGCATTATCTCTTTGCTTAAGTAATAAGTCATCATACTCTTTAACTGAAATAGATTTTGCACTCTTATCACCAACAATTACTATATCTAAAGGATAATTGCTCCATTTTTCTCTGACAGCTTTTGCATATTTTTTAGTATCTCCGCCATCATATGCAACTCTAATTTTTGTACATTTTTCTCCTTTATTGTTTGAAGCAAATGCCATATAAGATCCTTTAGGTACTTCACTACTAATTAATGAGGCATATTCTCGTTTTAATAACTGTTCAGCATCATCTTTTGCTATTTCAAAGCAATATATTCCTTCTATAAACTTAACAGTTCCCCACATTTTATGTGAAAGTGTTTGAGTTGCTAAAACCAAATGAATTCCTTGAGAACGACATTTTTTAATAATATCTTGACATTTATTTGCTAAGTTTTCATCATTAAATAAATATTGACATTCATCAATTACAATTATCAACCTTGGCATATTTTTCCTGTTATATTTGCCACTTGCAACAAGTCGATTATATTCAACAATATCCTTAACGACTTGATTAGTTTCATTTGCGAGTGCCATAAACTCTTTGTTTCTTCTTTCACCCTCTGCAAGAATATTAGAAAGTATAATATCAGCTTCTTCTGGTTTGTTATTTTGAGACACAACTTTAATATGAGGTATTCTACAATCTGGCATAGTATATACAGATGAAGAAATTCCATCTTTAAAATCAAGTAATCTAAAGTTTAATTCATCAGGTGAATATTTCATTGCTCCATTCATAATTAATGAATCAATTAAAGTTGATTTACCTGTTCCAGGAATTCCCAAAATTAAATTGGCATTAGGTGAACTTCCCACACAAGCAAATTCAATTTTCCATACATCTGGTTCATAAAGTGCAACTGGAATAACTATAGAATCGAAATTGCTACTATTAGGTTTTTCTTTTCCAAAGCCAACCTTTTCATATGATAAATATGGAGCTTTTCTACTTTGTGCATATGAGCAATATTCATTTATAAAATTATAAACAGAAGTATTATCCATATCTTGTGCTGTAACAAATTCAACCTTGTTTTGATTTTTATCAATGCACTCATTTCCATTGATTTCAAACACTTGACAAATATCAAGGATTTTGTTTATTTTTTTCATGATTTCAGGTCTGTTTTTATATATTTCTTCACTAAAATCATCAATAATAATAAAACGTATTCCACAACGTGACATTTCACTAATGCATCCGTAAAATTGATTAATATTATCTAATGTCATATCTCTAAACGCATCATGAACTATTACAAATTGAAATTGTTCTGTCCTAATACCTCTTTCATATAAATCATAGATATTATTGCATTTATTTTGTAACAGCTTATTGTTAATTAATTCACCCTTGCTAGATATAGTTGATACTAATTTTGCAAACTGTTCCCTAGTTTTACATGTTTCTTCAGTAATTGCCATATTACTATTAGCAAAAGCAGCAAACAAAGCTCTAAGTTTTCCAAAAGCTGTTATTGAGGAACTATAAATTCCTAGTCGCAAATATCCACTTGGAAAAGATTCTATGTATTTAAAAGCTATTCCAGTAATAATATTTTCAATTTTTGAATCATCATCATAAAGATTATTAGAATTGATTTTAATAACTATATCTCCACCATTTTTCATGTCGATATCAACCGGTATTTTTAACACCTTATCATTACTTATTTCTTTTAATTTTTCATTAGAATCAATTAAATAATTTCCTATTGTTATGCTCTTGGGAAGAGTATCAACAAAATTATTAGAAGAATCATTTTTATAATTTATGGTACAGAACTTATGAATATGAGAATAATCATTAGCCAATGGAAGTCTTATATCATTTAACAATTTTTTAGTTTTTGCTTCAATACTAAGAATATCGTTTTCAAGTTTTGCCTTTAGAACATTTTTTTCTTCTTCAATTTTTATAATTAATACTTCTTTAATTTCTTTTACTCTATTCAATAATTTTAATAATTCTTTTTCCAACTCATCTAAACTTTTACAAGTATTACCATCTTTAGGGTTCAATACATCTTCAAGTTTAAAAGTCGATACATAATCTGAAATTAAAGTATATGCTTTTTCACGATAATAATATTCCAAATTAGATTTTATATCTGATTTGTATTCATCAATTTCTTTATATAACCCTTCCAATTCACAATTTAATTTATTTATTTTTTCATTCAAAGAATCTATATTTTCATTATATTTATCTTTCAGTTTATCAATTTGTAATTTCTTTTCATCTCGAAATTTTTTTGTATCATTTGAATAATTCAATACCCTTTCTAATAAAGTCATATACTTTCCTCCGTTATGCTTTTATTTTTGTTATTATATCTATAATAAACATAGATATAACTAAAGTTTTATTAATAATCATTATTTATAAAAATATAAGAAGGGGCTACAAATATTCCCCTTCTTATTAAGGAAACATTAAATATTATAATAGTTTTTTCTTCCTAATAATAAATACAAGTCCAAATATACCTAGTATGTAATAAATACTAATTGTGGCATTCTTACAACTATTATTAATTGGTTTTTCAAGTTTTGGTATTATCTCTTCTCTTATATCTCCACATATTTTACATGTATATGTTAAGACACCTTCTTCATCAACAGTTGATTCTTTTGTAACTACTCCACTATCCCACTCATGGTTGCCCCATTCACCACCATAAAAGACTTCGTTACCATTATTCCAGTCAGGATATTCTGTATTCCAATTTACATCAGATTTTTTTGCTTCAACAAATATCTTGATACCTGCTGAATTATAAAACGTATATCTATTATTTATTTGCATACCTTTTCTCATAATTATTTTTTCCAAACTTGTACAGCCTTCAAATACACTATCGCCCATGTTTGTTACATTTTTAGGTATTATTATACTTTTTAAACTTGTGCAATTCCAAAATGCATAACTGCCTATACTTGTAACGCTATCCGATATCTTTATGTTTTTCAAATTTGTACATTTTTCAAACACACGCTCACCAATTTTTATAACACCATTTGGTATCTCTATACTCACTAATCCTGTACAATATCCAAATGTATATTCATTAATAATTTCTATATTATTTGGTATTTTTATACTCTCTAAACTTGTACATCCAGCAAATGCAAACCCCTCAATACTCTTCACGCTATTTGGTATTTTTATATTTATTAAACTTCTACAGCACCAAAATACACGTTCACCTATACTTGTAATGCTATCTGGTATTTCTATGCTTACTAAACTTGTACAGTTAGCAAATACATAATCTTCAATTCTTGTTATACCATTTGGTATATTTATACTTGTTAAACTTATACATCCTTCAAATGCAGACTTACCAATTCTAGTTGCACTTTTTGGAATTATTATGCTTGTTAACCTTGTACAATCATAAAATGCATAATTATCAATACTAATTACACTATCTGGAATTGTGATATTTGTTAAACTTGCGCAATCACTAAACATGTTTTCAGCTATGTTTTTTAAGCCCTGTGGTAGAACAACATTTTTTAAAGCACTACACCCACTAAATGTATTACTCCCTATACTTCTTACTCCTTCTGGAATTGTTATACTTGTTAAACTTGTGCAAGCATGAAATGCATAATTACCTATATGCGTTAAACCATTAGGCAATTCTATGTTTTTCAAATTAACGCATCCATAAAAGGATTCCATTTCTATTTCAGTCACACTATTTGGTATTTTTATATTTGTTAAATTTTTACATCCTTCAAATGCACCAGCCCCTATAATTGTTACTCCATTTGGGATAGTAGATGATGCATCAGTTTTGTTTGTAGCATATCGTACAAATTTTTTACCATCTTTAGTATATAAGTTACCTTCTACTGATTTATAACTAGGATTGTTACTTGCAACTTTTATATTTGCTAATTTTTCACAGCCAGAAAATGCAAAATTACCTATATATGTCACGCTTTCTGGAATTGTAATAGAAACTAAACTTTTACAGCCAGAGAATGCACAAAAACCTACACTTAAAACACTGTTTGATATATCTACGCTCATTAAATTAGTGCATTTAAAAAAAGCATATTTATCAATATCTGTTACAGTATTTGACAACTTAATATTAATTAGGTTTATACAATCTCTAAATGAATAACTACTAATTTTTGTTACTCCATCTGGAATAGTAACAGATGTATCTTCTTTTCCAATGGCATATCGTATTAATGTTTTTCCATCTTTACTATATAAATTACCGTCAATTGATTTATATTTTGGATTGTTTTCTGAAATATTTATGCTTTTTAAACTTGGGCAATCAGAAATTGCAGAAGGACCTATACTTATGACACTGTCTGGTATATCAATATTTGTTAAGTTTGGACAAACATTAAATGCATAATCACTTATACTTGTTATACCATTTGGTATCTTTACACTTTTCAAACTCGTACAACCAGAAAATGTATACTCATTAATATTTTTTAAACTATTTGACATTTCAACGTCTGTTAAACTTGTACAACCAGAAAATAATTGAATACCAATATTTTTCACACTATTGGGTATTGTTATTTTTTTTAAACTTGTACAATCACCAAACACACCAGAACCAATACTTGTGACACTATCTGGAATTATTATATTCACTAAATTTTTACATCCATTAAATGCATAATCGCATATATTTGTTACACTACTAGGTATTGTCACACTTTTTATATTTTCTCTATGCCAGAATTGCCTTTTTCCTATTTCTGTTGTTCCTTCAGGTATTACCAAATCTATCAAATTAGTTGTAGCTGTTGATGAACTACTACTTTCATTTTTTTCAACAATGTCTATTAATTCTGTATCTTCATTATCATCATATTCATTAATTACTTCTTTTGAATTAAAGTTGATTGTGGATATTAAAAATGCACAAAACCCAATTAATACTAAAGATAAAATTTTAGATTTCATTGCTACTCCTTTTTTTAAACTAATAATTTGTTATTACTTTTTTTGTTTTCTTTTTGAATAAAATCTTATAAAAAATAGTATTAAGAGAGTGAGTTACACTCTCTTAATCAATTATAATAACTTTTTCTTTCTAATAATAAATACAAGTCCAAATATACCCATTATATAATATATGCTTTGTGTCAATCCTTTACATCCTCTATGTGGTTTTAATATTACTGGGATTATTTCTTCTTTAGTTTCTCCACATATACTACATGTATATGTCTTTTTACCTTCTTCTTTGGTAGTTGCTTCTTTTGTAACTACTCCATTATCCCATATATGACTTTCTTCATCATTTCTTTCATGACATCTTTCACATTCATGATAATGTGTATTTGTTCCTTTTACCCATTCTTCTTTATATTTATGTCCTAGTTTTTCTAAAACTTCTATCTTTTCATAATTACATTTAACACATGTATGTTTTATACTTCCTGTTTCTTCACATGTTGCTTCTTTAACTACTACTCCTTTATCATAAATATGTTCTTCTTCATTTTCAACTAAATGACACTTACTACATTCATTATAATGTTTAGTTTCATCTTGTTTTTTAATAAAGTCATGGGCTGTTTTCTTTATTACTCTTTGTGCTTGTATTATATAATCGCATACTGAACATTTCTTTCCTTCAGTTAAACCTTCTTTTTCACATGTTGCTTCTATTCTTTCACTGATAGGTACTTCTATATGTTCTTCTTTACCATCTATTGCTCCACATAATTTACATTCATGATAATGTTTATATTTATCATATTTTAATTCATAATCATGAGTTACTTCTCTTATATAACCACATACTGTACATGTTGTACCACATGCTCCTAAATAACTATGATCACTAATATCTGCTTTTATATGACACACACTACATTCATGATAATGTGTATTTGCATCTGTTAGCCATTCTTCTTTATACTTATGCGTAATACTTCTAGTATATCCACATGTGTTACATGTTGTATCACAATCATTATCATAGATATGGTCTTCTGCTGATTGTTTTGATGAACATCCACGACATTTATGATAATGTCTTGTTGAATCATATGACCAAGTCTTTTCATAATTATGTGAATGTGGTGGTAATGGTAATTTGTTTTTAATTATATAGTTACATACTGTACATGTTTGTGGTTTTGTATATGTTGCATCTGGTCCTGGGATATGACTAGCTTCATCTATTCTTTCCTGACATCTACTGCATTCATGGAAGTGATGATCTTTATCACTACTCCATGTAGTTGAGTAGTTATGACCTAATGCATTTATAGTAATATCCGTTACTTCTTTAGTACATTCTTTATCAGAATAGTTCTTTCCACAAGTTTCACATATCCAGTATTCAATATTACCTTTAGTTGTACATGTTGGATTATCTTTATCATGATGAGTTACATTTGTTAATGATTTACTGTATACTGCTTTTGCAGTAATGTTATCAGAAGATGTTTCAGGTAGTACATCTACTATACCATCATCATTTATATCCCAACCTATGAATGTATATGTATAACATCCTTCAGTATAATTTGGTAAAGTTGGTGAAGTAATGATATCATCCTTTGAATAGCAACCATTACTTATAAAATTACCATTAAAATCTAAGAACTTTGATTCTACCCATTCTCCACCATAATATACTTTGTTACCATTATTCCAATCAGGATATTCTGTATCCCAATTAACATCTGCTTTATTTGCTTCTACATAAATTATGGCATCTGTCAAACCATTAAAACTATTTCTTGAATCAATCTTGGCACCATTTTTAATAATTACTTTTTTCAAATTTGTGCATCTCATAAATGATTCCGATTCGATAGATTCAACACTACTTGGGATAGTGATACTAACCAAATTATATAAATTGTAATATCCAAGACTTATAACTTTGATTCCTTCTAAAATTGTTACATTGATAGGATTTTCACAGTAACTAAGCAATCCCATATTATTACAAGAAATAGTTATATTGGTTAAATTTTTACAAGTTGAAAATGTATATTCAGAATAATAACTAGTAAGCTCACTTTGAAATACTATACTTACTAAATTTTCACAATTATAAAATGCATTTTTATCAATTGATATTACTTCACTTGGAACAATGAAAACGGAGTCACTTTTACCAATAGCATATTGTATTAATGTCTTATCATCTTTACTATACAGATTTCCATCTATTGATTTAAAATATTCATTATCTTCAGATATACTTATATCTACCAAATTAACACAATTCATAAATGCATAATAACTTATAGTTGTCACAGTATTAGGAATTACAAATAATTTGTCTTTTTTACCAGCTGCATATATTATTAATTCAGTTACATCTTTATTATACAAATTTCCATTTATTGATTGATAAACTTCATTATCATCTGATACTTCAATACTAATTAAACTTGTACAGTCAACAAAAGCATCTTCGCTAATATATATCATAGTACTTGGTATACTAACCCTTACCAAACTTGTACAGCCTTTAAATGCACACTCATCTATACCTTGTACTCCTTCAGGAATTATAATTTCAGTTAAACTTGTGCAACTATCAAATACACATATACCAATATAAACTAATTTACTTGGAATATTAATATTTATTAGATTTGTACAACCCCCAAATGCCCAACTATCAATTTCAGTTAAACTTTCAGGCAACTTTACAGATATTAAATTAATACAATTTTCAAAAGCACCATGTCCTATACTAAGCACACCTTCTGTAATTATGACTTCTTTTAAAGTAATACAATCTTCAAAGGCACCATAACATATTTCAGTTACTTCTTTTGGAGTAGTAAATGTTTCATCACTTTTGCCTACAGCATATTTAATCAATTTAGTTCCACCTTTACTATATAAATTGCCATCTATTGATTTATAGTTTAGATTATCACTACTAACAATTATATTTTTTAAATTTGTGCAATTATAAAATGCAGAAGAACCTATACTTGTAACACTACTTGGAATTATGATTTCAGTTAAATTTTTACAATTTCTAAATGCATAATCACCTATACTTGTGACTCCTTCTGGAATTATAATCTCAGTTAAACTTGTGCATCCAGAAATTGCATTATCGACTATATTTGTTACTCCTTCTGGTATAGTGAACAATGTGTCACTTTTACCTACAGCATATTTAATCAATTTAGTTCCATCTTTACTATATAAATTACCATCTATTGATTTATAATTTAAATTGTCATCTGAAATTATGATGTTTGCTAAACTTATACACCCAGAAAATGCTGATTCCTCTATATACGTTACACTACTTGGTATAATTATGTTT
>MSHB01000019.1 GCA_001940985.1 Mollicutes bacterium Phil14
CAATGTGTTTATAGATGTTTAAAGTAAAAGGGGGATGACCCCCATTTATTTTATAGCTATATATAAACCCCCAAGAAATTTATATGATCATTATATGTATCGAACGCTGATTTTCTTCAGCGCTTTTTATTTTTGAAAAAAGTGTCCAAATACTTGACTTCATTGTCCCAACATGATATAATATCTTTGACAGAAAAATAGGAGAGTAGCATATGAAAAAGAAAAGTATAATTAATTTAATTAAATATTATTCTGAAAAGAATGATGCTGGTTTTAGAAACGAAGCATATCAAATTGCAAAAGAATTTGATGAAGCAGGTGATTATCAATTATCTGAATATATTATGGCTTTGATGTCTAATGCAAATACATTTGTTCCTCAAATTAATGAAAACTATTCTAGTTTTTTTAGAAAAGTGATTATAAATAACAACAGTTTAAAATTACCAGAAGTCATATTTGAAGATTTTATGGGAATTGTAAAAGCAATAGGCCATAATGTTGGTTTAAATAAATTTCTTTTTCAAGGTGCTCCAGGAACAGGTAAAACAGAAGCGGCAAAACAATTAGCTAGGATTTTGGAAAGAGATTTATTTAGTGTTGATTTTTCAACAGTTATAGATAGCAAATTAGGACAAACACAAAAAAATATTACTATGTTGTTTAGTGAAGTAAATCTTTTCCCTAACCCCGAAAAAATAATTATTTTATTTGATGAAATAGATGCCATAGCACTAGATAGAACAAATTCAAATGATTTAAGAGAAATGGGAAGAGCGACATCTACTTTATTAAAGGAATTTGATGATTTAGATGAAAGAATAGTATTAATTGCTACAACTAATTTATTCAAATATTTTGATAAGGCAATAATTAGGCGTTTTGATTCCATTATAGATTTTGATAGATATAGTATGGAGGATTTAGAGAAAATTGCAGAGAGCTTTTTAAATGATTATTTATCAAAATTCAAATTTGCCGGAAAAAACATGAAATTATTTAAAAAAATTATTGAATCAATGAATCCGATTTTAAGCCCCGGCGAATTAAAAAATATAATTAAAACATCTTTAGCATTTAGTGATAGTAATAATGAATTTGATTATTTAAGGCGTTTATATAATAATGTTTGCTTAGATTCTACAACAGATTTGAAAGAATTACAGCGACAAGGTTTTAGTACTCGTGAAATTGAAATATTAACTGGCGTTTCTAAAAGCCAAGTTGCTAGAGAATTAAAGGAGGATGGATATGAATAATATTTTGCAATTGAAAGGCACGTTTGAAAGCAAAAAAAACAATACTGTTCCTGGATTTCCAATTATTCCAGCAAGATGTAGTGTGTCATCTGCGCATATAAAAAAATTAATAAAAGAATTAACTCTAGTGTTGGAAAAATGGAAAGAGGATACTTTGATTGATGGAGCTTTAGTAAGTGTGCATTATATACAAGTTGTTGCTAAGAGCAACAGAATTAAAGCAATTTTCGAGGTTGATTCTAAGACCGATTCAAATGATTCAATTCGCGGATCTAAATTTGAACAAATTGGAAATAAGATAAATCATGTGTTTACTCATTATGTTGATTTAAAAGTTCTTGAAAATGCCATAGATAAATTAAACATCTGCAACAATATAATTGAAGAAAAGTTTAATGGTATAATTACTAATGGCGAAATGAAAAGTATAATTGAT
The DNA here is from genome assembly GCA_001940985.1 of Mollicutes bacterium Phil14. Lineage (GTDB taxonomy): Bacteria > Bacillota_I > Bacilli_A > ML615J-28 > CAG-698 > Tener-01. The sequence continues at coordinate 1,696 of MSHB01000019.1, forward strand.
AATAGAAAGAAAATCCAATTTGCTAATATTAAGTTATCAAAGTTTTTACAATTGATTGTTGATTGCTTTTATGTTAGTAGGTTTGGTGTTGATGAAGATGCTACAGAATTAAATGATGAAGCTATAGTAACGATTTATAAAACAAAATTTAAAACAAGTGATTTGTTAAGAAAAATAGGTATTGATATTTCTGAATCAAAAATTTTAGATGAAACAACAATTAGTCTATTACCTGCAGATTTAGAAACTTTGAAATTGAAAGCTCCGTATCTTATTGCTATGGAAACAAAAGATTTAGCAGAAATTAGTTTAGATGATATAGAGTATGTAAATTCTAAAGCAATATCAATTCCCAAACCATCTAATGAACCTATTATTGGAGTAATAGATACATTATTTTACAAGGATGTTTACTTTGGAGATTGGGTAGATTATATCCCGATGGTTAATAAAGATATCCTTGAAACTGTAACAACTGATGACTATAAACATGGAACGTCAGTTACATCATTAATAGTAGATGGCCCCACAATTAATCCAAATTTGGATGACGGTTGTGGCAGATTTAAGGTTAGACATTTTGGTGTAGCTACTGGAGGTAGATTTAGCTCGTTTACTATTTTAAAACAAATCAGGGAAATAATTGCTAATAACACAGATATTAAAGTCTGGAATTTATCTTTAGGCTCTGTACTACAAATACATCAAAACTTTATTTCACCAGAAGCTGCAGAATTAGATAAGATTCAATGTGAATATGATGTTATATTTGTAGTTGCTGGAACAAATAAGCCTAGAGATGCTATCGGTAAAATGAAAATTGGAGCACCTGCGGATTCATTGAATTCAATAGTTGTTAATGCGGTTACTAGTGACAAAAAGCCTACCTCTTATCACAGAATTGGGCCTGTACTATCTTTTTTTCATAAACCTGACATAAGTTATTATGGAGGAGATACAGGTGAGTATATAAGAGTTTGTACACCGACTGGAGAAGGACATGTATGTGGTACATCATTTGCTGCACCTTGGATTACTAGGAAAGTCGCCTATTTAATTCACAATGTAGGATTTAGTCGCGAAGTTGCTAAAGCGTTAATTATAGATTCAGCAGCTGGATGGGACAGACAAGATGATATGTCACACTCTATTGGCTATGGAGTTGTTCCAATTAAAATTGAAGATATTATTAAATCTTCTAATGATGAAATCAAATTTATTATGACTGGTGTAGTAGAGAAGTATGAAACATATACTTATAATATTCCTGTTCCTGTGTCTAATGATAAACAACCATTCTTTGCTAAAGCAACACTTTGCTATTTTCCTAGATGTTCAAGAAATCAAGGTGTAGATTATACAGATACTGAAATGGACATACATTTTGGAAGAATTAAAGAAAGTGAAAGAGGTATACAGATAGCTGATATAAATGAAAATATTCAAGATGAAAAAGATCAAGTTGGAGTTTATGAAGGACCAGCAAGAAGTTTATATAGAAAATGGGATAATATAAAACATATAAGTGAAAGGGTTAAAGAAAAGAAAGTGCCAAAAAAGAAATATGGCATTGGTAACTGGGGATTAAGCATTAAAACAAAAGAAAGATTGACTAAAAAGACTGACAAAGAAATGCCATTTGGTTTAGTAGTAACATTAAAGGAAATGTTTGGCCAAAATAGAATTGATGATTTTATTAAACTTTGTATGGCACGTGGCTGGATTGTTAATCGCATAGATATAGATAATAGAATTGATGTTTATAACAAGGCAGAAGAAGAAATTTATTTTGACTAGGAGGACAAGTATATGAATAAAAAAATAGAAGAAGAAATATTGAAATTAATAAGTTTACCTAATAATCATCATAATGAATTAAAATATATTGAAAAATGTTTTGATAAAATATTGGAAGAAGTAAGTAAATTGCCAAAAGAACTCCAAGATGAAGCGGCAAAAATATTTTTAAATTTATTGATAAAACATAAACTAATTAATATTCATATGGATGGTAATAAGTAATGCAGTATTCAGAACAATTGATAGAACAATATTCTAAATCATTAAGCGAAAGCGAAAGACAACATTGTGAAAGTACAATTAGAGTTTTTGAAAATATATTACAAAAATATGGATTTGAAATAACTAAAAAGAATTATGACAAAGATGATAGTGAAAACTTGAATTATAGATATCATATAAAAAAAGGTAAACTTGAATTTACAATATTTTTACAGGGATCTTATGGTAATGGAACATGTGTAAGACAAGATAGTGATGTTGACATCGTTATGATATGTGAATCTACTTTTATAGGAAAATATCCTGAAGGAAAATCAAGAGAAGATTATGATTTTATAGCTAGTGATTTCAATATACTTGAGTTTAAAGAAGAATTTTATAAATTTATAAAAACTTCAAATTTTGAATACAAAGTCGAAAATCATAGTAAATGCATATTTTTTGAAGGTAATAATAGTAGTAGAAAGGATATGGATATAGTCACATCATTAAGATACCGTGATTATTCAAAAGATTATTTTAATAACCGCGATAATTTTGTTGGTGGATCTTTGATTGTAATGGATAATGGCAAAGAAATCATTAATTATCCTGAGCAATCAAGAATTAATAGTACAGTGAAAAACAAAGCAACAAAATATTACTATAAAAAAGTTGTTAGGATTTTAAAGAAAATTAAAAACGATATGATTGAAAGTGCAGTTGAAGGGACAAATATGGTATCATCATATGGCCTGGAATGTATGATATATAATGTTCCAAATAGCATATTTAATAGTGAGTGCTCTTCTCTAAAGAAAATGACATATAATGTTGTAGATTATTTATGCAAAAATACTTTTTTATATTCAGATTTTTTGGAAACAAATGGTATACTAAAAATTTTTGATAATACTAATAACAACAAAGAAGTATATGAAATGTTACTAAATAATATAAAAAAATATTTGGAGGAATAGTATGAAAAAAATTTAATTAAAGTTTGTATCTATATTTCCTTAGTTGTTTCAATGATTTTAGCAATATATTCTCATTTTGATGATTCAAAAGAAATATTAAAAAAATTGTTAAAAGTTCCACCAATTGCAGAATTTTTAATTATAATATATTGCAAATATTTGTGGAGAATAAAAATTTTTAGCTTTTTTTCAAATGTTAAAGATTTAAATGGAATATGGGACTGTATTATAAAATATGAAAATCAGAGTAAGGAAAAAACTTGTGAAGTAAAAATAAAACAAGATCTATTTGGTATTGAAATTAGTATGAGAACAGACGAAACAAATAGTTGGTCAGTAACTTCATCTATAGAGTTTTATCATGATACATATTATTTGGTATATGTGTACAAGACTGAAACTAACAAAGAATATAGAGAAAAAAATAGAGATCAATATGGAGCTGTTAAATTATTAATCGATAATAACAAAATGAAGGGTGAATATTGGACAAATAATAAAACTGATGGTGTTATGGAGCTTGTTAAAAGGTAGAAAATTGTGATTTTTTAGCTAAAAAAATATTCTCTTATATGTTGGGCATATTTAATAGTTTTGAAATAAAAGGCACTGTAAAAAAATTAAAGCGAAATGTATAGAAAATATTTTTATATAGAGTCTAGAGAAAATAATGAATAAAATCTTTACTCTTAAAATATATTATTAAATGCGATGTAAATGTGAAGGTAATATAATTAATATCGAAATGTTATTTTTGGGAATTTGGTATTATGAAATAGTATATTCTAAATGTTGAGTTACTTGAATATGAATGATTTTATTCAAGGCGCAAATTTTGAATGAGCATGTAAAGCGAAAAGATTAGTAAAATTAAAATATTTAATAATCTGGAATAAAAAAATAAATATAAGGAGGGAAAGTAGTGGACTTATTAAGAAGTAAAATTAACAAAGCTATGAAAGAAGAATTTGTTGGGAATTTTATATTTACCAAAGAAGAGTTGACTTTCATTTATGATGAAGCTGGTCACATTTTGAGAAAAATTTGCAATGAATGGGGTGGTGAGTTATCTCACGCTGATTATGAATTAATTTTTGTCGCTCTTGTTAATCTTTCAAAGGAATGGGATGTTGATGAAAAAAGCGCACTGTTTAAGTTTTATTATAAAAAATTATTAGGTGGTCAGGAGAATAGTACTACAAAAATATATAACCAAATTATAAAAGTTGTTGATGATTTGAATAAATCTAAAAGAATTTTTGTGTTAGATTATTATAAAAAGAAATATTATGCTACCTTATGCAGTCATTCTTTTGCTCCTGTTTCATCTATTGAATCTTTTTTTGATATGTGTTGGGATATATATTGCAAAGATTTAGCTCAGCAATATATAAAAAATGATTCTGTTTTTTCGCTTATTACAAAAAGTCTACAAAATAAATTTAGTTCTTCGTTAAATAGTAGCGATGAAGACTTTGAAATAGGTAGTAAAGTTTATTCATTTAGGGCAGGCGTTCGTGGTCTTGCTATTGATGAACCAAAACTAATGACATATTTATTAGATAAGACAATGGAGTCTATTCATTCTTTATTTAGCAATGAACCTTTGAGTTTGAATAAATATATAAATGTTCTAATTAATAATTGGTGGAAAAAGAAAGAACAAACATTTGGAATAGAAAAGCATACACGAACAAATATGAAACATGAGTATATTATTGCTGACTATTCACAAATTAATGCAAAATATATTCTAGAAAACGGAGTAGCCAAACTATTTATTTCTCCAATTAGATTACTTGATAATTTTAATTATGAACCATATATCAAAATAAAAAGTTGTGGTGAGATTGTCAAACATGAGAAAATGATAACTAGTGGTTCGGGCATTTTAATGTCGACAAAAGCTTATGAGTGTGAATTATCTGAATTATTATTCGACAAAGATATAGATATAAGCATTGAAATTACTCATTGTAATCAAATTATTTATGATTCAAAGGATTCGTTAAGCAGGGAATTTATTCTATTTAATGATTCTAAAGAGATGTTATCGCAAGATTGTTTGCCTGGAATATATTTTTTGTATGTTTGTGATTTTGAATCTTTGACTAGATGTCCTAATGATATTCATGCAAGTCCGTTAAAAAATACCTATAGTATTGAAGCTGTTGAAGGAGATGTTCTTCAATGTAATGAAAAAACAGTTTTCTTTATTGGGGAAAAAAGCAATAGAGATTTTTATTTTTTTGTTAAAGAGAGAAATGACGTCTTATTTAGATCAAAAGGTGAGGAATATAAAGTTGTAGATGGGGAACTATGTGTTGATGTTGCTTTAAATATAGACATAAGAAATTACGGGGTTAGATATGAAGGTAGTTTGTTTAAATTATCTGATTTTAACTACACAATAATTAATGATAGAAGAAGATTTCAAATAAGCATTTTGCTAAATGTAGGAGAACCACAACATATCTCAATTTTTAAATACAGTGATAATTCAATTTGTGAAAGAATAAATCTGATAAAGTTTAATAATATTAAAGTGATTTTTGATAAGGCGTTGTATTTTGATGAAGAATGTATCGGAACAGTAAAATTTATTACAGAAAAATATAATGAAGAAAATCAATTTAATATAAATGACAGTGAAGTGACGATACCAATATCAAATGGGAAATTAGTTTTGTTTCCACCAGTCCTTAAATGGCGAATTGACAATGGTGAATGGAAATTAAATAAGTGTGCGCATCAAATATGGTACAAGAATTTTACAAATTCATCTATTCTATCTATAGAATTACCTAAAACGATGACTTGTAATGCTATTTTAAATAATAATGATACTATAGAGCAACGAGGGAATAAATTAGATTTTAAACTTGGACAAACTATATATTCACTAAAAGAAAACATTAAAGATGCAAGCAATAGCTTTTCTTTATGTATAAGAACTAATACTGATCAATTGTATTTTTTGGCTGAAATTTTCTATAGAGAAACCTTTATTGACGAACCAATTTATGTTTTCTCTAATTTCTATCAGATTTATTGGAATCCAAAGAATTATATCGGAGATAGAGATTCGATATTCAAGTTTGAAATTTTAAACGATAACGTTGTAATTTATTCTAAAGAATTAACAACAAGAAAAGAAACTTTAAAAATTTTCAATATAAGTGAAGGATATTATAAATATAGAGTTATTCTTAAAAATAAAGGCTTCTTGAGCAAACAGAAAGAATTGTATTCAAAAGAATTTGTTTTTGGTGATGAGAAAAAACTAAAATATAAAGATAAAATTTTATTTATTCAAGAAGTTATGTTATTTGATAGTGTTAACGCTGAGAAGATGAGACCTATCTACATAGATACAATTAATTTCATTGTCAGCAAGGATGGATATGATTATTATTCGGGTTTATTATTTGTAATCAATAAAGATGGTAAAAAGATATATTTAAATTCAATGAAAGACGAAAATGATAGTTTTATAAAGGTTAATCCTTTAAGAATTGAATTTATGAATGAAAAATTTGCCTGTATTATGTATGGATTAGATACTAGCAATGATGAAATAACTGTTTACGATGGTTTTTATTTAGATGGTATGGGAAAGACTACTATATGTGAAAGAGCTTTTGGTAAAAAAACAAAGGGAATAGATTATTTTATATTTGAGGTGAGAAAGAATGTTTAATCCAACAATTGCATCAAAAAACATAAAAGAAGAATTTGTTAGTTATATTTCTACTTCGTTTTCTTTTGCTGACGAAAATTTGAGGGAACAGTTTATTTCTGAATTAAATAAAATAATTTCAAATGGCCCATGGCTTGAAACTAATGATGTTTTTAAAAGTGGTGTAACAATTAACCAATTAATTAGTGAGGGTATCCTTTCACCGTTGTGGCGTGATTTAGAGGCACAAAAGCCTAATACAAAATTGTATAAAAAATGTTTACCACTTGATAGACCGCTGTATTTGCATCAAGAACAAGCCATTAGAACAATTTTGAGTGGCAATAATGTTGTTATTTCAACTGGTACAGGAAGTGGTAAAACTAATTGTTTTTTTATACCAGTTATAAATCAGTTGCTTAGTGAAAAAGAGGCTGGAACATTAGGAGCAGGAGTTCGTGCATTATTTATTTATCCTATGAATGCTCTTGCAAACGATCAACTGAAAAATATTAGAAAGATACTTATGTGCTATTCTGATATAACTTTTGGAGTATATAATGGCGGGACTGAAAATAATGAGGATGATGCTGTTGCGGTTTATGAAGCAATGTTTGCAAATGATCCAATACCTGAGTTACGTCATAGATTAAAAAACGAATTACTTTCTAGGCAAGAAATGAAAGATAACCCACCTAACATTTTATTTACAAACTATGCAATGCTTGAACATTTATTATTTAGACCAAATGATGATGTATTGTTTAGTAAATCTGATTTTAGATTTGTTGTGCTTGATGAAGCACACATATATTCAGGTGCTACGGGAATTGAAACATCAATTCTTTTAAGAAGATTGCGTGCAAGAATTACTTCAAAGAAAGAAACACAATTTATTTTAACAAGTGCAACACTAGGGAATAGTAGGGATTTTGATGATGACATTGTTACATTCGCCAATAATCTTTGTGGTGTTGAGTTTAAAAAAGAAAATATAATTCGAGCTACAAGAGAAAATTATAAAGGAATTAGTAATACAATAAGGTATTCAACAGAATTAATAAAAGAACTCGCTAATGAGGAAAACAAAGTTACTTATGTTTTAGATAAATATGGGATTGTATATGATAGTTCAATGAATGAAAATGAATTATTATATGATTTTGTCTATTCCTCTGAATATTACCATACACTAAGAACAAATATTCAAAAAGTTACAACTATAGACGATATAGAGAATATTTTAGGCTTTGATAGCGATACAACAATTGCATTTGTTTCTTTGTGTACTAAAGCACAGAAAAATGGAAAAGCATTAATAGATGCAAGATATCATTTCTTTGTAAGAAGCCTAGAAGGGTGTTTTGTCGCTTTTAGTCCTAAAAAGAAACTATTTTTATCGAGACAAAAATATTGTTATATTAATGATAAGCAATATACAGTATTTGAAATAGCTTTGTGTGATGAATGTGGAAAGTATGCTATTGTTGGCAAAAAAGAAAATAACTATTTGGTTCAAGCGAACAAATTAGATAAGCAGATTGAATATTATTTTTTGGCTGATGAGGAAAATACTGAAATTGATGATGAGGAATCAGATAATATTAAATTGGAACATTTTTATTTATGTACTCGTTGTGGTGCAATTGTTACTGAAGAACAAATAAAGAATGCTCCGTGTGATTGTGGCAGAGAAAAATATATAAGAATAGTGAAGGCTAAGCCATTGGCATTAGGTGCTCGCTGTGGAAATTGCCACAGAGGGACATATAAAAGGTTTTATTTGGGTAATGAAGCAGCTACATCTGTTTTGGCTACAGCATTATATGAAGAACTTCCAGAATTAACATACGATGATGAAGATAATAGTGAAATGAAATTTAAAAATATCTTTGCAAAAGTAGCACTTAATAATAAGAAAAAAGCAAAAAGAACTGGAAGACAATTTTTAGCGTTTTCCGATAGCAGACAAGAAGCAGCTAAATTTGCTTGTTATCTTAGCAAGAGTTATGATGAATTTTTAAGACGTAGAGGAATATGCCAAATTATTAATGAACAGAAAAATAATATTATTTCATCTATTTTTACAATTTCAGATTTTGTTAAAAAACTAACAACATATTTTTCAAATAAAAGAAGTTTCGCGACATCAAATAGTGATAATTCTAATTTAACAGTTGTAAGTAATAAAAATGCATGGATTGCGATGCTGAACGAGCTAGCCAGATTTAATTCTTCTACATCTTTAACATCCCTAGGAGTATTACAATTTAATTATTTGGGAAACACAAAAGAAATTATAAATAGTATTGCTGAAGACTATCACGTCGATTATGATTCAGTCAAGAATTTACTTGATCTACTGATTTTTGAGATTGTTAAAATGGGTGCGATATGTTCTGATAATGATACAGATATTGATGATAATGATAGAGAATATATATTTTATTCACCATCACAGAAATTTGTTACCAAGCTTCAAAATCCTAGTAAGAAAAAAGTTACTGTATCAGATTGGTTACCAAGAAATAAGGGCGACAGTCAAGAAAATTATTATAAGACAAACAGATTATATTATGTTACTCATTTTTTAAATATTAGCGAAAAAGATGCAGCATTTTTTTTAGAACAGTATTTTGAATATCTATCAAAACCTGAATATGGGAATTTATATTATTTAGAAGATAAAAATAAAGATGGTAATTATGTTTTGCCAGCTAAATACTTTCAAGTGAAGATTGCAGGAGATAATACCATAAATTGGTATAAATGCACTAAGTGCGGAAAAGTATCGCAATTTAATATGAATGGATTGTGCACGACTGTTAGGTGTCGTGAAAAAGTAAAAATTATAGATTCTTCAAAATTGAATAAAGATAATCACTTTGCAAAATTGTATTTTAGTGACAAAATGATGCCACTTTTCATAAAAGAGCATACGGCACAATTGAATAAAAGGGAAAGTGCATTATATCAAGAACAATTTATTAAAAAAGAGATCAATGCTTTATCTTGCTCTACTACTTTTGAAATGGGGGTTGATGTTGGTGATCTAGAAACAGTATTTTTAAGAGATGTACCACCTCTACCATCAAATTATGCACAAAGAGCGGGAAGGGCTGGAAGAAGTATAAATGCTGTAGCATATGCTCTTACATTTGCAAAACTTTCATCTCATGATCTTTCTTTTTTTAGAGAACCAAAAAAAATGATAAATGGCACTATTTTACCACCATTGTTTAAGGTCGATAATGAAAAAATAGCTAGAAGGCATATTTATGCAATAGCTTTGAGCATGTATTTTGCTGAACATCCTGAGCAATATAATCATAATGATGCTGAAAATTTTATCAATCAAAAAGGATATAAAGAGTTTATTAAATGGATAAATACTCACCCAGAAAAATTGAAAAATATGATTATTCGTTCTATTCCTGACATTAATAATTTTCATTGTAGATTGGGAATTGAAAACTTTAATTGGGTAGAAAACTTCATTGGAGAAGAAGGAGTGTTTACAGTCTTAATAAGAGAATATGAAAACAATATAAAGGAATTTGATAAGATTATTAAAAGGTTTAAAAAAGAAAATGAATTTGATAAAGCTGCTAAAAGCGAAAGAAGACTCAGTACTTACTCTAATAATAAGTTAATAGAATTTTTAGCAAGGGGTAATGTACTGCCTAGATATGGTTTTCCTGTTAACACTGTAGAGCTTGAACAAAATACAACTGCTGATAATTTGAAAAAACTTAGATTAAGCAGAGACTTACAAATGGCAATTGCCGAATACGCTCCGTCTTCTGAAATTATAGCTGATGGAAAAATGTATACCAGTAGATATATTAAAAAATCTAATGTAGGTAACAATAAACAAGAATGGCACACAGCATACATTGGCATTTGTAGTAATCCAAAGTGTCAAGCTGTAAATTATTCTATTACACCGATAACTTCTGAGGGAGTTAAATGTTCGTCTTGTGGTAAGACATTAAGAAAAGTTGATTTTTATGAAAGTATTGAACCAAGGAATGGATTTGTAACTGATAGAGAAGCTAAAGAAGTACCTTTATCTAAACAAGAAAAAAATTATAGATCTGATGATTATTATATTGGAAATACTGAATCTAAAACTATTGATAAATATATTTTTAAATTTAATAATACAATGGTTACAGTTGAATCAACTACAAATGATTCTTTAATTGTCAAATCTTCTAATAATTTTTATGTATGTCCTAAATGTGGATTTGCTTATGCTGAAGATGAAACGATACCAAATGATAATGAAGCAAATAAACTTATAAAACAAAAAGCACATAAAATAAATACATTAGGACAACATGATAGTTTATTTGGTCAATATCGCTGTGATTGTCAAGAGCTTTTTAGATATTCTATGCATCATACATTCAATACTGATGTTGCAAAAATAAGTTTTGATTGTGATACATCTGATTTTAAAACTATGGTTTCAACAATGTATGCTATTTTATATGCGATTTCTGATGAATTAAACATTGAAAGAAAAGATATTAAAGCCTGTCTATCTTTGAAAGTGGTTAACGATAGAAAGAATTATGCAATTATTATTTATGATTCTGTCCCAGGTGGTGCAGGTCATTCGAGAAGACTAGTAACTGCCGATGGCAAAATGCTGTATAGAATTATAGAAGTGGCATTAAGAAAAATTGAAAATTGTAATTGTGATCCTTCATGCTATAACTGCTTGAGAAGTTATGAAAATCAAAAAATTCATGAATACTTAGATAGAAGACTTGCTAAAGATTTTTTATGTTCACTAATTGGGAATCTATTAATAGTTACTAATAATGAAGCTGAAATTAATAAAGTTTTATAAGTGAATTGCTAATTACAAGATAAAGGAATTTTAAATGTTTCTATTAAGTATTGTCTTTTTTACATAATAATTATATTTGCATATAAAACTTTTATATAGATTTAATGCGTTACTATTTTTTTCTAATTAATATTTATAATAAACTTACAAATAATTCATTTGAACAATATAAAAATAAATATACACTAATTTTAATGTTTTATGATAAAATATATATGATATAAAATTATATTATTAATACTTTGGATTTTATCAAAAATGAAGTAAATTTACTATTATTATGGATAATTATAACAAATTTTAGAAAGGTATGAATTATGATATTTAGAATGTATGATAAAACATTAGATTTAGATATTGATGAGTGGGGAAGTAGTAGTTATTCTACTAATAGTTATGTTGTTAATAAATATGCTTTGTTCTCTGAAAAGCCTAGTGAAATATATGATTGGTATATATCACATGTTGGGGAGATGAGTGATATATTTGATAAAATTATTGTTGTTACGGATGGTAGTATAAAGATTGCATTTATTGTTTTTAATTATTTTCATGATGAAGATGGTAAAAAGGTTTGTGGAATTAATCCCATTTTAGTTAATCCTAAGTATATTAATCAAGGATTTGGAAAGAGGATAATAAAAGAAATCATTGAGAGAAAATGTGAAATGTTTGATATGAAACCAGATTATATATATGCTGGAATAGATAATGATAATTTGATATGTAAAAGAATGTTTGAAAAGAATGGATTTGTATCATATGATAAATCAGATGATGAAGGGTTTATTTATTATAAATATATAATAAAGTAATAATTTAAAATATTTAATATAAACTAGCTTAATGCTAGTTTATTTTTATTTAATTGAAAAATTAATATACTTATGATAAAATGTTAATAGGTAGAAAACGTATGAAAAGAAAATATAAGAATATTTATTTTATTAATGGAACTGCATATGCTGGTAAATCCACTTTGTGTAAGGTGCTTGCAAGCAAATATCAAGGAATACTTTGTGGGGAGAATTATACTTCAGATTACTTTCCTAACCTTGATTATAAAGATTTCCCTAATTTAACATATACTAAACGTCTTAGTGACTTTAGTGAATTTGTAAGAAGAACTCCTACTGAATATAAAGAATGGATAGATGGATGTTCAAAAGAAGCTGAAAAGTTAGAACTTAAAATTTTATCTGATTTAGAGAAAGAAAATAAAATGATATTTGTTGATACTAATATTTCTCTTGAAACTTTAAAAGAAATTAGTGATAAAGATCATGTTCTAATAATGTTAGCTAGTCAAGATACATCTGTTAATAGATTCTTTGAACGTGAAGATAAAGAGAAACAATTAATATATAGTTTATTATTAAAAGAAGAAGATAGTAAAAAAGCATTAGATAATTATAGAGAATGTTTGAAATTAATAAATTCAAAAGAGATATATGAAAAGTTTTTAAATTCAGGATTTAATGTAATATTAAGAGATGAAAATAGAACTATTGATGAAACTTTATCTTTAGCAGAAAAGTTTTTTAAATTAAAAAGTGATAATTAGGAGAATTAAATGGTATACAAATGGTTATATAAAACTCCAGATGGATTTAGTGATATAATAATGAATAGTGATGGAGAGTATCTAACAGGATTATGGTTTATTGATACAAGTGATGCTAAAAAACATACTCTTGACTGTGAAGAAAAGGAATTACCAATATTTAAAGAAACTAATAAATGGTTAGATATTTATTTTAGTGGTAAAAATCCTTGCTTTACACCTAAATATAAAATTAATAATCTAACTCCTTTTAGAAAACAAGTAATAGATATAATGAATACTATTCCATATGGAAAAACACTAACATATAACGATATAGCAAAAATTATTGCTGAAGATAAAGGAATTAAAAGAATGTCTAGTCAAGCAGTTGGTGGTGCTGTAGGATGGAATCCTATTTGCATTATTATTCCTTGCCATAGAGTTGTTGGAACAAATGGTAGCTTAACTGGGTATGGTGGAGGAATGAGTAATAAGGTAGCTCTTTTAACTAGCGAACATATTGATATGAGTAAGTTCTTTATTCCTAAAGGAGTAGTGTATGAAAAGATGTAAATGGTGTAATGAAAAAAATCCTTTATATATAGAGTATCATGATAAAGAATGGTGCGTACCTAATTTTGATGAAAAGTATTTATTTGAAATGTTAATACTAGAATCATTTCAAGCAGGATTATCTTGGGAATGTGTTCTAAATAAAAGAAAAGATTTTAGAACTTCTTATGATAATTTTGATATAGATAAAGTAATTAATTATGATGATAAAAAAATAAATGAATTATTAGCTAATGAGAAAATAATAAGAAATAAATTAAAAATTAAAGCTAGCATAAACAATGCTAAAATATTTAAAGATATTCAAAAAGAATATGGTAGTTTTTATAATTATTTAACTACATTTACTTTAAATAAAATAATTATTGAAAACGATAAAACAACTAATGATTTATCAGATGCTATTTCTAAAGATTTAATTAAGCGTGGTATGAAGTTTGTTGGTTCTACAATTATATATTCATATTTACAAGCAATAGGAGTTATATATTCTCATGATGAAGATTGTTTTTTGTATAAAGCTAATAGTATTCTAAATACAATGAAAAAATGAAACTGAAATAACTATAATTAAAGAAGACAAAAAAGTGCAAGAATACTCAAGAATTATTCTTCTTAAATGAGTAAAATATAGTTGTGGTTTGGAGTTAATAATGAACTGGATTGATGTAATTAGAAAAACAATTAAATATATTGAAGACAATTTACTTAGTATTGAAAATATTGATGAAGTAGCTAGCGATATGTATATATCATCATTTTACTTACAAAAAGGCTTTAAACTTATGACAGGTTATTCAATATCTGAATACATAAGAAATAGAAGATTATATCTATCAGCACTAGAACTAATGAAAAGTGAAGATAAAATAATTGATATTGCTTATAAGTTTGGTTATGAAACCCCAGAAAGTTTTACTAAAGCTTTTAGTAGGTTTCATGGATTTACTCCATCTAAAATAAGTGAAAATGTTAAAAATATAAAAGTTTTCCAACCACTAAAAATTGAGATAGTAATTAGAGGAGGAAATGAAATGAATTGCACTATTGAAAAGAAAAAAAGAATTAAAATTAATTGGTTTTGAAAGAGAATTTGATATGGAAACTGCATATGAAATGATTCCTAAGTTTTGGGATGAAGTCTTTCAAAACAGAATGTCTAATTTAAAAAAGAATGGATTTGTTCCAAGTGATGAGATTGAAAAAGCAATAATAGAAAATTCAATTGGTGAATTTGGAGTTTGTATTGAAGAAGAAAACAAAAAACCAAAATTTAAATACATGATTGCTGGAAAGTATGATGGGGGTAGTATTCCTAGCGGAATGACTGTTTTTGAAGTGCCTGACTTAGATTGGGCTGTCTTTGAAGCGATTGGTCCAATGCCAGGAGCTATTCAATCTATTAATACAATGATATTTAAAGAGTGGTTACCAAATAGTGATTATAGTATTGCTGCTCCTATTAACATTGAATGGTATAGCAATAGTGATATGGCATCAAGTGATTATAGAAGTGCTATATGGATCCCTATTAAAAAATAAATGATTTAATAAAAAAAGTTAATTAATATTTGTTATACTTATAAGAGGTATATATGACAAGAACTGATAGTGTGGAAATGAAAGAAATCATTAAAGAACTTAAAAATAATAATCTAGATGCGTTTGATGATTTCTATCATTTAACTAAAAATCAAGTATATATGGCAATTATGCCAATTCTAAAAAATAAACATAAAACTGAAGATATTATGCAAGATACTTATCTGCGTTTTTTAAGCAATATAAATAAGTATAAAGAAAATACTAATGTTATTGCTTTTATTGTTACAATTGCAAGAAACTTAGCTTTGAATTTATATAACAAAGAAAAGCGCGAAGAAAATTATGATTTCTCACAATATGAAGATACATATATTGCAAATGATATTGAGGATTCTCCCCTTATTTCTTTAGTGTATGAAGTATTAAGTGGGGAAGAATTAGAAGTATTCATTCTTCATGTGATTGATGAATTAAAACATAAAGAAATTGCTCAAGCGTTAAAAAAGCCACTAGGTACTATTACTTGGCTTTATAACAAAGCAGTAAAGAAAGTAAAAGAAAGGATAGGTGAAGATAATGAGTAAATACGACGATTTTGTTTCTAAACTAAAAAAAGAAGCTGATGAAACTAATGTTATTGATCTTACTGATGAGATAAAAACAAGATATCGTAATAATAAGGAATATAAGAAACCAATATTTAAAAGAATATCTTATAAATTTACTCTTTCATTTGCTATAATAATTTTAGTATTCACTAGTATGTTCATTATAAAAGAAGCATATCCTGGTAAAAACCCATCTACTCCTAGTTATTTTTCTCCTAAAACAGTAGATGAAGCTTATGCCTTTGAACTTCTTACTGCCGCAAATCTTCTTTATTCAAGTGAAGAAATAAAGCCTTTATCTCTATCAACAAATAAAGATTTTAATGAAATAGCAAATAGAATTAACAAACATTATTTAACTATTCAGAATTTATTAAGTGGAGAGAAGATTAATTATACAGTTGCCCCTTCAACAAAATCTGATTATACTTATCAAATGATGATCAACTCAATATTCAATGATTCTTTTGATCTTCAGTATACAATATACTATAATAAAATTTTAATTGGAAAAGATGATGAAGAAGAGATTTATAATATCGAGGGTATTATTATCATTAATAATAAAGAATATCCTGTTATAGGTAAAACAGAAATTGATGATGATGAAACAAGCACTATGGTTAAAATAATTATTGATTCAGATTCAAGTACATATTTTATTATTGAACAAGAAAAAGAAGAAGATGAAAATGAATTTGTTTATAGAAGATATATAAATAATGAAATAGTAAAAGAGTATGCTCTATCTCATGAAATAGAAAAAGGTAAAGTTGAAGTTAAAATTGAAATCAATGAAAAAGGAAAGACTGAAGAAATTAAAGCTAAACTAAAAAATGGTCAAATTACTCTTAAAGTAGAATTTGATGATTATAAAGGAAACGTTCAAGTTACAACTAAAAATAATGGAATTAATTATTATTTTGTTAGTGAAAAAACAAATATTGTAATAAATTTAATAAAAAATAAAAAAGTTTAAAATTCACCAATAAAAACCTCAGTTCATTTGTTTATTAAGTGAATGGAGGAAAATAATTATGAAAAAACTTATATTAACATTAATTGCAATAGTTACCCTATTTACTACTTTAACAGCGTGTACTAATAATGAAAAAAAGGATATTGACCGTCTAGATGGTTTAAAAAACAATATGTCTTATCAAGCTGTCTCTTCAATTAAAATGTTAGAGATTAAAGAAAAGTTTAATGATATTAATAGGTTATCTCTTCACACATTACTAGATAGTAAAGATGTAGCAGAAAAAGAAGAAATTGAAAAATACTTGGCTATGATGGAAGAACTAATGGCGAGTAACGGAGGAATAGATATTGTTAGTGAACCTTCTGATAAAGAAGAATACAATAACAAAATAACTATTACTACTAAAAATTTACAAAATGAAGAGGCTGTATATTTATTATATTATAATGAAACAGTTATTAGTGAAGTAGAAGATGATGAAGATGGTGATGTTGAAGAAGTTAAAAAAATTACTGGCATTGCAATATCTAATGGTAAGGAGTATATTTTAGAAGGTGAAACTGAAATAGAAACTGAAAATGATGAAAAAGAAAAAGAAACTTACTTTAAAATTATTGAAGATGAAAATAACTATGTATTAGTAAAAGAAGAATTTGAACAAGAACTAAATGAATCAGAACATGAATACAAATATGTTGTAGTTAGTGATGGTAAAAAGGTAAGTGAATTAGAATTCTCATTTGAACAAGAATTAGGTGAAATATCTGTTGAAGTAAAAGAAGTAACTAAAGATAATAAAACATCATATAAATTTAAAGTTTTTAAAGATGGAAATAATAAGTATATAAAAATAGAAATTAAAGAAGGTAGTAAGACTACAAAAATTAAAGCTCGCGTAGTTTATGATACAGTAACTAATACTTATAAATATGATTATAAATATATTAGTTAAAAAAACTAAAATTATTATTAGTAATTCCTACTAGAAAAAGTGAGTAAATATTTGTTTTACTTATAGAGGTGATTAAAATGAAGAAATTTATAGTTAGTATACTTGTTTTATTTGTTGCGATAAGTCTTTTTGGTTGTACACCAAAGGGTGAATATAAATTGACAGTTCATGATAACTTTGATTTATTAGTAAATAATAATTTTAAAAAGAGTTATAAACCTGGTGAAGTAATTCGTATTAAACTTGCTTTTCGCTCTGGAGTAACTGTTGGCTTAAGAGTAGATGATGGAGAAGTAGAAGTAACAGAAATTGCAAAGTTACAATCTGAATTTGAATTTGTTATGCCTAATCACAATTGTGAAGTATATACAACTCTTAATGGAAAAATTAAAAGTGATTGTGGAGAAGAAAACCATAAATGGGATGAAGGAAGATATGTTCCTGAAACTACATCTGGTGGAGAAAATGGATTTATGGTGTATTTTTGTATAGACTGTGGTAAACAAAAATCAGAACCTCATGTTCATGAATATGTAGATGGTGTATGCAAATGTGGCGAAAAAGTTAAACTATCTATTGGTAATTATAGATTTGTTTCAGATGATGAAAATGTAAGCACAATTGCTTTAGAAGCAAATGGTAAATTTTCTTTTGTTTTTAGTCCGATAAGTAGTTACCTTGGTTTTGGTAATTATACAGTAGAAAATGGATACTTATATTTAAAATCATCTTCAAAAGATACTCAAATATGGGTGTTTAAAATTGAAGATAAAAAATTAATATATAATAGTGAAAAA
Organism: Mollicutes bacterium Phil14; assembly: GCA_001940985.1. GTDB lineage: Bacteria > Bacillota_I > Bacilli_A > ML615J-28 > CAG-698 > Tener-01. Next base: position 20,220 of record MSHB01000019.1, read on the forward strand.
TCTACTGGAGGATTATATTTATCAAATATTACTGATGGTAGTGAATTTATTTATGGAGGAATTAATTAAGGTCTAAATTTAGACCTTTTTAATTTGTAAAAATCTTGCATTAATTGAAAAAGTTTGATATACTGAATTTAGTAATAAATTAAATTATATGAAAAGGAGAATTGAATGTATTTGTTAATTAATTTTGCAGAAGGATATGTAGTAGAGATATGGGAACAAATATTTCGTGTTGTTCTTGCTACTATGCTGGGGGCAGTAATCGGTTTTGAAAGGGAAATTAAAAATAAACCTGCAGGTTTTATTACTTTTATGCTTGTGTCTATGGGGGCATGCTTATTTGCTTTAGTACAAGTTAATTTAATTGCCACAAATATAAAGGTTGCAACTGAAACTACACAATATGCATTAGATGCATCTAGAATTATTGCGCAAATTGTTCCTGGTATTGGTTTTTTAGGAGCAGGAACAATAATTCATAATCGTGGTGCTGTTAAAGGAATAACTACTGCTGCCTTACTTTGGGTTTCAGCAGCTATTGGTTTATTAATCGGTATGGGAGGAATAAACAATTATATTATAGCTTTAATAACAACTCTTGTTGTTTTTCCTTTCACTTTGTTAACTCGTCGTTTAGGTAGAAAATATGCTGATTATCATAGAATATATAGAGTAGATGTTGTAATACTATCAAATAATGAACAAGATTTATATAATAAGATTAGTGATAGTGGAGCAAACATTAAGAAAGTTTTCTTCCATAATAAATCATTTAAAAACGATAGAAGTGTTAAAGAATTATATATATACTTTTCAATAAAAAAAGGATATACCTATAATGCAGTTTTAGAAAGTATATTATCAGCTGATTATATCATATCACTAGAAGATTCATAATAATTTATATTATAATTAATGTTTTTTTAAAAAAGTGATATAATAATTATATAATAACAGAGGTAAAATATATGTCTTCATTTAAAAATGTAAGGATTGTAGATAACTTTTATCAAACATCATCATTCTTTCCAATGCCTTTGTGCTTAGTTGGTACTCTTGATGAAAATGGTGACACCACAAGCTTTGGAGCTTACTCACTATGCTTTCCATATTATATTGCTGGAAAAGGTTATTATGCAATGGTATTGGAATGTCGTAACAGTTCTAATACTGCTAAGGGAATATTAAGACATGGAAAATGTACAATTAATTTCATGAAATATTCTAAAAAAGTATTTAAAGAACATGTTCGTTTAGGTTATCCTGGGGATACTCCTCAAGAGAAAATGAAAGACTTCAAATATAATCTTGAAGATGGACTAATGGCTTTAGAAAATCCAAATGAGAAATATCCTAAGGTTGTAAAAGAAGCATTACAAGTATTTGAATGTACTTGGGTTAGAGACCTTGACAATTGCCAAAATGATAAGGTAGAAGAAGAGTATAATGGACCATATCATAACTTTAATGGAATTACTTCTAAATATGGTGCCCATTTCATTTTAAAGATAGATAAAATATTATTGAAAGACAAATATTATGATGCTTTAATTAATGGAGTGAATAAGAGAAACTTCTGTCCTCTACCAACAAATTGGGGTTATCGTGATTCAATTAATTTCTGGTGTTCTGATTACAAAACTCCAAATCCTGAAGTTGTTCCTGTTCATGAAGTGGATTTAACATCTGTTAAATATGCTGCTAATAGAGCAGATGATGTAGTAAAGTTTTCTGATGATGCACTAGAAACATTAGTTAAAGTGCCTAGACCATTTTTGAAAATTGTTTTAAAGGGATGTGTAGTTTGGGCAAAAGAAAATAACTGCACTTTGATAACAGCTAAAGAAATGAAAATAATTAATGATAAACGTTCAAAGGAAAAACAAAAGAAATAAGCAAAAAGAGTTAGTTGAAAGACTAACTCTTTTAGTTTAAAATAAAAAAATATTGTAAAAAAATGTAAAAAATGTTATAATCAAATTGCGTAAAGAATTTTGTTTTGTGTAGATTGCTTTTGGGATAAAAAATAGATATGGTAGTCCCAATTGGGACTTTTATTTTTAACTTTTTTAATAAATAAAATAAAAAAATAGCCTGACAACCAGGCTCCATGTAGTTTCGCATAACAGCTTATTTGCACTCGGTATGCTAAATACACTAATATTTTACCAAACACAAAATGATTTGTCAAGCAAAAACTATAAAAAATAGGAGGGCATTATGAAAGAATTAAATTTAGGATTGGATTTAGGAACTAATTCAATTGGTTGGGCATTAGTTGATGAAAATGGAGATGTTGTAAAAAAGAACGGATTTAGATTTTGGGGCGTGAGAATGTTTGATGAAGCAAGCACAGCGAAAGAAAGAAGAGGATATAGAACTTCTAGAAGACGCTTAAGAAGAAGACGCCAAAGAATTGAATGGTTGCAAGATGAATTTAGAGATGAAATTGTAAAAGTTGATCCAAAGTTTTTCCAAAGAATAAATGAATCATTCTATAAAGTTGAAGATAAAACATTGCAAAATAAACATACTTTTTTTGATGATACATACACTGATAAAGAATATTTTGATACTTTTCCAACTATTTACCATTTAAGAAAATATTTAATGGAAACTAGTGAAAAAGCAGATATTAGAATGTTATATCTTGCAGTTCATCATATTATCAAATATCGTGGACATTTCTTAAATGAAGGTGAATCATTTAATCCAAGCGATTCTAGTCTAGTAAAAGAAGTTTTCGATGAAATAAATTCTGAATTAATAGAATATGCTAATAAATATGAAGATGATGAGGATTACTTCCAAAGAATAGAATTAAAAGAAGATGATTATGAAAAATTACAAGAAATTATGCTTTCAAAAAGTTCAAAAATGGAAAAAGAAAACAAACTTAGAGAGCTAATGAATGTTGATAAAAAAACATTGGTTAATGAATTTTTAATAAAATTATTAGTTAATGGTAAGACAAGTCCTAAATCTTATACATTTGTTAAAGAACAAAAATATGATACAAAAGATATTGTATTAAATGATGAAGAAATAGAATCAATAATTAGTGATAACAAAAAAACTATTAGTGAACTTTCAACTATTTTTGATTATGTTGAAAATGTTAAACTGGTATCTGATTTTTACTTTTTGTTAAAATTACTTGGAAAAAGCAAATCATTAAGTGAGGCTATGATTGCTACATATGATAAACACCAAAAAGATTTAAGTGAATTGAAAAATCTTATCAAAACATTCCTTAAGGGAAAATATGATGAGTGTTTTAGAGTTTATAATCCAAGTATAAAAAACTATGTTAGATACGTTGGTATTTTATCAACTAATGGTGATATAAAGAGATTTGCTCATTGTAAGAAAGAAGATTTTGAAAAATATATCAAAAAAATATTAAGTGAAATTAAAGATGATGGAGCTCAAGAAATTATCAATAATATTATAAGTAGAATAGATAATGGTGATTATTTGCCTAGACAAAATAGTGGTCAAAACACTACTATTCCTATGCAACTTAATCTTTTAGAATTAAAGAAAATATTAGAAAATCAAAGTAAACATTATCCATTCCTTTTAGAAAAAATTGATGGTTTAACAAGAAGTGAAAGAATTATATCAATTTTTGAGTATCATATTCCATATTATGTTGGACCATTATCTAATGTAAATAATAATCAATTTAGTTGGATAGAAAGAAAACCAGAACCTATTAGGCCATGGAATTTTAATGAGATTGTTGATGTTGAAGCATCAGCTACAAATTTCATTCAACGTATGCAAAATAAATGCACATATTTACAAGGTGCAAATGATTATTGCTTACCTAAAATGTCATTACTATTTTCTGAATATAATTGCTTACAATACTTAAATAAATTAAGAATTAATGGTGTGCTAATTAATGTTGATGTTAAAAATCACATTTTCGAAGATCTTTTCCTAAAAGAAAAAGCACCCACTAAGAAAAAAATAAAAGAATTCTTGCAAACAAATTACAATGTTGAATGTGATGAAATACCAGAAGTTAATTGTAATATGGCTTCTTGGATTAGGTTCAAAGAGATTTTTGGAGAAGAAGAATTTAATAAGAGAAAAGATGATAATACAATTGAAGAAATTATCAAAGATATTACTTTATTTGAAGATAAAAAGATTTTAGTTAAAAGACTAAAAGAAATATATCATTTAAATGATTCTCAAGTTAAACAAATAAAAGGATTAACTTACAAAGGATATGGGGCCTTATGTAGAAAACTTTTGAACGAATTAAAATGCATCAATAATGAAACTGGTGAAGTCTCTCCAACAATTATTGAGATTATGAGAGAAACTAATCTAAACCTTCAAGAGATTCTTAATAGCGAAGAATATCCATTTAAGAAAGCAATTGATGAATATAATATTAGAATTAGTAATGATAATGTTGATTATAAAACATTTATTGATGAAAATTTATATGTTTCGCCAATGATGAAAAGATCATTAATACAAGCATATAAAATAATAGAAGAAATTGAACGTATCTTTAAAAGGCCTATAAATAAATATTATATTGAATGTGCTAGATCTAATAAACAGAAGAAAGTTCCAACTGATTCTAGATATAAGAAAATAAGAGATTTATATGATGCATGTGCAAAAATAACTGATGATTTAAGAAACGTAAATATTGATTTCAAAAAGTTGTCAAATGAACTAGATGCATATAAAGATAAAATGTCAATAGATTCATTATATTTGTATTTTACTCAATTTGGAAAATGTATGTATACATTAAACGATATTACTAGTGTAAATGATGTTATTGCAGGTATAGGTTATGATATTGACCACATTTATCCTCAATCATTAGTTTCTGATGATTCATTAAGTAATAGAGTTTTAGTAGAGAAAAGTGTAAATCAAAAAATTAAAAACAATAGATTTTTATGTGAGACAGAAATAGTTACTAATAGACATAGACAATTTTATAAGATGCTACTTGAAAGAAAAATGATAACAAAAGAAAAATATCGTCGCTTAACTGAAAGAGAAGTTGATGAGACAACTATTTCAGGTTTTGCTAATAGACAGCTTGTTTCAACAAATCAATCAGTCATTGGATTAATTCAACTTCTAAAAAAATATAAACATATAAATGATCATGATATTATTTATTCAAAAGCTGAAAATATTTCCGATTTTAGAAATGAATACGATATGTTAAAATCAAGAACAGCAAATAACTTCCATCATGCTCATGACGCATATTTAAATGTTGTTGTTGGTAGAGCTATTAATACATATTATGAAGTTAATAGAATCTTTGGTCAAAAAGATATCTTGAAATTACAAAACGAAAAGAAAACTCTTAATCCAATGACTATTGTTAAAAAGAAGATATATGATTTAAAAGGAAAACTTGTTTGGGATTTATCTATATATAGACCTAAGATTGAAAAATATTTATATGGTATTTTTGATATTCATGAAACTACTAGAACATATACTTCAAATAAAATGTTTAGTAAAATATCTGTTTTACCTAAGGGTGAAGGAACTGTAATGATAAAGTCAAGTGATCCAAAAATGTCTATAGATAAATATGGTGGTATAACATCGCATTCATATTGTAAGTATTGTGTTGTTGAAGCACTAGGCAAAAAAGATAAAAAAGAATATATCCTTGAATCAATACCAACTTCATTTAAAGATAGAACTCAAGAATATATCGACTTAGTATACTCAAGTAAATATAAACAATATAATATTATTAAAGATAATATTCCAACAAATTTAGTAATTAGAGAAGGTGTTTTAAAATATTACATAACTGGAAAAACAAGCGATTGCTATTTGATAAAAAATGCTAATGATAGAATCTTTTCTAAAAAAGCAATAGGAATAATAAGAACCATAGATAAATATAACGAGCAAAAACAAAGAAAATGTGAAAAAGAACCAGTTAATAATGTTATTATTGTATCACCATCTAAAGAATTGAAAAATGGTAAAACTACTAAAGAAATTAGTATTACTATGAATGATTGTTTATTCTTAATAGATGAAATAAAAGTTATATACTCAAAAGAAATATTTGCTTTTTCACCTATTATTACTTTAGTTAATAAACTTAATGAAATTAATGATTTTGAAACAAGAGATATCAAAGATTTAGTATATATAATATCACAAATATTACTACTGATAAAAACGAATGAAAGAAGAATATGCGATTTATTACTAGTCGATTTAAGTAAAAACTTTGGTATAATAAGAATTAATAAAAAACTTGTATCTAATCAAAAACTAATTTGTGAATCACCTACTGGCTATTTTACTGAAGTAATATTTGAGGTTCCTAATGGCATTTAGAAATGTCATTGTATCTGAAAGATGTAAACTTGAATATTCAATGAACTATTTGGTCTGTAGAAAAGGTATGGAAGAGAAAAGAATTCTTCTTGATGAAATAAAAATTGTTATTGTTCAAACTACTCAAGTATCTATTACTGCTAGTTTAATATCAATGTTATCTAAAAAGAAAATTAAACTCATATTCTGTGATGAAAAAAGTAATCCAGAATGTGAGTTGGTTCCATACCAAAATAACTTTTATTCTTATAGAAGAATAAAAGAACAAATAGCTTTTAGTAATAGTGCACAAATTATTTGGAGTGAAATTGTGAGAAAAAAGATTATTAATCAATCTAATAATCTTTTATACAGAGGCTTATATGATGAATATAGAATGTTATTCGAATATTCAAAAGATGTTCAGTTAGGTGATTGTACAAATCGTGAAGGTCATAGTGCAAAAGTATATTTTAATGCTTTGTTTGGAAAAACGTTTAATAGGGATCAACCTGTTAGTATAAATATGTTTTTAAACTATGGATATTCAATATTACTATCTGCAATTAATAGAGAAATAAAAATGTTAGGATATTTAACTGAAATTGGAATTCATCACATTGGTGAATCAAATCCATTTAATTTGTCATGTGATTTAATAGAACCTATTAGACCATTAGTTGATTATTACGTGATTTCAGGCAAAGTTGATGAAAGCAATTACAAGATTGAATTTGTTAGAATGTTGAGTAAAGAAGTTTATTATAATGGTCAGAAATTATTCTTAGATAATGCTATCCATTTGTATGTTGTGAATATAATGAATAAAATTAAAGAATCAGATAATACTGATTTGAAGTTTGTAGAATATGAGTTATAGATTTATGCGTTCGATATTATTCTTTGATTTACCAACAATAACAGATAGTGATAGAAAACATTATCGCAAATTTGTTACAGAAATTAAAAAACTTGGATTTTATATGATACAAGAATCGGTTTATGTTAAAATGTCGATTGATCATCAGACTATGGATTCTACAATCCAAAGAATAAAACAATTGTCTCCAAAGCGTGGTAGTATAATGGTTTTAAATGTTACAGAAAAACAATTTTCACAATTGAATATAATAATTGGTGAAAACACAACTGATGTAATTGAAACTACTGAACGAGTGGTGATTCTATGATAAAAAAACTGTTTATTAGAGAGATTAATGAACTTGTAGTTTTAGATAAACCACTAGTTAGTATTAGATTTACTGATCCTGTTGCATATAGGAATTTCATTTTTAATTTAGATGATAATTTAATATTAAGTATTAATGATTCACAAGTCAATTTCCAAACTAAATCACTTATAATAAATAATCCACTGAATATTGAAATAAATGATAAAAAAACATTAACGTCATTATACAAAAAACTAACATATCGAATCAGTGATAACATTAGGAAACAGATAGTGAAAGTTGAGAATGATATATTTGATCTTATAGAGATGATATCAATGGAATCTGATTGTATGTTAGAGTATTCAGACTCGTTTGATATTGTGAAGATACTACAAATGTATCAAGTAGCAATAAAAGAAGTTGAAAAAGAAAATTTCCTTGAATTTATATTAACATATATTAAAATTAATTTTGAATTAAATAATTATTGTATAGTACTATCATTCGGTTTGACTCAGTTATTAACTGAAGAAGAAATAATCATTTTAAAAAATGAACTAGCAATTAATCAAATATGTATAGTAGATTTCTATTTTAATAATAATAATCCTCAAATTGATTATTTAACAATAGATAATGAATGGAATAAAATATGAAGCATATAGGACTAGCAAGCCACAAATATTGGATTTGAGGTTTGCTAGGTATGCTAAATATTGTTGGTACTATACATGCCGTCAACAATGCCCATAATTACATTGGTTTGCTAGGTATGCTAAATATTGTTGGTACTATACTAAATATTAATATTGGATTTATCACGCTTGGTTTGCTAGGTATGCTAAATATTGTTGGTACTATACAAATTTGCGCCAATAAAGAATTATTATTTAGTTTGCTAGGTATGCTAAATATTGTTGGTACTATACTTAATATTAAATCTTTTTTCTGCATATTCAGTTTGCTAGGTATGCTAAATATTGTTGGTACTATACTTAACCTACGACGGCAACGGCGCAACGAGTGTTTGCTAGGTATGCTAAATATTGTTGGTACTATACTTGTATACTATCCGTTTCTTAAATTATGATGTTTGCTAGGTATGCTAAATATTGTTGGTACTATACAACCAATCGCCGAGCTGATCGATTGCGCTAGTTTGCTAGGTATGCTAAATATTGTTGGTACTATACTTTTCATAGGAGGTTAAAATAAAAAATGATGTTTGCTAGGTATGCTAAATATTGTTGGTACTATACCAATAGAGGTAGAATATTATGATATTATTTGTTTGCTAGGTATGCTAAATATTGTTGGTACTATACCTAAAAAAGAAAGAAGAAAGAGAGGTGTTAGTTTGCTAGGTATGCTAAATATTGTTGGTACTATACCCTAAAAAAAAAAGAAGAAAGAAAGGGAGTGTTTGCTAGGTATGCTAAATATTGTTGGTACTATACTTCCCAAACTTCGCTTGCTGACACAACCTTGTTTGCTAGGTATGCTAAATATTGTTGGTACTATACAGTAGCACTATGTAATACTCAATCAATTTTGTTTGCTAGGTATGCTAAATATTGTTGGTACTATACCCTCCATTTTTTAAAAGATAATTAATTGTACGTTTGCTAGGTATGCTAAATATTGTTGGTACTATACTCGATTATGACGGAAAAGAAACAATGTGTGGTTTGCTAGGTATGCTAAATATTGTTGGTACTATACCAATTTATAGAGTTTAAAAAATGAGGGCTTGTTTGCTAGGTATGCTAAATATTGTTGGTACTATACGATTAAAAAAGCAATCACAGAAATAGTTAAGTTTGCTAGGTATGCTAAATATTGTTGGTACTATACTTTTTGGAATACTTTAAACATTGCATACATGTTTGCTAGGTATGCTAAATATTGTTGGTACTATACAATTTTTAATGAAATGACTATCAACGCTATGTTTGCTAGGTATGCTAAATATTGTTGGTACTATACTAGAATGGTAATAGCTAAGCATGGTTGGGAGTTTGCTAGGTATGCTAATATTTTATGCACTATACAAAGTAAGTGAATTAGATAGTATCATTGTAATTTGGTAGAATATTCTTCTACCATTTTTTATTGTTTTAACTTTTGTGGACAAATTGAGGACTTTAAGGTATAATTATATATGTGGAAAATGTTGGTGGTTCTTTATGGAGAAATTGTTAATAAAAGAATATGAATTTAATGAAAATGGTAAGAGGTTAGTTTCTTTAGAAAAACTTGGTAGAGATTGGCCTGTTGTTTATTTAATAAATAATGAAAGTGATTTATATGTTGGTGAAACACAAAATATTACTAATAGATTTGAACAACATTTGAAAAATTCAGAAAGAAAAAAACTAAAGGAAATAAGAGTTGTTTTCGACAAGCAATTTAATAAGTCAGCCACATTAGATATTGAACAATCATTAATTCAATTATTTGCTGCTGATAATAAGTATAAGTTGCAAAATCTAAATGGTGGACAATCTGCAAAACATAATTATTATCAAAGAGAGACCTATGTAAATAAAGTTGAAAAAATCTGGAATATAATATATTCAAATGGAATGGCTAATTCTAGAATTGAAGATATTAAGAATTCTGATTTGTTTAAATATTCTCCATATAACACATTAACAGAAGAACAAAATGAAATATGCAGAAGTATCATTTATGATATCGTTGATAAACTTAGCAATAATAAAAAAGGTGTTTCAATAATAAGTGGAACAGTTGGAACTGGAAAAACTATTGTTTTAATTAATATGATATATAAAATTATTAATGCTAATAAGTTTGAGATAGATTTAACTGATGAAAACTCATTGACAGAAAATAATCAATTAATACATGATTTACAAATGTTTAATAAAAACTATGGAAAAATTAAAATTGGTTATGTAGTGCCTATGACATCAATTCGTAAAACTATTAAGACTGTTTTTTATAAAACAAAAAATGGTTTAGAAGGAAAAATGGTTATAAGTCCATATGATGTTTTTAAAGATGATTATGATGTTGTGTTTGTTGATGAAGCTCATCGTTTAGCGCAATATAAAAATATCTCTAATAGAGGAAGTTTTAAATCTTGTGCTAAAGAATTAGGCTATGATAATCCTCAAGATACTAATCAACTTGATATGATTATTAAAAAAAGCAAGTATTGCGTTTTAGTATATGATAAGACGCAATCAGTTAAGGGTTCTGATATTACTCATGAACAATTTGAAAAAGCTCTTTTGGATATTGATAGAAATCTATATATGTTAACTAGTCAGATGAGATGTAGTAGTGGTGAATATGTAGATTATGTGACAAGCATTTTAAATTGTACACAATCTAAAAAATTAGAAACTATTGATTATGACTTTAAGATATTTGATATTGCTGATGAAATGATTAATCTAATAAAGAAAAAAGACAAAGAATTTGGATTGTGTAGAAATGCTGCAGGATACTCTTGGAAATGGAAATCTAAAGGCATTAAGAGTTATAATGAAGTAATAAAAAAAGGCCTTGAAGATATTAGTATTCAAGGGAAAAAGTATGTTTGGAATATGACAAACTCAGAGTTTATTTTATCGGATAATGCTATTAATGAGATAGGATGTATTCATACTTTACAAGGGTATGATTTGAATTATGTTGGCGTTATTTTCGGTGAAGAAATTGATTATGATGGTAGTAAAATGGTTATTAATGAAAAGAAGTTCTATGATAAATATGTGAAAAATGGCACCAGTTATGAAGAACTTAAGAAATATATAATAAACTCTTATAAAGTTATTATGACACGCGGTATTAAGGGTTGCTATGTTTATGCTTGTAATGAAAATTTAAGAAAATATTTAGAAAAATTTATTGATAAATATGAGGAAAATAATGGATAGAATTAAAGAGTTGTTAGAAAGAATAGATAAGTTTAATAAAGATAGAGATTGGGATCAGTTTCATACACCTTCTAATTTAGCTAAATCAATATCAATTGAAGCTAATGAATTATTAGAGTGCTTTCAATGGAATGATGAAAATTATGATGTAGAATCTGTTAAAGAAGAATTAGCTGATGTTATAAATTATTGTTTACAAATGTCACTTGTATTAAATGTTGATCCAATTGATATAGTTAATAAAAAGATGGATAAAACTGAACTTAAGTATCCTGTTAAAAAATGTAAGGGAATTTCTACTAAGTATAATAAACTTTAGTAGTTAAAAAATAATCCATAACCTATTATGGATTATTTTAAAAGGTGATTAAATGAAAATAAATGGAAAAGAGATAAAGGGAATAATATTTGACTTAGATGGTACATTAATAGATTCATGTTCTATTTGGCATGAGGTTGATCATGATTTCTTTGCTAAGAGAAATATGGAACTTCCTAGTGGATATGCTGAGGCTATTGGTCATATGGGACTAGATAAAGCTGCTATATATACAATTAATGAATATCATTTAAATGAAAAAAAAGAAGATATAATTAATGAATGGAAAAATGCAGTTCTTGATAAATATGCTCATCATGTTTTTGTAAAAGAATATGTTAAAGAGTTTTTAGATAAAGCCAAAGAAGAAGGAACATTATTATGCATTGCTACTGCTAATAGTGAAGAGTGCTATAAAAGTTGTTTAATAAATAATTGTATTTATGATTATTTTGAATTTGTGTTAGATGTTACTAGTTTTGACTGTGGGAAAGAAAAACCAGATATTTATATAAGTGCTGCTAATAGATTAGGTTTAAAGGTATGTGAATGTGCAGTTTTTGAAGATTTATTATTAGCACTTAATACTGCTAAAAAGGCTGGCTTTGTTAGTGTTGGTGTATATGAAAGTTCCTGCAAGGATGAAAAAGAGAAGAAGGAAATAGCTGATTTATATATTAATAGTTATAAGGAATTGTTATGATAGTTAGAAAATTTGATAGTAAAGAAAAAGATATATTTATTAAGTTGTGTGAAGAATTTTATTCTTCTCATTCAACAATCCAACCCTTTAATGTTTTACTTGCAACTACTACTTTTAATAGAGTACTTGAAAACCATGAGAATTTGTGGGGGTATTTTATAATTGATAGTGCAACTATGGCTTACGTTGGTTATGCTCTTGTTACATCATATTGGTGTAATGAAGAGGGTGGCAATATATTAGTCTTAGATGAATTATATATTTCTCCAAATAGTCGTCATCATGGTTATGGAATTAAATTCTTAGAGTGGTTAGAGCATGAGTTTAAAGGTAAGGCAGTTGAAATAACTCTAGAAGTTTTAAAAACAAATCAAGACGCTAGAAGCTTATATAAAAAAGATGGGTTAGTGCCAGATGGTTTTATAACTTATACTAAAAAGATATAAAAAAAGCTATTTTTTGAATAGCTCTTTTTTATAGATAGTTTACAATATCTTCGCCAAGTCTAGCACCTATTGGTAAACCTCCCATATATGTTTGCCAGTATGTTATGAAAAACATATTTTTAACACCTTTTATTCTAGGTGATATTTTTCTTAACGTTCCATTCTTTTTGAAAACAAATCCCATATACGAACCATGATAGGTATTGAAGTAATTATTATATGTCATAGGTGTCCATGAATCAATAACTTCAAAATGGTTTTTTAATTCTGGGAACTTATTTACAACTGCATTTGTTAATTCATTAACAGTTTTTTCTTTTTGTTTTTTATATTCTTCTTTATCGTTTCTATATAGTTCTTGCCAATATTCTATATCTTTCATATTTTGAACAATGAAAAGTTGAACAACTTTTTTATCTTTGTTTTGATATAAGTATGGATAATCTTTTATTAATAATCTATTTATTTCTTCTTTACCAACTTTTATTGGTTCTACCTCAATACAAGTTGCTTCTTGAACAAATGGTATATTTTTATCTACTAAAAATGCTACATGAAAACTAGAAATAGTTTTGTTATTTGTTTTATCTTCAAACTTTTTCTTTAAAGCATTAGGTATATATTTGATACTTATTAATTTAGTGAATAGATGCATCGGATCAGCTGCATATATTAAATAATCACCACTTATTTTTTTATCATTTGAAATGATGTATTTGAAATTATCGTTTTGAATTTCAATTTTTTCAACAGCACTATTATAAAATATCTTTCCACCTAAACGCGTGAACTCATTAGCGATATTTAATGCAAATTGTTTTGAACCTTTTTCATATACTTTTCCATTACCACTAGCAAAAACAGCATATGCACAAAGTAATGTGAATGCTGAATAATCACCTGGCAAGTAATCAGTAAATAGTTTTTGTAATAATGGATGATGAAACTTTTTAGCAAGTTCGTTAAGTGAAAGTTTATGATAGTATAGATATCCATTTAAGTATCCACTTATAGTATTAAATGATGATTTTAAAATACCTTCTTTTTTGTTAGCTTTAATTAACATATCTACAGCTTTAATGAATTTATCTATTTCTTCAAAGTCGCTTGGTGATAATTTTATCATATCTTCATGAAGTTTTTTTGTATCAGTTAACAAACTAATCTCATCACCATTATAAGTAGATTTATAAAAATACTTTCCTTGATAAAGATTACTTGTTTCATCAATTGCTCCGAGTCTTTTCCAAAGTTTAAAGCTTTTAGTATGTTGATTTGTTCCTGTTAACCAGTGCATACAATTGTCAATATAATATCCTTTTCTGACCCATCCAGTACAACAACCACCAGGGAAATCATTCTTTTCATATATTTCAACATCGTACCCTTTTTTTAATGCGTGAATACCAGCACTTAAACCAGTCACACCTGCCCCAACAATTATTAATTTTTTGTTTTTATTATTCATCGTTTATACACCTCTTTATATTATTTGTTTTATAAATGATTTAATACTGATATATTAAAAAAAACTTGAAATTAATGGCATTATATTATATTATTATCTAGAAGGAAAAATTATTAATATGAAAAAATATAATATAAATAAGGAAATTAAGATTTTAAGATTTTTTAAATTTTCAATATTCAAATGGATAATACCAATATATAATCTTTTTTTATCTATAATTTCCAATAATAAACATACAGATAAAAATGTTATTGTAAGAAAAATTAAGGTAAAATCAATTGATGGAAAGAAAATTAAAGTATATGAGTTTATTCCTAAAAAAAGTTGTAATACAACTTCATCAATGCTTTATTTTCATGGGGGAGCATTTTATTTAAAAGCTACTTTTTATCATTATTCATTAGCAAAAAAGTATGCAACTCTAGGTAATAGGAAAGTGTTTTTTGTTGAATACAGATTGTCTTTAAAAAATAAGTATCCAACTGCAGTATGGGATGCATATTATTCATATTTGTTTCTTTTAGAAAATAGTGAAAAGTTAAATATAGATCCTCATGATATTGGAGTAGGTGGAGATAGTGCTGGTGGTAATATTGCTATAAGTTTATCTATCTTTTTAAAGGAAAAAGGTTTTGTTTTACCTAAATATCAACTTTTAGTTTATCCGGTTATTGATGATATAGTAACTCAATCTAAAATTGAGTTTGTTGATACTCCAATGTGGAATAGTAAATTAAACAAGAAGATGTGGGAGTATTATCTATTAGATAAAAGCATCTACAAATCTCCTTTTGATAATTTGATTAATATTAGAACGTATATTGAAGTTGCTGAATATGACTGCCTAAAGGATGAAGGAATAAAGTATTATGAGTATTTAAAAGAAAATAATATTAGTGTATATTTAAATGAAACTTTAGGAACAGTTCATGGTTATGACATTTTATTAAATACACAACTGGCAAAAGAAAATATTAAAAAACGAATAGATTTTATTAAAAATACTAAATAGGTGAAAATGATGATTAGAAAATATTTGAAACAAGATTTTGATAGAGTTAAAGAAATTACATTAAAATACTGGGGCAAAGAAGTTCCAATGACTAAAGAATTAGAAACATTTATATATGATTTTTTAGTTAGATATTACTTATATGATAATGAATATACATTTGTAAATGATGATGATAAAGTTAATGCTTTTTTATTAGCTAATATGAAAAATGATAAAAATGAAGCATTGAATTTCTTTAAAGAAGAAGTAAAGAAATTATCATTTGACGATAGGGAAAATGCTAAAAAGTATTTAGATTATATTGAATACAACCATAATAAAGTTTTTTCACATATGGAGAAAAACTCTATATATTTAGGTTTATTAGCCAGTGAAGCAAAAGGGGCAGGTTCAAGATTAATTGAAAAGTTAAAAGAAGAAGCAAGAAAGAATAATGTAAAATCTATATATTTATGGACAGATGAAACATGTAATTATAAATATTATGAGAAAAGAGATTTTAAATTAATAGAAAAATATGATGTATTTTTGCATACAAAGAAGTTAGAAACTTATGTTTATAAAATAGAATTATATTTGTGAATTATTTTGTGAATTATTTAAAAAAATTAGTTGAAAAAAATGGTAAAATGTAATATGATTAAAATGTAGTGAAAGGGCTTTCCAAGGCCCAAGAAAGGTAAGGAGAAAATACAATGAAAAAATGGATATCATTTATGATGATTTTATTTTTAGCAGTTATTTTTGTTGGTTGTGGTGACAAACCGGATCCAAATCCAAAACCAAATGATCCAACAGAAATAAAAGTAA
>MSHB01000020.1:0-165 GCA_001940985.1 Mollicutes bacterium Phil14
ATGGCTGTTCCTGCCCATGATGAACGAGATTATGCTTTTGCTAAAAAATTTAACCTTGATATTATTCCAGTTTTAGAAGGTGGCGATGTAAGTGTGACTGCTTATACTGGTGATGGACTACATATTAATTCAGGATTTTTAAATGGTTTAAATAAAGAAGATGCT
>MSHB01000020.1:278-15283 GCA_001940985.1 Mollicutes bacterium Phil14
AAGATATTGGGGAGAACCAATTCCTATTGTAATATTTGAAGATGGAACTACAAGAGCATTGAATGATGATGAATTACCTTTAGTTTTACCAGAACTTGATAATTATGCTCCAAGCAAAAATGGAGATGCTCCACTTGCAAAAGCAACTGATTGGGTAAATGTAGTAGTTGATGGCAAATATGCTAAACGTGAAACTTCAACTATGCCAGGAAGCGCTGGCTCAAGTTGGTATTTCTTGAGATATATTGATCCTAAAAATGATAAAGAACTAGCATCAAAAGAATTGTTAAAACATTGGATGCCTGTAGATTTATATATTGGTGGACCAGAACATGCAGTTGGTCATTTATTATATGCTAGAATGTGGAATAACTATTTATATGATAAAGGAATTGTTCCTTGTCAAGAACCATTTAAAAAGTTAGTTCATCAAGGTATGATTTTAGGTGCTAATGGAATTAAAATGGGTAAAAGATATCCAGAGTTTGTTGTTGATCCTAATACAGTAGTTTCTGAATATGGTGCTGATACTTTACGTTTATATGAAATGTTTATGGGACCATTAGAAGCTGATAAACCATGGGATAAAAATGGTATTGAAGGTTCTAGAAGGTTTTTAGAAAGAGTATATCGTTTATATACTGAAGTTGTAGAGATTGTTGACAAAAATGAAGCATTAGAAAAATTATTCCATCAAACTGTTAAAAAGGTTACAGATGATTACGAAAATTTAAGATTTAATACAGCAATAAGTCAAATGATGATTTTTATCAATGAATGCTATAAGAATCCAAAACTTCCGAAAGAATATCTAGAGGATTTCTTGAAAATCTTAAATCCTGTTGCTCCACATATTACAGAAGAACTATATCATGAAGCACTTGGACATAACGATATTATTGCAACAAGTACTTGGCCAACTTTTAATGAAGAATTAACTAAAGATAATACTGCTACAATCGCTATTCAAGTTAATGGAAAATTGAGAGATAAAATCGATGTTGCTATTAACACTAGTAAAGAAGAAGTAGAAAAATTAGCTTTGGCTAGCGAAAAAGTAAAGAATTTTATTAATGGTGTACCTATTAGAAAAGTAATTGTTGTTCCTAATAAAATTGTTAATATAGTTATATAATTTATATGATAATAAAAAAAACGGTGCTGTAAAAAATTCTGGAAAAAATAAGTTTTTTTCTCAGAATCATACCTGTAAAGAATTCAAGGGAAACTCTCTGCTTAAAAAGCAGAGAGTTTTTTGCTAGATATAATACACAATTATATAACTAAGTATAGTTGGTAAAGCGTATTTAATAATTTTCTTTTTATAATGTCATAATACAAACTACTTTAATTGCAAATTAAAAATGATTTGATAGTAAGAATATGAAAAAAATTAACATAAAAAATAGCGCAATTTTTTGCTTAAAAGAAGATTAGTCAAAATAAAAATTATAATTTAAAAAATTAGTTAAAAATATTGTATATTAATTACGCACTTTCTGTATAGTATTTATCAGGTGATAAGCTATAACATAGATGACTTTCAAAAATATAGCTGTAAAAAATTCAAGGGAAATCCACATAATTTTTTACAGCTATCATTTTCCCCAGAATTTTTTAAATTAATATTGATTATATTTTGATAATATAATTATGAGGTGAAATATCATGAAGTGTTACAAAAAAAGAACGATATTTGATTTTTTTAAATACAGTGATTGTAAGAAATGTAAGTATTATAATGAAGATAGTGAAATGCACATTGGCAATGTTTCAATATATTTATATTATTTGAGAAAATGTAATCACATTATTATTGATTTGGATTATTTGTTTTCGTTTTCTAAAGAAGTAAAACTATTTTTAAAAGATAGCATTTTAAATAATGATAAAATAATACCGTTAATATTAGAGAAAGAAGTGATTTTAAATAATTTTAATTTGATTGAATGCTTATTTAGTTTTGAAATTGATATACATATTTTAATTATTTAACCATATACTTTTTTTAAAAAATTGCACAAATGTTATTTGTGTGTTATAATATAGGTGTAATCTATAAGCAAAGGAGATGAAAATATGTTAGTTACAATTAGAACTAAAAACAAAGTAGAACTGGAACCAAAGGTTAAAAATTATGCTGAGGCAAAACTTGCAAAATTAGAACAGTATTTTTCTGATCGCGACAACCCTATGGCAAATGTTTTATGTAAAGAGTATCCTGAAGCAAAGGCGGTAGAAATTACTATTCCAACGAAAAACATCATTTTAAGAGCAGAAGTTAAAGATGAAACATTTTTAGGAGCAATTGATTTAGCCGTTGACAAATTAGAGAATCAAATTAAGAAACACAAATCAAAGATTTATTCAAGTATGAAAAGAAGAGAAGGATTATCTCAATATTATTCAACTAATAATGATTTTGATTTAGAAAAGATGAAAACAGAAGTTTTAGCTACAAATTTGGTTAAATCAAAACAAGTTGATTTAAAACCAATGACTGTTGATGATGCTATTACGCAGATGGAATTATTAGATCATGATTTCTTTATTTTCCTTAATACAGAGACTAATAAAGTTTGTGTAGTATATTTAAGAAATGATGATGATTACGGTATTATAGAAACTAATATGTAATTAATAATATGGTGGATAATCCTTTTTGAGTCCACCTTTTTTTTGGAAATAAAAATTATATACTTTTTGCCGTAAAAATGATATAATAAGGTTAATTTATAATTTAATTATGCAGATAAATACATAAAAAGAGGTAAATTTATGAAGAAATTTTTTCTATTACTATTAGGATTGGCTTTTTTGTTTACCAGCTTACGTGTTAGTGGAGATGAAGTGAGAATACCAAAATATGGTAGTGATGGAGAATATGTTAGATATTTGAATACTGATGAATATGTAACATTACCCTCAACTTTTAAATTTAAAGAGAAAGAAATGAGAGCGGTGTGGGTTTCTGTGTTTGCTGGGAATATCAGTAGTTATTCAACAGAAACTAAGTTTAAAACTGAGATGACTGAAATGTTAGATATGTTGGAATATTATAATTTTAATACACTGATTTTTCATATTAGAACTCATAACAATGCTTTGTATAAATCTGATTTAAATCCTTTAGCGAGTTTTTGGTCAAAAGTTGATTTTGATGAATTTGACCCATTGGCTTGGCTTATAGATGAAACCCATAAAAGAGGAATGGAATTCCATGCTTGGATGAATCCATACCGAATTCAAAATGGTAGTAAAACATATAAGGCGGAAGATTATCCAAAGTATAATGCTGCAAACAACCCAGATAATGTTTTAAAAGGTGTATCTGATGGAACTACTAAAGTAATATTAGATCCAGGTAGAGAAGAAGTAAAGCAGTTTTTGGTTAATACTTGTATGGAAGTTGTCAATCGCTATGAAGTTGATGCGATACATTTTGATGATTATTTTTATATACCAAATGCTGAAGATGATAAAACCTATGCTGAAAATAATCCTAATGGGTTAAGCTTAGCAGAATGGAGAAGAAGCAATGTTGATGATTTTATTCGTAGATTAAGTATTTCTATAAGAAATCATAATAAGAAAAGTGGGCGTTATGTTCAACTTGGTATAGCACCAAGTGGCGTTTATAAAGATGGTGATGGGAAAGTAATTTATGATGAAAATGGAACTGCTATTACTACTGGTTCATTGACTAGAGTAGGTGGCCACTATGGAAATAGTTTGTATTGTGATACTAAAAAATGGGTTGATAATGAATGGATAGATTATATAATGCCTCAGTGCTACCATGATTTTAAAAAGACTATTTCAAGTTTTGCTGCAAAAGTAGATTGGTGGAATGCGGTAGTTAAGTATAAAAAAGTTAATCTTTACATTGGAATTGGATTTTATGGCCCTGGTGGTACTTGGGATGATCCAGATGAGTTAAAGAATCAATTATATTATTTGAACAAATTAGAAAATGTTGATGGTTTTGCAATATATTCGTTTGCTACTATAAAAGAAGCTTATAAAAATAAAAAGCCATTAAAGGCAACACAAATTGCGCCTGCTTACAAAATTAGTTGGCAGTATAGGTGTTATCCAGCAGAACTAAAAAGTTATAAAACTGGAAAACTTGAAAATGTTAAAGATTTAAGTGTAACTAAAACAAATGATGGTTATGAATTAAGTTTTACGCCTAATGATGCTGCAAGAAGTTACATTATTTATAGAAGTGAGGATGGAAAGTTATTACGCAAAAATATTATTTCTATAACTTCTGGTGAAAAAAAGAATGGTAAAATAATATTTAATGATAAAGTTAATGAGAATTCTAAACTTGTTTACACGGTTGTTCCTATTTCTTATAGCAATGAACTCGGAGAAATAGCATATGCATATTCAGCTAGACATAAAGTCACTTTTGTTTCCGAGGAAGGAAAAATATTAGATATAAAATATAGTAATGATGGAGTTGTTGAAAAACCTGATATTGAAATAGAAGAAGGTAAAATGTTGGTCTTTTCTTCTGAACTAAATGATATATGTTCTGACATTACTATAGTTGTTAAAATAGTTAATATTAATTATAAGGTAACTTATGAATTTTTGGATTCTGAATATAAAAGTGTTATTATAACAAAGGATTATACATACGGTGATGAAGAATCTTTTCCTCTTGTATATCCTATAAAAGGATATGAATTTATAGGCTTTGAAAAAATTAAAGATAATTATTGGAAAGCAAAATATGAAAAAATTGTTTATAAAGTAGAATTTGTAGATAAGGATAACAATGTTATTGACACACAATTTATTGCTTTTGGTGATAAAGTAACAAATTATCCAAAATTAGCGCCAATTGAGAATTATGAATTTATTTCTTGGGATTATACTGATGAGATTACAAGTGATATTGTTATTAAACCAATTTACAGTAGAAAATGCACAATAATTTTTAAAAATAATCTTGGCAATGTTTTAAAAACTATAGAAGCAAAAGTAGGCGATAATATCAGTATGATTGATATTGAAAGTGTAGATGGCTACACATTTGAAGGCTTTTATCTTGGTGGAAAGTTAATAACTGAAAGTTATATAACTGTTGAAAAAGATTGCGAGATAATTGTTAATATGGTAGAGAATAAAAATAGTAGTTGTAAATATTTGAACTTTTCAACAATTCTATTTTCATTTTCAGTTTGTTTAATTATGATAATATTTAAGAAGAGGAGAATAAACTAAATGAAAAAAATCTTATTATTTTTTATATCGATTTTATCTATTTTTTGCTTAGCACAATTAAAAATTGGGGCTGAAGAAAACAATGTTTTAGATTATAATGTCGATACGTATTTTAGAGGTGTTTGGGTAACTCCAAAAGATGGTGGAAATATTGGGAACATAAAACCTACTTCTACAAAAACTAAAGAACAAAAGATTGAAGATTATAAATTAGAAGTAACTAGAATTTTAGATATTATGGAATGGCACAATCTTAATGCCCTTATTTTCCATATAAGAATTGATAATGATGCAATTTATTATTCAAGTATGAATCCATGGAGTTCTTGGTTCACTGTATATGGTGAAGATCCTGGTTGGGATCCATTAGAGTGGGTAATTGAAGAAACACATAAACGTGGTATTGAATTTCATGCATGGATGAATCCTTATCGTATTACTGCATCTGGAAAGAAGGGAGTTACTGCTGCTAAAGTTGCTAGTAAAATTCCTAGCTATAATATTGGTTCTAATCCTGATAATTTATTAGTTAGTTCTGAAACTTATGGTACAATTTTAAATCCTGGTATTCCAGAAGTTAGAACATTCATTGTTGATACTTGTATGGAAGTTATTGAAAAATATGATGTTGATGCAATTCATTTTGATGATTATTTCTATATTTCAAGTGTAGATGATGAAAGAGAATACCAAAAATATAATCCGAATAATCTTAAAAAGGATGATTGGAGAAGAGAACAAGTTGATTTATTTATTAAAGAACTAAGTGAAGAAATGCGTGCGTATAATAAAGAACATAATCGCTTTGTTCAATTAGGAATTTCACCTAGCGGAATTTGGAAAAGTGCTGGTGATTCATCATATGTAAAATATGATGAAAATGGAACAGCCATAACAAATGGTAGTGGTACTTATTCAACATTTGAACATTATGGAGAATATTTATATAGTGATACTAAGAAATGGTGTGATGAAGAGTGGATAGATTATATTCTTCCTCAAACATATTGGGGAATTTCTCATCCTACTGCAGCTTTTATTCCATTAATTGATTGGTGGGATGCTATAGTTAAATATAAAAAAGTTAATTTGTACTCAGGTATGGGAATTTATATGTCAGCAACTCCAGGAAAGAATTATTCTTGGGGAAGTGATTATCAAGAAGCTTATAAACAAATAGTACATTGTTACGAACTAGAAAATACTTTAGGAACTGTTTATTATAACTTTACATATTTAAAAGACGCTTATTATGGTAAAACAGGATCATTATATGGTATGGGACTTACAAAGGTTAAAAATGAACTTTTCAATATTCCTTCAGTATTACCAGAAATTAGAACTATGGAAAGAGTAAGTTTACCAGCAGTTGATAATTTAAAGATTACCATGGGTGATAACAATACTATTTCATTTGATGCTTTAGATGGTGCAAAATTTTATGTTGTTTATCGTGGTAATGATGAAATAGATTATTCAAGTAAACAGGTTTATAAAATAATTAGTAATGAAGCAGTTTCTGGAAAAGTAACATTTGTTGATGAAAATAGTAATGGTAACAAATATTCTTATGGAATTAAGGCATTAAGCGGAACTAATACATTAGGTGAAGGTTCAAAAATTGATAGTAGTTTTAAAGTTGTATTTAAAGAGTATGATGGAACTATATTAAAAGAAGAAATTGTTAGATATGGTCAAGATGCTACTGCTCCAACACCAAACGGAAAAGAAGGAGCAAAATTCGTGGGTTGGTCTAGAGATATCACAAATGTAACAAAAGATCTTGAAGTTATAGCTAAATATGATGACAGTGATTTTATTGTTAATTTCTATGATATTAATGGTAAAATTATAAAAACTGAAAAATTAAAATATTTAGAAAGTGCAAAAGCTCCGAATACAGATGTTGAAGGATATACATTTATTAAGTGGAGTCAAGATTTTACTAATGTCAAAATGGATTTAGATATTTATCCTATTTATGAAATAAATAGTTATAAAGTTAACTTTAAGTATATTGATCCTATAACAAATGAAGAAGTTGTTTTATCTGAACAAGTAGTTAAATATAATGAAAGTGCTACTTTACCAAAAGCTCCTGATTTTACAGGATATACTTTTGAAGGCTGGAGTGAAAATGTTGAATCTGTTAAAAAAGATATGGATGTTTTTGCTAAATATGAACCGATATATTTTACAGTAAAATTTATTAATTCTGAAGACGGTTCAATTATTGAAGAGCGCAAAGTTAGATATGGCGAGGATACAGATTATCCAACACCACCTGAAGTTAAAGGTATGAAATTCTCTCGTTGGCGTGGACCTGTTACTAATATAACTAGTGATAGAGTAATCCAAGCAATATATGAAATAGCTGAATATAGAGTTGTTTTTAAAGATTGGGATGGAACTATAATAAAAGAAATTATGACTTTCTATGAAGAAGAAATAGATGTTCCACAAGATCCAACAAGAGATGGATATACATTCATTGGTTGGGATAAAGATTTTTCTGAAATAATTAGTGATTTAGAAATTACAGCTCTATATCGTAAAAACATTATTAATGTTAAATATTATGATTTCGATGGTAATGTTATTAAAGAAGAAGATGTTAATAATGAAGGTCAAGAAATTCTTCCAAATTTTGAAGCTCCAGTTGTTTCTGGATATGAATTTGATAAATGGGAAAAGACAATTACTGAGACAGATGATATTGAATTTAGAGCTGTTTATACTAAAGTGATAAATAAAAATAATTGTAAATCTATGTCGATTCAAAGCTTTTTAAATATTTTCTCTGTATTGGGAATTATGATAGTTTTGAAAAAGAGAAAAGAAGCTTAATTTTTAAGGTGCTTATATGCACCTTTTTTTAATTGCTAATATCGATATAAAGAAAATTATTTACACATATTTATGATATGTACATGGAAAGAAGAAAGCACTTGCAAAAAAAAGGAAAAAGTGGTATTATTATAATGATTATAAAAAATTGAATCATGAAAGGATGTGCAAATCCGTGTTTTTAAAAGGATTATTTGATTCAGGGTATAAAGAATTAAAAAGAGTAGAAAAAATAGCTAATAAGATTGATTTGTTAGCAGAAGATTATAAAAAGTATACCGATGAAGAATTACAACATAAGACTGTTGAATTTCGTGAAAGATTAAAAAATGGTGAAACTTTAGATGACATTTTAGTTGAAGCATTTGCTACAGTTAGGGAAGCATCAACTAGGGTTCTTCATATGACTCCATTTAAAGTTCAATTAATGGGTGCGCTTGCTTTACATGGAGGCAATATTGCTGAGATGAAAACAGGTGAAGGTAAGACATTAACATCAACTATGGTTGCTTATTTAAATGCTTTACCTGGTGAAGGTGTGCATATTGTAACTGTAAATGAATACCTTGCTAGTCGTGATGCTCATGAAATGGGAGAACTATTTAAATGGTTGGGTTTAACTGTTGGTCTTAATTTAAGAGAATTATCTAGTGAAGAAAAGAAACAACAATATTTGTGTGATATTACTTACTCTACAAATAATGAACTTGGTTTTGATTACTTAAGAGATCACATGGTAATATATAAAGAAAATATGGTTCAAAGACCTTTAAATTTTGCTATTATAGATGAGGTTGACTCAATATTAATAGATGAGGCTAGAACACCATTAATAATTAGTGGTGGTGTAAAGAATACTAGTAATTTATATAAACAAGCCGATTTGTTAGTTAAAAGTTTGAATAAAGAAACAGATTATGAAATAGACGAAAAATCTAAACATATAGTTTTTACTGAGCGAGGAATAGAAAAAGCCGAAAGATTTTTTGGAATTGAAAATCTATATGATGTTAAATATGTTAGTTTATTACACCACTTGCAAAATTCTTTAAGAGCTAATTACATTATGGCAAGAGATGTAGATTATGTTGTTCAAGAAGGAAAAGTTATTATAGTTGACCAATTTACTGGACGTTTAATGCATGGTAGACAATATTCAGAAGGTTTACATCAAGCAATAGAAGCAAAAGAAAATGTTGAAATAAAAAAAGAAACTAGAACTGTAGCTACAATAACATTCCAAAACTATTTTAGAATGTATAAAAAATTGGCTGGTATGACTGGTACTGCTAAAACTGAAGAAGAAGAATTTAGAAATATTTATAATATGTATGTTGTTGAAGTTCCAACAAACTTACCAGTTATTCGTATTGATGATCCAGATTTGATGTTCTTAACAATGAAGGCAAAATTCGATGCGATTGCTGATGATATTACAGAAAGATATCGTCGTGGTCAACCAGTTTTAGTTGGTACAATATCTATTGAAACAAGTGAGTTATTATCAGAATTATTAAGAAAAAGAGGAATTCCTCATAACGTTTTAAATGCTAAGCAACATGAAAGAGAAGCAGAAATAATAGCTAATGCTGGTCAATTAAAAGCTGTTACAATCGCTACAAATATGGCTGGTCGTGGAACTGATATTAAATTAGGACCTGGTGTTGTTGAACTTGGTGGACTTGCTGTTATTGGTACTGAACGTCATGAATCACGCCGTATTGATAACCAATTAAGAGGACGTTCTGGACGTCAAGGTGACCCTGGTTATACTAGATTCTATTTATCTGCCGATGATGAATTGATGAGAAGATTTGGTAGTGATAGTTTTAGAAACATGTTGTCAATGATTATTATGCAAAAAGGACAAGGTTCTGAAACACCACTTGAGTCAAAAATGTTTTCTCGATTTGTTGAAAGTGCTCAAAAGAAGATTGAAGGAAATAACTTTGATAATCGTAAAACTGTATTGGAATATGATGAAGTTTTAAGAAAACAAAGAGAAATAATTTATGGTCAAAGGGCTTCTATATTATTCTTAGATGATATTACTGATATCATTGTTAAGATGATGACTAATACTGCTTATCGTTTAGCAATGAACAATGTTTCTTCATCAAATAAAAATAGAATTGATGTTGAAAGATTTTTGAAAGAAGTTGATGGAGTATATTTCCCACTTAACTTTATTCAAACTGATGAATTAGTTGACAAGAGCATTGAGGAAACAATAGAACTATTTGTTAGTAAATGTAAAGAAATTCTAGAAATTAGAAAGACTCAATTTCCAATTGAAGTTTATAAAGAATTCTTAAAAGTAGTATTATTAAGAGTAGTTGATACTTATTGGATGGATCATATTGATGCTATGAGTGAACTTCGTCAAGCAGTAAGATTACAAGCATATGCACAGATAAATCCACTTAGAGAATATCAAGAAGTCGGATTTGAAAAATTTGAAACAATGATTCAAAACATTGAATCAGATGCTACTAAATTTATTAATAGAGCACAAATTAAAGACAATATGCAACGTGAAGAAGTAATTAAACCGACTGCTACTTATAGTGGAAAAGAAGATGAAAACACTAAGAAGCGTCAGGCTGTTTCAACAAAGGTAGGTAGGAACGAACCTTGCCCATGTGGAAGCGGTAAAAAGTATAAAAATTGTTGTGGAAAATAGGAAAAAATCATATGGAAAATTATGAGATAATTAAAAATATTGAAGATTTTTCAACGAGATTAAAAGAGCTTGAGAAAGCTGTTAATGTAGATGGACTAAACAAATTAATTGATGATGACAATAAATTGATGTTAGATCCATCTTTTTATTCTGATATGAATAATGCTCAAAAAGTTTTAAAACGTGTTAAACATAATCAGGATATAATAAAAATCTTTAAATCTCTTGGAGATATGCTAGAAGAATTAAATCTTTATTTTGATATGCATAAAAATGGTGAGGATAATCTTGAAAAAGAAATAGAAGAAATCATCCCATCACTTGAAAAAAAGTTATCCGAATTTGAAATTCAAATGTTATTGAATAAAGAATATGATCATTGTGATGCTATCGTTGAACTTCATCCAGGTGCTGGTGGAACAGAAGCACAAGATTGGGCAGAGATGCTATTTAGGATGTATAGAAGATACGCCGAAGCTCATAATTTTGAATTTGAAGTAGTTGATTATCTTGATGGTGAAGAGGCTGGAATAAAAAGTGTTACATTTATTGTTCACGGAGAGAATGCCTATGGATATTTAAAAAGTGAAAGAGGAGTTCATAGGTTAGTAAGAATATCACCATTTGATAGTAATGCTCGTAGGCACACATCATTTTCATCTTGTACAGTAATACCATCGGTTGATATGGATGTTAATATTGAAATTAAACCAGAAGATATAAAGATTGATACATATCGTTCTAGTGGTGCTGGAGGTCAACAT
Organism: Mollicutes bacterium Phil14; assembly: GCA_001940985.1. Taxonomy (GTDB): domain Bacteria; phylum Bacillota_I; class Bacilli_A; order ML615J-28; family CAG-698; genus Tener-01. The sequence continues at coordinate 11,811 of MSHB01000020.1, forward strand.
GTAAATAAGACAGATTCAGCTATACGTATCACTCATTTTAAAACTGGTATTGTTGTTACATGTCAAAATGAAAGAAGTCAAATTCAAAATCGTGAAAAAGCAATGGCTGTATTAAAATCAAAACTTTATCAAATTGAATTAGAAGAGCAAGAGAAGAAAATAAAGTCTGTTAACTCAAATACTTCATTAAATAGCTTTGGCAGTCAAATCAGATCTTATATTTTTCATCCATATTCTTTGGTTAAAGATCATCGAACAAATTTTGAAAACTTTAATACTGAAAGTGTAATGAATGGTGATATAGACGGCTTTATTAATGCATATTTGAAAAGTGAATATAATGTGAGGTAAAAATGAAGATGTCTATAAAAGAAAAAGAAATTTTTACAAAAAAGAGAATGAGTGAATGGGGAATCATGACTTTTGGTGTAGCTTTAGCTGCTTTTACATTTAGTTTCTTTTTAAATGTAAATGATATAGTTATTGGTGGAGTCAGTGGAATAGGAGTAATTCTTAAATCTAAGTTAGGAATGGATCCAGCCAATGTGATGCTAATCATAAATACAGCATTACTTGTCTTAGGTTTTATATGCTTAGGAAAAGAATTTTTGGTTAAAAATGCCTTTGGTTCAATAACTTACCCACTGTTTGTAAAATTGTTTGATTGGTTATATGATGTGTTAAAAGGTTTGAATGATAAATTTGATTTATTAGTGACCGCTAAAGGCGGAACAGCTGATTATATGTTAGTGATAATATTTTCATCAATTTTGATGGGCGCAGGTCTTGGATATGTAATGAAGTATGGTGGTTCTACTGGTGGAACTGAGACACCACAAAATATTCTTTTTAAGTACTTCCATATCCCATTTTCATTGTCATTATATATCATTGATGGAACAGTAATTTTATTAGGATTCTTTTTAATGAAACAAGATATTAATACTTTATTATATGAAATTGTATTTTTATTTGCAAATGGATTTGTAATGGATGCAATTATATTTAGTGGTTTTAATAAAAGAGCTGTATACATAATATCTAATAAAACTGAAGAGATAAAAGATGAATTGTTGAACAATTTTGCTCGTGGTGTGACATCATTTAAGGTCGTTGGTGAATTTACAAAAGAAGACAAAAAGATGTTATTGTGTGTTTTATCATCATCTGAATATTATAAAATAAGAGATTTTATAGGTAAAATAGACGATAAAGCTTTCTTCTTTGCTGTAAGAGCAAGCGAAGTTAGGGGAGAAGGATTTACTTATGAAAGCGAAAACAACAGTTGAAATAATAAACGTTACCAAAAATAAAAGAAGTCCAAAGTTTATTGTTGATACAACCATTGGCCAATTTAAATTTAGCGATGATACGATTGTCAATAATTTAGTTTTAAAAGGCAAAACTTTTACTTTAGAAGAATTTGAAAAAATACAAGAATTTGAAAAAAGGACTGAAGTCTTTAACAAGGTTTTAAATTATATTTCTTACCAAATGAGAAGCGAATTTGAAATAAAACAATATTTATCTGAAAAAAATGTAGAAGCAGATGATATTGAAAAAATATTGGATAAAATCAAATCATTTGGATATGTTAATGACTATGAACTTGCTAAGAGTGCTTTCGATTCTAGTGTGAAAAGAAAAAAAGGTCCAAAATTTTTAGAAAGAAAGTTGATAGAAAAACATATTTCTAAAGATATCATTAAAGAAATTCTTGGCAAATATAATTTTAATTTAGAATTAGAACTTGCTAAAGATGTCGCTAATAAAGTTGCCGAGAAAAAAATATCAGAACCTGTAAAAAAACAAAAGCAATTAGTTTTTAATAAATTGAGTTACGATGGTTTTTCTAATGAAGTTATTAATATTGCTTTAAGTGATTTGAATTTTATTGATAATAGTGAGCAAAAATTAGAAAATGAGTGTAAAAAACTTTTGTATAAATATCGAAGCGAAGAAAGTAATAAGAAAAATAACAAAATAATTGCATCATTGTTGAGAAAGGGTTTTGAATATAGTGATATTTTAAAAAAGATTAATGAATAAAATTTTTGATTTAACATAAAATTTTATTGGGTGATCTAATGAATAAGACTCGCAAAAAGGGCGTTAATCAACAAGAAAAATCAAAAGAGAGATTGGTTAATTACAAAGATTTAGAAAGAAATATTTTATATGAGATTTCTAACGAATTTGAAGAGTCTCACAAAAAGAAAGATGATAAAAAGAGATAAAAGCATTGATATGATGCTTTTTTCTTTTACATATGGTATAATTATAATGAGATATGTTATAAAAATAAAATATTTGTGAGGTTTATTATGGTTATTGTTGTTACTGGAGGGACATCAGGGATAGGCAATGCAATATGTAATTACTTGTTTTCTAAAGGCAACAGAGTTTATTCTTTAGCAAGACGTGATTTTTCAGATGGTAATATAGTGTATTTAAAATGTGATATTACCAAAAAACAAGAGATTATCAATTGTTTTACTGAAATATATGAAAAAGAAAAATGTATTGATGTTGTGATTAATAATGCTGGAATGGGCATTAGTGGAGCTTTAGAATATCATAGTGAATTGGAACTTGACAAAATAATCAATGTCAATTTGAAAGGAACCATTATGATTTCGCAAATTGCTATTCCTTATTTACGTGAATCTAAAGGGAAAATTATTAACATTGGAAGCGTAGCAGGCGAGTTGGCAATTCCATTTCAAACCATGTATAGTGTGACAAAGGCAGGTGTTCATGCCTTTAGTGCGGCACTTCAAAATGAACTTAGACCATTTGGCATAAAAGTTGTTTGTTTGATGCCAGGTGATACTAAAACGTCTTTTACTGCTAACAGAGAAAAAAATGAAACTAATTCTTTTTATGGTTCGAGAATAGAAAAGTCTATAACTAAAATGGAAAAGGATGAAAGAAATGGTACTGATCCATTAAAAGTCGCCAAAGTTGTATATAAAGTTATTAAAAGTAAAAATCCTAAGACAATGATTGCAATAGGTGCTAATTATAAAATGTTTGTTTTTATTAAAAAGATTTTACCAATTAAATTTGTTCAATATGTATTATATAAAATATATGGTTAGTAAGAGGTACAAAATGAAAATAAATAAAAATAGAAGAATATTGATAGTTGTATTACTGTTATTAGTTTTATTACCATTATTTAAAGTTAGTGTTAGTGCAAGTGAAGTACCAATTAGAAAAGCTGACGGTAGTGGTGATGTTACATACATTGGTAGTGATGTTAAAGTAACTATTCCTGATAAATATGTTTGGCCAGAAACTTCATTTAGAGCCGTTTGGATAAGTGGATTTACTGGAGATATTAGTGGCTTTACTAGTGAAGCGCAGTATAAACAAGAAATAAATGATATTTTTGATACGTTAGAATATTATAATATTAATGCCATTCTTTTCCACGTTAGAGTTAAAAATGATGCATTTTATGAATCAAA
>MSHB01000021.1 GCA_001940985.1 Mollicutes bacterium Phil14
GTACAATGGATCTGGAGAAGATGGTGATGATTTATATTTCAATGTATCATACAATGGAAAGACATATCAATTCTTAGTAGAATCTGATTTATGTAATAAAGATTCAGAAGTGTACAAAGCAGTAAAATCACTTAAGATTGGTGATGTTATTGATTTAGAAGGTTTCTTATATTGGTATAATGGTGTTAACCCTCATATCACTAAAGTTACTGTAAAATAATTTGAATGTAAAGCAATCCTCGGATTGCTTTTTATTATGCAAAAATATGCATTTTAATTGAAAAAAAACCTTTCTTGGTGTATAATATCTGCGAAAAGAGGGAAAAAATATGAGTGAAAATTTAGTAATGTTAACTATTTTAGATGGTTATGGAATAACATATAGAAAAGATGGAAATGCTGTTTATGCAGCAAAAAAACCTAATATTGATTTTTTAATGAATAAATATCCACACACTTTGTTAGGCGCAAGTGGTGAAGATGTTGGTCTTCCAGATGGTCAAATGGGTAATAGTGAAGTTGGTCATGCCAATATTGGTGCTGGTAGAATAGTTTATCAATCATTAACTAGAGTTAATATAGCAGTTAGAAATCATGAATTAATGAAGATGCCAGCTATTGATAAAGCAGTAAAACATTGTTTAAAGAACAATTCTAAATTACACATTATGGGATTATTATCTGATGGTGGTGTACATTCACATATAAATCATATTTTATATATGTTAGAAGAAGCAGTAAAAGCTGGAATAAAAGAAGTTGTAGTACATGCATTTTTAGATGGACGTGATGTTCCACCAAAATCAGCTCTTAAATATTTGAAACAACTTCAAGATAAATGTGATCAAGTTGGTCATTCAAAAATTGGTGTTGTAAGTGGTAGATATTATGCAATGGATAGAGATAAAAATTATAATCGTACTCAACTTGCATATGATGCTTTAGTTTACAATAAAGCACCACTAAAAAATGTATATGAAGGAATAGAAGAATCATATGCTAATGGTGTAACTGATGAATTTGTTGTTCCATATATCGCTAATACTGATAGTAATATTAATGATGGTGATAGTGTTATTTTTGCTAATTTCAGACCTGACAGAGCAATTCAAATTTCTACAGCACTTACTAACTTGAAATTAACGGGAATTGTAAATGGAAAAGAATACAAGGATTTAGATTATGTTTGTATGATGCTATATAGCGAAAACGTAAAAGGTGATGTAGTATTTGGAATTCAAGAATTAAATAATACATTTGGTGAGTATGTTTCAAGTTTAGGATTAAAACAACTAAGAATTGCTGAAACTGAAAAATATGCTCACGTAACATTCTTCTTTGATGGTGGAGTTGATAAAGACTTACCTGGTGCTACAAGAATATTAGTTAATTCTCCAAAAGTAGCAACATATGACTTGAAACCTGAAATGAGTGCTTACGAAGTTTGTGATAAGGTTGTAGAAGCAATCGAAAGTCGCCAATTTGACACAATCATTTTGAATTTTGCTAACTGTGATATGGTTGGTCACACTACTGTGTTTGATGCTACTGTTAAAGCTGTTGAAACTGTTGATGACTGCGTAGGAAAGATTTATAAAGCACTTCAAGATGTTAATGGCGTAATGATGGTTATAGCTGATCATGGTAATGCTGAAAAATTATTAGATGAAAACGGAATGCCTTTCTCTGCTCACTCAACTAATCCTGTTCCTTGTATCATTACAAAAGAAGGATTAAAGTTGCGTTCTGGAGGCAATTTAGGTGATGTTGCTCCAACTTTACTTGAATTAATGAAGTTGCCACAACCTAAAGAAATGACTGGTAAATCACTTATAGAAAAAGATAAATAATAGGAGGAAAATATGCCATTTATTAAAGAAATTTATGCTCGTGAAGTATTGGATTCACGTGGAAATCCCACTGTTGAAGTTGAAGTTTATACAGAAAGTGAAGGATTTGGTCGTGCGATTGTTCCAAGTGGAGCATCTACTGGTGAATATGAAGCTGTAGAGCTTCGTGATGGGGATAAAAAACGTTATTCTGGAAAAGGAGTTTTAAAAGCTGTTGAAAATGTTAATGAGATTATAGCTCCTGAACTTATTGGAATGAATGTTTTTGATCAAGTTGGAATTGATAGATTAATGATTGAATTAGACGGAACTGAAAATAAGAGTCGTTTAGGCGCAAATGCTATTTTGGGTGTATCAATGGCATGTGCAAAAGCTGCTAGCGATATGTGCGGTTTATCATTATATAATTATTTAGGTGGTTTTAATGCTAAAGAATTACCTACACCAATGATGAACATACTTAATGGTGGTGCTCATGCAGACTGGTGTATTGATATACAAGAAATAATGATTATGCCAACTGGGGCATCTTCATTTAAAGAAGCGTTAAGAATGGGTGCAGAAGTATTCCATAGCTTGAAAAAAGTTCTAAAAGATAAGGGTATGGTTACTAGCGTTGGTGATGAAGGAGGCTATGCTCCAAAACTTTCTAGTAATGAAGAGGCTTTTAAAACTGTTATTGAAGCAATAAAAAATGCTGGATATGTTCCTGGTAAGGACATCTATTTAGCTATGGATGTAGCTTCAAGTGAATTTTACAATAGCGAAACTGGTTTATACGAGTTAAAGAGCGAAGAAAAGAATTTAACTTCTGATGAAATGATTTCTTTTTATGAAGATCTTTGCAAAAAATATCCAATTATTTCTATTGAAGATGGATTAGATGAAAATGATTGGGATGGTTGGAAAGTTTTAACAAAGAAACTTGGTGAAAAAGTTCAACTTGTTGGTGATGATTTATTTGTAACTAATACAAAGAGATTAAAAACAGGTATTGAAAAACATGTTGCTAATGCTATTTTAATAAAAGTTAACCAAATCGGTACATTAACTGAAACTTTTGAAGCAATTGAAATGGCTAAAAAAGCTGGATATACTGCTGTTGTTAGTCATAGATCAGGTGAAACTGAAGACACAACAATTGCTGATATCGCTGTTGCTCTGAATACTGGTCAAATTAAGACTGGTTCATTAAGTAGAACTGATAGAATAGCAAAATATAATCAACTTTTAAGAATTGAAGATGAACTTGGCTCAACTGCTGTTTACAATGGAATTCATTCTTTCTACAACTTAAAGAAATAATTTATAAAATGAACCTCTAAGTTACTAAAAGTAATCTGGGGGTTTTTAATTTGAAAATATAATGTAGGATTAGAAAAATATACAAATAATCTTTTATTCTAAAAAAAAGAAATGTAGTTAACTTTTTTTAATTAATATGTTATAATTATATAATGATAAAAGAGGTTATTATGAAGAAAATTGAGATTATTAATGTGAAAACACCAGATATTCCTAAAAATCATGATGATTTACTGATAGATAGTAATGACTTTTATAGTGAAAAAGAAAATATTAAAAATACGATAAATGATATTTTTGATGAAGGTACAAAAATTATTAAAATCGATGCTGATTATAGAAAAGCTGAAGCCAAACTTTCAGAAGTGCTTTATAAATATTATTTTTTAAAATTATTTTCTAAATCAGCTAATAAGGAAAATGATTTTAATAAAAAAATGTTATCAATAGATAAATATATAAACCAAATAAAAAAATATTTTTTAGATATTAAAAAAATGAAAAATTCATATAGTAAGAAAAATATTTTAACTGAAAATGAAGTTAAAGAATTATATTATAAGGTTTTTGACTTCTTGGGCATTGAAAAATCAATTGAGGATGATTTGAAAAAGTTTGAAAATGAAAACTATCCTAGATTTAAAATGTTATCTTACAATATGTGTAAAGATAAAAGTTATCAAGAATTAGAAAAATTATCATTAGAAGTCAATAGTTTTATTAATGGATACAAGAATTTAACTGATGCTTATGATTATGTCTGTTACAACAGTGGAAATTTGATTTTTGAAATGATTGATAGCCTTGTAAAAGCAATTAAGGAAGAACCTAAAAAGTCAAAATTAAGAGTTGAAAATAGATATTTTTTTGATAATGATGTAATTATGTATTTAGATTATTTAGGATGGGTAGAACTGTTTTCTAAAATACAATATGTTAAAGAGAGAACTGATCCTTCAATATTTAAAAAAGATGATGTCAAAGAAAAATATTATCTTCTTGAAAAAAATTATTTAGTGGTATTGATATACAATGAATTTATTTCTAGAAAGGATGAGCAACAGTGAGAGGCGATTTTCATATGCATACAACTTATTCAGATGGTTTTTTATCTGTTGATGAGTTGTTAAAAGTTGCTGAAAAAAGTGTTGATTACATAGCTATTACTGATCATGATAGTATTGATGGTGCTCTTGAAGCATATCAAAAAATTGATAATTATAATTTGAAATTAGTGTTAGGCGTAGAACTATCTACTTATAACAAAAATGAGAGTGTACATATATTAGGGTATTTTAAAAATGTCGATGATATGAAAAAGATTGCTGATTTTCTTAGTGAACAAAAGAAGATTCGTTCTGATAGATGCTTAGAGATTGCAAAAAGATTAAAAATGTATTATGGATTAGATCTTGATACATCAAGACTTATGAAAAGAAGTTGTGTAACAAGAGGAAGCATTGCTCACGAAATGGTTAGACAGGGAATGCCTTATACTGTTCAAGAAATATTTGAAAAATTTATTGGCGATGATTGCAAAGCTTATATTCCTAGTAGCAAAATTTCTACTTTAGATGGAATAAAAATTTTACGAGATGCTGGAGCGATTATTGTATTAGCTCATCCTGTTAGGTTTAAAATAAATAATCCCCAAGAAATAATTGATATGGGCGTTGATGGAATGGAAGCAAGATATTCAATAAATACAAAAGCGCAAACTGAAAGATATTTAAGTTTAGCTAAAAAAAATAACTTGTTTGTTACAGCAGGAAGCGATTTTCATTACTTTAATGATAGTGAACATGGTGATATTGGCTGTGTATATATTGAAGGCGATGAACTACAAGAGTTTATTAAAAGAGTTAGAGGTTAAAATAAAATGAATGTGAGAAAATTAGCATTAGAAGCAATTGTAAAAATTATTGATAAAAAAGCTTATTCAAATATAGTTGTTAATGAATATTTGAGCAAATTTGAACTAAATAGCGAAGACAGAGCTTTATTTACTAATATAGTTTATGGAACTATTCAAAATTTACTAACAATAGATTATTACTTAGAACCATACATTTCAAAGAAAAAACAAAAATGTTGGGTAAAATGCTTACTATATTTAAGTGCTTATCAAATTATTTATTTGGATATACCAGAATATGCAATTGTTAACGAAGCTGTAGCAATAGCTAATATAAGGGATCGTTCAATAGGATCTTTTGTTAATGCCGTATTGAGAAATTTATTACGAAATCCATTAAGAAGTCTTGAAGGACTTGATGAGATCAATTATTTGAGTATAAAATATTCACATCCTGCATGGTTAGTTGCTTACTTTTTAAAAGATTATGATTACGAAACCGTTGAAAAAATTTTAATTGAAAATTCTAATGTTAAAGATGGTGCCATTAGAGTAAACACTTTAAAAGCTACAAAAGAAGAAGTGATGAATACACTTACAGAAGAAGGAATACCGTTTAGTGATACGGATTTGGTGAAAAATGGTTTAATAATATATAATAATATAACTCGAAATGAATTATTAACTAGTGGAAAAATAACTGTTCAAGATATATCTAGTCAAATGGTAGCTGAAGTTGCTAATCCTTTTGAAAATGCAAAGATTCTTGATTTGTGTAGTGCTCCAGGTGGTAAAGTGGCTCACTTAGCGTCGATAATGAATAATACTGGAACAATTTTCGCATGTGATATTTATTCTCATAAGATTAAATTGATGGAGAAAAGTTTCGCACGTTTGGGTGTGAAAAATGTTAAAACTCAACTTATAGACGCTAGAAATATATCAAATTATGTTAAAGAAGAGTCTTTTGATTATTGTTTAGCAGATGCACCATGTAGTGGATTAGGTGTACTAAGTCATAAAGTTGATTTAAAGTATAATATTGATTTAAAATCTATTGAAGAAGTAGAATATCTTCAAAAAGAAATACTTGATGCTACTTGCAATCTTGTCAAACACGGTGGTTATTATATTTATAGTACTTGTACAATAAACAAAGACGAAAATGAAAAACAAATTGCTAAATTTATTCAAAAACATCCTGAATTTGAAATCGTAGAAGAAAGAAAAATATTGCCATTTGGATATCACATTGATGGTTTCTATATTTGCAAGATGAGGAGAAATTAAAAGTGGTTGAAAAGAAGAACATATATGATTATTCTAGAGAAAAATTAGAATTGCAATTATTAGCGATTGGTGAAAAAAAATTTAGAGCTACACAAATTTTTGAAGCTATATATAAAAATAATTTGTATGATTTTGAAACTATTACTACTTTATCAAAGGATAGTCGAAAAGAATTAGCCAAATATTTTGAGTTTTCTAATTTGATGACAAAAGACATTAAAGTTTCTGAAGATGGTACAACAAAGTTCTTGTTTGAATTGAATGATAAAAATTTAATCGAAACTGTTTTAATGCCTCATGATTATGGCGATAGTGTTTGTGTTACAACACAAGTAGGATGTAATATGGGGTGTAAATTTTGTGCTAGTGGAACGCTGAAGAAAATTCGTAATCTAACAACAGGTGAAATAGTTATGCAAGTTGTTAATATTAATAACTACTTACAATCTATGTCTCGTCGCGTTAGTCATGTAGTTATCATGGGAATAGGTGAACCTTTTGATAATTTCGATAATGTTATGGAATTTATAAAAATTATAAATGATGGAAAAGGTTTAGAAATTGGTTCTAGGCATATTACTGTTTCTACATGTGGAATAGTTCCAAAGATTTATGAATTTGCTGATTTTCCTTTACAGGTTAATCTTGCGTTAAGTCTACATTTTCCAAACAATGAAACAAGAGAAAAATATATGCCAGTAAACAAAAAATATAAATTAGAAGAATTGTTAAATGCATTAAAATACTATTATAACAAAACTAATCGTCGTATTACGTTTGAATATATTTTGCTTAAAGATATTAATGATTCTTTAGAAATGGCAGAAGAACTTGTAAAATTGGTTTCAGGACTTAATTGTTATATAAATCTAATTCCATATAATGAAACAAATGGAATTTTTAAGAGAACATCTGTAGAAAGAAGAAATGAATTTTTTGATTATTTAATAAAAAATGGTATTAATGCAATTGTTCGTAGAGAATATGGGCATGATATTGATGCTGCTTGTGGCCAATTGAGAGCTAAAAATATAGTGGAGAGCAAATGAAAGAAGGACAAATAATAAAATCTATTAGTGGTGAATATACAATTTTTACTGGTGAAGAAAAAATTGTTTGTAAGCCAAGAGGAATTTTTAGATATAAAGGAATGACACCAAAGGTTGGCGATTATGTTTTAGTAAACGATGATACGAAATCTATCGTTGAAATTAAGCCAAGAAAAAATGATTTAATAAGACCAGTAATTTGCAATGTTGATAAAGCTTTTTTAGTTTTTTCTGTAAAAGAACCTGATTTGAATTTGAATCTTTTAGATAGACTTTTGGCTATTATAGAATTTAATAATATAGAAGCAGTAATTGTCTTTACAAAACTTGACTTATTGACTGATTGTGAAAAATACACTAAGATTAGAGATTATTATGCAAGTCTTGGGTATAAAATATATGAAAGTTCTATAAGCGCATTACCAGCTGATATTGTTGATGAAGTTAAAAGTAATTTATGTGTCTTAGCAGGACAAAGCGGAGTTGGTAAAAGTACGCTTTTAAATAATATTGATCCGAGATTGAAACTTAAAACTTCCGAAATATCACAAGCATTAGGTAGAGGAAAACACACTACAAGGCATGTTGAACTTATAGAAATAAATTCAGGGTATTTAGCTGATACTCCTGGTTTTGGTACTGTTGATTTTTGTGATATGGAAGTTAGTGATCTTAGTCATTCTTTTATAGAGTTCTTTTCTCATTTGGGAAAGTGCAAATATTCTACGTGTTTACATATAAATGAACCTGGTTGTGAGGTTAAAAAACTTGTTGAAGATGGTGCTATTTTAAAAAGCCGTTATGATAATTATTTGTTATTTGTTAAAGAAATAAAAGATAGTAAGAAAAAATATTAAATATATTGGAGGAAAATATGATTGTTTCACCTTCTATTTTATCAGCTGATTTTTCTCATTTACTTGACGATGTTTTAGATGTTCAAGAAATGGGAGCTCAATATATTCACATCGATGTAATGGATGGTCATTTTGTTCCTAACATTTCTTTAGGACCTGTTGTTCTTGAATCGCTTAAAGGAAAGTGTAGTGTTATCAAAGATGTTCATTTAATGATTGATGAACCATTAAAATATGCTGAAAGTTTTAAAAAAGCTGGTGCTGATATAATTACATTTCATTATGAAGTAGTATCTGATGTAAAGTTTGCTATAAAAAAAATAAAAGAACTAGGTGTAAAAGTAGGAATAAGCATAAAACCTAAAACAGATGTTAAAGTTTTACTTCCATATTTGAACGATTTAGATTTGATTTTAATTATGTCAGTAGAACCAGGTTTTGGTGGACAAAAGTTTATGGAAAATAGTTTGCCAAAAATAAAATTTTTAGCAGAAGAAAGATGCAAACTTGGTTTGAATTATCTTATTGAAGTCGATGGAGGAATTAATCTTGAAACTGCTAAGCTTTGCAAAGATAATGGCTGCGATATTGCTGTTGCGGGGACATCTATTTTTAAAGCAAGCGATAGAAATAAAGTTGTTAAAGGTTTATTGGAATTATGATAATTAAGATTGTGTGTGCTGGTCAAAATGATTTTTCTAGTCTATATAAAAAAGATGATAATGAGTTTATTATTGCAGTTGACGGAGGAATAAAAGCAGTAAAAGAAAAAAAACTTATTGCTGATCTGTTAATTGGAGACTTTGATTCTTGCAGTTTGAGTGAAGATGAATACAGAAATAACTATTTAAAAAAGATGACTTTTAATGCGAGAAAAGATTATAGTGATTTAGAATTAGCATTACAAGAGTGTGAAAAAAATAGTCATGATGATGTAGATGAAATTCTAATATATAATGCTACTGGTATTAGACTGGATCATTTTTATGCTAATATTTTGTTGTTAGAAAAATATAGTAATTTAAAAGCAAAAATAATAGATAAAAATAATTGCATTTTTATAATTAACAAAAATGAAAACTTTTTTAAAAATGAATATAAGTATATATCATTTTTTGCGTTAGAAAGTGATACTATAATATCATTAAATGGTTTTTCTTATGATTTGTCTGATTATAATCTTAATATTAATGACCCATTATGTTTAAGTAATGAAATACTAAAAAATAGTATTGCCACTATTAAGATTAACAACAAAAAAGTTTTAGTAATACGTTCTAATTAACATAAAAAAAGAACCCCTGCATATAATTAAAGTGTAGTGAGGGATTCTATGAAGTTTTATGTAATAAAGTTACCAAAATTCTTATCTTTTATAATTTCTAAAATAGTTAAAGTATTTAAAAAGAATGGTTAAAATAAAAAAAGGCTTATACGCCTTTTTTTATTAATTAAGCGCGTTCAACAAGTCCACTTCTTAATGCACGTGTAGATACATATACGCGTTTAACTTTTCCATCTTCATCTTTAATTCTAACTTTTTGAAGGTTAGCTTTCCATGTTCTTTTAGAAGCACGTAGTGAGTGAGGACGGTTATTACCAGTTACAGTTCCTAAACCAGTTACATAGCATTTACGAGCCATAGTTGTATACCTCCATTTAATATTCTAAACTTTTACCTTGACTATTATAACACAAACAAAGTTAAAATGCAAGTAAAAAAAATTTTTAGTAAAAAAAGTTTTTTTATTGTATACTAAAAAAAGAAATCTTACATTTAGTGTAAGATTTTACATCAAAATAATAATAATTCAAAGGTTTAAGACAGGTTTTTTTCTTGATTAAAAGGTGTTTTTATGATATAATCTATATAGTTATCGTTTTACAATATTTGAAAGATTATACATATAAATATAGATTTGGAGGCATTGTTAATGCAAATAAAAAAAATGGATGGTGTGCTTTTTAAAGCATTAGTTATCGGTGGCGCTCAAAATTTGAAAAATAATTACGCAGAAATAGATTCTTTAAATGTTTTCCCAGTTCCTGATGGTGATACTGGTACTAATATGAAAATGACAATTGATGGTGGAATAAACGAAATATATAATTTGCACGAAAATAGTATTCAAGAAGTTGCAAAAAAACTTTCTAGAGGAATGCTAATGGGGGCTAGAGGTAATTCTGGTGTAATATTATCTCAATTATTCAGAGGTGTTGCAAAGGGATTTGATGGGTTTGAACAAGTTGATGCTATTAGACTTGCAAATGCTTTCGCAAGTGGCGTTGAACAAGCATACAAAGCTGTTATGAAACCTGTTGAAGGTACAATTCTTACTGTGGCAAGAGAAGCAAGTGAAAAGATGACAGCTATTTCTTCATCTAGAATGTCAATAAATGAATTCTTTAGTGAATACGTTGATGAAGTAAAAGCTTCACTTAATAGAACTCCTGACTTACTACCTGTTTTAAAAGAATCAGGTGTTGTTGATAGTGGTGGAGCAGGATATCTTTGCATTGTTGAAGGTATGATAAAAGTTTTAGAAGGCGAAGAAGTTGAAGTTTGTGATTGTGGAATGGAACATAGTCGTTTTGGTGTTGAGACTACTTTAGCTAAAGAAGAAGAAAGCAATGAATTCGGATATTGTACAGAATTCATTTTAGAAATAAAAAATGAACTTAACCCTGCTGATTTTGATGAAAGAGTAGTTTTAGATGAATTAATGCCAATAGGTGATTCAATTGCTCTTGTTAAAGATGATAATTTAATAAAAGTTCATATTCATACATTAGTTCCTGGAAATGTTTTAAACATTGGACAAAAATATGGTGAATTTATAAAATTGAAAATAGAAAATATGACTATTCAACATCATGAAAATCAAGAGATTAAACATGTTGAAGTAGGCGTTTGTGAATGTGGTTCTGAACATTTACCACCAGTGCAAAAACCAGAAGTTAGAAAGAAATATGCTGTTGTAACTGTTGCTAGTGGTGCCGGCCTAATTAAGACATTTAAAGATTTAGGTGCTGATTATGTTGTTAGTGGTGGTCAAAGTATGAATCCTTCAACAGAGGATTTCATTCGTGGATATGATACTTTAAATGCTGAACACATTTTAGTTTTCCCTAACAATAAAAATATTATTTTAGCTGCTAACCAATCTGCTAAGATATATACAGAAAGTCAAGTACATGTTATTGAAAGTAAAACTATTGCTCAAGGTTTTTCTGCTCTAACAATGCTTGATATTAGCGGTGAGGTAGATGACATTATTGAAGAAATGAATAGTGTTATTAGTAATGTTACAACTGGATTAGTAACATATTCTATTCGTGATACTGTTGTTGAAGGATTAAAAATTCGTAAAGATGATTATATAGGAATTTGTAATAACAAGATAGTAGCATCATTTAAACGAAAAATTGATACTGTTAAAGCACTATTAAAAGAAGCTGTTACTGATGAAAAAGAATTAATTACTATCATTTATGGTAATGATACAACTTTAAAAGAAGTTAATGAATTCGTGAAATATATTGAGAAAAATTATAGTAATCTTGAGGTTGATGTTATTGAAGGAAATCAAGAAGTCTATAGTTATATTCTAGCGATAGAGTAGAATAAGGGCTTTTATAAAAAGCCTTTTTATTTATTTATGGAGTAAAAAATGAAAGAAACATTATTGTCTGAATTGGAGTATGTTACTCCAAAGACTATCCAAATATTAAAGAAAAATAATATTATAACCGTATCTGATTTATTATTAAATTTCCCAAATAAATTTGATGATTATACAATAGTATCATTTGATAATATTATTCCAGATACTAATGTGACTGTTTCTGGAGTTGTGCAAACAAAGGCAACTGTTGCAAATGTTAAAACTAAATTATCTGTTATGAATTTTTATGTTGATATTGAAGGGCATAAAGTTAGAGCAACAATATTTAATAGACATTTCTTAAAATCAAAGATTAACTATGGTGTATATGTCCGCTTAACTGGAAAATTTAGTGAAAATCTTAAAAGTATCACTGTTTCAGAAATTAGTTTCAATGAATTCAGCAATAATATAAATCCTGTTTTCAATATTAAAGGATTAACTGATGAAAAAATATTGGATCTAAAGGAAAAAGTTTATGATGATTTTTGTGATGATATTGAAGAAATATTGCCAAATGAAATATTAAAAGAAAAAGAATTGATTCCTTTAAGAAGAGCAGTAAAATATATTAATATTCCTGAAACTGATGAAGAAATACAAAAAGCTATTAAAAGAATTAAATATGAAGAATTGTTTCTTTATCAATTGAAAATAAAGTATATGCTATATATGCGAAAGAATTTTCCTCAGGGTGTCGAAATACATTATGATGAAGAAAAAGTTGCTGATTTTATTAAAAGATTACCATTTGAGTTAACTGTTGATCAAAAAAGATCTGTTGAAGAAATATTATATGATATGAGATCTCCTTACAAAATGAATAGACTTTTACAAGGAGAAGTTGGAAGTGGAAAAACTGTTGTGGCAGCGATAGCATTATATGCAGCTATTACAGCTGGTTACCAAGGTGCTATTATGGTGCCTACTGAAGTTTTGGCTAATCAACATTACAAGACATTTTCTGAACTTTTTAAAAATGCTGATGTCAATATTATGATGCTTTCTTCATCGGTTTCTCAAAAGGATAGAAAGGTTATTTTAGCTGATTTAGCTACAAAAAAAATAGATATAATAATTGGAACTCATTCATTGTTCCAACGTGATGTAGAATTTAATTCTTTGGGATTGGTAATTACTGATGAAGAGCATCGTTTTGGTGTTAAGCAAAGAGTATCAATTGTTGGCAAAGGATATTTAATTGACCATTTAAAAATGAGTGCTACGCCAATTCCTAGAACATTAGCAATTAGTGTTTTAGGAGAATCAGATATTTCTTTTATTAAAACTTTGCCAGGAAAAAAACGTGAAGTTATAACTAAATATCTGCGATATAGTGAAAGAAAAATTGCTGTTGATCATATTAAAGAAGAAATTGAAGCTGGGCATCAAGTCTATGTCGTTGTTCCAATGATTGAAGAAAGTGAAGCAATAGATTTATCAAATGCTACACAGATATATGAAAGTATGGTTAAATATTATAAAGGAATTTGTAATGTTGGCTTAATTCATAGTCGTCTTCGCCGTGAAGAAAAAGAACAAGTTATGAATGATTTTAATTCCAATAAAATACAAATATTAGTCTCTACTAGTGTAATTGAAGTTGGTGTTAATGTTATTAATGCTACAACTATGGTTATTTTAGATGCTGATCGTTTTGGAATAGCTCAACTTCATCAAATGCGTGGGCGAGTTAGAAGAAGTGATAATCAAGCATATTGCTTTTTGATAAGTGACGCTACAAATTCTACTTCAGTTGATAGATTAAAACTTGTTGAAGAAAATAGTGATGGATTCAAACTTGCTGAAGAAGATTTGATAATAAGAGGTCCGGGAGATTTCTTTGGAGAAAAACAATCAGGTATGGTTCCATTTAAAATAGCAAACTTGATTAGTGATAAAGAAATATTAGAGGATGCAAATGAATTAGCAAATGAAGTTATAAACTCTAAGAAATTATATGAAGATAATGAATACAAAAAGATATTAAAAATTGTTGAAGATAATTATAACAATAATAAAGAAATGTTAGATTAAGGAGAAAATTATGGTTAAACTAGCTATTGATATTATGGGTGGAGATTTTGCTCCAGATGAAATAATTAAAGGCGTTAATATAGCATTAGATGAAAATAAAGATTTAGAACTTGTTTTATTTGGTGATGAAAATATCATAAAAAATAATGTTAAACATTTAGATAGAGTAAAAATTGTTAATGCACCAGATAAAATCGATATGGGAGAAAAAGACCCTATTGGTGAAGTTAGAAGAAATCGTGAAACTTCTTTAGTAAAAGCTTTTCAAGCTGTTAAAGATAAAGAAGTTGATGGTGCTGTAACAGCTGGTCCAACTCAAGGTACAATTGCTGCAGCTCACTTAATCATTAGAAGAATAAAGGGAATGAAAAGAGTAGCACTATGTCCAACTTTACCTAATTTAGGTGGTAAATCAAGATTACTATTAGATGTAGGTGCAAATGTTGAATTAAGAAGTGAACACTTATTGCAAATAGCTCAATTTGCTACAATCTATTTACAAGAAACACACAACATCGAAAGACCTTTGGTAGGTTTAGTAAATATTGGTGCTGAACCAGGTAAGGGACGTGAAGTTGATAAAGAGACTTTTAACTTGCTTAAAGAAAATGAAAAAATAAATTTCTTTGGTAACGTAGAACCAAAAGAACTATTTACTACTCCTTGTGATATTTTAATTACTGATGGTTTTACTGGAAATATGGTTATGAAAACATGCGAAGGTGTTGCTAAGACAATAGGTTCATTTTTGAAAGATGAAATAAAATCTTCATTTTCTGCTAAAATCGGATATATTTTTATGAACAAAGTATTTAAAAAATTTAAAAAAGTTATGAATCCTGATGAAGTAGGTGGAGCTGTTTTATTTGGTGTTGATGGAGTAGTTGTTAAAGCTCATGGTGCTAGTAATGCATATGCTTTTTCTAGAGCTATTAATCAAGCTAAACGTACTGTTGAAGGACAAGTAGTTCAAAAAATGAAGAATATTATAGAGGAAACTAATGATGGAGAATAATTTTTTTAATAGTGAATTAAGTGCCACTTTAAAAAAATTAGGCATTAGTGTAAATGACACTAATTTGTATTTAACTGCTTTTACACATACATCTTATGCCAATGAGCATAAGGCGGAAAATAATGAAAGATTGGAATTTTTAGGTGATGCAATTCTTGACTTTTTAGTTGGAGAATATTTATATCGCACTTACCCAGATATGCCTGAAGGTGATATGTCTAAAATCAGATCAAAATATGTTTGTGCTAATGCTAATGCCGAATATGCTGTTTTTTTAAAGCTTAATAAAAATTTACGTTTAGGAAAAGGCGAAAAAGAACATGGTGGCGATGAAAAACACGCAGTATTAGCAGATTTATTTGAGGCATTTCTTGGAGCAATGTACTTAGATAGTGGACTTGACTCTGTCAGGAAAATTTTGAATCTTGTAATTTTTTCAAAAATAGAGTATATTGATAAGGGTTACTTTGTTGATTATAAAAGTAAACTTCAAGAAGATATTCAGGCTGAAAGTAGAAAAGGCTTAGTGTATCAAGTTGATAATGAAATTGGTCCATCACATAACAAAACATTTACTGTTAGTGTTTTTCATGATGGTGTAAGACTTGGAACAGGAATTGGAAAAACGAAGAAGGAAGCCGAACAAGAAGCAGCAAAACAGGCTTTGGCAAAAAAAGTTACAAAATAGGGAGAGTTAATTATGAATAGCTACTATTATTTATTAAAAGACAATGTCATAGAATTTGATAAATTAATATTGGATAAATATTATTTATTAGGTTTAAATGAAATTGATACTATTATTTTAATAAAATTAAATAACTTATTAAAATATGGAGATAGATCACTGTCTTTAAATGAAATAGTTCCATTTATGAGTATAAGTGAGGATGAATGCAGCAAAAGAATAGTTAAACTTGTTGAAGAAGGTTTCATTACTCTTGAGCTTTTAAATGTTAAATCTAAAGAAACTTTTAGTTTAGATCAAACATATCGTCGATTGAGTCTATTATTATTAGATGAAGATAAAGCAAAAGAAAGTGATGAGAAAAAGGAATTAGTTAAGAATACTACATTACTTTTAGAAAAAGAAATGAATAAAATACTAAATTCAATAGAAAAAGAAATAATTACTAAATGGTATTATGATTACCAATATAGTCAAAATGATATTGATGATGCTATAATGGAAGCTTTGAAAAGAAAGAATTGTGGCATACAATTTATAGATAGGACTTTATATAAAAAGAATCACAAACAAGAAAAACTTAGTGCTAATAGTGAAATTGAGGATTTATTTAATCAAGTGTATGTTAAAAAAAGAAAATAGAATATATAATACATTAGATGAGATGTTCCCTAATGCCAAATGTGAGTTGAATTATACAAATGCTTTTGAACTGCTTATAGCAGTATTGCTTTCAGCACAAACTACTGATGTTTCGGTTAATAAAGTTACAACTGAACTTTTTAAAAAATATCCAAATCCTGAAAGTCTTGCTAATGCTAATTCTGATGATGTCAAAGAAATAATTAAGCCAATAGGATTAGCTAACAATAAAAGTAAGAACATTATTAATTTGTGTAAAAAATTAGTCGTTGAAAAAAATGGAATTATCCCATGTGATTATTATTATTTAATTACTTTACCAGGTGTTGGTAGAAAAACAGCTAATGTTATTTTAAGTGAATGGTTTAAAATTCCAAGAATTGCTGTTGATACTCATGTTTTAAGAGTTAGTAATAGATTAGGCTTAACTGATAGTAGTGATGTGTTAGAGGCTGAGGAAGATTTGATGAAACTTTATCCAAAAGAAAATTGGCATCACTTGCACCATATTTTATTGTTTTTTGGTAGATATTTTTGCAAAGCCAAAAATCCTAATTGTTTAGATTGCCCACTTAAAGATATTTGCACCAAAAAGTGACAATAAATTTGTTTTACTTATTCTATAATATATTTATAGAAGAGGTGTTAATATGAAGGTGAAAGTTTTTGATGAAAATCACGAAAAAGATTTAGAAGAAAAAATTAACAAATTTTTATCTGGTGATTATGAAATAATTGATATTAAATATCAAGTAGCTATAATGTATGATAACAAAGAACAAATTTTTTGCTATAGTGCAATGATTATTTATAAATAATTAAAAATAGGTCTATGATACCAAAGATTTTGGTTAATCGTAGACCTTTTATGTTATAGTTATTTAATTCTTTTTAATTTCTTTTCAATTTCTTCATTTGATGGAGTAACAAAAACTGTTTTTTGATTAGTATATGTTACAAAAGAGCCAAGAGTTCCAGGAATTTTTTTGACATATTTTATTAATGTGTAGTCAACTGCAATATTACTAGATAATCTCCCTTTTGAATAGTATCCAGCGACCATTGCCGCAAGATTAATTATACTATCAGTTGGATTATTAGTCCTTAGTATTGTGTGGCTGCCTGAATATCCTTGAACATGGAAGAAGTAGTCATTGCTTTTAGCAAAGGTGTTAGTAAGATAATTGTTTTGTAAATTATTTTTGCCAACATAAATATAATTATTATATTCATCTTCATAAATAGTAATATTAGGGGATGATTTTTTCTTGGCAGGTGTTTTAGTATTCCTTAAATTTAATTCTTCAGATATTTCAATTAATTCAGGGGATTTTGCTACAGAAAGTTGCTCTAATAGGCATTTATAATAATCTATTTCATTTTTAGTTTTTTCTATTTGCTCTTTAGAAATATCTAATGTTCTTTTTGCTTTTTTGTATTTGTTATAATAATGATTCATATTAGAACTTGGTGAAATTAATGGATCTAATTGAATAGTGGTTTCACAATTATTATAATAATCATAGACAGTAATAGCTTTATCACCTTTTTTTATTAAGTGTAAATTAGATGATAATAAATTGCCTATTTTTTCATATTTTAAATTTGCTTGAGCATCACTTTCTTCAGTTTTTTGTTTTTCAAGCTTGTTTTCTGCTCTTTTTAGAGATTTGCTCAAGAAATTATGAATGTTAGTTTGTTCATTGTTTAAATGACTTTCTTGTTTAATTTTAAAGTAATAGTTATATAATAGTTCTGATAAACTATTAAAATTAGTAACATTACCTCCTAAATGCTTAAGTGGAAAACAATAAAAGAAAAATTTAGTTTCTAATTTAATTAGTGAAGGTTGTGTGTCCTGATTAATAATTTGTTGGGAATTATTATATACCATTTCATTAAAGCATAATTGACTCACACCTTGAAAATTATTTATTAATAAATCACCATTGCAAGTAAATGGATTAATTTTAGTAGTTTGTTCAGGAACGTATTTGATTTTTGGTGTTAAAATTCTTAGATCTTCATCATTAGGAAGTAATCTTTTATAACAATCAATAATAATGTCATTTTCATCAGTCAAAATTGCGTTAGAATTTCTTCCGAAAAGTTCGATAATTAAATTTATTTTCTTTGCATAACCAAGTTCATCAAACGATATGAGTCTCATGATTAGGACTCTATCATTTTCTATTTGATCGATAGCCTCAATTATGCTTGATTCACAATATTTTTTTAATACTGTTAAAAATGGATTAATCTTTGAACTCTTAACAAATTCTTCATTATCTATTGAAAATCTAATATGTGGAGAATTGCTATTTAGACAAATATATAAGTATTTTTTATTTTGCAATAAAAAAGCAAATTCATTATTATTAATGATTATTAATTTATTAATCCTTAATTGTTCTAATTGTGGTTTTAATTCCTCTATTAAATGATGTAAAAATACTCCATCTATATTCATAATAATTACCTCAATAATATTTTATCACAAAAGTAAATGAAAAAAAATAAAAAGTGAAAAATTATTCTTCCATTTTCATTATAATTGTAGTATAATTATAATAATATGAGGAAAATTTTATGAAATTAGATGACAAGGGTTTACTTATTGTAATATCAGGTCCGTCTGGTGTTGGAAAAGGTACAGTTCGCAAGGCTTTGTTTGAGCGCGAAGGACACGATTTAGTGTACTCTATTTCTATGACTACTAGGAAACCAAGACAGGGTGAAACGAACGGGAAAGAATATTACTTTGTAACTAAAGAAGAATTTGAAAAAAATATTTCCGAAGGAAAAATGTTAGAATACGCAGAGTTTGTTAATAATTATTATGGTACACCATTAGATAAAATTAATGAACAATTAGAATCGGGAAAAGAAGTTGTTTTGGAGATAGAAGTTCAAGGCGCTATGCAAGTAAAGAAAAAAGTTAAGGATGCAGTGTTTATTTTTATTGCCCCCCCATCAATGAATGCCTTGTATAGCAGATTAACTAATCGTGGTACAGAGACTGAAAAAATTATAAAAGAACGTTGCGAAAAAGCAAAACGTGAAGTTGGCTTAGCTAATATGTATGATTATATAGTTGTAAATGATGAAGTCAGTAATGCGGCTGATAAAATTATCGCTATAATTCGTGCAGAACATGCGAGAACAAAAAGAACTATTGATAAATATCAAAAAATGCTGGAGGTAAAATAATGGCTGAAAATAAAGATGGAATAAGATACCCTTCAATTGACCAATTAACTTTAAAAACACATTCAAAGTATAAGTTAGTAGTTGGCGCTGCTAAAAGAGCTAAAGAATTAGAAGCAGGAGAAAAACCACTTATAACTGATGCTCGTAGTAAGAAAAGCTTAGGTATTGCTCTTGAAGAGATTATCGAAGACAAAATTAAAATCGTTGATATTAGCGGTGATGATGATTCCTTATCTAAATAAGGAATTTTTATTTTACATTTTTACTATTTTATGATAATATAAATATATAAAAAATAAAAAATCAATCAGTATGGTATTATAGTTATATAGGAGGTCACGTTATGTTTGCAAAAGTTGTTGTTGATGTAAAATCATCAAATGTTGATATAATGTATACTTACAAAATACCTCATGAATTTGAAGAATTTATTGGAATAGGTAGTAGGGTATTAGTTAGTTTTGGCATTAGAAAAATATTAGGGTATGTTATAGAGATAACTGATACTTGTGATTTTAATGGTAATGTGAAAGAAATTTTGGAAGTCTTAGATTATTCTCAAGAATTGACTATAGAACAAGTAGAACTTGCAAAATACATTAGAAAAGAAACAAAATGCTTACTAGTTTATGCTCTTGAAGCTATGTATCCATCATTTTTAAAAACAAAATACAAAAAATATGTATATGCAGCTAAACCTGATTCGTTAGATGCAGAAATTGCACTTTTGTTTAATGGTAAAAATAAAATTGCTTTACAGAACGAAGCATTAAAAAAATACCCTAAAATTTTAAAAGAAATAAAAAATGGTAACTTACAATTAGAATATGACATTTTCCATTATGGAAAACGTAAAAAAGAAAAGTTATATAGAATAAATAATGCTTATAGTTATTTATTCAATACTCTTTCAACAAAACGCTTAGAATGTATCCGATATGTTGAAAAAAATGAGGATTGTACAACAAATGATATTAGAGAAGCTGTTGGGTGTAGTGTCTTTTTAATTCAATCATTAGTAAAAGATGAATATCTAATAGTTCATGAAGATTTTGTAGATGTTGAAAAAGATGAACTTCCAAAAAAAGTTTTAAGAAACTTTACATTTTCTTTTGATCAAAGAGAGGTTAATGAAAAATTTGAATCTTTATCAGATAAGCCATTTTTATTATATAGTAATGATGAAATATTTAAATTAGATTTCTATTTGAATCAAGCAATAAAAATGATTCAAAAAGGAAAAAAAGTTTTAATTGTTTCCCCAACATTATTTGAGAATTTTAAAATTGTTAAATATTTTAAAAGATATCTAGAAGGTTATAAGATTTTAACTTTTTCTAATGATTTATCAACGACTGATTATTATGACCAATATATTAAAGTGATTAAAGAAAATTTTGATATAATTATAACAACTAAAGTTGGTGCGTTTCTACCAATTAACAATCTTGGTATGATAGTTGTGGTTAATGAAGGAGATTTCAACTATTTAAATGAATATACACCTAAATATAATTTAGTTAAAGTACTTAATCAAAGGGCATTATATCATCATGCAAAATTAGTCCTTTCAACTAGCACTTTACAGGTTGAAAGCTATAGTCAATATGTTAATGCAAAATATATACTATTGAAATATTTAATTAATTATGAAAACAAGAAAATATTAGTTGATTTAAATAAGGAATATGGTGCAATAAATTCTCTTATATCAGAAAGATTAAAAGTTGAAATAGATAAATGTTTAAGAAATAAGCAACAAGCAGTTTTAATGTTTAACATTAAAGGTTACAGTAATTATATGATTTGTAGAAATTGTGGTACGGTATTAAAATGTCCAAAATGTGATATTCCATTGACTTATTACAAAGAAAAAGATGAAACTAAATGTAAATATTGTGGTAGAAAAGCAGAAGAGATTTCTTGCAGTAAATGTGGTAATAAAACCTTTATGCAACTCGCTGATGGATTAGATAGTTTAAAAGAAAAATTAGAGATAATATATCCAAATGCTAAGATATTACAAATGGATAGTGATACTATTAAGACTACAGCAGATTATCACGATGCGTTACTAATGATAGAAAATAATGATGTTGATATTATTATAGGAACAAGAAATGTTCTTTCAATATTTAGTAGTCAAATAAGATTATTAGCAATTATTAATCTTGATCAATTTTTAAATTCAAATGATTATAGAAGTAGTGAAAATACATATAATTTAATTAATGAATGTTATAATCATCCTGAATGTACAACAGTAATACAAGGCTACCACTTAAGCAATCAAGTAGTAATAGATGCTATAAATAATGATTTTGATTCATTCTATGAAAGAGAAATTATATATAGAAAGCAATTTTTATATCCGCCATATTGTGAAATAAATCGTATAATTATAATTGGTCAATATAAAGATATGTATTATTGTGCAAATTACTTAAAAAAGGTATTTAATAGTATATTAAAAGATAATGCGGATGCTTTAGGACCATTGTATTTGGCAAAGTATAAAGGTGTACAAATTATTTTGAAGCATAATAAATTTGATAAAGTATCTTTGTTAATTGATGAAGTAGAAAAGAAATTTGCTGAAAGCAAAGTTACTATTCAGTTTGAAAGATATCCAAGAAATTTTTATTAGGAGTAAAGAAATGAAAATAATTTTTATGGGAACTCCAAAGTTTGCAGTTCCAATATTAGAAAAAATTTTAGAAAAGCATCAAGTTGTCTTGGTAGTTACACAACCTGATCAATATAATTATAGAAAAAAGGTTTTAATGCCATCGCCAGTAAAAGAATGTGCCTTAAAACATAATTTAGAAGTGTTTCAACCAGAAAAAATTAGGAATGATAATAAAACTATTTTTGAAAAGGATGTTGATTTAATTGTGACAGCTGCTTATGGTCAAATGGTTCCAGAAAAAATTTTGAATTTTCCTAAGTATCGTTCAATTAATGTTCATGGTTCATTACTTCCAAAGTATAGAGGTGGGGCTCCGATTCAAAGAGCAATTATTAATGGCGAAAAAGAAACAGGCGTTACAATAATGTATATGGAAAAAAAGATGGATTCTGGTGATATTATTGAAGCTAAAACTTTGCCAATACTTGATAGTGATAACCAAGAAACTTTATTTGATAAATTAAGTATTTTAGGAAGTGAAATGATTTTACCAGTAATTGAAAAACTTGAAGATGGGTTAATAAGAGCTATCAAACAAAACGAAAATGAAGTTACATTTGCTCCTAATCTTACTAAAGAAGATGAAAAAATTAATTTTGAAAATGATGCGAGAGCAGTGTTTAATCAAATAAGAGGATTAAATCCTAATCCTGGTGGATATTTTATTATTGAAAATTTAACTATAAAAGTGTATAATAGTATTGTAAGTACTGAAAAGCATAATCAAGAGATTGGTATCATAGTTGGAATTCATAAAGATAGGTTTGATATATCTTGTGGTAATGGCACAGTAATATCAATTTTAGAATTGCAATTACCGTCTAAAAACAAAATGCTAGCAAGGGATTTTATTAACGGACAAGGAAAGAAAATACTTGCTCTTGGAAAGAAAATAGGAGAATAGAATTATGTCAGATAAGAAAAGAATTTATTTTTCACGTGAAGAAATGTTTGAGATGAATAGAGATCGTCTATTAGAACGTGGTGTTACAATTGAAGATATTGCAATTATAGCTTTCCGTCAACAAGGAAAATATAATCCAGATATATCTTTAGCTACTTGTATAGAAAGTGTAGAAAAAATACTTTCATACAGAGATATTTTTCACATTGTTCAATTAGGTATAGAAATTGATCGCTTAACAGAAGAAGGTGTATTCCGTTCACCTATTCAAGATATTATGAGAGCTGATTTAGGTATGTTTGGAATTGATGAAATTTTAGGTTTAAATATTGCTTCTATGTATGGCGTAATTGGTCAAACAAATTTTGGTGATATTGATGTGAATAAACCAGGAATCGTAAAAAAATTGAATGATGATGGAAAGGGAAAACAATGTCATACATTTTTAGATGATATAGTTGGCGCACTAGCTGCAGCAGCATCTACACGTGTAGCTCAAATTATGAGTGAAGATGAAGCAAAACGTGATCCTCACTATACACCTATCAAACTAGATTTAAAAGATTAGAGGATTGTATATGGATCAAATAAAATTAACACCTGGTAAATTGTTGAATGTTTATGGAAATCTAAATGAAGCAGGCTACGCTACAAGTTTAGTGAAAGAATATCATAGACATGATATAAAGGCAAAAAAACTTAGAATAAAAGAATGGGATTATTATTATATAGGTAATCAAGAATACGGAATTGCTCTTACTATAGCTGATAATTCTTATATGGGACTTGGTAGTGTTTCTGTATTAGATTTTAAAAATGATTTTTGGCACACTAATAGTGTTATGACTTTTATGCCAAAAGGAAAAACTAATCTTCCATCAACTTCTGAATTTGGAGATTGTCATTTTAAATCAAAAAACTTAGAGCTTTCATTTTTTAATGATGGTAAAAAAAGAAGATTACTTTGTAAAATGAAGAATTTTTATAAAAAATATGATTTTTCATGTGATGTTGAGTTATACGACGAACCTAAAGAATCAATGGTAATTGCTACTCCATTTAATAAAAAGAAACATTTTTATTATAATCAAAAAATTAATTGTATTCGTGCTAGCGGTAATGCTACAGTTGGTGGAAAAAAATATTTCTTCAACGGTAATGATTCCTTTGCAGTTTTAGACTGGGGTAGAGGAGTATGGACATACAAAAATACTTGGTATTGGTCTAGTTTGAGTGGCACTTACAATGGTAAAAAAATTGGTTTTAATTTAGGATATGGTTTTGGTGACACTAAAAATGCTACTGAAAATATGATTTTTTACGATGGTAAAGCTTATAAAGTTGAACAAGTGACTTTCCATATTCCAACAAATTCTGATGGCGTTGAAGAGTATTTAAACAACTGGAAATTCTCATCTAGTGATAATAAAGTTAATTTAACATTTGAACCAATCTTTGATAGATATGATAAAGCAGATGTTTTGTTAATTAAATCTATTCAACATCAAGTATTTGGAAAGTTTTCTGGAACTTTAAAAATTGGTGAAGAAACAATAGAAATAAAAGATTTAGTAGGCTTTGCTGAAAAAGTTACTAATCATTGGTAAAAAAAGGCTGTGAAAAACTTGGTTTCACAGCCCATTTTTTATTTAACAAATCTAGTAGTTACGATTTTATCATATTCTACCTTTTTATCTAATTCTTTAGCTTCAATCATAATATCCATTAACTTATCTAAACCTTCTTTTTTAAAGTAAGGTGTTTCACACCATGCATCAATGTCAATGTATCTTTGCATAACTATTGATAAATCATCAACTGATATATCAGTAAAATAAGGATGAATTACTTCAGCAATTTCTTTAGCTGAATGTGTGTGCACCCATACTAAACCTTTAGTTATAGCATTAGTAAATGATTGAATTTTATCTTCATTTTTATCAATATAATTTTTTAAGGCGCTATATGAAGTATAAGGTATTTCTCCACTACTTTCTCCAATACTTGCAACGATATAACCTTTACCACCTTTTTCTAAAGCTGTAGCAGTAGGCTCAAATAATGTTACATAGTCTCCTTCACCAGAAGTAAATGCTCCTCCCATAGCAGCAAAAGCAATATCTGTTCTAACATTAACATCTTTAGTATTATCATCTTCGCCAACTATTAAACCATTTTTTCTTAGAGTATACTCTAAAACCATAACAGGCACTCCACCTTTTCTACCACCTAATATTTCTTTACCTTTTAGTTTATCATATGTGAAGTTCTCATCTTTTTTTCTACCTACTAAAAAACTACCATCACGTTTTGTTAATTGAGCAAAATTTATTGCATAATTTTCTTGCCCGCCTTTATAGACGTAAATAGATGCTTCAGGTCCCATTAATCCAATTTGAGCATCTTTACTAAGAAGAGCTGCCATAACTTTATCTGCTCCATTGGCATTTATTAGATTTACATCTAAACCTTCATCTTTGAAAAAGCCTTTCTCTATTGCTACGTATTGAGGTGCATAGAAGACTGAATGAGCAACCTCAGCAATAGTAATCTTTTTGCTTCCTTTTGAACAACCAAATAATAAAACACTGCAACAACCAAACATTAACAAAACTAATAGAAATTTAATTTTTCGCATTATTTCATTCCCCTCTTTTTTGAAAAATAATTTTCTAATATATCTATACCTTTCCACATAATGTAGGCGCAAATGGCTAATACAATTACTCCCATCATAACAAGGTCAAGTTTAAATACTTGCCCACCATACATTATAAGATATCCTATTCCAGCTCGCGATACTAAAAATTCACCAACAATTACTCCAACCCAACTCATACCAATATTAATTTTAATGATACTGATAATATTTATTAAATTACTTGGTAGAACAAGTTTAGTAAAAATTTGAAATTTATTAGCATTAAAGCTCTTCAGCATTTTTATTTTTTCTTTATCTACACTAATAAAATAATTATAAGCTGATATTATTGTAATAACTATTAATATAGAAATTGATACTACAACAATTCCAGATGTTCCTGTGCCTGCCCATATAATCATAATTGGGGCTAATGCTGTTTTTGGCAAAGCGTTAAGAATAACTAAAAAAGGTTCAAACAGTTTCGATATTTTTTCGTTGCTCCATAAAATTATAGCAATCAAAATACCGAAAAACGATCCGATTATTATACCTAGAACTGTTTCATATACTGAAATCCAAATATGTTTAAATATTTCGTTTGTTTTTATATATTCAAGTAATAAAGAAAATATTTTACTCGGACTACTGAAAAGAAAATCATCAATAACGTTTAATCTAGCCAATAATTCCCAAATAAATAAAAATATTATTAATAACAAAATTTGTGATAGAAGAAGTTTAACTTTTTGTTTTTTATAAACTTTTAATTGGATATTACAATTGTTCATCATTATTCAATTCCTTCCATATGGCATTAAAATATGATTTGAATTCTTTACTGTTACGTGATTTGAAGGGTGTTCTTTCACCATCAATTGTTAAATTAATGTCATAGATTTTCTTTATTTTGGCTGGCCTAGGAGATAAAACAATAACTTTATCAGCTATTGATATTGCTTCTGTTATATCATGAGTTACTATAATTGTTGCTTTTTTTTCTTTTTTTATTATTTTATACATATCATCGCAAACCTTTAATTTAGTTTGATAATCTAGAGCAGCAAAAGGTTCATCTAAAAGTAAAATGCTTGGATTAACAGCAAGTGTTCTTATAAGAGCAACACGTTGACGCATACCTCCTGATAATTCACTAGGATAACTATTCTTAAAATCTTTTAATCCATAGATATCTAGCATTCTATTAACTTTTTTAAGATTATCATCATTAAGCATTTTTTTAATCTCTAATCCAATGATAACATTATCAAAAACGTTTCGCCATTCAAAAAGATGATCACGTTGGAACATATAACCAATTTCTCCACTAGTTTCAATAGTTCCTTTACTAGGTTTTAGCAAACCAGAAATAAGGTTTAGAATTGTTGTTTTACCACTTCCTGAAGGGCCAGTAATAGCAATTATTTGTCCTTCAATTAAATTAAATTCGATATTTTTTAATACTTCAAGTGATTCACCTTTATTACAATAATCTTTAGAAACATTATTAAATTTTAATACATCCATTTTTCCCCTCCATACAATATTAATCTATTACAAAAACAATAATTTGTATGGGCAAAATAGAGTAAAATAAAAAAACCAAATCATTAAGATTTGGTAAATTTTATTATTTGAAAAGTTCAACAAATTTTTCAAATATAATATCACTAATTGGGTCACCATATATTTTTTCAGGATGCCATTGAACAGCAAAAATAGGTAGGCTATCATGAGCGATAGCTTCAATAGTTCCATCTTCATGTTTAGCAATAACTTTGAAACCAGGGGCTACATCTTTAATTGCTTGGTGATGGTAGCTATTCACAACTATTTTTTCTGGTAGATCAATAAAATTATTTTTGTAAGTTATGACATTGTGATCATATTTAATAGATTCGTGACTCTTTCCAATATCTTGGAAAAGTGAACCACCCATGAAAACATTTATTGATTGAATTCCACGGCAAATTCCTAACATT
This sequence comes from Mollicutes bacterium Phil14, assembly GCA_001940985.1. Lineage (GTDB taxonomy): Bacteria > Bacillota_I > Bacilli_A > ML615J-28 > CAG-698 > Tener-01. Next base: position 27,680 of record MSHB01000021.1, read on the forward strand.
GGTTTTTTAGTTTTGACTGCATATTCAATAACTTGTTTGTCTAAAATATCTAATTTTGGATTTACTCCCTTTGCTAATCCTTCGTTTTTTTCATTAAAATAACTTGGATCTAAATCAGAACCACCAGTTATTAAAAATCCATCACATAATTTGAAAACTTCTTCAGGAGTGTTATTATCTAGTGTTAACATAATAACATTAAAGCCACTTTTAACAAGAGCATTAACATATGTTTCATTGACAAATTCTTTTAAGACATTCTCTTCAGTAAGTGTTCTTGGAGTAACTCCTATAATTTTATTCATAAAATACCTCTTTTCTATTTATAATATTTTATAACAAAAAGACAAAAAAATCAACTTTTTTACAAAAAAATATAAAATACAATAGGAAAAAATCATAAAAAAACCGGTATTAAAAACCGGTGTTTTTATTAAATCTTTCTTTAATTCTTTCAGTAATATATTCACTCAAGCCTTCTGGGACGTAGTCTTTAATGTCGTTTCCAAACATAATTAATTCTTTAATAGAAGAACTAGATAAGAATAAGTTATTAGCAGAAGGGAAAAGTATAAAAGTGTCTATATTTTTATCTATTGAACGGTTAAATTGAAATAGAGTTATTTCATTTTGATAGTCAATAAAATTTCTTAATCCTCTAATAATTACAGAAGCACTTTTTTCTTTAGCAAAATCTAAAACAAGATTGTCACTTGCTTCAACTATTACATTATTAATGTTTTTTGTTGCCTCTTTTAGCATATAAACTCTTTCTTCAATTGTGAAACAATACTTTTTGTTTGGATTGACAGATACTAAAACATACACAGTGTCAAAGACATTAGCTGAACGTTTTATTATATCAAGATGGCCATTAGAGACTGGATCAAATGATCCTGGATAAACAGCGATTTTCATATTTTTTTTACCTCGGTAATATTATATAACAAAAGAGTTATTAAATCAATAATAATGGGTTTTTTACTTTACATTTTTACCTTTTTAGAGTATAATAATTATGAAAGGGTACACGAAAAATAAAGGTGTTGAGAAGATATGAATATTAAAAATGTAAACACTAAAGATGTAATATTTCAGCTGATTAGTAACAAAATAAAATTAATTATAGCCTTATTTTTTACTATTATATTAATAATAGCTTGTAGGATAATTTTTGTGGTATCTTTTTCAAATATTATTGAAAATTTATTTGTTAAAAAAGATTACAGTGATTTACCATTAAATGTAACGCTAATTACATTTTCAGTAATATTTAGTTTTATTATGTCAATTACTAAGAAAAAACAATTATCAAATCTTGGAACATATTTATCTACAAGTTTAATAGATAATTCATATAGTGCAATTTTATGTTCTGAAATGACTGAAATTGAAAAAACTGATATTAATATTCATAAGATAGTTAATAGTTGTAGGAAAATAGGAGAAGAGTATATAAGTGAAAATATTTTTTCTATTGTCGAAAATATTATTTTCCTCTTTACTGCTTTTATTACTTTGCTAATTATTAAACCAGCTTTAGGATTAATTGCCTACATAGGATTACCATTTATGTTAATGGCAATTAAAGGTATTGATAAATTATTAGCAAGATTCACTAATAAGAATAATGCCATTATTGAAAAAGAATATGAGCAATTAGAATCTGGACTAAAAAAAGTAAAGAATATAAAGCTTGATAACAGTATTAAATATGAGAAAGAAAAATTATCAAAGATTTCTGAAGAATATGTAAACAATTCTACTAGAAAAAATGTTTTTTCTGCACTTTCTTCTAATTTGTGTAGAGATTTAATATTAGGTTTAAGGCTTGCAATTGTAATAGGTGTTGGTGGTTGGCTTGCTAGTGAAGAAAACCTTGGAATAACAGCACAAGTTTTAACTATATTTGTTCTTTTAGTTCCAGAAGTGTATTTAAGTTTTAGAAATATTATGAAAATACAATTTATGCCAAGTTTCATTGAAAATGAATTGGAAACAATTGATGAGATTTTGAATTTAAGAACTGAAATTAAGTCTGAACCAGTTAATACAATAGATGAAATTCATAGTATTAGATTTGCTAATGTTAGTTATGGTGATGAAAATTGTTCATATGCTAATATTAATTTCGAATTAAAACGAGGAGAAAAATTAGGTATTTTTTCTGTTGATACTGATTTTAAAAATTCTGTTTTTAATATAATAACTAAAATAAGCAAACCTAAAGATGGTTCTGTTACAATTAATAACTGTGATATAGCTAAAATTAATACTTCATATTTGAGAGATCTTATTACTTCTGTTTATGATGAAAGTGTTGTATTTGAAGGTACAATAAAAAATAATATATCATATCCATTAGAGTTTGATGAATATAAATATAATGATGCTTTAAACAAAAGTGGTTTAAAAGATGTAATATCAAAATTACCTTTGAAAGAGAATACTATTATTGGGAATGATGATTTTATTGATAAAGATTCTTTACAGCGTATAATCTATGCTAATGCTTTTTATAAGGATTCAAAGATTTATGTTTTGAAAGATGCTACTAAAGACTATGTCTTGTCAACTGAGAGTCAATTATTAAAAGAAGTATTTAACTTGAAAAATAAAGCTGTTATATTATTAACTGATAAAATATATAACTTAGTTGGTGTTGATAAAGTGTTGATTTTTGAAAATGGTGAAGTTACTGAATATGGAAAATATGATGAACTTCTTCAAAATAAAACTAGTAGGCTTCATAAATTAATGAGAAAGCCATCATCTAGTAGAGAAAAGAAAGTAAGTTAAATTATTGACAAATTAAAAGCAAATTAAAAAGCCTTCCAGCATATTAAGCAATTGGAAGGCTTTTAATATTATCTATTGAATGTTAACTTTTGTCCATTTAAGGCTTGTGAAACGTCTATTGTTAAGGTAAAATCTAATGACTTGGTCGATTAGCATACCAATCCAAGAACCTATTAATCCTAAACCTAATGGGTAGCAAAGAAGAAAAGAGAAAAATGGTCTAATGAAAGTTACACTAATAAGTGAGCTTCTAGCAGTATATTTAGTATCACCAGCTCCTCTTAGTATCCCTGTTGTTACCCATTGAAGGCTTTGAGGGAAAAGAACAAAAGCTGATATTTTTAAAAGATCCCCCGCTGCAATTACGGTAGATTCATTTTTAGAAAAACATTTGGCTAAGTCATATCTGAATATTATAGACAAAGAAAAAATAATCACGCCTAAGCAAAAACTACAAATCTGTGATAATCTTCCGTAGGCAAAGGCTTTTTCTTCACTTTTTTCCCCTAAACTCTTACCAACAAGTCCACTTACACCAATAGAAAAACCATCAGTTATGTTAAAACCTAAGCTTATTACACTTTGAGTTATAGTATTTATGGCGACTTGTTCAGTACCCAATTCATTAACTATTTTTGCACTTATAAAAAATCCGATCCTCATAAATAATTGTTCAACGAAAGCATTAGAACTAATTTTAATTATTTGATAACAATGTTCTTTATCTAATTTCCATGAATCGGTAATCTTGATGGAAAGAAACTTCTTTTTTCTATTATACACAGCGAATGCTGATATAAAAAATGCAAACATATTACCAATGGCAGTAGCAATGGCAGCTCCTCTAATTCCTAACGCGGGGAATCCTAAGTTACCATTGATTAAGCAGTAATTTAGAAAAATGTTAATCAAATTTGCGGATAGATTAGTTGCTAGTGTAGTTTTAGTATCACCACACGCACGTAAAGCAGAACAAATAATTAAACGCAAATAATTAAACACTAGTACGCTACTAACGATTCTAAAATATTCTATGCTACCAACGATAGTATCACTTTTCGCTCCTGCTAAAATCATAAAAGGTTTTGCTAAGAAAAATGAAAGTAAAGTTATAACAATGGAAGATATTAATCCAAGGACAAGTGTTTGCCTTAAGTAATTATTTGCTTCAAGATTATTCTTTTCACCATGCTTTCTTGAAACTATAGCAATAATTCCAGCGTTTAGTCCAATTGATAAGGATAAGGTAATAAAGACTGGTTGTTGTGCAATTGCAACAGCTGATATGGCTGCATCTCCAACCTGGCCAACCATTATAGTATCCATCATACCAATGATACCGATTAAAAAAGTTTCGAGAGCTGCAGGAATAGAAATTCTCAAAACATTTTTCAAAAGAATGGAGGTCTTTGGCAATTCATAATTATGATCATTCATTTCTAATTTTTTTGATTTTAATATATTCATTTTTTTCACCAACTATAATGAGTATTATAATACAAAATAAAAATAAAATCTACTAAAAAGTAAAAAACAAGAAAATAATGGATAAATTCATAAAAAAATATTTTATATTTTGTATAAATGTGATATAATAATTATATTATAGAGGTGATATTCATGAACAGAGTTAGAACAAGATTTGCTCCAAGTCCAACTGGCTTTATGCATATAGGTAATTTAAGAACTGCTTTATATTGCTATTTATTTGCTAAACAAAACAACGGTGATTTTATTTTAAGAATAGAAGATACTGATGTTGAAAGAACAGTTGATGGTGCAATCGACATTATATATAAAACATTAAATGAATCAAAGATATATGCTGATGAAGGACCTTTACAAGGTGGTAACTTCGGTCCATATGTACAAACTGAAAGAAAAGATATTTATATGAAATATGCCTTAGAACTAGTTGAAAAAGGCGCTGCTTATTATTGTTTCTGTGATAAAGAAAGACTTGATTCTTTAGCAACTGAAAATGGTATTAAAAGATATGACAAGCATTGTTTACATTTGTCAAAAGAAGAAATTAATGAAAGATTAGCTCGTGGTGATAAATGGGTTATTCGTCAAAATATGCCAACAGAAGGTGTTAGCGAATTTGATGATTTAGTATTTGGACATGTTTCAATTCCTAATAATGAGTTAGAAGATCAAATTCTTATTAAATCTGATGGTCTACCAACATACAATTTTGCTAATGTTATAGATGATCATTTAATGCAAATAAGTCATGTTATGCGTGGTAATGAATATTTAAGTTCTACACCTAAATATAATTTGCTTTATGATGCATTTGGTTGGGAACACCCACAATATGTTCATTTAACACCAATTATGAAAGATGCTACAAGAAAGTTGAGCAAGAGACATGGTGATGCAAATTTCAATGATTTTACTGAAAAAGGTTACTTACCAGAAGCTATTATTAATTATATTTCTTTATTAGGATGGAGTCCTAAAGGTGAGGAAGAAAAATTTTCAATGGAAGAGTTGATAGAAAAATTTAGTATAAGTGGTTTATCTCACTCTAGTAGCATATTTGATGAAGCAAAGATGAAGTGGCTAAATGGTGAATATATTAAGGAATTACCATTTGAGAAATTTATGGAATTAGCTACTCCTTTCTTTGAAAAATCAAAAATCAAAGGTAAATATAGTTATGAAAAATTTGGAAAATTAATTCAAACAAGAATAGAAATATTAAGTGAAATTCCAGAAAAGGTTGATTTCTTAGCTGAATTCACTCCTGCTGAAGGCGAAATGTATTTTAATAAGAAATTCAAAATTGATAGTGAAGTAGCAAAGAAAGTATTAGAAAAATCTATTACTGTTTTAGAAAATGTTTCTGACTGGAACGAAGAGAATTTACATGCTGCGATAGTAAAAACTGCAGAAGAAATGGAATTGAAATCAGGAGTTGTTTATACTGTATTAAGAATTGGCTTAACTGGTGTAATGGTAACACCTGGTGGTAGTCCAGAAATGGCTGATATATTAGGAAAAGAAGAATCACTTAATAGGTTAAAATTAAGTTTAGAAAAATTAAAATAAGGATGTGATAAATATGATTAAAAAAGAAATATGCCAACAAGTTTTAGAAGAATGTTTAAAAACTGGTGGAGATTTTGCAGAAATATTTGCTGAAGATACAGAAAAAAATATTATGGAATTAACATCTGGTAAGGTAACACAGGCGAATACTACTAATTTACATGGCGTTGCTATACGTATTTTAAAAGGATTTAAAGAAGTTAGTGGTTATACAAATGACTTTAGCCTTGAAAGTTTGTTGAAGTTAGCTAAAGAAGTAAGAGGTGCATTAAATGGGGAACCTCTAGATATTAAATTTGAGTTAAAAGAAGAAAAAGCTAATAAAATCATTGAAGCTGTTAGAAAACCATCAACAGTATCTAATGAAGAAAAAGTTAATTACTTATTAAAAACTTACAATGCTATAAAAGATTATTCTAATGAAATTACACAAACTATTTGCTTCTTAACAGATGAAGAACAAAAAGTGTTAGTAGCTAATACATTAGGTAAATACATTGAAGATGAAAGAAATCATTTAAGATTAGGATTAAGCGTAGTTGCTTCATATAATGGTGAAATGCAAAGCGCATTTGAGTCGATTGGTGGAAATCAAGGATATGAATTATTAGATAGTTCTGACTTAGAAAAATTTGCTAAAGCAACTGCTGATTCAGCAATTACTATGGTACATGCTGATGAAATGGTTGGTGGTACTTATGCAGTAGTAATTCATAATGCATTTGGTGGTGTCTTATTACATGAGGCTTGCGTACATGGATTAGAAGCAACATCTGTTGCCAAGGGCGCTTCTGTATTCTGTGGAAAATTAGGACAAAAAGTTGCTAGTGATATAGTTACTGCTATTGATGATGGTACTAGAGATAACCAATGGGGTTCTTTGAATATGGATGATGAAGGTAATCCAACTCAAAGAAATGTATTAATTGAAAATGGTATATTGAAAAGCTATTTAGTAGATTACCGTAACTCTAGAAAGATGGATCATCCTATTACTGGTAGTAGCCGTCGCCAAAGTTATCGCTATAGTCCAACATCAAGAATGACTAACACATTCTTTGCTCCAGGAAAAGACAAATTTGAAGACATTATAAAAAATACAAAATATGGTCTATTTGCTAAGAAGATGGGTGGCGGAAGTGTTAATCCTTCAACAGGAGAATTCAATTTCTCAGTTAGTGAAGGATATTTAATTGAAGATGGAAAAATTACTAAACCAGTTCGTGGTGCAACTCTAATTGGTAGTGGTGCAGAAATTTTGAAAAATATTGATATGATTGCTGACAATTTAGACTTTGGTCATGGTATGTGTGGCTCTGCTAGTGGTTCTATTCCAACTGATGTTGGTCAACCTACAATTAGAGTACAAAATATGGTTGTTGGCGGAAGAGGTGAAAAATAATGGATTTCCAAAAATTTATTGAAAAAGCAAAAAAAGCTGGTATAGAAGATATAGAATTTTACTGTTCAGAAAGTAAAACTTTAGATATTGCTTTGTTCAATGGTGAAGTTGAAAAGAGCAGTGTTCATAATAGTTATGTAATTTCAGTTAGAGCAATAGTAAACGGAAAAATGACATATATGAGTTTTGAAGATGAAAACATCGATATGGATAAAGTTATTGAAAAGTTAAAGGAAAATGCTAGTGTTTTAACAACTTTAGAAGAATTTGAAATATTTGGCGGTAGTGAATCTTATCCTCAACTTGAAAGAGTTGATGGCGGATTTGATAAAGTTAGCGTTGCTGAAAAAGTTGCTTTATTAAAATCTGTTGAAAAAATTGCTAAAAGTTTGGATCAAAGAATCGTATTACTACCATATTGTAACTATGCTGAAAGCAGTGAAAAAACTTCTATTATTAACTCAAAAGGTTTAAATGTAGAGAAAACTGTTGAATATGGTGACATAGTATTGGGTGCTCTTGCTAAAGAAGGAGATTCTACTCAAGATGGTTTTGAAGTAAAAGTTGCATTAAAATATGATGAATTAAATCCTGAAGAAATAGCTAAAAAAGCAGTAGAAAAAGCAATATCAATGTTAGGTGCTGAAGCTATTGAATCAAAAACATATCCTGTTATAATTGAAAATGAAGCTATGGCTGATTTATTAAGTGGCTTTTCATCAATGTTTACTGGTGAAGCAGCAGTTAAAAAACTTACTTCTTTATTAGGTAAAGAAGGTCAAAAAATTATGCAAGATAATGTTACAATAGTTGATGATCCTCTACTTGCTGGTGCAGTTAATTCTCAACCATTTGATGATGAAGGTGTTGCATGTTATAAAAAAGCCGTTGTTGAAAATGGAGTATTTAAAACATTTTTGCACAATTTAAAAACTGCAAAAGCTTTTAATACAAAAAGTACTGGTAATGGTGTAAAATCTGGTTCTATTGGAACTAGAGGCATAAACCTATATATCGAAAAAGGTAATGCAACAAAAGAAGAATTGATTTCTTCAATTGAAGAAGGTTTATTAATTACAGATTTATCTGGATTACATGCTGGCCTAAATGCAATTAGCGGTGATTTCAGTGCTCAATCTTCTGGATTCTACATTAAAAATGGAAAGATCGAAAAACCAGTAACATTAATAGTTGTTTCTGGGAACTTCATTAAGATGATGAATGAAATTGACGAAATTGGTTCTGACTTATTCTTAGGTTATTCAGGCGTTGGTGCTCCTTCAATTAAATTTAAAGGATTACCAGTTTCAGGAAAATAAAAGGGAGTTTAAAGACGTCTCATTTATGAGATGTCTTTTTAATGAAAAATGAAGAAATTTAGTGAACTTAATATTAATCCTTCAATATTAGAAGGTATTGAAAAAATGGATTATCAAGAAATGACAGAGGTTCAAGAGAAAGTTATTCCTGTTGCCCTTGATGATAAAGATGTTATAGCTCAAGCACCAACTGGTACTGGAAAAACAATTGCTTTTGCCATTCCTATTTTAGAAAAAATAGATGCTTCACTTGATAAAGTTCAAGCATTAGTAATTTCTCCAACAAGAGAATTAGCAGTTCAAATAGCAAAAGAAATAAATACAGTTTCAAAATGTCTTGATGATGTTAATGCTCTAGCTGTTTATGGTGGAGAAATAATTGATAAACAAATATATAATCTGAAGAAAAGACCAAAAATAATTGTTGCTACACCAGGTAGATTGATGGATCATTTAGAGCGTAGAACAATTAGATTAAACGATGTAAAAATGGTTGTTTTAGATGAAGCTGATGAAATGCTAAATATGGGATTTATTGAAGATATAACTTCCATTTTAGAAAGAATACCATGTGAACATCAAACAATGTTATTTTCTGCTACTATATCAAAAGATATTGAGAAAATTGCCAATCAATTTTTGATTAATCCTACTTCAATTAAGATAAGTAAAAATCGTTTAACAGTTGATTTAATTGAACAAAGATACATAGATGTAAAAGAAAAAGATAAGATTGAAGTTATTTCAAGAATACTTGATATTAATGATTATAAATTAGTAATGATTTTCTGTAATACAAAGAAATCTGTTGATGATGTTACAAGTGCATTATTAATGCGTGGTACATTGGTAGAAGCACTTCATGGCGATATGAAGCAAATGCAAAGAGACAGAGTAATGTCACGTTTTAGAAATGGACAAATAAATGTTTTAGTTGCATCTGATGTAGCCGCAAGAGGACTTGACATAGATGATGTTGATGTCGTTTTTAATTATGACGTGCCAACTGATGAAGAATACTATGTTCATAGAATTGGTAGAACAGGTAGAGCAAAGAAAACAGGATTATCAATTACTTTGGTTACTAGACAAGAGAAATCAAAATTGCGTTCTATTATGTCATATACAAAAAGTTCTATTGAACAAATGATGATTCCATCTTTAGAAAAGGTTATGAAAGTAAGAGTTAAGAAAATTATGCTTGAAGCTATAACGTCTTTAGAAAATGATAATAATTTAATAAACAATTATATCAATAAAGAAATGTCAAAAATAGATGGTGTTGATAAAGATCAATTAATTAAAGGGTTAATAGCATTGCAATTACTTAATAAAAATCAAAATCAAGAAGTTGAAGAAGTAAAAGAAGAAATTGAAGACAGAAAGAAAAAAAGATCAAAGAAGATAGCTAGAATATTTGCAAATGTTGGTAAAAAAGATAATTTCAAAGTTTATACTTTAACTGATTTATTAACTAAAAAAACTGATATGACTAATGCTGAAATAGATAATGTTGAAATACATGATAATTTTTCTTTCTTTGAAATCCCTGAAGACTTTGTTAAGGATTTAACTAATAGCCCAATAGACTACAAAGGACGAAAGATTACTTTTGAAGTTGCTAAGGCAAAAGAAAAGAGTAGTAAAGAAAAAAAGTCATCTAAACAAAGTTCTAAACCAAATGATAGAAAAAGGAAATCTACTTCAGAAAAAAATAAAAAAACATCAAACAGAAAAAAGAACAAATAAAAATGGCTCTACTTATGTAGGGCCTTTGCTTTTATTCCTTGATAGTAACCACGTTCTTTCATTTTCTTATCGATTTCATTCATAACTACTAATTTTTTGATACTCCATTTTGGTTCGATTAAATCATTATATGGTGCATCACCATTGATTCTATGAATGACAATATTTTTATTTAATAATGCTAATTCTTCAACTGTAATGTCAACATATTCATCCAAGGTAAGAACATGGAATTGTTTTTCATAATAGAAATTCTCAAGTGGTGTGTTTTTTAATATGAATAATGAATGAATCTTAATACCTTGAATGTCTAATGTGTTTAAATAATTGCATGTTTCAAGCATCATTTTTTTAGTTTCATATGGTAAACCGTTTATTATATGGACTATTGTTTCGATATTTCGCTTTCGTAAATTTTTTACTGCTTCTTCAAATACATTTAATCTATATCCACGATTAATTAAATTTGCTGTTTCTTCATGAATAGTTTGTAAACCCAATTCAATCCAAACAGGGATGATATTATTAATTTCAGATATTAAGTCTAGTACATCATTAGGCAAACAATCCGGTCTTGTTGCAATACTCATAGCTACGATATTAGTATCTAAACTGATTGCTTCATAAAAAAGTTTTTTTAATTTATCAACACTGGCATAAGTGTTAGTGTTAGCTTGAAAATAAGCAATATATTTTGCTTCTGGCCATTTTAAGTGAATAATATTTTTAACATCATTAAATTGTTTGAAAAGAGGATCAGTTTTATTTCCAGCAAAATCTCCACTACCACTAGGAGAACAAAAAATACATCCTTTTGAACTAATTTTTCCATCTCTATTTGGACAAGTAAAATTTCCATTTAGAGCTACTTTAAAAACTTTACCATTGAATCTCTTTTTTAAATAGTAGTCTAAAGTATAGTATCTATGCTGATTGTTAACATAATCTTCCATAAAATCACCTTAATTTATTATAACATAAAATTATGATTAAATCAAAAAAATAAAGATTGCATTTTTTATATTTTAACAAAATATAATTATTTAGGTGATGAAAATGATTGATGTTGTTGTTATAGTTTTTTTTATTTTATCAATAATAGTAAGTATAAAATATAAATTTGTTCAATTTAAAGCTATAAAGCAAACTAAAAAAATATTAGCTGATAAAAAGGATAGAAGTGTTTATCAGACATTTATGGTTTCACTAGCTTCTCATATTGGTACAGGTAATATTGTAGGGATATCAACTGCTTTAATATATGGTGGAGCTGGAAGTTTATTTTGGATGTGGACTTTTGCTATAACTACATCTATATTTTCATTAATCGAAAACACTTTGGCACAAATATATAAGAAAAAAATAGATGGTGAATATCGTGGTGGTAGCTCTTATTATATTAGTGATGGAGTAAAAAATAAGGTGTTGGCAATAATATTTGCTATATTTTTAGTATTATCTAATACTATATTTTTTCAACCATTACAAGTTAATACAATAAGTGAAACCTTGAAAATCACCTTTGGAATAGATAAAAAAATAATTTTAATTATTTTAATAACTTTTACAGTTATTGTCATATTTGGAGGTACAAAGAGAATAGTAAAATTTTCTGAATGTATTGTCCCTATTATGTCGTTAGGATATATGGTTGTTACTGGTGCAATAATTCTTATGAATATCAAATTAATGCCTAATATAATTATAAAAATTTTTAGAGAAGCATTTTCAATAAAAAGTATTATCGGTGGAGGATTTTCTTCTTGTTTATTAGTTGGAATAAGAAGAAGTTTATTTACTCATGAGGCTGGACTTGGAACAATGCCAACTATTTCTGCTATGTCTACTCCAAAAAAACCAATTGATCAAGGTTTTGTTCAAACAGTTGGAGTTTATTTTGATACATTAGTATTATGCAGTTTAACTGGATTTGTATTATTGATGTATGATATTGATCCGAACTTATATGAAGGATGCGATTTGATTATTGATGTATTTAATCAAATATTAGGTGTGTTTGGTAAATATGCTTCAGTATTTTTCTTGTTATCTTTTGCTTTAGCAACGGTAGTTAGTGAATACTATTTAGGTGAAAGTAACTTAATATACTTAACAAAATATAAAAAAAATAAACTATCAATTCTTTTGTATAAACTTTTATTCATATGTGGAATAATAATAGGAGTAGTTTTAAAAACAAAAGATATTTGGAATATTGTTGATAGTGGAATGGTTTTATTAGGCCTTTCTAATCTATATGCAATGTATAAATTAAGAAAAGATTTTAATGCTGAATTAGAAAAATTTTATTCCGACATTTTATAATAAATAAGACAAAGTGATTGATTTTTAAAGCTAAATAATGTATAATATAAGAGCCTGGGAAGTTCGTGTTTTATAATATGCGAACCGAACAATATTTAATAGGAAGTCGAGGTATATCTGGAGTCGAATGCTTGTTTTTGAAATAAGAATCCCGATGATATGCAAAAAAGAGATTTCCACCGTGAAGCTTTATGGTTTCACATGAATAAAAATGGTGCTTACGCACCAATAAACGGCTTTCTGGGCTCTGCTATGGTGTTTCTTGCAAACACTTTTTTTATTGATAATAATAGCAAAATATGGTATAATAAGAAATAAGTATAAATTGAGGTATGTCTATGATTGAAAGTATTTTAAACAATATTAAACAAACTATTAAAGAAGTATTATCTGATATGGGAGTTACTGAAGAAGTTGAAATTCTTTTTGAAGTTCCTAAGGAAGAAAATTTTGGTGACTATTCAACAAATGTTGCAATGAGACTAGCAAGAGTATTAAGAAAAGCTCCTATTGCCATTGCTAATGATATTATTTCAAAATTGAATTGTGAGGCTTTACACTTAGAAAAAGCAGAAGTTGCTGGTGCTGGTTTTATTAATTTCTTTTTAGATAAAAAGTATTTAGCAAATATTGTTTTCAAAATTATAGATGAAAAAGATAAATTTGGTAGTTCAACTATTGGTAATAATAGAAAATATTTACTTGAATATGTAAGCGCAAATCCTACTGGTTATTTACACATTGGTCATGGACGTGGCGCAGCATATGGCGATTCACTAGCAAGAATTATGAAAAAAGCTGGTTATATTGTTTCAAGAGAACATTATGTTAATGATGCAGGTAACCAAATTCATAATATGACAGAAAGTATTTGGCAACGCTATAAAGAATTATATGGACAACCATTTAAAATGGAAGATGATTATTATCATGGTAAAGAAATAATTGAAATAGCTAAAATGATAATTGATGAAAAAGGTGATTATTATTTGAGCAATCCATATTATGATGACTTTAGAAAATTCGGTTTAGAATATCTACTTAATGGATTGAAAAAAGATTTGAAAGATTTTAACGTTGAATTTGACACATGGTTTAGTGAAAAATCATTATATGAAAGTGGAGCTGTTAAAGACACACTTAAATTTTTAATAGATAATAATTATACATATGAAAAAGAAGGAGCAATATGGCTGAAGACTACTCAATATGGTGATGAGAAAGACAGAGTTTTAGTAAAGAGTGATAAAACTTTAACATATTTTATGCCTGATATTGCTTATCATAATAACAAATTATCTCGTGGCTATGATCACTTAATTGATGTATTAGGTGCTGATCATCATGGATATATTCCAAGATTAAAAGCTGCAATTGCTTTTGTTGGTGGTAATCCTGATTTACTTGATGTTGAAATTCTTCAAATGGTAAGAGTTTTACAAGATGGTGTAGAAGTAAAGATGAGCAAGCGTAGCGGAAAAGCAATAACTTTACGTGATTTAATTGATGAAGTTGGTAGTGATGCATTAAGATTTATGTATAGTTCTAAATCATTAAGTACTCACATGGACTTAGATTTAGATTTAGCTGTTAAAAATACTAATGAAAATCCAGTTTATTATGTTCAATATGCATATGCAAGAATTGCTAGCTTATTTAGAGTAATTGAAAGTAATAATCAACAATTCAAAGAAGTTACAAGTTTTAATAAATTGAATTACGAGACTGCTAATAAATTAATTAAAATATTATTACAATATCCAAGTTATGTAGAAGAAGCTGCCACTAAACGTTTGCCACATAAAATCTGCCAATATAGTTTGATGTTAGCAACTGCCCTTCATAGTTATTATAATGACGAAAAGATTATTAGTGATGATATAGACTTAGTTAATGAAAAACTTACATTGCTTAAGGCAGTTCAAATAGTATTAAAAGATAGTTTGAATTTAATTGGAGTATCTGTAAAGGAAAAAATGTAATATATGCAAGAAACAAAAATATCTAAATTCTTAAGTACTTATTCTTGGTTATTGTATTTTATTAGTGCAGCATTTGTTTTAACTATGGCAATAATATTTCAGCTTGTTCCTAGAAGTATATATTATTTAATAGGAATCGCTCTTATCATTATTGGTTTATTAAGAATTGTGCCACTTTTAAAAACGGCTGATATAAAATTAATAAAATATGTGTATTTGCTTGAAATAGCATTGCAAGTTGGATTTGGTATATATTTTGTGTATTTAGCTAATAGTGAAAAAGAATCAAAGTATTTTGGATATTTTCTAGGTGGGATAATATATTTAAGAGGATTGGTTCATTTTGCTTGGTGCGCGGTATCAAAAGAAAAAGATAATGTGTTATTGTTTTTTACTCATCTGTTTCTTATTACTATTGGTAGTGTGATATTTGCAAGAAATGGTCTTTCAAGTGATGAGATTAGTATATTTTTGTTTTTTGTTGGTATAATATGTTCTATTGTACTAACAAAAAAAGGATATGATAATTATAAAAGATATCGTTATAATATCTTAATAAAACGTGAAACTAAAGAGATTGAAATTGAGAAGTACAAAAATGATGAAAAACTTCCGATTGTTGATGAAACAGAAAAAGAAATAAAAACAGAAGACAATATAATTGAAAAGGAACAATAGTGTATGAAACGAGAATTAGAATTACTTGAAAAATTGTCAAATATAAATGGTCCAAGTGGACATGAAGATTTTGTCAGAAAAGCAATGCGAGAAGAGTTCTTGAAAACAGTTTCTGAAAATGATATAACATATGATGGATTAAGATCAATGATTGTTAAAAAAGGAAACAAAGGTCCGAAAATTATGTTAGCTGCTCATATGGATGAAGTTGGTTTTATAGTTAAGGAAATAACAGATAAAGGTTTTATCAAATTTCAAACTGATGGCGATTGGTGGAGTCAAGTTATATTAGCTCAACAAATGACGATAACTACAAGTGATGGTAAAAACATTTGTGGAGTTACTGGAAGTTTGCCACCACACATTTTAACTAATAATGATTTAAAGAATCCAGTTATCATAGATGATATGTATATAGATTTAGGCGTTAGTTCAAAAGAAGAAGTCGAAAAGCTAGGAATTAAAATAGGTGATATGATTACTCCTACTATGAAGTTCAAGACTATGAATAATGAAAATTATCTTATGGGAAAGGCTTTAGACAATCGTGCAGGTTGTGCTGCAATCATTAGAATATTAGAAGAACTAAAAGATGTAGATCATCCTAATACAGTTTATGCAGTTGGAACAGTTCAAGAAGAACTAGGATTTAGAGGTGCAGAAACTTCAGCCAAAATGATTAACCCTGATATAGCTATAGCTTTTGATACTAGTGTTGCTAGAGATACTCCAGGAACAGATGGTGTTACAGTAATTGGTAAAGGTCCAGGATTATTAATTTATGAAAAAAGATTAATTGGTCATGTTGCTTTACGCAATCTGTTTGTTCAAGTAGCAGAAGAAATGAGTATCCCATTCCAATATGACTATATCAAATCTTCAACTGATGCTGGTGCTATGTCTCTTACTCATGATGGATGTCCAGCTATATCAGTTTGCATAGAAACTAGATATTTGCATTGTCATACTTCAGTTATTCATAAGGATGATTATGAGAACGCCATTAAATTGGTTTTAGAAGTTATTAAAAGACTTGATCAAGAAACAGTTGATAGAATAACTTATGATGAATAAATGTAGCAAAACATTATTTGCTACTAATTTGCGCCCATAGTTCAATTGGATAGAGCGTCTGGCTTCGAACCAGAATGTTGCGAGTTCGAATCTTGCTGGGCGCACCATTAAGTAAGGTCAAAAAGTCTTTTTTGAAAAATAGGCTTTTTAACAAATATACATAGGATTTAGTCCTATAATTTAAGAATTAGGTCGATTTGACCTATTTTTTTTGCATTTTTTGCCCAAAATCCATACTTTTTGCTTTTGCGTTAGATGAGAGTCGAACCACTAAAATCTACTTTTTTGATTTGCATTAGTGGGGATTCGAACCAAAAATGGTATGATGGAAATTTAGCATTAGTGGGGATTCGAATTAATGTAGGAATTATAACTGTTTTTATTGAAATATAAATTTCATCAAATCGAATATAAAACAAAAAAATGTTATAATATAGTAAAACAGAAGAAAAGAGCATTAATATGAAAGATAAAAAAGTATTTTTAGTAATTAATTTTATACTAATGGGAAGAATATTGATTTCTATTTTATTAAGTGACATGTTATATCCAAAGACTAATAACCTAATAGAATCAATGTTAATTGATTTATCCCCTTATTTAATTTTAGGATTTGGATTTCTTTTTTATAAAATAATAATAGTAAAATATGAGGAAATAGTTTTTAAATATACATCAAAACCCATTTCTTTTATTATAATATTCCCAGTAATTTTTATAATGATAATTACACTTTTATATAATAAAGAATTAATAATAAATGAATATAATGAGTTTTTAGCAGGTTCAATACCGTTTTATTTACCTAGTTTAGTGAAAGGTATTGATGATTCATTTAATTGGTTAAATGGCAAGACTTTTTTAGGATATAATGCGAGTGTATTTTTCACAACATTATTCATATTATCAGTAGCTGTGATAATGATTATTTGTTTAATTTATTTATTTTATTTAATGTATAAGATAATAAAAAGTTCCAAAAAAGCCAATAATTATAAAGAAAAAATATTTATAACTATATGTACATATTTATTGTTAGTTTTTTGTATCTCAACAATTAATTTATATATATTATATTTTGATAAAAATGCATTTGTGGATTTTACTCTTTCAAATAATTCTATTGGTGCAATATTGGATTCTTTCTATTTTACCATTAAAAATTTTATAGCTATTGGAGGTAATGAAGCTAATAGTTCACTAGCCAAAATTATAGTAATATGTACAACTGTTATAAATATTTATTATTTTATTATTTTTGTTCCAATGTTGTTATCAAAAAATGAGATTTCTATCGTTTCTAATTCAATAAATGGTCAAATGATTACAAATTGTAAGTTTAATAATGATCATACAGAAAGATATCAAATGGAAAAAATGTGGAATGAAGAAGGTAAAAAAGCTGTATTTATTGGTATAAATCCAAGTTATGCAAATGGGATGAAAGAAGATAAAACAACAATGAATGTAATTAATTATTTAGTTGATTATGATTATGGCTCAATTATTATATTAAATTTATTTACAATAATTAATGTAGAAACAAAATTAAATAACGAGCAAAATGCAACAAATTTAGAAGAATATAAGGATATTTTTGAAAAAACAGACTTAATAATAATTGGTTGGGGCTGTCAAAAAAATATATATATAAAACAAAAAGAAGAAGCAGAGAAGATTTTAAAAGTTTATTCTGAAAAAGTTTATACGTTTATTGATGACAAAAACAGACAAGCAATTCATCCAAGTAAAATATCAAAAAAAATAGAATTAGTAAAATATGATTTCAAATATTTAGATAAAGTTGATAAATAAGAAGTTTGACTTTAAATTAATGTTGTTAAAAAAATATATAACTATTGAAATAAAATCATAAATATATTATAATTAAATTACCATAAAGAGAACAGTGAGGGACAAGCCCTATGACCTGTCAGCAACCTACTTTTATAAGCAAGGTGCTAAAACTTGAACGATGGGCAAACATAGTATTTAAGTTAGACCTATCGTAATGATGGGTCTTTTTCTTTTATGGAATGTTTTATAAAAGGAGAAAAAAATTATGAAAGATGAATTAGAAGTTTCATGTGGACTAGAAATTAGAAAAGGAGAAAAGAAACGATTATTAGAAATATGTAATAAATATGGTATTCCTATTACATATCCTAGATTATTTGATAATGATAATGATTATATACTATGGGGGATTTCTAATAAGAGTATTGGACTACTTGGAGTAGTTGTGATGAATCAGTTTCTAGAACTAGGTAGAAAAATATTTTATTCGTTAGATGAACTAGAAGAACATTTGATTAAAAGAGAAAATCAGAGTTAAAACTTTGTGGAAAAATAGGCATTTTGTCAAAAAAATAAAAAAATTGAGTTATATTACTTGCAATTTATTTGAAATGTGATATACTACCATGATTTGGTGACTAGAACATTAAATGGAGGCATGGGCAGGAAAGGATAATAAATTATGCATAACTTTGAGTATGTTCCAAAAAGTAAAACAAAACCAGTTAAAATTGAAATCATTAAATTGATTAATGAAGTTCAAGATGATGTAAGAAATACTTTTACATTTTCTTATGAATTTATTGGAAGTGAACCAAGAAATATGGTTACTTATGATTCTAAATCTAATATAGGATTTGACTTTGATGTTAATATTAGAGTTAATAAAGTAGAAAACTTTACTGCTAAACAAATTAAAACTACACTGATAAATGGTTTTAATAATATTGCGCCAAATTATGGATTTGATTATTGTGAGGATAGTAAAAGAGTAATTACAATTAAAATTAAAGATAAGAAAAATTCAAAAATTTTATTTAGTTGTGATTTTGCAATTGTTCATGATTATATTGATGATTATGGAGATGAAAGGCAAGAATATATTTTTTTAAATAAAAAGACTAATAAATATGTATGGCAAGATCAACCTGATGGATTTTATGAACTTCCGGAAAAAGAAGAATGGTGTAAAGAAAATGGCTTATGGAATGACGTACTAAAATTATATTTAATTTTAAAAGACAAAAATACTGATAAAAACAAAAAGTCTCGTTCTATATATGCCGAAACAATTCATCAAATATGTCAAAAAAATGGATACTTTGATTATGAAGAAGATTATGATGACTACTATGGAGATGATGATTATTAGTAAGAAACAAGGAGTATCGTCAAATACGCATACACAGCAACAAATAAATCATTACGCTAATCAACATAATCCTAATAATTCAAATTATAAATCTAATAAAAAGTAATCTAGAACTTCGCTATTTTATGATAGTGGAGTTTTTTACTTTTTGAAAATGAATTTATAAAAAATCGAGATAATTATGGGATTAAATATTAAATACTGGTTCTTTTTCGCAAATTTCTTTTATTTACCCAGTAAATATGTTATAATATGTATAACTAGGTCGAATTTTCAAAAAAGGAGGTTTTTTATATGCATAAGTACTGTTGTAAACATTGTGATGATTTAATTTGTGAAACAAGCACATGTCCTATTTGTAATAATAGAACCGAATTAATTAGTACTGAAATTTATTATTGTGAAAAATGTAATACTCCTTTATTTGATAATATTTGTCCTTCATGTGGAAATAGTTGTAAAAAAGTAGGTACGGATTTAAGACCTGTGTTTGCTGAAGAACGATTATTAATAGAAGTGCTTCTTAATAAGCCTTTTTACTATGCAGGTAAATCGGTATGGTGTTTAGGAGCTAATAACTATATTGCTGATGGAGTTAAGTTTAGATTAAATTTTGCTGAATTAAGAAAACAAAATTCTAATGAGGTAATTGAAAAATTACAAAAATATCATTTAGATAATCAAAAATATGTTGAAACAGATTGTAGTAATGATAATATAAAGAAGTTTCTAGAATGCAATAAATTAAGATTAAATGTTATAACAGATGAAGCTACAGATTATATAAAGAATATTTCTTCAAAATTTGATATAACAAATATTTTTGTTTCTTTTAGTGGTGGAAAAGATTCGACTGTTACTAGTCATTTAGTAATGAGTGCTTTAGGAACTGAAAGCATAATTCATATATATGGAGATACAACATTAGAGTACCCCACATCAATAGAGTATATTGATAATTTCAAAACAAAATATCGTAAAACTCCATTGTTGGTTGCAAAAAATAGTGATCAGGATTTTAATAATTTATGTGAAGTTATTGGCCCTCCTAGTAGAGTTATGCGTTGGTGTTGTACTATATTTAAAACGGGTGCAATAACAAAGAAAATTGAACAAACTTTTAGAACAAAAAATAAGTTATTATCATTTCAAGGAATAAGAAGAATGGAGTCTCTTTCAAGAAGTAAATATGAGAGAGATACTGATAGCCCTAAGATTACAAAGCAAGTTGTATCAGCTCCTATCATCGATTGGAGTGACTTTGATGTTTGGCTTTATATTTTGTCAAATAATATTCCTTTTAATGGAGCATATAGACAGGGATTTTCTAGAGTTGGATGTTGGTGTTGTCCTAATAACAGTGGGTGGTCTGAATTCCTTTCTTCGATATACATGAATGAAGAATATACAAGATTTAGAAATGTATTATATGATTTTGCTAAAAAAGTTGGTAAAGAAGATTGGAAAGATTATATAGATGATGGTAAGTGGAAAGCTAGACAAGGTGGTAATGGATTAGAACATAGTAGAAATGCGGTTGTTACATTTAAACCATGCGCTTTTGATGAAAATAGTATAAACTTTAATTTGTCTAAAGAAATAACTGGAGATTTATATACATTATTTAAACCAATTGGTTTAGTGAACTTTGAAATAGGAAATCCAAGGCTGGGAGAAGTTTATATATTATCAAGAAGAACAATGGAGCCTATATTAAAATTAACTGGCAAAATTGGTAAAAAAGAGTTGAAAGTAACAATATTAAATGTTACTGCTCCATTTAAAAATATAAAAGAAATTAGTGATGCTGTAAGGAATCAACTTACTAAATATCAAACATGTATTGGTTGTTCATATTGCCAAAGTGTTTGTAAATTTAATGCTTTAAAAGTAATTAATCTTGAGAAAGGAAATGTAAGTAATCAAACTATTTCATATAGTATTGATGCAGAAAAATGTGTTGGTTGTTTAGAATGTGTAAAACATTTTGATGGAGGATGTTATATGAAAAAAGTTTTAAGAACTAAAAAGGGAGAATACGACAATGAATAAATCCTTAAAATTCAAAAAGAATGAAAGTTTTTATATAAGAGATGGATGGTTCGAAAAAGCATTACATGCAATTAATAATAATCCTGATAATAATATTTTTTACAAAAATGAAGGTATGCATATTTTAGGTATTGGTTCAAATATGGTTAAAGGATTAAAATATTGGCTAACTGCTGCTAATTTAATTATTCAAAGAGGAAAAAATATTGAATTAACTACTTTTGGTCAATATATAATACAATTTGATCCATATTTGGAGACTAATTTTACTTGGTATTTAATTCATTATTTTCTTTCTAGAAATATCGAAGAGTGTCCAGTTATTTATGGAATTTTTAATATTGATATAAAATCGTTCACAAAAAATGAAGCAACTGAAATGTTTGTAGACTTCTTTACTAATGGGAACTATGCTTTCAAAAAAGAATATGTAGAAGATGATTTAAGTGTTTGTATTAAATCATATGTGAACGAAAATACAATAGATAATCCAGAAGATAATTATGTATGTCCACTTTCAAACTTGAAATTGATAAGTAAGAAAAGTGATAGATTTTATAAAACTCGTCCAGTATATTCAACTTTATCATATTTAATAGTATATTATGCACTGTTAGAAATTTATCATGGAGAACCATTTATTATTGAGGAATCAATGGAAGAATTTAATTCACCATATAAAAATTTTAATTTAGATAAAAATATGTATTTACAATATTTAGAAGAAATGAAGAAAAATGGCTTAATTACTATTAATAAAACAGCAGGCTTAAACACAATTTATTTTAAAGAGGAATTGACTTTAAAAGAAATATTTGAAGATTATTATGGAGGTTAATTATGTATAGTGATTATTTTTATATTAATAAAAACTTTCAATCATCAATTAACCTTGAATTAGATTTGAATAATGAAGCAAAGATTTATGAATATATACCAACTACTGATATATGTGATGTTTTAAAAAGATATATAAAAACTATTGTTGGTAATTCAAAAGAAAAAGCAACAACACTTGTTGGTCCTTACGGTAAAGGTAAATCATTTTTGTTATTAATTTTAAATTATTTAATTGGAAATAATAAGGATTCAAGGTGTTGGATTGACTTAGTTAATAAAATTAAGTTAGTTGATAATGAATTATTTGAACTATTAATGAAAATGAAAGAACAAGAAATTTCATTATTAACAGTAATTATTAATTCAAATTATGATAATATTAAACAATCATTTCAAATCGCATTAAGTGAAAGTTTAAAAAGAGAAAAAATAAATGATATAGTTCCTAATTCTGTTTTTAATGTATGTTTAGATTTAATTGCTAAATGGGAACAAGATGAAAAAATTAAACGTGAAGTTCTTAAAAAATGTTTAGAACTACATAAAATTAAAATTAAAACATTAATAAATGATTTAAATAATTGTTCTTATAAGGCATATGAACAATTTAAGGAATTATATAATTGTGTGAATATTGGATTAGAATTCAATCCATTAGTAAATAATGACGTTGTAAAAATATATAAAGATGTGGCAGAAGATATTTCAACAAAAGGATATTCTGGTATATTTATAGTATTTGATGAGTTTTCTAAATTTTTAGAAAGTAATTCTTTAGACCTAATGGTTGATTTAAAATTAATTCAAGATTTTGCCGAAGCTGCGAAT
The DNA here is from genome assembly GCA_001940985.1 of Mollicutes bacterium Phil14. Classification (GTDB taxonomy): domain Bacteria; phylum Bacillota_I; class Bacilli_A; order ML615J-28; family CAG-698; genus Tener-01. The sequence goes on from MSHB01000021.1 coordinate 50,954, forward strand.
AGTAGTAATATAAAAAGTCAAATAAATTTATGCTGTGTAACACATAAAAATGTATCGTTGTATCTGGGTAGAAATAAAAAAGATACAATTGTAGATAGTTTTAAAACTGTTGAAGGAAGATTTCAAGAAATAAAATTTAATAGAAGTTTAGAAGAAAACTATCAATTAATTTCTAATGCTATTTATAAAAAAGATTATGCAAATGAAATATCAAATAATTATTTATTAAAACATAAAGAATTTTATAACAGAATTGTTGAAACAAATTTATTTGATATAAATGATATTGAACAATTGTTATTTAATGGTTGTTTTCCATTGAATCCAATGACTGTTTATGCGCTGATTCACTTATCTGAAATTGTAGCCCAAAATGAAAGAACGCTATTTACATTTTTATCAGACAGTAATGAAAATTCATTAAATACATTTATTCATAATAACAATCAAGGCTTATTTAACGTAGATAAAATTTATGATTATTTTAATGATCTATTCCAAAAAGAAGAAGCTAATTATATTAGAAATATTTGGTATAGAGCTGAATCAATTTTAGCTAAATTAGATTCTATTGCAGAAAAGAAAATTATTAAAGCAATTGCTATAATTTTAATGATTAATGATTATGATAAACTTCCATGCAATGAAGAAACTATTGCTTTAAGTTTATCAATGTCAAACGATGAAATAGCAAGATTAATTAATAAATTAATTGAGAATCATTATATTAGAAGAAATTTATTAAATAATTTATTATCATTTGCACTGTTTAATTCTAAACACATTGATGAAGCAATTGAAGTTTTATCTAAAACCAAATTTAAAGATTTAAAATATAATGAAGTGTTTGAAAAAATAAATGATAAAAAATATGTGATTCCAAGAAGGTGTAACGAAGAAAATAAGATTACTCGTTTTTATACAGTTATATTTATTGGTGAATTGGAATTTAATAATTTATTTAATTTTGATTTATATTTTGAAAACAGATACTGTGATGGAATTGTTATTAACTTATTAAATGAAAAATTAACTGAAACTGATATTACAAAGAAAATTAGAGAGATTAATAATCCACGTGTGATTTTAAGATGTCCTAATATGGATATTGATGAAAATCTATATCATTTAGCGATGCGATATGCTTGTTTAGAAGAAATAAAATACAAAAAAGATATTGATGAATTATCCTCTGAAGAAATTAATTTATTATTAGATGAAACGCAAACTGATATTTTAGTATTGTTAGAAAAATATTATTCAACTGATTCAAAGGTTTATAATTCACTAATTGATAATGAAGCTTTTAATGAAACATTATCTTTAATTATGGATAACATTTATAGCTATAAATTAATTTTTAATAATGAGTTGATTAATAAAAAAACAGTTACTGCACAATATCAAAAAGCAATTAATCATGTTATTGATTACTTGATTAATAATGAGGAAGATTTTGGATATTCTGAAACCAGCCCCGAATCATCTATTAAATATTCAGTATTAGATTATAATGAGGAAAATCAAAATTTTAGAGATGTGATTGAAAGTATAAAAAAGAAAATTATTAATTCTGAAATAAAAAAAGTTCCTGTATACGATATAATGGCATATTATTCTCAACCTCCATATGGAATCAGAGATGGTGTTTTACCATTGTTATTAGCAAAAGCAATTTCAGAATTATCGGATAATATAATTTTATATTTACAATCAAAAGAAATTGAATTAAATTCTAGTAATTTAGTTAAGGCGGTATTGAATAATAAATATTATTTGTCATTTGCAAAAGGATCAAAAGAACAAAGTAAATATTTGTCTAGTATGTTGGAATTATTTGATTTAAACGAGCAAGAAAATTTTAGAAAAAGTGTTATTGCTTTAGCAGAAAGAGTAAAAAAATATTTTGTTGGATTGCCTAAAATTATTAGATCATGTAATGTAAAAAATAACATATTAAATTTAGATGAACAATTCATAAAATACAAAAGTTTCTTTTTGAGTTTTAACATTAATCCTTTTGAAGTAATTTTTGAAGAACCCCAAAAAATATACTGCACAAAAAAATATAGTGATTTGTTCCTAATGATTAAACAATCTATACTTCAAGTCAATAAAAAATTATTGGATTATAAGGCATCATTAGTTGAAGGCATAAAAGAATTATATAATATTGATTTCAATTCTAGTCTTAAAAAAGGATTAAGTGAATGGATTAAAGATAACATAATACTGGATAAGTCTATAATTTTGTCGGATGATAATAGAAGAATATATGAATGTTTATTAAATAAATTAGATTATGATGACATTAATTCAGTAGATTTAATTTGTAAAGCTGTTATAGGAACGTTTATAGAAGATTGGGATCTAGATCGTTCCGAAAATTTATATGAGAATTTAAAACGTTTTGTAGATAATGTTAAAAATGCGGAATATGTTAACGAAAACACACAAAACTTAATTGAATATTTAGATACTAATTTTGATGATATTTCTCCTATGGCTAGTGTTTTAAAAGATAATATATTAAGTATTCTTGAAGAGTATTCTGATAGCGTGGATAATACTGAGAAGATTACAGTATTAAAAGATTTGATTAAAAGGTTATTATAGGTGCTAGTATGATATATTTAGATAATAGTGCAACAACATATCCAAAACCAGAGTGCGTTTATAAGGCATTAGATTTTGCAAATAGAAATATTGCATTCAATGCTGGTCGTGGACAATACATAAAAGCGTTAGAGGCTTCAGATTATATTAGTGAAGCTAGAAAACAAGTTTCTTCTTTTATAAATTGTGATAGTAAATGTGTAACTTTTTTATCAAGTGCAACTGAATCACTTAATTTAATTATTAATGGTTTGCAAATTAGTGATGGAGATAATGTTTATATTTCTCCATTTGAACATAACGCAATAGTAAGACCACTATATAATTTACAAAGAAAGATAAATTTTAATATATTCATGATTCCATTCTTTCAACAAAATTGGAATGTAGATATTATTAAACTTAAAAATATGTTTGCAATCAATAATCCAAAGGCTGTTTTAATTTCTTCAATTAGTAATGTGACAGGATATAAACTGCCATACAGTTTAATTTTTAATGAAAGCAAAAAATTTAAAGCTGTTAATATTTTAGATTGTGCACAATCATATGGAATTTTAGATGTAAATAAGAAAGATGTAGATATTGTTGTTTTTGCAGGACATAAAACATTATATGCTTCTTTTGGTATAGCAGGTTTCATAAACTTAACTAATTATAAATTAGATATAGTAAAAAGTGGTGGTAATGGTTCAGATTCACTAAATCATTATATGCCTGAAAATTATTATGAAAGATATGAAGCTGGTTCTCCTAATATTGTTGCAATATATGGTTTAATTGAAAGTTGTAAATGGTTGAAGACTAACAATATATTAGCTAAAGAAGAGGAACTTACAAATTATTTAATTAATCAATTAAAAAAGATTAAAAAAGTAAAAATTTATGCTCCAGATAATGTTGATTTATTTGGTATTGTTTCAATTAATATAGATGGATATTCACCTGATGATGTATCAAATATTTTGTCAGATGAATTTGAAATATGTACAAGAAGTGGATTTCATTGTAGTCCGTTTATTCATGAATTTATAGGCTCAATTGCAGAATCTGGTACGGTTAGAATTAGTTTAGGCGCATTTAACACAAAAGAAGAAATTGATGTATTAATTTCTGCACTTAATACATTGTAGAAGGGAGTAGTTAATATGAGTTTTAAAGAACTTCAAAATATTAAAATGGAATATAGAACTTTAAGTGATGATGTAGTTGACTCATTTTATATTCCTTGTTTACAAAAAGCATCAGTATATAAAAGAGCTGTAGGATTCTTTTCTTCAAGTATTTTATTACAAATTTCCAAAGGCTTATGTGCTATGGAGGCCAATAAAGCCAAAATAAAATTATTGATTTCGCCAAAATTAGATAAACAAGATTACGAAGCAATTTCAGATGGTTATAATAATCAAGTTCAAGATTTTATAGATCATAAATTTGCAGAATTATTTGAAGATGTTTATGATGAAGAATCAATTAATAGATTTGCGTTGTTATCACATCTAATTACTATAGGATTACTAGATATAAGAGTTGTTATTTTAAAAGAAAATAATGATAGAGCAATGTATCATGAAAAAATGGGAATAATGCAAGATTATTATGATAATGTAATTGCTTTTGCTGGGTCTGCCAATGAAACTGAAAATGGATATAATTTCAATTATGAGGCAATAGATGTTTATTGCTCATGGAAATCGGAAGATGCAGAGCAAAGAGCTGGATTAAAAGAAATGGCGTTTGATAGATTATGGAATGGAACTGAAAATGGTACAATGGTTTTGAAGTTCCCCGAAATTATTAAAAATAAGTTATTTGTTTATGAATCAAAATCTATAGGCGACATTTTCAAATTAGATGAGCAGTTTCAAGAAAAATTAAAAAAGTTAAAGAAGTTAAATAAAGGGCCTAAGATTAAAGAAGAAATTACATTATTTGATTATCAGCTAGATGCTATTAAAGAATGGGAAAAAAGGAATTTTAAAGGGATTTATGATATGGCAACTGGTACTGGTAAAACATATGCTGGTGGTGGAAGTATATGTAGATTATATGATGTTAAAAAGAGATTATTTACAGTAATTGTTTGCCCATATGTACATCTAATTGAACAATGGTACGAAGAATTACAAACATTTAATATTGATGCTATCAGATGTTATGGGAACAAAAATACATATTCAAAAGATTTAAGAAGAGCATCTATTAAATTTAAACAAAAAAGAACAAACTTTGTATGCATTTTAACAACAAATAAAACGTTTATTAATGATAGAATTCAAGATGTAATTGAAGAAAATTTAGATTATACACTTCTATTAGTTGATGAAGCACATAACTTTGGAGCAGATAAGATTAGTTCGTATTTAACTTTAGACTACCCATATAGATTGGCATTATCAGCTACGTTAGAACGATATGGTGATGAAGAAGGCACAAATAAATTACTTAATTTCTTTGGAGAAAAATGTATTACGTATTCATTAGGAAGAGCAATTAAGGAAGACAAGTTAACAAAATATAAATATTATCCTATCTTAGTCGAGTTAAATGAAGACGAACTTGGAGAATATGTTGAGTTGACAAAGAAAATAAAGCAATTTAAATATAAATCAAGTGAAAACATGAAGCAGATTCCTGATGCATTGAAAAAATTATTGTTGCGTAGGGCACGAATAATTGCTGGAGCAAAAAATAAAATCAATAAATTAATTGAAATCATCGAGCCATATAAAGATGTGAACAATATGTTAGTCTATTGTGGAGCTGTAAAATATGGAGAAGATGGATATGAAGATTCAATTGAAGAGAAAAGACAAATAAAATTAGTTATTGAGAGATTAAAAAAAGATTTAGGAATGATTGTTTCGAAATTTACTTCTGAAGAAGATTCTGAAGAAAGAGAAGCGTTAAAAGCAGCGTTTAAAAATGAACAAATACAAGCTTTAATTGCTATAAAATGTTTGGATGAAGGTATGAATATACCAGCTATAAAAACAGCATTTATTTTAGCAAGTAGCACAAACCCTAAAGAATATATTCAAAGAAGAGGAAGAGTTTTAAGAAAATTTCCTGGAAAACAATATGCAGAAATTTATGATTTTATAACTATATCAAGACCTTTAAGTGAACTAAATAGATTAACGAAAGAGGATAAAGAATTAGAAATATCTTTAGCAAAAAAAGAATTAGTACGATTAATTGATTTCGCTAATTTATCTGATAACCCTCAACATAGTAATAAAATTATTGATGAAATTAGAAAAGCATACAGTATTGATACAATTGGAGAAGGAGGAGTTGATAGTTATGAATAATAATAACGTAAATAAAATAGTTATAGATAAAGAAAAACTAAAAGCAATAATTAAACTATCAGGTAAAAAATTTAAACTGAAAGAAGTAAAAGGAATGACTAAAGCTCAAACTATAAATGAAATTGTGGAAGGAATTGAAAAGGTACTAAAAGATGGAAATTAAATCATTTAAACTTAAAAATTTTAGACAATTCAAAAATATCGACCTTGAATTCTCTCAAGATTTAGAAAGACCTTTTACAATTATAACTGGTGGAAATACTTATGGTAAGACTACATTAGTTAAATCATTTTTATGGTGTTTATACGGACAAAAACTTTTTGATGATAAAATTTTATTAAATAAAGAAGTGCTAGATTCAATGAAGTTTGGAGAAGTAGAAGAAGTAAAAGCCGTTCTAGAGTTGGATCATAATCAATATTCATATAAAATTACTACAAGAGAAACTTATTTGAAACAACCTTCTGGAGATATTAGAATTCAAGAAAAAACAAATATTGCCGTTTTAAAAATTGGTGATGGTGGGAACTCTATTCCATTAAAGACAGAAGCTCAAATTAAAGAAGAAATTGAAAGTATTTTAAGCCCAGAATTATCGCCATATTTTTTCTTTGATGGTGAAACAAATAGTATTGAACAAATTACGAAAAGAGTTAATTTAACTAATGCGGTTTCAGAAATTATGGGGCTAAAGAGAACAGAATTATTAGTAGATTATTTTAATCCACATAGTGCAGATAATGTTGTTAAAAGATTCCAAAATAAACTTGAAACTAATGATCCTATTCTAGCTCAATCACTACAAGAAAAATTAGAAGAAAAACAAGATGAAAGAGAAAGTAAAATAGAATATCTGAAAAGTATAGACCAAACAATTAATGAATTGGAATTACAACTTGCAGAAAAAGAAAAAGATTTAGATGAAAATCAAAATATATTAAAGGACCAAGAGGAGAAAAAAAATATAATTGATGAAATGAGAGATTTAATCGATGATAAAAATTCTGATTTTTCTGATATGATGAATTTAATATGTAATAGAAGTTATTTATTAAATAATTTATTTGCATATTCTTTTAAAACAAATAATTTAGAAGATGTTCTAAATAAAACAGCATTTTTAACTGAGAAAAGTGTTTCTCATATTACAGAGGAAGCAATTGATGAATTAATATCAAGGGGCTATTGTTTGTGTGGAGCTAAAATAGAAACTCATAATGATGCATATAATCATTTAATTGAGCAAAAAGATTATGTTGAACCAAGAAATTATGGTAAGCAAATTGAATATTTTGTTGAAAATGAAACTACAACTATAAATTATAGTTATAACAATATGGAATCATTAGCTGAAATAGCAGGAGATATTATAGACACTATAATTGAATTAGATAATTATCAAAAGAGACTTGATACAATAATTAAGCGTATTGAGGGAAAACCAGATATCGGAATTGTTCAAACTGCTATTAAAGATATAGAATATCAAAAGAATACTAAAGAGGGAGAGCGTAATTATATATTGAATACTGTTATTCCTGGACTAGATTCAAAAATAGAAGAATTGAATGAGCGTATTAAAAAAATAAGTAGCGTATCTGATAAAAATAAATTTGTAGAAGAATGCATTAAATACGCAGAGAAAATTTATCAAATGGCAAGCAAGAAAATTACTAGTGAAAAAGAAAGAATTAGAAAAGATTTAGAATCGACAGTTGGTTCAATTTTCGATGAAATGTATACAGGAAATAGAAAAATTGTTATTAATGAAAAATTCCAAGTATCTACAACTTTAGTAGATTCATCAAAAATGGACACTTCAAAAGGATTAGAAACGGTAATGAATTTTTCATTTGTAGCAGGGCTAATGCAACTTATTAAAGAAAAAATTAACCATGAAGATGAAGACTTTGAAGAAGAAAGTTCAGATGATAATTATCCATTAGTGATGGATGCACCTTTCTCAAATACTGATGAGCAACATATTGCGAATATTTGTTTGAATTTACCTAAATATTGTAATCAGATTATTATTGTCGTGATGGAAAAAGACTATAATATGGCTAGTGATAAAGTTTCTGCAAAAGTTGGTAAAAAATATGTAATTAAAAAAGAAACTGAAACTTTTGCGACTATAGAGGAGGAATTTTAAATGTTTAGTAACCCTATAAGAATATACGGAAATTATAGCAGAATAGCTAAAAAATATTCTAAAGATAATTCAAATGAAAAACAAGAGCCATTTAATTTGATTGATGTTGAAGGTAAAAAAACAATAGAAAGAAAAATCTTTGTATTTGATACTCTATTAGAATGCTTCATGACATCCATGATGATAGGAATTATTGAAGATAAGAAAGAACCAGAAGATTCAGATAAAACTATTTATGCTACAGTATTTGCAGACATTTTAGGTAAAAAAAGACCAACTCTTGAAAGAATTTATCAACATATGGTTTTAACAAAATATATTGATTTAGAAATTGATGAACGAGTAAAAAAAGCTTTTGGAATAGTAAAAGAAGAAGACAAGAAAGAAGAATTAGAAAATCTTAAATCATATATGCGTGGAGGTCTACTAATAATAGATGACTATTTCAAAGACTGTAAGACAATTGAAGATTTTTGTACTAAAATAATAGATTTTAAGAATAAGTATGAAATAGAGTAGATAAATAATTAAGATCACTATCAATATTAGGTAGTGGTCTTTTATTTTAAAAATATGAAAGGAAAACAGCTATGTTAACATTAAAAGAAATAAACAAAATAAGAACAATGTATTATGAACAAAATTATACAGCTACTGAAATTGCTAGGATTATGAAGATATCAAGACAATCAGTTTATAAGTATATTAAGTTTGTAGATTTTTCTGATGAAGTACATGTAAAAAAGAAAACAAATACTAGTCCAGTTCAAAAGTATAAAGATGATATGATAAAGTTTCTTAATTATGATAGAATGCATCATCATAAACAAAGACATACAGGAACACGTGTTTATGATAGATTAAAAGAAATCTATCCTGATTATAATATTTTTAAGACTGCAACAGTAAGATACTTTTCAAAAGTTAAGAAAGAATTCTATTATAAACATAATGGTTATTTACCACTCGACCATAAACCGGGAGAAGCACAAGTAGATTTAGGAGATTGTTCATTTATAGAAAAAGGTAAGAAAGTATATGCTAAATATTTAGTCTTAACTTTCTCTCATTCTAATGCTTCATATATGCAATTAATAAGACAAAGGAATGCTGAAAGCATAGTTGAAGCAATGAAGCATTTATTTGAATTCTTAAATGGTGTTCCTCATACAATATGGTTTGATAATGATAGTGCATTAGTTAAAATAATAAATCTTGAAAATGGAACTATTAGCAGAATATTAACAGATACTTTTCAACGTTTTAGAATGCATTATGACTTTAAAGAAGTATTTATGAATAGCGGTCGCGGATATGAGAAAGGTACAGTTGAACAAGCTGTTAGATTTATGAGAAGAAATTTACTTGTACCACTTCCAGAGTTTAATAATTTTGATAAATTTAATAAAGAACTACTAAAGAAATCAACTGAACTTTTGAAACGAGAACATTACGTACTAAAACAACCAATCATAGATTTACACTTTGAAGACATTAATGAATTGAATCAATTACCACCAACATCATTTGAATGTACATCAGTAGTTGTAAGAAAATTAGATAACTACGGGAGACTTACAAGTTATAATAGACATTACTATTATTTAGACCCTTCCCTTGCTTATCAAAAAGTACAAGTCAAACACTTACCAGAAGTACTAGAAATTTATTATGAAGAGGGAACTTATATAATGACAGTGCCAAGATTATCAGGTAAACCTGGTATAAGATATATTAACTGGAGTCCATATATTAGATTACTTGCAAATAAGCCTGCGGCAATGTATAATTTTTCTTTCCTAGATTTATTTGAAGGAAACAACGAAGTCATAGAAAAGATAACTAAATTTGACGCAAGTAAACTTCAAGTATTTTTATATAATTTCGCAAACCTTATCGATAAAGTAGGAGTAAAAGAAGCTATAGAAAAAGTTGGAACTATATTATAAGTAATTAAAACAAGTTAGTCATAATCCTTTACTTCTAAAAATTAATATGATATACTATTAATAGTTAAAGAACTTACATTTACTATAAAACCACAAAACCAAGTGTCTAAAAATCCAGGGTGATTTGGACACTTTTTTCATTTGAATTGGACATTTTTACCACCGAGTTGACAGAACTGTCCAAAAATGATAATAGCTAGACCTGCTCTAAAAGTAATCGAAAAAGGAATCTTTAGTACTTCAAAAGTTAATATTCTTGTGATTTTGGGTAGAAATTCGGTTAATAAGTATTGTTTTTTATAATATTGAGGCTGGGAGAGGCTACGGTCCATCTGATTCTTGGACAATAAGCACCAAGAGCGGGGCCGCAACTCCGCTTACAAAAAAATCAAATTAATCAAAAATCAGTGTAAAATATTTACAATAAATGCTTACAATCTTTAATAAACATTGAAAATCAAAAAAAAGACTTGATATTTCCTTTAAAATCACATTTTAATAGTGAGACAGTAAATTACACATTATAAAAGTAAACGAAAAATATTGTCAATATTTAATTTGAGATATTTATTGACATTTATTATAAAAGTGATATAATAATGTAGTCCATAAAGAGTACGCGAGGGACAGCCCCGTTGACCGTACAGCAACCTGCATAAGTAAGGTGCTAATGGCTGACCGATGGTAAAGGAAGAAATTAAAATTAACCATCGGTAGCGATGGTTTTTATTTATTTAGGTTAAAGATAATATATAAAATGAGGTAATAAAAATGAGAGTAGTAACAAGTGAAAGTGTAAACATCGGACATCCTGATAAGACATGTGATACAATCGCAGATGCTTTTTTGGATGAAGCTTTAAAACAAGATCCTAATAGTCAAATGGCTGTTGAGTGTTCAATCAAAGATGATAAGCTATTTATTTATGGAGAAGCAACAACAAAAGCTCAAATTGATTATGAGAAGATCGCAAGAGAAGTATTAAAATGGATTGGGTATAAGAATGAATTTCATATTATTAAAGAGATTAGCGAACAAAGTCCTGATATTAATCAAGCAGTAGTAAAAAAAGAACTTTGCGCAAATGACCAAGGAATGGTATATGGTTATGCAACTAATGAAACACCTGAGTATATGCCACTTCCAATAATAATTTCTCATAAATTGATGAAAAAATATGATGATTTTAGAAGAAAAACAGATAATTATTTTGCTGATGCTAAAGGACAAGCTACAATTATCTATGATAATAGAAAGCCTGTTGCAATTGATACAATTTTAGTTAGTGTTTCTCATAGTGAAAAATTAACTAATGAAGAAATATATGAAACTATAAAAAAAGAAGTTGTTGATAAAGTTTTAGTAGAATATAATAAATTATTAACTGATAAAACAAAAATAATAATTAATCCTAGTGGAAAATTCACTATTTGGGGTTCTTTTGGTGACAGTGGTTGCGTAGGAAGAAAGATAGTTGTTGATACTTATGGTGGCGTTGGTAGAGTTGGAGGTGGATGCTTTAGTTCTAAAAATGCTACAAAAGTTGATAGATCTGGTGCATATTATGCAAGATATGTTGCTAAAAACATCGTGGCAAAAGGTTATGCTGATGAGTGTGAAATTCAAGTAGGATATGCAATTGGTATGGCAGAACCTATTAGTATTGATATTGAATGCTTTAATACAAATAAAAAATCAATTGATGAAATAAAAAAATATGTTGAAAGTAATTTTAGTTTTAGACCTAATAATATTATTGATGAATTAGGTTTATTAAGACCAATCTATAAAGAAACTGCTTGTTTTGGACATTTTGGAAGAGAAGAGTTCCCATGGGAGAAGATTAAAAAATAAAAAGGCGAAAAAACGCCTTTTTTTATTATGATTATTTAATTTTCTTTCCATCAGAAAAAGCAGTACCAACTTTATCTCCAAGTTTAATATATAAATTGTTAACACTATCATAAGTTATTGGTTCAAGTTTTTTATAGTCAATATTACCATTTTCATCTAAAATACTTTCATCAGCATTAACATTAACAATTTCACCAACTACTAACCCATCTTCATTGAATTTAATAAGATTACATTCTAATGTCATTGGAAATTCTTCAATAATAGGTGCATTTACAAAGTTGCTTTTATACACGTGTAAGTTAGCTTTTTCTATTTTGTTAGTAACCTTGTTTCCAGATACAATTCCTAGATAATCACTAACGACAACATTTTTAGCATTAGCAATACTAACAGTGAAAGCATTGTTCTTTTTAATGTTTTTTGTAGTTTTGTGTTCATGACTTAAACATAACATGATTTGGTTAGTATCATAAATACCACCCCAAGCAGCATTCATTGCATCAGGATTACCAAGTTCATCATAAGTAGCAACAATAAATACAGGCATAGGATATAACCAAGTCTTTTTACCAAAATTTTTTCTCATATTCTTATTCATCCTTATTTTTTCCTTCTTCAATATATTTTAATATTATGTCTTGTCTAGCAAGAATTTTTGTTAACTTTTTATGTAAATCTTCAATCATTATTTCAGTTTTCAAATTAACTTTATAATCATTTTCAGCTCTTTTTCTGTCTTTTTCTTCTTGTCTATTTTGACTCATCATTATTAGTGGTGCTTGAATAGCTGCAACACAAGATAAAACAAGATTTAGTAGGATAAATGGATAGGGATCGAAAGCTTTAGCTGCTAGAAGAATATTAGTTATCATCCAAAACAAAAGTATAAACACAAATGAGAAAATAAACCCCCAACTTCCTGCGAATTTAGCAATCTTATCAGCTGCCTTTTGGCCAAATGAGTATTTATTTTTTACTTCTTTCGAAGTGTTTTCAGAAACTTTACTACTAGCAAGTAAACTTAAAATATCTTCATCATTCATGTCATGCTTAACATCTTTAATTATTTCTGATATAAGTTTTTTATTTTCTTTCATACATAACCTCATTTTTATTTGTTTTTTCAAACAAGACTGTCTTTTCTTTCATTTTAATTTTTTTAACTTCATACCCATAATCTAATAGCTCTTTTTTATATTTCAAAAATGAATGATCAATATCAAATTTTAATATTTCTTTAATCTCATCAAAAGTTAAAGTTAAATTGTCTAAATTTTTGTCTTTTATAAAAAGCCATAGAGGAAAATATTTGCTCATTGATAAACTCCTTATTTATACATTTATTTTATCACAATTTTTAATGTTAATCAATAATATAAGATTATAATGAGGTTTTATTTAGAAACTTTATTAGTTTATGAAAAAATATAGTAAGATAGTACAAATTGTATAAAATTCCATTATTTGAAATGTTATTAAAAATGATAATGGGTAAGAATTCAATTATAGACTAAAAAAATGAGTGCTTTAACACTCATTTTCTATTTTCTTTCATAAATACTTAAGGCTATTAGATCACTTCTTTCGTATTTGTTATTACCACGTAGTCCTTTTTTATATTTCCAACAAGCTATCGCTTGCTTTAGGGTTTTATCTTTATTATCATTAAAAAAATCTCTAATATATGTATTATATTGAAATTGACTATCAATTGGATTTTTTTGTAATTTTTTATTTTTGATTATTTCATGATATGCTTCTATTGCATCAGAATATGTTTTTCCAGAATTATTTTTTAACCATTTTTGAAAAGGCACATTAAAGGAAAAAGTTTTTCCAATATGTTTTTTGAAGAATTCTCTGCGTGTTTCTGAAAAAACAAAATTTTCTTCAATAATATCATTAATATCTATTGAAGTAATAGCAGAAGATCTCTTTTTAGATGGTGATGTTTTTTTCTCACCTGTTTTTTAAAAGAAATATATTCTTTCTGTTAGTTCATTTTTTGACCCTGTTGTTTGTAAGTTGTTATCTTTAGCAACTTGTATTAATTCGCTTTTTAAATAATAATATTCTAAAAACTCTTCTTCGTTAAGCGTAAGACTTAACTTTGGCCTAATAGTAGCAATAGTTGTTATTTTATTTCCCATATGAATGTAACTTCTTCACTAAAGTCGATGTCATCAGGTGTGATATCTATATTATTTTGCATAGTAGAAGCCACAAGACAACGCTTTTCTAAGTGGTAGTTAGTATTTGAATAAGTATTTAAATCATGCCAATTATAGTCTATGTTTACTAAATCTCCTAGTTTAACACCTGTAGCCTCACAAAGAATCTTAGCTTTTTCGCTAGCATTAGTTGCTGCTGATTTTAATAATTCTTCATTTAATTCTTTAGGATTTTTTATTGTAAAATGAACAGTTATTTCAGGCTCAGCATTACACTTAGAAATAACTGAACATACATTAGCAAGTTTTTTAATATCCATATCAAATTGAATTTTTAAGGCTTGTTGGCACTCATATCCCATAAAAGTATATTTATATGTGTTCTCTACCCTGACATTGTCATATTTAGTATACACATTAAAATCTGTTGTCTTTATCATATCTTTACAAAATCCAATATTAATAAGAGAACTATTTATTTCTTCTAAGTTCTTAGTTGCCTTTTCCATAGTCAAATCATATTCTTTATCAAAAGATAAAAGTTTCATATTTATTATGATTGAATCTGGGCTCTTTGTTACTTTTCCTAATCCTTTGACAGTGATTGTTTTCATAATGACTCTCCTTTACTATTAATTGCATAAGTAATTTTATCATATTTTCAAATTCTAATCAATAATTCATTTATAAAGATAATAACTTGACATTTAAAGAAAAACAAGTAAAATAGTATTAATATACTGTTTTATTGAGGAGAAAAAATGAAAACTTATAAAAAATATTTGGAACTAAATGATGATAGATTTTTGATTAGGTTAATTGATGATGATGATTGTGATTCTTTGTTAGAAGTTTATAGTGATAATTGTGATGGCGATAACTTTTATTATGATACTAAAGAAAAAATGGTTGAAGCATTAAATTTTTGGAAACTTGCTTATGAAAGAGGTTGGTTTGTAAGACTTTCTATAATTGATAAAAGTATTTTTAAAGCTATAGGAACAATAGAACTTTGCCTTAGAACATCTGATGATAAATTTAATAATTGTGGGATATTAAGAGTTGATGTAAAAAGTGATTATGAGAGATTTGATATGCTTTATGATATTTTTTTCCTTATAGCACCTATGGCTAAAGAAGCATTAGGATGTAATTCTATAATTACTAAGGCTCCAATATATGCAGTAGAAAGAATAAGAGCATTAGAAGAAGTTGGCTTTGTTAAGTCTAACAATTTAATGATTGGAAAAAATGGGATATTGTATTATGACTATTGGGTTATTGACTAACAATCGTTTATAAAATAAAATTAATAATAGAAAAAGGAAAGATTATGTTTACAACAGAACACTTTATTTGGATTGCAATTTGTATTGCTTTTATAATTGGTATGTTATTGTTTTGTATAAAAAAAGCAATCACTTTGAAGACTGCAAGTTATATAATGACAATAATTTGTGCTTTTAGTGAAATTAGTAAAATGATGACTACTATGGTAGAAAGTTCATTTGGTGGAATGTACTTGAATCCACGCTCACTCCCGTTCCATTTGTGCAGTTTAATGTTATTTGGGGTGCTTTATATAACATTTGGCAAAAATAACAATATAAAACATCCTGTTATAAACTTTTTAGCTGTTATGGGGACATTAGGCAGTTTTTGTGCCTTACTTATTCCAACAAACGGGACAAACTTTTTGGAACTAAAAGCTTATCAATGCTTTGTATACCATGCTGGTCTACTTTGGTTTTCACTATACTTAATCATAAGTGGTAATGCTAAATTAGGATTAAAAGAATATAAACAAAATATAATTATTTTGCTTTCATTAGTTTTAATAACATTTTATATAAATAGTGCTTTATCAGCATATGGAACTAATTTTATGTATCTTGTTCGCCCACCAATGAAAAATCTTCCATATTTAAATCTAAACAAGGGTTGGCATATTTATTTTCTTCGTTTATTACTTTTGGGATTTGGACTTTTGACACTTTTCCAATTACCATTTATTGTTCATATTCATAAAAAGAAAAATATATCAATGAATGAAGCATTATAATATTTTAATAATTCTTGCAATATTGAAATAGCAGAAGTATAATATATCTGCTAAAAAAACGAGGTGTATTATTATGAAAAGAAATGTACTAATGGCATTAGTATGTTTATTATTAAGTGTAGCATTAATAGGATGCAAAGAAAACGAAGAAACTCATAAACATGTATATGGAGAATGGGTAGTAGTAAGTGAAGCGACATGTACAAAAAAAGGTGAAAGAGAAAAGAGTTGCTCATGTGGTGAAAAAGTAAAAGAAGAAATAGCAATGCTAGCCCACACAGAAGAAGTAATAAAAGGAAAAGAAGCAACATGTACAGAAGAAGGCTTAACTGAAGGAAAGAAATGTTCAGTATGTGGTACTATATTAGTAGCACAAGAAGCAATAAAAGCAAAAGGACATAGTTATTCAGAAGAATACAAATATGATGAAGAATATCATTGGCATGAAGCAACATGTAATGATACAGAAGAAGTAAGTGGCAAAGAAAAACATACATATGAAAATGGAGTATGTAAGTGTGGGCAAGTTGAAAAGAAAACAACTGTTACATTAGATGAATGGAAAAAATTATTTGAAGCAGAAAATATTAAAATGTATTTTTATGATAGTAATGCACAACAAACAGTAATATATGATGGAAATAAAATTTATTGGAAAGGTCACACAATTTCTACAGGTGAAGATGTTGAGTTTTATTTTGAATATGTAACTGATTCAGAAGGAAATAGAACTTGGTATTGTTACTCACAAAACGCTGAAGGAAAATGGGTAAAATCACTTGATGCAATTAATAATGGCGAAACTTATTATAATATGAAGAAAACTTTCTTTGGATTTGGCGAATACTTTTCATCATTTAAATATGAACAAGAAAATGATTTATATAAAGCAGATTCATTAAAAATTAATTATAATTTGGTCAATAATTCTATTGAATGTGATTTAAAAGATATTTGTGTTAAAGTGGCTGATGGAAAAATCGCACAATTAGTATTTTCATGCTTGATGGATTATTATCCAACTCCTGAATATCACTATGTTGATACAGCTTATTATACAATTGATGAAGCAGGAACTGCTACTGTAACACTTCCAGAAACTGCTAATTAAAAAAGACAAGATTAGGTATAAGAGTACCTTTTAGCTGATGAATTCTACAATATTTAGAAGAAAATGAAGTCTTAGTTGAATAAATTAGACATATTACTACTAAACAAATAGTGTATAAAATAATGTTATATGTAGTATAGCTTTAGATTATACGCATTAATATTAAAAATTTTAGAATTTATAATTTTTATGTGCATTTGCTACAAATTTATTATACAAAAAATTTTTATAAAAAATATAAAAAAAACACTATCATAACATGTGATAGTGTTTTTTTGTATATTTCATATATCAACTTTTAATTTGTATTGAAACATAATATTATGCTTTTCTTAATCTTTATATAGTCAATTGCAATTATAAAAAAATGTCTGTAAGCAAAGACTTATAGACCACTATATTTGGTGCGGATAAGAGGACTTGAACCTCCACTTTCTTGCGAAAATTAGAGTCTGAATCTAATGCGTCTACCAGTTCCGCCATACCCGCAAAAAAAAAGAAGTAAGCAATAAAAAATGGTGACCTATACGGGGTTCGAACCCGTGAATGTAAGCTTGAGAGGCTTATGAGTTAAACCACTTCTCCAATAGGCCACGTACGATTATTTTAACACTTTTTATAATAGATGTCAAATAATACAATAAAAAACTTTATCTTTCCAAACAAAATTTAATGTGATATAATATGGTAAATATTGTGGAGGTCAATTATGAGTTTGAAAATGAAACAGTTAAAAGATTTAACTTTAAAAGAAAAAATCGGACAATTAATAGTTGTTGGATTTGGAACAAAAGAATATGATAATCAAATAAATCATATGGTAGATAACTATAGTTGTGGAAATGCAATTTTGTTTGCTAGAAATTATAGTGATCCTAAACAAATGAAAAAACTTTGTAAAGACATTCATAAAAATATTTATAAGAAAACAGGCGTTGTACCATTTATTGCTATTGATCAAGAAGGTGGAATGGTTACTAGAATGATGAGTGGAGTTACTTTTGCTCCTAGCCAAATGAGTTGCTCAGCTTCAAGTGTAAATGATGCAGCATATTTATCGGGTAAGATGTTATCAAGAGATATGATTAGATTAGGACTTAATTTAGATTTAGCTCCATGTCTAGAAGTTAATCCAAATTTATCTAATCCTATGGTAAACATTAGAAGTTATTCATCAAATCCAGTAACAGCCGGAAACATGGCTAAAAGATTTATTAAGGGTTTAAGTGAGTATGGAGTTTTAGGATGTACAAAACATTTCCCTGGATGTGGTGAGGCCGATGCTGATGATCATTTAGAGATTACAACAATCAATCAAAGTAAAGAGGAAATAGAAAAAATAGGACTTGTTCCATTTAAAATGAATATAGACACTCCTAGTATTATGACGTGTCATTCTATTTTTAAAGATTTAGATGACGTACCATCAACTTTATCAAAAACTGTCTTACAAGGTTTATTGAGAAAAGAAATGGGTTATAAAGGTTTGATTATTTCAGATTGCGTAGAAATGAAGGCAATTGCAAACTTCTGTGGAAGTGCTAATGGTGCAGTTAGAGCATTAGTCGCAGGATGTGATTTAATATTAGTATGTGAAACTTGGGAAACTCAAGATGAAGTATTTAATGCTTTATATAAAGCAGTAGAAGATGGAGTTTTAAAAGAAGAACTAATTGATGAAAAAGTTGAAAGAATACTTTCATATAAAGAAAAAACTCTTCCTTATTTAGAAAAATATTTCTTTGAAAATAATGAAGAATACGTTCCATCAAATGAAAATAATGAACTTGCCCAAGAAATCGTGGATAAATCTATTACAGTAGTTAAAGGCAAGGAACCAAAACTTGGTAAAAACACATTAGTTGTTGCTCCAATCCCAACAATTGCTTCACTAGTTGAAGAAAGTTTTGAGATAAGAAGTTTGACCAATGCTTTAAAAGCTAAATTTCCTAATAATGATATTTATGAATTTGTACGTACTTCAGAATTTAAAGATTTCTTATTAAAAGAAATTGAAAAACATGATGATATGATTTTCTTTAGTTATGATGCTAGTATGGATGCTACTCAAGTTGAGGCTATTAATGCATTACTTGAAACAAATAAAGATATTTATGTAGTATCATTAAAAGGTCCAATGGATCAATCATTATTCAAAAATCTAAAGAATTATATGTGCTTATATGAATATACTCCAAACTCAATTAGAGCTATCGTAAAATATCTTAATAATGAAATTAAAGTAGAAGGAAAATTACCTTATGGTGATTAAAAAGGTGAAAGTATGATTATTGATTCACATATCCATTACTCTTTGCCTAGAACATGTGAAGAAGTATTAGAAGCTTTAGAAATGACTGGTTGTGAATACGGTAATTTAGTTGCTCAGCTTAGTAAAACAAGGGCTTCTGAAACTTTGGATTGTCTATGTGCTAAATATTTGTCAAAAGGTAAACTATATACATATGGTAGTTTAGATGTTACAGAATATTATAAAATGAATGAATTAGGAAAAAAGCAAGCAGAACATGTTGAAAAATTAATGGCATGTGGTTGCGATGGAATTAAAATGCTTGAGGGTAAACCAGAAGAAAGAAAGAAATTTCCTATTCCTGATTTTGATAGTCCAGAATTTGATGCTTACTTTGAATATATGGAAAAAAACAGAATTCCTATTGTATGGCATATAAATGACCCTGAGGAATTCTGGGATATCAATAAAGTTCCAGAATGGGCTCTTAGATCTGGATGGTTTTATGATGATAGCTTTGTGAATAATGAAAAGCAATATACTCAAGTAGAAAATGTATTAAAAAAACATCCTAATTTGGTAGTTGCTTTTGCCCATTTCTATTTTCTTTCAGCACAGTTAGATAGATTAGGTGAAATGTTTGATAAATATCCTAATGTTTGTGTAGATATGGCACCAGGAATTGAATTGTTTGAAAATTTATCTAAGAATATTGAAGTTTCTAGAAAATTCTTTGAAAAATATCAAGATAGAATAATATATGGTACAGATATTTGCAGATTAGAAGAAACACCTGATAATGATTTTAATTTGAAAGATACAATTATTAGAGGAAAACTATGTCAAGAGTTTATAGTTAAAGATAAAGTTTATATTCCTGGTGATGAAAAATCGTTATTAGGAAAAGATGATTTAAATTTAAATGGATTAAATTTACCAAAAGAGATAGCAGATAAGATTTTTTATAAAAACTTTTTACGTATTACTGGAAAACCAAAAGAAATTAATGTTGATGAAGTATTAAAGGAAATTGAAAGAGAAAAAGATAGAGTTAAATTCTTGAGTTCTTTTAATAACGAAAAATGTAATTTAAGTTATTTAGAAACAATAGAAAATATTTTTAAAACAAAGTAAAGGTTAAAATAAATGAAAATATTATTAACTGCTTTTGAGCCGTTTGATGGCCAAACTAGTAATTCTAGTTTAGAGGTTTTAAATAGAATTAGTGATGCTGATAATATTGTAAAGGCTGTCTTACCTGTTTCTTATGATAAATCTAAAGAGAAAATTAACGAATTAATTGATACCAGTAATCCTAACATTGTTATATGTTTAGGGCAAGCAGGACTAGCTAATAGTATTAGACTTGAGAAATTAGCTATAAATTATACTAGAGCACCAATAGCTGATAATGATGGGGTAATAAAAGAATGTGGTAGTGTCATAAAAGACTCAAAAGAAGCAATTTTTACTAATTTTGCAATTGAAAATATTTATAAAAACATGGTTGAATTGTCAAAAAAGAAATATAATGTTAGAATTAGTGTAAGTGCTGGTAGTTATATTTGTAATACTACATATTATGTTGCTCTAAAAAGAATGAATGGAAATGCACTTTTTATTCATTTGCCATATTATAAAGGTCAAGTAAATGATACTAACATATTTCAAATGGATATCGATGAAATGGTTGATACAGTTAAGTATATAATTGATATGGTAAAATAACGACTAACTAATGCTAGATTTTTCTAGCATTTTTAGTTTTTTACTAATTTACTTATAAAATTAGTGAAAATAATAAAAAAATATGGTAAAATATTTATTGGAGGTAAATATGTCAAAAATCATTTTAAAAGATATTAAAAAAGAATATGGTAGTGATGAGACAAGAATCACTGCTTTAGATAACATAAATTTTGAAATCGGTTCTGGAGAACTAGTGGTTATTTTAGGTGCAAGTGGTGCTGGTAAAAGTACATTGTTAAATATACTAGGTGGAATGGATATCCCTACTAGTGGAAAATATTTAGTTGATGATGTTGACGTAACAGCTTTAAATGAAAAGAAATTATCTTTATTCAGAAGAGAGAAAATTGGTTTTGTTTTTCAATTTTATAATTTGATGCCTAATCTTACCGCATTAGAAAATGTTGAATTATCTGCTCAAACAGTTAAAAATGGTTTAGATCCTATTGAGACATTAAAAATGGTTGGCTTAGAAAAAAGAATAAATAATTTCCCATCTAAGCTTTCTGGTGGGGAGCAACAAAGAGTATCAATTGCTAGAGCAATAGTTAAACAACCAAGTCTACTATTATGTGATGAGCCTACTGGAGCATTAGATAGTAAAACTGGTCAAAGTATTATTAAATTATTAAAAGAAATTAGTAAAAATGGTAATCAAACCGTAATTATTGTAACTCATAATGCCAATATTCAATATATAGCTGATAGAGTTATAAAATTAAGTGATGGTAAAATAATAGAAGATGTAAGAAATGATACTCCTAAAGATGTTGAGGAAATAGTATGGTAAAAAAATCTCTCAAAAAACATCATTATGGGAATGTTTTAAGAAAAAAAGTGGTTCGTGAAATTAGAACTAGTTACTTACAATATTTATCTGTTATTATGATTGCTATGTTAGCAGTAACACTATTCACTGGTATTTTTGCTAATTATAAGAATTTTGATGATAGAGTAAAAAAGGTTTACGAAGAAACTAATATGTGTGATATTGTTATCACGTATTCAGAACATGATGAAAAAGATGAAAAGTATTTGCAAGAAAAATACTTTGAATACGAAAGAAGAATATATTTTACTGGACTAACAGAAAACGTTGGATTTAATGCAATTGTATTTGATGAAAATACAAAAATGAATGTTCCAACAGATATTTCAGTAGATAAGATAACATTAGATGACGTTTTAGTAGATAATAACTTATTGAAGAAAAGAAATATAAAAATTGGTGATACTATTGCTATTGAATTTAATTCGATTTCTATAGATTTAAAAATTACAGGTACAATGGTTCACCCTGAGGCTTTAGATAACTCAACTTATGGTAATGGTTTGATATACATAGGTTATAATGCTATGTCTGAAAGCTTAAAAGAAAAATTCGGTTTACTTGGGACTGCAATAATTAATAATATGTATACTCAATATATAATTAAGTGTGCCGATAATAGTGAAAAAAATCTTGATAATTATTTAGATGATATTAATGATTATTTTTTGAATAAAGAAAATAATAATCTTTTGTTTGCTGTAAAGAGAAGTAATTTACCAACAAACGTTTCAATTGAATCTGATGTTATCCAAGCAAAGAAAATGCTTTACGTATTTCCAGTAATTTTCTATTTAGTAGCAATTTTAATTATATTAACTTCTATATCTCAGTTAATTAATAAAGAGAGAATGAATATTGGTATTATGAAGTCATTTGGTTATACTCGTTCAGAGATATTAAAACACTATATGACTATTGCCATTGTTTTATGTTTGATTGGAAGTATCATTGGAATAATTTTAGGTCCAGCGATAATTCCTGAAGTAATGAATACAAAATATAAATATTTATATCAATTACCTCAATACAAAGTTCCATTTGTTAGATTTGAATATTTGTACAGCGTTATTGTTTTAATATTAGTATCAGTAGTTGCTAGTTACGCCGTATGTAAAGGTGAAATAAATAAGAAACCTATTGAAAGTTTGCGTGGTGAAAATAGCATTGATATGAAACCAATTTTAATTGAAAAAACTCATTTGTTTAAGAAAATACCTTTAACAATTAGAATGGCACTTAGAAATATGCGAAGGAAAATAAGTAGAACTCTTATGGTTGTTTTGGGACTGTTAGGTTGTTCATCGCTTTTAGTTTGTGGCTTTGGAATAGATAACACTTTAAACTATGGTTTAAATTTGGAAATTGACGAACTAATAGCCTATGATATTTCTGTTTCATATAAAAATGCAACTTTTATTAAAGATGAATTGACTAAAATAAGTGGAATTGAACAAGTTGATGAATATGCAAAACTAAATGTAACATTACAAGGAAAGAATGCAATTTCTAGTTACTTATATCTTTTATCTAATGATGGTAATATATTTTCACCAGATTATCATAAGGATGGAGCGTTAGTTTCAAAAAAGGTAGCTAATGAAATTGGTATTAATGTTGGTGATGAAATAAAAATAATATATAATAATACATTACATATCAAAAAAGTAGTAGATATAGTAGAATTATGTATAACTCAAGGCGTTTTCATATCTGAAGACAATATTGATATAGAGTTTAAGCCAACTGCTTCTTGGATAAGAATTAGCAATTCTGATTTGTCTGATAGTGTTAATAATGAAATTAAAGAACTTGCTAATGTTTCATCAACTATGACTCGTAGTGAAATGCATGAAAGAGCAGATAGTGTTACATCAGCAATCAGACTTATGACTTTAACAATTAAAACATTTGCTATTTTGCTTGCCGTTGTTGTTTTATATAATTTAGCTTTACTTAATTTTGAAGAAAGAACTAAAGATATTGCCACTTTGAAAGTTTTAGGTTTCACTAGAACAGAAATTGGAACATCATTAACATTTGAAATATTAGTTTCAACATTAATAGGATCATTAATAGGATTAATATTCGGTAAGCCTCTACTAGTTTTGGTAATGAGCATAAACGAAAATCCATTGTTAAGTTATATTTATCATATTGATGCTATAACTTACTTATATACAATATTATTGACATGTGGGGTTAGTATATTAATAAATACAATTTTTGCATTTTTAACAAAAAATGTTAAAATGGTTGAATCATTAAAATCAGTTGACTAGGAGTAATTATGGTTATAAAGTATATTTTATATTTTTTGATTTATGCATTTTTAGGATGGTGTTGCGAAGTTTCATTTGCAACTTTAAAGACTGGAAAGTTTGTTAATCGTGGTTTCTTGAATGGACCAATTTGCTCAATATATGGATTTGGAATGGTAATAGTATTATTGGTTCTTACACCAGTAAAAGATAATCCATTTATCTTATTTATATGCTCAATGTTACTAGCTACATTATTAGAATTTGTAACTGGATTCATTTTAGAAAAATTCTTCCATAAAAAATGGTGGGACTATTCTAAAGAACCATTTAATATAAAAGGATATGTCTGCATTAGATTTTCAATTTTATGGGGAATTTGTTGCTTATTGATAGTAGACATTTTTCATCCACTTATTGAAAAATTAGTTTCAAATATTCCTAATAATGTGGCAATTATTATAATTATAATAAGCGCAGTACTATATGTTGTTGATCATATCGTGACAATACTTCAAGTAATTAATTATGGAAAGCATACTAAAGAATTAGAAAGATTGTCAAATGATTTAAGATTTACATCAGATAAGATTGGTCAAAAGGTTTCCGATGCAACTCGTGTTCTTATGGAACAATATGATAAAGTTAATGAAAAATTAAGGAAATCTCGTCTTGTTAAGGCATTCCCAAAATTGCATAAAAAAGAAGAGGAGAATAATTAAAATTATTGACAATAACTAAAAAAAATAATATAATATCACTGAACCTATAAAAGGGGAGTAGCACAGTATTTTATACTGAATCATACTCGTCAGAACGGTATTTTATACCCGGGTATGATAATCATATTTGTTAAGTGATTTTGCAAGACCTTTCCATGTTTTACATGAGTTAGGTCTTTTAATTTTAATAAGGAGATTAGAAATGGAAGAAATCAAAAACAAAAAAAGTATTAAAGATTTAGCTAGCCAATTTAATAGCGATTTAGTTTGTGGCTTAAGTGAAGAGGAAGTTTTAAAGTGTAGAGAAAAATATGGAGCAAATATTATTGAATCCAAAAAAAGAGAAACAATATTTGTTAAGTTTATAAAACAGTTCAAAGATATATTAATAATTATATTATTGATAGCTGCCTTAATTTCAATTATTATAGATCCTAGTGAGTGGTTTGATAGTTTAATAATTTTGATTGTTGTAACAATAAATGCGATTTTAGGAGTTTTTCAGGAAAATAAAGCAGAAAAGTCTTTGGATGCATTAAGAAAGATGTCTAGTCCTAATTCTAAGGTTATTCGTAATGGTAATTTATTAGTAATACCATCAAGTGAAATAGTTGTTGGAGATATTATAGTAGTAGAGGCTGGTGACTTTATTCCTGCTGATGCTAGAATTATTGAGTGCAGTAATTTAAAAGTAGATGAATCTGCCTTAACTGGTGAATCTGTTTCTTCAGACAAAGAATATATAGAAGAAGAAATAACTACTGGAGGATTAGGGGATCAAAAAAATAAAATTTTTTCTTCGACTTTTGTTACTAATGGAAAAGCAAAAGCTTTGGTAGTTGCCGTTGGTATGGAAACTGAAATTGGTAAAATTGCCAATATGCTATTAACTAATGAAGATAATTTGACACCACTTCAACACAAATTAGTACATGTTGGAAAAATAATTGGATTAATTTCTATAATTATATGTATTGTTGTATTTGGTATGGAAGTGTTAACTGGCGTATCTGTTTTAGATGCATTTAAAACATCTGTTGCTTTAGCCGTAGCAGCTATTCCAGAAGGCTTAGCTACAGTTGTGACAATTATTTTAGCAATTGGTGTTGATAAAATGGCAAAGAAAAATGCCATTGTTAAAAAAATGCCTGCTGTTGAAACTTTAGGTTCAACATCAGTTGTATGTAGTGATAAGACCGGAACTCTAACTCAAAATCGTATGACTGTTGTTAAGGTTTGTACTAATAGTGAAAAAGATGTGAAAAATTTAAGTGATGAAGAAAAAACATTATTAAAATATTTTGCCATATGTTGTGATGCTTCTATAAGTTGCGTTGATGGAGAAACTAAACGAATTGGTGACCCTACTGAACTTGCACTATTAGATGTTTGTATTAATAATAATATAATTTATAACGATGTAAAAAAAGTGTTAGATTTGCCATTTGATAGTGAAAGAAAATTGATGACAACTGTTATTGAATATAAAGAAAAATATTTATCA
The DNA here is from genome assembly GCA_001940985.1 of Mollicutes bacterium Phil14. GTDB lineage: Bacteria > Bacillota_I > Bacilli_A > ML615J-28 > CAG-698 > Tener-01. The sequence continues at coordinate 77,503 of MSHB01000021.1, forward strand.
ATTACTAAAGGCGCACCTGACGTTGTTTTTAAAATTACTGCTAATAGTGAAATTCTTTCACAAATGATTGAAGTCAATAAAAACATGGCTGATGAGGCACTTAGAGTATTAGCCTTAGGTGTAAAAGAATATGATTATTTACCAAAGGAAGCAGAACTAGAAAAAGATATTAATTTGTTAGGACTAGTTGGAATGATTGATCCAGCAAGGGAAGAAGTTAAAGAATCTATAAAAATTGCTAAAAAAGCTCATATTAAAACAGTAATGATTACTGGTGACCATATTATTACAGCTAAAGCAATAGCAAAGAATCTTGGAATAATGAATGATAATGATAAAGCTATAACTTCTGAAGAACTTGATAAATTAAGCGATGAGTATTTGGAAAAACATATTAATGAATATAGCGTTTTTGCCCGCGTTGCTCCAAAAGATAAAGTAAGAATTGTAAACGCATGGCAAAAGCAAGGTGCTATCGTTGCTATGACTGGTGATGGCGTAAATGATGCTCCTGCTCTTAAAAATGCTGATATTGGATGTGCGATGGGAATAACTGGTACAGATGTTGCCAAAGAAGCAGCAGATATGATTTTAGTTGATGATAATTTCTCAACAATAATTGTAGCTGTAAAATCTGGTAGAGGAATATATTCTAATATACAAAAATGTATTAGATACTTACTTTCAAGTAACATCGGAGAAGTTTTAACAATTTTCTTAGCATCATTAATATCAATAATTGCTTCTGTAGATTTAGGTGTGCCACTACTTCCTATTCACTTATTGTGGATAAATTTGATAACAGACTCTCTACCAGCTTTTGGTTTAGGTATGGAAGAAGCAGATGAATCACTAATGAATGAATATCCTAGAAGAAAAGATGAATCATTTTTTGCAAATAAACTTGGATTATTTATTGGTTTAGAAGGAGTAATGGTTGGTCTATTAACATTAACTGCTTATTTAATTGGTCACTTTATATATGAATCACAAATAATTGCGCAAACAATGGCATTTCTAACTTTATCAGGTTGTCAATTGTTCCATGCGTATAATGTGAAAAGTGAAAAATCTGTTTTTAGTAAAAATATTTTTAAAAACAAATTCTTGAATTTTGCATTTGTTGTGGGCTTTATTTTACAAATGATTGTTATTTATGTGCCTAAACTAAATGAAGCATTTAAGCTTTCACCATTATCGTTTGATAAATTAATGATTTGTATAGGTATTTCATTTGTTACTGTAATAGTTATGGAGATATCTAAACTTATTAAACGAATTAGTAAAAAAAAGTAAAAGAATAATCTAAAAATAGTGCTTATATATAATAAAATATATAAGTGCTTTTTTATTTTAAAAAAATATGATAAAATAAATTGGGTGATTACTGATGAGAGAACAAAATGCAATGATTATTGCTAATCCTGGTATTGATTGTAAAAAAGAAATAAATATTAGTTGGCATACTGGCTTAGATAATAAAGGTTCATATTTAGAATATCGTGAAATCGGTGAAAAAGATTGGAAAAAAGTTTTTCCAACAATCTCTAAAGTAGACTGTTTTAACAATGTATATTCTGTTGATAAAAATAGAAATGATATTCGTGAAGAGGTTATATTTTTACATTGTAAAGTTTATTTGAAAAACTTAAAAGTAAATACAAATTACGAATATAGAATTGATTCTAGTGAAGAAAGACATTATTTTAAAACTTCTCCAAAGGATGAATTTTCATTCATTTGGATTAGTGATTTTCATTCATATCCACCAGCCTTCAACAGGTTAGAAAATGCATCAAATATGATTGATAAAATTTCATTAAAGCATCAAAATGCTGATTTCGTTTTTTGCAGTGGTGATAGCATAGCATGGGGTGGAAGTTACTCTTTTTGGAAAGAATTTTATAATATACCTTCAATAAAAAAATATATGTGGGCTAACACTCTAGGGAATCATGATTATATGTCGAGAGCATATGAGAAAAATACTAGTGATTATTTTAAAGAAGTTAATAATTTCCCGAAAAATGGATATAAAGGTGAAATTGGAGTATGTTATTATTTTAAATATGGAAATTCATTATTTATTGTAATGCATAATGAACATATGGGAGTAAATGAACCTTTTAATGAAAATGTAGAAAAAGCTATTAATTGGGTAGAAAAAGTTATAAAAAACAATCCTGCTAAACACATTTTTTTATGTCAACATTACCAATGGATAAATGGTGTCAATGGACGTGATAGGGCTTTTGGATATGAAAGATGGAAAACAATTTGCGATAAGTACCATATAGAATTGGCAATTGCTGCAAATGATCACACATATATTAGAACATATCCTATTTTTGCTGATGAGATTGTTGAAAACGGAACTGTTTATATGCAATGCCCTTCAAGTGATGGAGATCGTGGTGTTGACCTTGAAGAACCAATGTCATATCCAAATAAAAAGATAGCATTTAGATATGCTACAGGCTTGAATACCATCGCAGGAATATTTGTTGAAGTTAAAAATAATACAATAAAAACAATTCTCTATGATAGAGATATGAATATTGTTGATGAAAATATTATAAAGAGTGAGTAAAAATATGGTGATTTGCAAATTTTGTGAATCACCAAAACATTTTTTTAAAAAACTCTTGCATTTAATTGTTGTTTGTGGTATCATATTATAGTCAAATGCGGGCGTGGCGGAACTGGCAGACGCGCTAGACTTAGGCTCTAGTTCTCCGGAGTGCAGGTTCGATTCCTGTCGCCCGCACCAATGATGATAATTAGTAGGTATTTTGTATCAGTCAAAGTGCCTTTTTTTGTTAAGTGAGGAAATAATACATATGAAGAAATTTTTATTTTTAATTATATTAGCAATGGCTACTATTACTATGGCTTGTAATAATCAACTCCAAATTGAAGATATAAATGGTGAGGATGATTATTCTTTGGCAGTATTAACAGAAAAAGAACTTCTTAGTAAAAAAACAAATAAATGCTTAGAACAGTCTGTCACACATAGAAATGATAATGAAGTTGATTTTTCTTGTAAAAGGTTTTCTGGTGTACATGATTTAATTACTTTTAATTTAAAGTCTGAAAAAGAATATGTATTTTTAGTTGACTCAAAGATATTATCTGGTAATGGTGATTTTTATATTATAAAAGATGGACAATTAATTGAAAAGATTGGTTGGACTAATGAAGAAGAAATTAAACTAAAAATTAGTGGTAAAATCTCTTTTAGAATTGCTGGTGAATCAGCTAATTTGAAAGTAAAGGTTAAGAAAATTAATTAGGAGAAGTGTTATGAGAAATATTGGAACAAAAACTATAGAAACTGATAGACTAATCCTAAGAAAACCAACAGTAGATGATGCTGAAGCAATATTCAATAATTGGGCGAATGATCCAATAGTTACTAAACATTTAACGTGGGAACCTCATAAAAGCATTGATGTTACAAGAGAATATTTGAATAATAAATTAGAGAAAAAACAAGATGATGGTTATATGTTTGACTGGCTAGTTATTTTAAAAGAAACAAATGAAATAATTGGCGAAATAACAGCAGTAAAAGTTTCTGTAATTAATAAGTTTGTTGAAATGGGACACTGCTATGGTAGTAAATACTGGAACAAAGGTTATGCCACTGAGGCATTAAGGGCTTTTATACAATATATGTTTAAGTTAGTAGGTGTTGAAAAAGTAATTGCTTGTCATTCAAGTGAAAATCCAGCCTCTGGAAAAGTTATGATTAAAGCAGGAATGCATTATGATGCTGCTTTACCAAAGTATGTTGTTGATAAGGCAAGTGGAAAAAGAGTTGATCTTTTATATTATTCTATAGATAATAAATAGGAGTAATTATGATTCTTAATATTGGTGGAAGAACTGACATTGTTAATTATTATAGTGAATGGTTTATAAATAGAATCAAAGAAGGTTTTTGTTATGTTAGGAACCCAATGTATCCACAAATTGTATACAAATATGATTTAAGTCCAAGTAAAATAGACTTTTTAATAATGTGTTCTAAAAATTATCGTCCCATTATTAAGTATATTGACTTATTAAATTCAAAGTACAGATTGATGTGTCATTATACAATTACTGGGTATGGGCGCGATGTTGAACCAAACGTTCCAACAATCAATGAATCAGTTTCTACTTTAATAGAACTATCAAAAAAAATAGGAAAAGAAAAAGTGATATGGAGATATGATCCAATATTATTAACTAAGAGATATACAAAAGAATACATAATCAAGGCATTTGATTATATTGCTAGCAAAGTATGTAATTATATTAATAGAGTTGTTTTTTCTTTTGTTCAAATATATAAAAAATTAGAAACAAATTTTCCCGAAATTGTTCCTTTTACAGATAATGATAAAGATGAGATACTCAGAGGGATTTCTCAAATAGCTAAAAAATATGGATTACGTATTCAAACTTGTGGAATGGAAGAAGACTATTTGGAAAAATATGGAATAGAAAAATCAGGTTGTACAACAAAAGAACTAATTAAAGATATTTATAATATCGAATATAAATTGAAAAAAGAAGGTAAATTACGTCATGGTTGTCATTGCTTAGAAACAAGAGATATTGGTGCCTATGACAGTTGTCCTAATGGATGTAAATATTGTTATGCAAATCAAAACTATAAAGTAGCTTGTTATATGTACAAATATAATCACAATATTAATAGTCCAATGCTAATAGGAAACTTAAAAAAAGATGATATTATAAAAGAAGCTAATCAAAAATCATTTATAGATTAATATTTTTAAATAAAAAATTGACACTATAAATAATATAATGTATAATTTTATAAAAAAAGTATTATGTGTGATTTTTGTAAAAAATAAAAAGTTATTGCAATAATCAGGCAATAACTTTTTTTAATGGAGGCACTTATGGAAAAGGTAAAGAAACAGTATGGCATTTGGACAGGAATCGCAATGGTAGTTGGAATTGTAATAGGTTCAGGAGTCTTTTTAAAGGCTGGTGGAGTACTACAATTATCTGGTGGTGATTTGAAATTATCAATTTTGGCCTGGTTTATTGGTGGAATGATAATGGTTGTCTCTGGTTTTTGCTTTGCAATATTTGCTAATAGGGTTAGTAAGTATAATGGTGTTGTTGACTATGTTGAAGTAGCTACAAATAAAAGAGTCGGTTATACACTTGCTTGGATTATGACTACTTTTTATTATCCAATAATTGCTTCTATAGTTGCTTTGTTTGCTGGCTCTTATTTCTTTAAAATGATTGGAGTAAATATTGGTTTAATAGATTGGCAAAACTTTATTTTTGCGTTTGTTATAATTACATTAATAATTTTGATGAACTATTTATCACCAATGATTTCATCTAAGTTTCAAGTTTCTTCAACAATCATTAAGCTTATACCAATTATTATAATTGCTATAGTTGGATTACTTGCTTCTTTAATAGTTGGAAAAGATTATGGTATTGTTAATGCATTTACAAAAAATGCTGAAGGATATCAGATCAATTTTGGTGAAGCAATTAAGAAAACAGCGTTTGCCTATGAAGGCTGGGTATGCGCTACAGCAATTAATGCTGAACTTAAGGACTCTCATAAAAACTTACCAAGGGCTTTAGTTGGAGGAACTATTGCTATATTGCTTTTCTATATTATATATTATATAGCATTATCATCTTTTTTAGGAAATGCTGAAACAATAATTCAAGATGCTAATGCACCAATTGCTGTATTTGAAAGTATAATGGGAAAGGTTGGAGGAGTTTTATTTACTTTATTTATAATGATTTCTTGCTTAGGAACAGTTAATGGTGTTTCAATTAGTTGCTGTCGTGGAATGTATACAATGTCATGTCGTGGACAAGGTATTTGCCCAGAAAAGTTTTCTAAATTAGGAAAAAATGGTAGTGTATCATTTTTATCTTGTTTGTATGGTTATTTCTGCATTATTTTCATGCTTATTATTTGGTATTTAGCAATGCATAATGTATGGATATTTGGACATTTGGGTAGCATGGATGAAATAGTTTGTGCCATAATTTATGCAGTCTATATATCAATGTATGTTTATATTATGATTAAATTTAAAGAATTGAAATTTGTAAGTAGATTTGTTGTCCCAACAATAGCTATAATTGGTTCAATATTTTTTACGATTTGTGGAACTGGATTATTCCAATTGATTACATCAGGGTCAACAGCAAGTATAATTGACTTTTTAGTATTTTTATTATTGTTTGTTTTATTAATGATACCAAGTTTATTTTTCTATAATAAAAATGCTGAAGCTGAGACAATATAATTTATAAGGGCAAGTTTTGCCCTTTTTTATTTGATTAATATTGATAAGTATAGTATAATAATAGGAGAGAGGTATATAAAATGAGTGCTTTAGAAATAGTATTAGTATCGGTTTGTAGTTTTTTAGTTGCTGGAATTATAGTAGCAATAATAATTAATATTTATTTGAATAAATTTAAGGTTAATAGAGTTTATGATTTCTATGAAATGGATGAAGTTAATCATAGCGATATTGTATTTTTAGGAGATTCTTTGACTGATTTCTTCCCTGCTCACGAATTACTAAAGAAAAAAGTATTAAATAGGGGAGTAGCTGGAGATACAACAGAAGATGTTTTAAAAAGAATTAATGAAATATTGGAAGTGAAACCAAAAGTTGTATATCTTCAAATTGGTATTAATGATATGATTTATAACAGAAAGATAACTTGTGTTGAAATAAAAGATAGAGTTTTTAACGTTATAAAAGTATTACAAGATAATAACATTATTGTTAGATTAATTTCATTATATCCAATTAATAGAAAAAAGATGGCCTTTACATGGGTTGTTTGTAAGTTTGCTAATAATAAAAAAATTATTGAAACTAATAAACTTTTAAAAGAAGAAGCTGAAAAGAAAAATATTGATTTTATAGATGTACATGATAAACTTTTGGGTGATGATGGTAATTTGAAAAAGGAATTTACTGTTGAAGGATTACATTTATCAATTAAAGGTTATAAGACCATTGTTCCTACTTTTAATAATCATTTAGAAAAAGAAAATTTATAATAGGTGAATAAAATGATTTATCCAAAAGAATGTAGTTATAATAGATGGTTAAAAAAAGATGTAATAAATAAAAAAGTTATTTTTGACGGAAGTAAGTGTGACCTTTCAACTATTGAAAAAATAGGTATTGATAAACTTCATTTTGAATTAGAAAAAGGTGAAAATGGACTTTCAATTAAATATAATTCGAAGATATCAGAGCATATAAAACGACCTGTTATTGGTCTTAAGATTAATTTTCCTGAAGAAGATTATAGCGAGTACAATAGAGTCAGGGTTGATTTAAGAGTTAATGTTAAAGGAATTCAAAATCTTTATATGCATTTTTGTGTTCAAGGTGATGAAAAATATTTTATGCATGCTCCTAGCATTATAACTAATAAATGGGTAACTACACTTTTTGAACTAAATCAATTTGATAGAAGTAAATTATCATTTATAAAAGTTATTCCATTTATAGGTGGATGCCCACCATATTCAAATGGTAATTTCGAAGTGATAATTAAAAAAATAACATTTGAAAAAGTTAAAGAAGAATATGAACTTGGTTATAACTTAGAAGATCGTATAGCTTATTCTCATTTTGGTTATTATCCAAAATCAAAAAAGACTTTTATTGTAAGTGGATATGATTTAGATTATGAAATTGTTGAAAATAGTGTAGTTGTTAAAAGAGGAAAAACAGTTAAATTAGAAACTGTGCTCGGAACTTTTGGTATAGGTGATTTTTCAGATATTGAAAAAGTTGGGAAATATAAAATCACATGTGATGGTAAAGAAACTGAAGAATTTTTAATATCTTTTAATCCTTATAAAGAAGGAATTGATAAGAGTTTGTCTTTCTTATATCAATTAAGATGTGGTGTAGATGTTGCAGGAGTTCACGAAGCGTGTCATTTGAATAGTTATACTACTAATGAATTAGGAGACAAAGTTCCTAATTTTGGAGGTTGGCATGATGCTGGTGACTTATCTCAATTTGAAATTTGTACTGCCTTAATGACTAGTTGTTTATTAGAATTATATCAAAGTAATAAGAATAAACGAGTTTTAGAAGAAGCAAAAGTTGGTTTGAATTGGTTACTTCAAACAACATTTCATAATGGTGATAGAGCTCTTTCAGTATCTTATGATAAATGGTACGACAATGTTCGTAAAGCTAGTGATGTGTATCCTAACAATAAATCAGAAAGCGGACCTTTTGAAAACTTTTTATCATCAGCTGCTTTAGCACTTGGAGCAATAGTATATAAGGAGATAGATGAGGTATATAGTGATTGGTGCCTAAATATAGCAATGGAAGATTACCATTTTGGAATTACTGGTTATAAAGAAGGAAAATATACTAAACGTTGGGGACCATCTCCTATTCCTCAAGTACTGGGAGCTTCATTAACAGCGGCTAGTTTGTTATATAAATTAACTTGTGATGAAAAGTATATTTTAGATGCTACAGAGAATGCTAAAATGGTTATGGCTTGTCAAGAAAGAAACTATGTTGGAAAAAATATTAAAGTAAGAGGTTTCTTTTATGAGAATCTTAAGCACGAAAACTTATTAATTTATGAACATCGTGGACATGAATCAACACCTGTTTGTGGTTTGGTAGATTTGTGCAATGCTTTTCCATACCACGAAGATTATCCAAAATGGATAGAAAGCATAAAGCTTTATAAAGAATATATTGAAGCTTTAAAAGACATATCTTTACCATATGGATTACTAGCAGGTCATATTTATAAAGTTGATAAAGTTGATTTTAATAAATTTACTATTCCTAGTAATTATGGTCCTCGTGATGTTGCAATTTCTGAGCTTAAAGAACAAATAGTAAGTGGTTTAAATATAGGCGATGACTGGTATGTTAGAAGAATGCCAATAGCTATTCAAAGAAGAGGTTTTAATGCAACTCTTTTAAGTAAAACAAAAGCCGTTAGTAGTGTAGCAAAACTCTTAAAAGATGAGGATTTACGTCAAATAGCAATTGATCAATTAGAGTGGATTGTAGGAAAAAATCCTTTTGCAACATCCACTATTTATGGAGCTGGTAATAATTATCATCCACTATATGTGGCCTATTCTAAGCAATTAATTGGAGCCATGCCGGTAGGTTTTGAAACTTATGGTGTAACTGATGAGCCATATTGGCCCGCGCGTTGTAATGCGGTTTTTAAGGAAGTTTGGGGTCATACTACAGGATATTATCTTGGTGTAATTGCTGATTTAAAATGGTAATATATAAAAGGAAAGGAAAATAAAATGGACAAAAAAATATTATTTGAAATGTTAGAAACTCCATCAGTTTCAGGAAATGAATTTTCATTACAAAGAAAGATTAAATCACATATGGAAAATTATGCTGATGAAATAATGACGGATTTAGTTGGTAATTTGGTAAGTGTAATTAATCCAGAATCTGAAGTTAAAGTTTTATTAGCTGCTCATGCTGATGAAATTGGTTTGATGATAACAAGAATATTAGATGACGGTAGATGCTTGGTTGAAGAAGTAGGTTCTATAACAGCTGGCGTATATATTGGTCAAAAAGTCCAAGTAATAACAAAAAAAGGAATAGTTAATGGAGCTATTGCAAAATTTAGAAATAGTTTTAATTCAACTCCAAAAGAAGATGGATTAATTTTAGATTTAGGAGTTTTTTCAAAAGAAGAAGCTTCTAAACTAGTTGAAGTTGGTGATTGCATAGTTCATGATTCAACATATAAAATGCTAAATGATAAGATCATATGTTCACGTGCTCTAGATGATAAAATAGGTATATATACTATTAATGAAGCCTTGAAATTAGCTAAAGAAATGGGAACTAAAAATGGAGTGTATGCAGCTTGTACAGTTGGCGAAGAGACAACAAAAAATGGAGCTACTTTAATCTCTAAAAGAATTAATCCAACTATAGCTATAGCTATTGATGTTACAACAGATCGTTCATCATTACTTGAACAAGGTAACAGCAATAACGTTGTTATGGGAAAAGGACCTGATATGACAATAGGTACTATTATGAATAAAAAATTAGAGAAATTAGTTAGAGAATGTGCTTTAGAGGCTAATATTCCTTTACAAATTTCAACTGTTGTATACAGAAGTTATACTGATGCAGATGCAATGTATGCAGCAAATTTAGGAATACCAACAATTCTATTAAGCATACCACTAAGATATATGCATTCTCCTGCTGAAATCGTTAATTTAGATGATGTTGAAAACACAATTAAATTATTAGCACAAATAATTGTAAAATTAAATAAAAATATGGACTTTAATCCTTTAGAAGATTAATTTGTGATTGAGAAGGAGAGAAAAAATGAGTATAAAAATTAAAATTAAGAAAATTTTACTATTAATAATTGTATGCTTTTCTTTTTTGGTTATAGCATGTAAAGAAAAAATCGAACCACATTTAGAAATTACTTGTGATACTGTTGAAATAATTGATAATAAAATTACTCTTGAATATGCAGATAAAATAATGTTAAACGTTTCTTATCAACCAGCTGGTATCACTGAAAATATTGATATTTTAGAAAAAGACGAAAATAATGTTGTTTTATTCGAAAAACCTTTCATAACTGCTATAAATGAAGGTAGTGCTGAGTTTGTTATTTCTTATACTAATGAGAATGGTGTGGAATTTAAAGAGAATTTGCTTGTTGAAGTAGTTCCTAGATCTAAAAAATCTGTTCAAAGATTAGTTATATCTAGCAAAAATGTAGTTTCTTCACAAGGCTCTTTCAATATTACAGTTAATACTTTTGGTGCTGAAGATTTAGGAAAAATAATTTATAAATCAAGTGATGAAAATATTGCAGTTGTTACAGAAGATGGTGTAGTATATGGAGTTGCAGCTGGCGTTTGTGAAATTAGTGCAACTTTAGAAAGCAATCCTGAACTTACTGATACAATAAAATTAAATGTTTTCGATTATAGTAAAGTTGAATCAGTTAATGGTGGTAGATATAGTGTTAGTGATGCTGATGATTATCGAATTTTACCATATGGTGTTGAGTATCAAAAAGTCACTGCTTATACTTCAACTCCACTTGAAGGAATTGATGCTGATGGATATGGTGGTGGAACTGAAATTATTACTCCTGATAAATATTATCCTCAAAAAATAAGTTTATTACAAGTTCCAAGTAGTAAAGAAGTTAAAATAACAACATGGGCTAACTTAAAGAACAATCGCTGGACTTTGACAACTGTTAAAGGGTTAATTAATAACTATGAAAGTAATAATCCTGGATGGAAAGTAGTTGCGGCAATTAATGGTGATTTCTTCGATATTAATGCTAAAGGTAATTTACCTTATCAAACTACCAGTTCTTTAGTTTCTAATGGGGAATTTTACAAAACTACTGCATCTTATATGATAGGATTTAGAAATGACGGTAGTAAGAATCCATTAGTTGGTTTTAAAGATATTAAAAAAACTGATAAGATGATTTTAGCTATTTATGATTCAAATAATAATATAATAAAAGAGTTCGATATTGATAATATCAATAAACAACCATCTGACTCTGAAACAAGTGTTTTCTTTGCTAATTATAATAGTGAAAAGCAAATTGTTCCGATTCGCGCTGATAGTGAAAATCTTTATGTTGTTGAAAAAGCAGAACTAGCTTTACCTAATAATAGTAATGATTTTTATGGAAAAGGTACTATTTCTACAAAAGAAAATGTAGAATTAGGTATAGGTGCTTTTGCAATTGCTACAAACAATAAAGAAGTTTTAAAATATTTAAATATTGGTGTAAAAATACGCTGTCAATATGAATATGTTGGTGATTATTCTAATATTAATGATATATGTGGTTGTAGACCAGCATTTTTGATTAATGGTGAATATGAAGAAGGAGGAACTATCAACGATAGAGCTCCACGTACTGCAATTGGTGTAAAGGCTGATGGAACAATAGTTATGATGGTAATTGATGGCCGTCAAAGTAAAAATAATATGTATGGTGCTGATTCAAGAGAAATGGCTTCAATTATGAAATATTATGGATGTGTTGATGCCTATAACCTTGATGGTGGTGGTTCTTCAACAATGGTAATTCGTGATGGTGACAGATTTGTTGTAACAAATAGTCCATCTGATGGTCGTGAAAGAACTGATGGTAACTGTATATTAGTAGTTGTAAAAGATGCAGAGTATGAAAATGAAGTTACTGATATTACAGAAACTCAAGCTACTATTAATTTAAGTGTTAAAAATGATAACGGAAAAGATATTAAAAAATTATGGATTTCTTTAGATAATAAGTTCTATGAAGTTGTTAATGGAAAAGTTACATTAAATAATTTGATTCACAATTCAACTTATAACTATACTGTATTTTATGAAAATTCTAATGGAGATTTAATAGAAACATTAAGTGGTTATAGTTTTAAGACCAATAAAGTAAATTATAAATATTTAACTACTTTCTTGATAGAAGATGATGAATTTTATGAAATAATTGTAAAATACTTAGATGAAGATGAGTGTAGTTCTATTGGTGGTGCGATGGTTAAGATTGTAGCTATAAAAGATGGTGAAGAAAAAGTTTCTAATACTTTCTTAAAGGGTAGCGGAACAGTAAAATTGAAAAAGGAAATCATCGGTGAAGAAATTAAAAGTATTAGTTTAGAATACTCTTATCAATTAGATTATAAAAATAGAATTAGTGAAGTTTTAGAAAATGTAAAATATATTTTTGTTGACAAGAGAACTTCAAAGTGAAAATAGATGATACCCGTTTGGGTATCATTTTATTTGTAAAAAAAAGTAGAAAAATAAGTGGTGTTATGATAGAATATATAACGAGGTGATTAGCGATGACAGAAAAACAAAAGAAATTTTTATCGATAATTCAATATATTAATTTTCCAATTTATGAAGGTATATATTCTGGTGAAATTGAAAAAATATGCATTAATAAATCAACGATGGTTTTGGAAATGTTCATCGCTTTTTCAGAATTTGTAGCTCCAGCTGTAGTAAGCGAACTTATTGATACATTAAGAAAACAGTTAGTTGATAAAGGTCTTGCTAAACGTGCTGAAGTAACTATTAATTTCAAATGCAAAGAATTACCAAATCATTTGTTAGAACAATACTATAAGTATTTTTTAGAAGTTTTGTGTAAAAGTAAAGTTAGATATGAGACTTTAAAAAAGTTTGAAACAAACTTTGTTGATAACAAAGTCACTGTTATGGTTGCTAATGATTTTGATAGAGAAATTGCTCTAGATTTATTAAGAACAATTAAACTTTGTTTTGAAAGATTTGGTTTTAATACTGTAACTGTTGACGCTTCTATAAATCAGTTCATTATGCCAATTTCTGAAGAAATAGCTAGAGATAAAAAAGCAGCGGAAGAACAAGTTAATTATGATCAAAGACGTTATGAAGAATCATTGAACAAAAATAATCAAGCTGAAAAACATCAAAGCAAAAAAATGGTTAAAATGCCAAAACAGGGTACTCCTTTAAATAATGTTTCACAACCTTTAGCTGATTTACCTTCTTCTGAATATGAATTAGTTGAATATTTGCAAAAGAATGGAACTAATAACTTTGTAATTGAAGGAGATATAATTAAAGCAGAGATTAAGTCATTGAGCACAGGATCTAAAATATATGAAGCTACTATGACTGATGGAATTAGTTCAATAATTATAAAAACATTCATAAATCCTCAAGATGAAAAACAAGAAAAATTTTATCGTGAAAATGGTATGGTTGGATGCAGATTAAAAACATATGGTTATTTAGGATATGATACTTTTTCTCGTGACATTGTTTTGAAGATTCGAGAATCTGGTGGCTTAGGTAAAAGTGAGAAAAAAGTAAAAGAAGATATTGCACCTGTGAAAAGAGTAGAATTACATGCTCATACTAAAATGAGTGCTCAGGACTCAATTCTTGATGTAAAAGATTATGTATTAAGAGCAAAAGAGTATGGTCATACTGCAGTTGCAGTTACAGATAAGTACAATGTTCAAGCATTACCAGATTTACAAAAGATTTGTAATGACAATGGTATAAAACCAATTTTTGGCGTAGAAGGAGCATTAGTAGATGAAGCAAAATTCAGAATTGCATTAACTGATGCTGATATTAATTTAGATGAAGCAACATATGTAGTATACGATTTAGAAACAACTGGTATTTCTAGTAATTATAATGAAATTATTGAAATTGCCGCATGTAAAATAAGACATGAAATGATCATAGATGAGTTTTCTACATACGTAAATCCAAAAAGGCTAATCACAGATTTTACTACAAGCCTTACTAGTATAACAAATGATGATTTGCGAGGAGCTCCATTTATTGAAACTGCTATTAAAGATTTTTTAGAGTTCTTTGATGGTTGTATTTTAGTTGCTCATAACGCAACATTTGATAATTCACATTTATATCGTAATTTAAAGGATTTAGGTTTGTATAAAGGCCCTATCCCAACAATTGACACATTACAATTAGCAAGAGTTTGCTATGGTGATAAACTTAAAAGATTTAACTTAAAAGCTTTAACGAAATTCTTTGATGTAGAACTAGAACAACACCATAGGGCCATATATGATGCTAAGGCAACAGCTGGTGTTTTCTTGAAAATGTTGAGTCATTTGAAAAACAGAGGTATTCATAACTACAATAGAATTAATAGTGTTATTGTTGATGAAGAGGCATATCAATTTGCTTTTCCGTCACACATTACTCTTTTAGCTAAAAACAGAACTGGTTTAGTAAATATTAATAGGATTGTAAGTCAATCTCATACTGTTAATTTTTCACATGAACCAAGAATGTTAAAGAAGTTTTTAGAAGAACATCGTGAAGGTATACTGTTTGGAAGCAGTTGTTATCGTGGTGAAGTTTTTGAAAAAGCTATGAATAATAGTTATGAAGATTTATTAGACTGTGTTGATTTCTATGATTATTTAGAAGTTCAACCACCTGAAGTATATTCTCATTTCATTGAGTCAAGTGGTGGAGAAATTACTGAAGAGCATATAAAAGAAATAATTAGAAAGATTATTTCAGCTGGTAAAGAAAAAGGTAAAATAGTTGTTGCTACTGGTGACGTTCATCATTTAGAACCAGAAGATACAGAATATCGAAAAATGTTATTTGAAGTTCCGATGGTTGGCGGTGGTATGCATGATTTACATGAAATTAAAAAACTTCCAAAACAACATTTTAGAACAACTACCGAAATGCTTGATGAATTTAGTTTTTTAGATGATGAATTGGCATATGAAATTGTAGTTAAGAATAGTAATATTATTTCTGATATGGTAGAAAAATTTAGTCTTTTCCCTAAAGAACTATTAGCACCTAGTGATAGTTTTATGGCTGATGAAGGAATACCTAGTGCCAAAGAAGCTGCAATAAAGTTAACTTATGATACTGCTCATAAGAAATATGGTGAAAATTTACCTAAATTGGTAGAAGATAGACTTGAAAAAGAACTTAATAGTATAATTAACAACAATTATGGTTCAATTTATTTTATTGCCCATATGCTAGTAAAACATTCACGTGAAGCCGGATATGTTGTTGGTAGTCGTGGCTCAGTAGGTTCAAGTTTAGTAGCTAACTTTATGGGCATTACAGAGGTTAATTCTTTATCACCTCATTATGTTTGTCCAAAATGTCATTTTACAGCTTTTAAACTTTCTCCTGAAGAAAAAAGAAAGTATGGCCAAACTCCTGAACAAGAAAAATTTGAAGAAATTCTTCAAAGTTATGGAACTGGATTTGACATGCCAAAACAAAAGTGTCCAATATGTGGTGAAGATTTATTAAGTGATGGCTGTGAAATTCCATTTGAAACATTCCTAGGATTTAGTGGAAATAAGGTTCCTGATATAGATTTGAATTTCTCTGGTGAATATCAAGAACGTGCCCATAATTTCTGTCGTGAAATATTTGGAGAAGATTACACATTTAGAGCTGGTACTATCAGTGGTATTGCTGAAGCTACTGCATATGGTTATGTAAAAGGCCATTATGAACGTGAGAAAAAACAAATAAGAAATTGTGAAATTGATAGAGAAGCAGAAAAATTAGTAGGTGTTAAAAGAACTACTGGTCAACATCCTGGTGGTATAGTTGTAGTACCACGTGGTATTGACATTAACGAGATTACACCTGTCCAATATCCTGCTGATGATACGACATTAAGTTGGAAAACAACTCATCAAACATACCATCCTTTTGAAGCTAATTTACTTAAATTAGATATTTTAGGACATGATGATCCAACTATGATAAGACAATTAATGAATTATGTAGAAGCAGAACCAGAAAAATTCCCGTTCTCTAAAGTAGAAGATATTCCTTTAGATGATAAAGACGTTTTAAAGATGTTTTCTGGTGTTGAAATATTAGGGGTAAAGCCTGAGGATGTTTTAGAAGATATTGGAACTACTGGCTTACCTGAATTTGGAACTACTTTAGCGAAGGACATGTTAAAAGAAATTCGCCCTACTACTGTTAGTGACTTGATTAAAATATCAGGATTAAGTCATGGTGAAGGTATTTGGAATGGAAACATGCGAGAATTATTCTTAGGTATGAATCCTAACGTTAAGAATTTGAAATTTAATGAATTAATTGGATGTCGTGATGACATTATGGCTTACTTGCTTTCTAAGGACTTGCCAGCTATTGATGCTTTCACCATTATGGAAGGTGTTCGTAAAGGCAAAGGTTTAAAGAAAGAACAAGAAAAAGAAATGATCGATTATGGTGTTCCAAAATGGTATATTGATGCTTGTAAAGCTATTAAATATATGTTCCCTAAAGCCCATGCGACTGCATATGTAGTTATGGCTTTACGAATTGGTTGGTTTAAGTTGCACAGACCGCTTTATTACTATGCAGGATTCTTCTCAAAAAGAGCTGATGCTTTTGAAATAGAGACTATGGTTGCAGGTAAAGATGCAATAAAAGCTCGCTTGAAGGAACTAGATGAAGCCAAAAAACTTACTCCAAAAGAACAAAAAGTATATGTATCATTATTGCTTTCATTAGAAATGATTTCTAGAGGTTTTAATTTTAAGCAAATTGATATTTTTAAATCTGACTGGGAAAACTTTGTTATAGATGGAGATAGTTTAATTATACCATTTAGTGCAATGGATTCATTAGGACCATCAATAGCAAAATCAATAGTTGATGCAAGAAATGATAATCCATTCACTTCTAAGAAAGATGTTGTTAGAAGAAGTAGAATAAACAATACTTTAGTTGAAAAATTTAATCGTTTGGGAATATTTAAAGATTTACCAGAAGATGATCAATTAGGTCTTTTTAATAATAGATTGTTTTAATGACATAATAACACAATGTATATGTTGAAATTTTTGATTATTGTGGTATAATTTATATATAATTTAGAATTGAGGTATAAAAATGAGAAATCAGAATTTAGTTTACAAAAAATTATTTAATACAACTTTTGATGAAACTGCTAGTTATGAAGCTGCGTCTTATAGTGGCATTGCCAAAAAAACGTTTCTTTATTTGGGAATGGTAGTACTTGGAGCTTTCTTAGGAATTGCTCTTGGAATGGTTAATGCGTCTGCTTATTTAGGATTGATAATTACATCAAGTTTCTTAACTTTTGTTTTCTCAATTGTTGCAATGACATCACCTAGATTATCAAAAGTGTTTGGTATCTTGTATTGTTTGTTTGAAGGTGTAAGCGTAGGATTTGTTTCAATGGTTTATAGTGCAGTTGCTGGAGGTGCTGTTTTAGTTGCCTTGCTTTCAACTCTTTCTGTATTTGCTATTGTTACTACTTTGTTTGTAACTAATATTGTTAAAGTTAATTCAAAATTTATAAGATTCTTAGTTACATTTTCTATAAGTTTTATTGTTAGTATGGCTATATTTATGTTAATAATGGCTGTTTCTGGTCAAAAGTATAGTATTTCTCTTTGTTTAGGAATTTCAGCAATCACAGTATTTTTAGCTTCATTATATCTATTAATGGATTTAGATAATATTAGAGTTGTTGTTGAAGGTGGCTATCCAAAAGAAATGGAATGGTATGCTGCATTTGGTCTTGCCTTTACATTAGTTTGGTTATATATAGAGATACTAAGAATAGTTGCAGTAATATTTGCTGATAGAAATTAGATATTAAGTAAGTATATTTTTAGTCTATGATTTTCAAAAGATTGGAATTCATAGACTTTTTTTATTTTAATAAAAGAATTATAAAAATTATTATTTAACAATACGGAGTTTTTATTTACTTTTTTTGAAAAATGTTATATACTTTTAGTGGTGAGAAAAATGAAGATATTAATAATTAATGGACCAAATTTAAATTTGCTTGGGAAAAGGGAACCAGAAGTCTATGGTAAAAACACATATCAAGACTTAGTAAAGTTTTTAAAGAAAAATTCTCGAGTTTTAAATGTTGATATAAGAATTTGTCAAAGTAATCATGAAGGAAAAATAATTGATTATTTACAATATGCTATGAAAAAGAGGTATTCTGGTGTTGTTTTAAATGCTGGAGCATATACTCATTATTCTTATGCAATACGCGATTGTATTGCCGCAATCAATATTCCAGTAGTAGAAGTGCATTTATCAAATATAAAAATGCGAGAAGAATTTAGAAAAACTTCTGTAATAAGTGATGTTTGTGCAAAAACTTTTATGGGTGAACACTTTGAAAGTTATAGAAAAGCTTTAGAATATGTTGCTAAAAAAAATTGATAACGTTTTTAGAAAGTTTATCATAAAAAAAATATTGAAAAAAAATTAAAAAGTGATATAATAATATCGTAAAAAAATATAAACCATAAGGAGGAATTTTAAAATGGCTGTAAAAGTAGCTATAAATGGTTTTGGACGTATTGGACGTCTTGCATTCAGACAAATGTTTGGTGCTGAAGGATATGAAATTGTTGCAATCAACGATTTAACAGCTCCTAAAATGTTAGCAAATTTATTAAAGTATGATACTGCTCAAGGTGGTTATTGTGGTAGAATCGGTGAAGGTTTACATACTGTTGAAGCTGATGACAACTCAATCACAGTTGATGGCAAGAAGATTACTATTTATGCAGAAAAAGATGCTGCAAATTTACCTTGGGGTGAATTAAATGTTGACGTTGTATTAGAATGTACTGGTTTCTATACTTCTAAAGAAAAATCACAAGCACACATTAATGCAGGCGCTAAGAAAGTTGTTATTTCTGCTCCAGCTGGTAATGATTTACCAACTATCGTTTTCGGTGTTAATGAAGGTACTTTAACTCCTGAAGATAACATTATTTCTGCAGCAAGCTGTACTACTAACTGTTTAGCTCCAATGGCTGACGCATTAAATAAATATGCTGAAATTCAATCTGGTATTATGAGTACTATTCATGCTTACACTGGTGACCAAATGATTCTTGATGGTCCACACAGAAAAGGTGATTTAAGAAGAGCAAGAGCTGGTGCTGCTAATATCGTTCCTAATTCTACTGGTGCTGCAAAAGCAATCGGTTTAGTTATTCCTGAATTAAATGGTAAATTAATTGGTTCTGCACAACGTGTTCCAGTTGCAACTGGTTCTACAACTATCTTAACTGCTGTAGTTAAAGGTAAAGATGTAACTAAAGAAGGCATTAATGCTGCTATGAAAGCTGTTGCTAATGCATCATTTGGATACAATGAAGATCAAATCGTTTCTTCAGACGTTATCGGTATGAGATATGGTTCATTATTTGATGCAACTCAAACTATGGTTGCTAAAGTTGCTGAAGATACTTATCAAGTACAAGTTGTTTCTTGGTATGACAATGAAAATTCTTATACTTCTCAAATGGTTCGTACTATTAAATACTTCGCAGAATTAAAATAGTATATAATTAGTGAAAATAGAAATCAACATTCGTTGGTTTCTTTTTTTATAAAAATATAAAATATTGCATAAAATAATATTGGTGATTATATGGAAAATTTATATATTAAAAAAATAGTTTTATTTTTATTATCGATTTTATCAGTGTATGTATTTATATTAATCTTTCCATATATTAGAAATACACTATTATTTATATTAAAAGTATTGATACCTTTTATAATATCTTTTGTGCTAGCATTTATACTTCAACCATTAGTAGTAGTTATTCAAAAAAAAGTTAAAAAAAGATCTATAGCAGTAATGATAGTAATTATTTTATTAATATCATTAATAGCTATATTATTAAAAACTACAATTCCATATTCTGTTAGAGAAGTAAAAGAATTAATTAAAAATTTTCCAACAATCCTAAATGAATTAGAAGAGATAATTAACTCCTTTGCCTCAAAATTTGATTTTTTACCTATAGATTATCAACCAACTTTTGAAAATATTAATGAGTTTTTATCATCTTATGTGATAAAAGTTAGTGAACTACCCCAAACGATACTGAATAAGTTTGCAAATTATGTTAGTATAATTGTAGTAATACCAGTAATTTTAATATATTTATTATTAGATTATGAAAAAATACTCTGTTATATTAGAGAAAAATTAGTTAAAGCTGGAAAAAACAATTTGAAAAATTATTTGGGAGAATTAAACCAAAAAATGACTTCATATTTTCGAGGAAGTTTTTTAGTTATGATAATTTTAATATTTGTTTGCACAATCTCTTTTCTTATAACAAAGTTAAGCTATCCTTTATTTTTTGCTTGTATAATAGCTGTAACTAATGTAATCCCTTATATTGGACCATACTTGGGTGGGGCATTTCCAGTTATTTTTGCTTTTTTAGAATCTCCAAAAAAGGCATTAGTTATTTTAATTATAGTTGTAGTTGTACAAATGATAGAATCAAACTTTTTAACTCCGTATATTCAAAGTAAGCAAACAGAAAATCATCCATTACTAGTAATACTATTTTTACTATTGTTTGGTAAACTTTTTGGAATAATTGGAATGCTTGTTGCGGTGCCAATTCTTACTATATTAAAAACAACATTAAAATATTATCCATTTAAACTATTATTTTCTTCTAAGAAAGAGTAAATATTAATATAATGTATTGAGGTGATAAAAATAGACAATTTTTTTGTCTCTTATTTATATACAATTGAAAAGAATTTTATTATCAATATTCAAAACATAATAATTAGTTATCCATTAATATGGCATAGTTTTATCGAAAATGTTGTTAAAGATAAAAAAATTGAAGCAATAGATGATTTTCACATATTAGTATATAAAGAAAAATTTGATAAAAGATTGCAAAGAGTTTATGACTTCATTATTGAGAGATTGAGTTTAAATTATGCTATAACTGAAAATGTTAAAAATCCATGTTTTGATTATATTACTTTTGCAAGCGATAAAATGCTATTAATTTTTTTTGATTATGATTATTGGTTATATTTAATAACGATTAAAGTTTTCAAAGAATTAAAAATTAATGTTGAACAAAAAACGTATTATTCTCGCAATTATAATAGTTATATATTTTTTTTAACAACAATAATAAATGGTGTTAATTATAATATTTGTTTTAATGATACAACTCATGCGTATGAGGCAGATGACTATTTTTTAAAAAGCGCTGATAGATTAATATTAATAACAACAAAAAATATTAATCTTACTTCTAATCATTTTTCAATAATTAAATATCATCATAATTATTATCAATTCAAAGAAGAATTACTAGAATTTTTAATATTTAGTTTATAATTTCATTCTTTTATGTTATAATTACTACTGAAATAAAAGGTGACTAACATGAATGATAATTCATCAAAACTAATATTAGAAGTAGGAAAAAAATATACAGCAGAATGTGTAGATTTAAATCATGATGGAATGGGAGTTTTTAAAGTTAATGGCTTTACCATATTTGCTTTAAATTCTATAATAGGAGAAGTAGCTCTTTTAGAAATAGAGAAAGTAAACTCCAATTACGCACAAGCAAAAATTCTAGAAATAAAAAAGAAATCAAAAGATAGAGTCACTCCTATATGTAAACAATTTTTAGAATGTGGTGGTTGTGATTTAATGCACATGAAATATTCTAAGCAATTAGAATTTAAAGAAAATATGGGAAAAGAAACATTAAGAAGAATTGGAGATTTGCAAACTGTTGATAAAGTATGTGAAGGAATTATTGGAACGGATAATGATAATTATCACTATCGTAATAAAGTTCAAATTCCTTTTTCTAAAATAGGAAAGAAAACTGTTTGTGGATTTTACAAAAAGAAAACCCATTTTATTATTCCTTTAGAAGAATGCTATATTCAGCCACAAACATGTAATGAAATTGCTAAGTTTGTTAAAAATTTAGCTAATGAATATGGTATAGATGGTTATGTAGAAAATCAAAAAACAGGAATTTTAAAACATCTATTAATTAGAAAAAATAGTTTTAATGAATATATGGTTATTCTTGTTACAAGAAGTGAAAAGATTAACTGCCTAGATGAAGTTGTTAAAAAAATTACTAATAGATATCCTGAGGTTAAAAGTATATTATTAAATATTCAAGAAAAAGACACGAATGTTATTTTGGGTAGTAAGACAGTTGTTTTATATGGAAAAGATGAATTAATAGATGAATTGCTTGGATATAAATTTAAATTATCACATCGCTCATTCTTTCAAATCAATCATAATCAAACAGAAAAGTTATATTTAACTGTAAAAGAATTTGCTAGTTTTAATAAAAATGATATCGTTCTTGATGCTTATTGTGGTGTTGGGAGTATTGGAATAACTTTGAGCCAAAGTGTAAAAAAAGTTTGTGGAATTGAAGTTGTGCCTGAAGCTGTAGAAAACGCTAAAGAAAATGCAAAGATTAATGGCATTAATAATATTACTTTTTATACAGGAAAGGTAGAAGAAGTTATAAGTGATTTGAAGGATATTAATTTTGATGTTGTTGTGGTTGATCCTCCTAGAAAGGGTTGTGATCAAAGTTTTATTAAAACTATAATTGATAATAATATAAAAAAAGTAGTTTATGTTTCTTGTAATGTTGCTACACTTGCTAGGGATATAAAATTATTATGTGATTATTATAACGTTAAGAGGGTTAAGTTTGTAGATATGTTTCCTTTTTCAGCTGATGTGGAAAGTGTAGCATTGCTAGAAAGAAAATAGTTGATAAGTTATATTAGTAAGAAGGTGGGGAAAAGTTTCTTCATCTTTTTTTATTGAAAAATGAGTTTTTTATGTTATAATTTTTTTGTGCAATAGGAGGAAATATGATAGCATTACCATCAAAGTATTATTTAGTTATTAATGACAGATTTGAATTGTTTTTCCGTGGTGTAATTATGAAGCATAATCCATATCAATATTATGTAAAAGCTGAGTGCAAGAAAGGTTATACATATAATAGATACTTTACTTATACACCAGAACCTGGTGAAGAAGGCGAATATGAGCTTACTATTAATGTTATTGATGATGATGGAACAATTATTGAAAGTAAATCAACAATATTAGTAGTTAATAATATTGAAGCTCCATATAAGAAAATGAATGTTTTGTGCGTTGGAGATAGTGAAACTGTTAATGGTGTTTGGCCATATACAGGATATAAGAAATTTGTTGATGTTTTTCCTGATTCATTAAACTTTATTGGCAAAATGCACAAAGAAGAAGTTGGATATGAAGGATATGGTGGTTGGCAATGGAAAACATTCTGTGAATATGAAGACGAAAGTAGAACTTCATCAGTTTGGGTAACTTGTAATCATCATTTAACTGAAGCTGATCAACACAGTACGTGGAAAAATAATGATCTTGAATGGATTGTAGAAACAATTGAAGAAAATAGAATTAAATTCAAACGTGGTGAGGGTAACTGTCATAAAGTTAATCCTGAACTAAAAGAAGAGTTTACTCATGTTGCACATGCTGAGCATAAAGATGCAATAAAGGTAATTAAATATGAATATTCTGATGCCAATCCTTTCTGGAATCCAGAAAAAAAGGATATAGATTTTAAATATTATATTAAGAAAAATAATTTGGCCGAACCAGATTTATTGATTACATTTTTAACAGGAAATGGGTTATATATACCATATCACAATGATTTTCCTGTTCACAGAGAGTATGCCACAAAGTTTCTTCGCCAATTTCATAATGATTTTCCTAATGCATTAATTGGTGTTATGGGGGTTGAATTGCCATGCTGTAATGGCGGAGTTACGGCTTGCTATGGAGCTAGTGGTTACTATCACGATTGGTATGGAGATACAATTACAACATTCAATTATGATAAATGGTTAGAGTCATTTACTAAACTAGATGAGTTTAAAGATTATATGATATATTTTGATACAAAGAGTCAATTTGATAGTGAGTATAGCTACCCAGTTGAATTACAAAAAGTTAATAATCGCAGTGAGATTGTTGAAAGACTTGGAGTAAATGGTCTTCATCCTTCTATAGATGGATATAAACAAATAGGTGATGCCTTTTATAGATTGTTAGTTGAAATTATTAAAAAAGCTAATAAGATTAATAGTGAGAAATAAAAAATATAAGGATTTAAATGTATTATATTTTCTTTCTTGAAAAAATGTTATAAATATGGTAAAATAAGTAAGATATTTAAAGATAGAAATCTTTTCATAGGAATAATTAACATTACAACTTTTAGGAGGAAACAAAATGAAAAATTTAAAAGGTGCTTTAATGTTTGGACAATCTGGTGGTCCAACATCAGTTATTAATGCAAGTGCAGCTGGTGTTTTTTTAGAAGCATTAGAACAAGAAAATATTACAGAAATTTATGGAGCTGAACACGGAATTCGTGGTATTCTTGAAGAAAAGTTCTTTGATATTCGCAAAGAAGATAAAAAAGAATTGGAATTGTTAAAAAACACTCCATCTAGTGCATTAGGTTCTGTTAGATATAAATTAAAATCAGTTGATGTAGATGATACTGATTATAAACGTATTTTAGAAGTATTCAAAAAATATAATATTAGATATTTCTTCTACAATGGTGGAAATGACTCTATGGATACTTGTAATAAAATTAGTAAATATTTGCAAAGTCAAAACTATGAATGTAACATAATTGGTGTTCCTAAAACTATTGATAACGATTTATTTGGAACAGATCACTGCCCTGGTTATGGTAGTGCTGCAAAATATGTTGCTACAACTATGATGGAATTATATTTAGATACACATGTATATGATACTGGTATGGTAACAGTAGTAGAAGTAATGGGAAGAAATGCTGGTTGGTTAACTGCAGCTGCTTCACTTGCATCTTTAAAAGGTTTAGGCCCAGATCTAATTTATTTGCCAGAACAACCATTCTCAATTGAAGGCTTTTTAGAAGATGTTGAGCGCGTTGCTAAGGAAAAACAAAATAAAGTAATCGCTGTTATCTCTGAAGGTATTAAAGATAAAGATGGTCATTTAATTAGTGAATATTTATCTTCAAAAGCAAAAGATTCATTTGGCCATGCTCAACTTGGTGGAACAGCAGCAGTTTTAGCTGGTATGGTTTCTGAAAAATTACATATTAAAGTTCGTCCAATTGAATTCTCTTTAATGCAAAGATGTGGTGCTCATGTTGGTAGCGGTACTGATATTGAAGAAGCATTTATGGCTGGTAGAATGGCAGTGCGTTATGCATGCGAAGGTGAAACAGATAAAATGGTTGTTTTCGTTCGTGATGAAAATAGTAAAGATTATCATATCGAATATAAATTATTACCTGTTGAATTTGCTGCAAATACTGAAAAAACTATTCCTGCTGAATGGATTTTACCAAATCATGCTGGTTTAACTAAAGAATTTGCTGATTATGCACTTCCATTAATTCAAGGTGCTTCAAATTCTCCATTAGAAGACGGATTACCAAGATTTGCACATCTAAAAAAAATTTATGTAAAATAATATAAAATAATGTGGTATAATATGTATGGATTTAAATAATCCATACTTTTTTATTGGGTGAAATATATGTTGAAATTTTTTAAGCAAATAATTAAAGTAGTATTAAGTAGAACATTTGTATTATTGTGCCTATTTTTATTACAAATTGCTTTTCTATTATATTCAATTTATGAAATTGGAATATTAGGAATCAATATTTATATTATATTTTTAATACTTTCTATAATTGCAGCTGTATTTATTATTAATAGAAACTTTAATCCAGCATATAAAATATCTTGGTTAATTGCCATATTTGCCTTACCATTTTTTGGTATATTCTTTTATGTTTTATTTGGAAGATTAAAAGTTAATAAACGTTCTAAAAAATATTTACGTGATAGCATGAAAGAAACTGAAAATTTTTATAAAATTACTCATAGTGATGTTGACTTAGAAGATAAAGATTTTATTAAAGTAAGTAACTATGTTACTAATACTACATCAATGCCTGTATTTTCTAAAACAGCATCACAATATCTAAGTCCTGGTGAGGTTGCATTTCCTGAAATTATAAAAGAATTAAAGAATGCTAAAAAGTTTATCTTTATGGAGTTCTTTATTTTAAAATACGGAAAGATGTGGGATGAAATACATGAAGTTTTGAAAGAAAAAGTTTTAGAAGGTGTTGAAGTTAGAATAATATATGATGATTTTGGGTGCTTAAATAAATTGAAAAATAATTTTAAAAAAGAACTGAGAAAAGAAGGAATAAAAGTAACTTCATTTAATCCAATAATTCCTATCCTTTCTTCAACAATTAATTACCGTGATCACAGAAAGATAATTGTAATTGATGGCGATATTGGTTTTACTGGAGGAATGAATATTTCCGATGAATATATTAATGAAATAGAGGTTTTTGGATACTGGAAGGATTCAGTTATAAAGATAATGGGACAAGGTGTATATAGTCTTACTTATTATTTTTTGAGAATGTGGAAAAGATGTTCTAAAGAAAATTTAAGTTTTTTAGATTATGCCCCAACAAGATGTGAAGTAACTGATGGATATGTACAAGTTTTTGGTGATGGACCATTTACTCAAGATCTTTCAACTGAAATGACTTATATGCAAATAATTAATGAAGCTAATCACTATGTTTATATTACTACTCCTTATTTAATTTTAGATAACGAAGTATTAACCGCTCTAAAAACAGCAGCTTTGAGTGGAGTTGATGTTAGAATAATAACGCCACATATTCCTGATAAAAAAATGGTTTTCATGGTTACAAGATCATATTACGCTGAGCTAATTAAAGCTGGTGTAAAAATATACGAATACACTCCAGGGTTTATTCACGGAAAAACTATTGTATCTGATGATACTTTGGGAATTGTTGGTAGTGCAAATTTTGATTTTAGAAGTTTATACTTGCATTATGAAATTTCTTGTTTATTGTATGATGCTAGTACGATCATTGATATTAAAAATGATTTTTTAAAAACCGCAGAATCTTCTCACGAAGTATTGTTAAGTGAAACTAAAACTAAAAATATATTTAAAAAGATTTTAGTAGCTATTTTGAGAGCTTTTTCTCCGATGATGTAATAAAAAAAACAAAAACACAAATAATAATAATATGAAAAATACAAAACTTTATTATTTATTTAAAAAAATAATTGATTTGGATAGAAGATATAATTTAACTGTTGTTTCGGCTTCACTATCATTCTATGCGCTTGTATCAGTAATTTCATTATTTATTATTTTTGTACAGATAATTAATTATAGATATGATATAATGGATAATCTTCTTATTAATAAGTTGTTATCCATTTTTTCTGATTCCTTTTCTAGTCACTTAAAAGAATTTATTCCTGAATTTAGATTAAACAATTATACTTCACTTAGTGTTTTATCTCTTTTTTGGTCAGCTTCATGTACTGTTCATTCATATAATAAGATTGCTGATAATATTTATAAAGAATTTGAAAAAAGAAGTAGCATAAAACTTAGAATAAGTTCATTGCTTATGTTTTTAATGTTATTTGTTATTGTAATGTTTGAAATAATATTTGTTCTTTTTAGTACTTCATTAATAGAAAAACACTTTTTCATTAGTAATAAATATTTGGCAATACTAATAGAAATAATACTTGATGTATTTTCAATTTTTTTTATTTTACTAATACTGTATACTTATGTACCACCTGTAAAGATGAGTTTTAAAAGATCATATTATGGTGCTTTAGTTGTGGCGATTGTCTTATATGCATTTTTAAATATATATATATTGGTTATACGTTTATATGAAAAGATAGCAATGAGTGTAACAATAATTTTTGTTTTAAATAGTATTTTAATATTTATTTTTTCAATCAACTACATAATTATTGTGGGAATAATAATAAATTATAATAGAAATAATATTGGAAAAAAGAAGTAAAATAAAAATCATTTTTTTGATTAAAATAATAACGAATACAGGAGGAAAAAACTTTATGAAAAAAATAAAACTAATTATAACAACTCTAAGTGTATTCATTATTATGTTTTTAATTGTAACACCAAAAACTTTTGCATATGGTTGGGGCGTTTCTAAAAATAATCGTCATCAAACACCAGATGTAGGGTTTTACAAAAATGAACTAGAAGGTACTGATAGTTATTATGTCGGTAACACTAATGAAAAAGAAATATATTTAACGTTTGATGCTGGATATGATAACGGAGTCTTGCAAAAAATATTAGATATATTAAAAGAAAAAAATGTTAAAAGTACTTTCTTTGTTACTGGAGATTTTCTAGTTAGACAAGAAGATCTTATTAAAAGAATTGTAAACGAAGGTCATATTATAGGTAATCACACATGGAATCACAAAAACATCACAAAAATCAACTATGATAAGCTAAAAGAAGAAATTGAAAAGGTCGAAGATAAATATTATAGTATAACCGGTGAAAAAATGATAAAATATTTTAGACCGCCAGAAGGAGAGTTTACTAAGGAATCTTTATCAGACGTTAAATCTTTAGGATATAAAACTTTTTTCTGGTCAATAGCTTATAAAGATTGGGAAACTGATAAGCAACATGGTGGAGATTATGGTTACAAAGCTATTATGAATAATATTCATAATGGAGCAATAATTTTGATGCATACTGTATCAAAGGATAATCTAGAATGTTTACCTATGGTGATAGATGATTTACGAAATCAAGGATATACAATTAAAAATTTAAACGAAATGTCTTTTAAATAAAGACATTTTTGTTTTGATAAATATTGCTTTCAAAAATTGATAAAATATGATATAATATGCGTAAATAAGGAGTATCAAAATGGAAGCACAAGTTAGAGTAGATGAACTAATATTATTAACAATAAAAAGAATGGGGATAAATGGTGAAGGTATAGGATATTACAAAAGACAAGCTGTTTTTGTTCCTGGTACAATTCCAGGAGAAATTGTTGAAGCAAAAATAACAGAAGTTAAAGATGGCTATGCATATGGCGAAGTTACAAAATTTAAAAAAACTTCTCCATTTAGAGTTGAACCAAAATGTCCATACTACGGTAGATGTGGAGGATGTCAATTACAGCATATAGATTATGAAGAACAATTAAACCAAAAAAGATTGTTAGTAGAAGAAGCTTTTAATAGATATTATGATGGCGACACATCAGATATTATTATTAACAATACTATCGGCATGGAAGTTCCTTGGTATTACCGTAATAAAACTCAGCTTCCTGTTCGTCATGATGGAGAAAAAGTAGTTACAGGAATGTATGCTAAAGATTCTAATAGACTTGTATTTATTGATGAATGTTTAATAGAATCTAAGTTGATATCAAATGCTATGAGAGAGATATTATCTTTCTTAACAAAATCAAATATAGATATTTATAATCCAAAATTTAGACAAGGTAGTTTGAGATATATAGTTTTACGTGGCTTTGAAGATTCAAAAGAAATTCAAGCAACATTTGTATTGATGCATGAAGATAAAAGATTAACAGGTATATTAAAGGATGTTTTGAAAATTAAAAATGTTGTATCTGTATTCTATACTATCAATTCTGATCCTAAATCTATAGAGATTATTAGTAGTAGTGTGAATTTGATTGCTGGAAAAGAAAAAATTGATGGCAAACTAGGGAAATTAGAATTTACTATATCTCCTGACTCATTCTTCCAATTAAACTCTAAACAAACAATTAAATTATATGATGAAGTTAAAAAAGTTGCTTGTTTAACTGGAAAAGAAAAAATCATCGATTTGTATTGTGGTATTGGAAGTATAGGTTTATATTTAGCAGATTCAGCTGCAAGTGTTTATGGTGTAGATAATAATAAAGCAAATATTTTGAATGCAAAAGAATTTGCTAAAGATAATGGTATAAATAATGCACAATTTTATTATGGAAATATCTTGCCTAATCTTGAAAAATTTGCTAATGAAGGTTATAAAGCTGATGTTTTAGTAGTTGATCCTCCACGTAGAGGAATGGAATTACAAGTTTTAAATTATTTGCAAAAATCAAAAATCAAAAAGATTATATATGTGTCTTGTAATCCAGCAACTTTAGCAAAAAATATAAATCATTTACAAAGAAATTATAAGGTTACTTATATTCAACCTGTAGATATGTTTCCAAATACTGCTAATGTTGAGTGTGTAGTTTGTCTTGAAAGAAGATAGGTAAAAATAGGTGTATTATAACTATTTTGAACTAAAAAATAGAAAATTAAGCAAAAATTCATATAAATAAGTTTAAAATACTATAAAAATAGCATATACCTTTGGTAAGTTCAACCTAGGTTTAAGACTACCAAAAGTCCAAATGTGAGGGAACATAACAGTGAGTTTTATTATTAAAATTTGTATAGTTTTAACATTAAATTCGATCGAAAAGTCTTTTGTAAACTTTTAAAAAATAAGCTATTTTCACAAAAATTCATAGTTTAACTATGATGAAATGTTGAAAATAGCTCTTTTTTATTCAAAAAGGGTAGAGCTGTACGGGAGTTGAATACTAGTATCATTACCATTTTTTAAGTAAATTTTAATATTTTTGTCAGTTTTTTATTAAAAACATGAGCAAATATAGGCAAAAAAGACAAAAACGATGTTGATGATATTTATAGTATATACTATATAAAAGCGTTTTATTTCACAACATTTTAAATTTATGATATAATAAAATTGAAAATAATTTTTATTTTTTCAGTAACTTATAATAGATTGCAATTTAATTTTTAATGTAATATGGGAGTTTTTAGAAGACTTACCATTAATATTTTTAGTTGCATAAAATTCCAATATTTGGCATAATATGATAATGTTTATATAAAAACAGATCCAGCAGGAAATATAAAAATTGATAAAGAAAAATCGACAGAAAGAGTAGATGGAGCAGTTGCATTAGTTATGGCGCTTGATAGAGCAATGAGAAACTGTGATGAAGATAGCGTTTATAATGAAAGAGGATTAATAATATTATAAAAATTTTTATTTGGGCATTTTTTACCAAGTTTTGTTAAATTAGTCATATTTACAGCTTAAAATTGAGCAATATTTTAAAATAATTAAAAAATAGCAAACAAATGCTCATTTCAATAAAATTCTTAAATAAATAGAATACTTGCATTATTTTCCATATTATTGTAAAATATAGTTGTAATATATTAATATTTCCTAAGTCTGCTTTAATACACTCTTAAGAAAAATATATACTGACTAGATACAAGCTCTCTTAGGAAAAGGGGGCTTTTTTTGCTTGAAAATAGATTATTATGTGTAAAGTTCATATAATAATAGTGATAAAACATAAAAGACAGTATGGGGAGGTACTAGTATGTTAATCTATTTAGTATTAAAACGTATCATCAAAGAGCTAGTTGGCCATAGTATACGGCCAGAAGTATACTAACAAAATTTAAAAATGAAAGGATATGAAAAGTAAAAATGAAAAGAATAATTGTATTATTTATGATGCTTATTTTAAGTATAGTACTTGTTGGATGTAATGTCGACAAAAAAGTAAAAGTTAAATTCAGATGGCTTTCGACATTGACTACTTGCCTTGTTTTGGCACTATGTATCGGTATCTCGATTCCGCTCGCCGGTTGCAACAACACGGAAGAGGAAGTCGGAACGGTGACGATGGAAATCAATCCCGGGGTTGAGTACGTTATTGCCCGTAACGGAAACGTAAAGGCGGTACGTTTTCTTAACGACGACGCCGAAAAATTGTTAGAAGAAATCGAGTTGAAAGGACAAAGTCTTAAATCCGCCCTTTCCATTACCGTTGCCGCATATAAGGCAGCAGGTCTTATGGAAAGCAACGATACCGTATTGATTTCGTTCGACAAAAAAATAAGTGGCGACGAAAAACTGAAAGAATCTGTCTCCGAAGTCGTGAGAGAGGCTCTTGAAAAAACCAAGTCCGTTCATACCGTGGTTTACGCTGCCGCGACGGACAACGACGAAACGGCAGCCATTGCGAAAAAATACGGCGTATCGCAAGGCAAAGCGCAACTTATCGCCGACGCAAAGAAAAACAGCAGCATGTCCGAAGAAGAGATTGCAAATCTGCCCCTTGACGAACTTGTCGGATTACAAAAAGACGTTAACTCAACCATTATCGACTCCGAATATATCGGAATACACAAAGCGAAAGCAATTGCATTGAACGACTCGGGTTGCGCGGCAAGAGTTGAATTTACCGAGGCAAGGCTTATTAACAAAGGAGTTAAATATCCTTATTATCGTCTTGTATTCAACGACAAGCGCACACAATGGACTTACCTCGTAAATGCAGTAACCGGCGATATTCTCGAAAAGAACGAAGTTGCGCTGTTTATATCTTTGGAAGAGGCTAAAGACATTGCCTTGAAAGATGCGGGAATTAAAGATAAGAACGAAGCGAAAGTTGTGTTTACCAAAGAAGAATTGAGCCGTAATTCCGGTCGGCCGTGTTGGATTCTGGAGTTTTACACGGCAGAATATCAATATAGTTACAAAATCGACGCGAAAACGGGCGAGATATTCTTCTTCGATTATCATATCGATATAAGAAAAGCAAAGGAAATCGCCTTGACGGATGCGGGCGTGTATGCGGACATTGCAAAGATAACGTTCACCGTAGAAGAATACGTCGGAGGCGGTATAAAAACCCCGTATTTCTACTTCGTGTTCAATAACGACGCTATACAATGGACTTACCGCATTGACGCCACTCTCGGCAACGTGCTTGAAAAAAGTGAAGTTACATTGCTTATCTCATTACGAAAAGCAAGAGAAATAGCGTTAAACGACGCAGGGATTACAGATGAGAACGAAGCGACGTTTACAAAAGAAGAGTTAAATCGCAGTACGGATCGTCCTTGCTGGATTCTTGAGTTTTACACCGAAAAGTATCAATACTCTTACAAAATCGATGCGAAAACGGGAGAAATAGTTTTCAGTACTCGGTATGTAAGTATGGCGAAAGCCAAAACAATCGCGCTTTCCGACGCAGAATTTTCCGATAGCAACAAGGTTGTTTTTACGGTGGAAGAACTGGTCGACGGCGGAATTAAAACCCCGTATTATCTGTTTGTGTTCAACAACGGTTTCACTCAGTGGACTTATCGCATCGACGCAACGGACGGCAGCGTTATGTATCGCAACAAAGAAGTTTTGATGGTTTCCATGGATAAGGCAAAAGAGATTGCTTTGGCGGACGCGGAAATTCCGGAAGGCGTCGAAGTCGTGTTTACCAAAGAAATTCTGAGCCGCAACTCCGGTCGTCCGTGCTGGATTTTGGAGTTCTATACCGAAAAGTATCAATATAGTTACAAGGTTGACGCAAAAACCGGAGAAGTGATTTTCAGCCGCAGATATATTTATATTGAAAGGGCAAGAGAAATTACTTTAAACGATGCGGGAATCGAAGAAGGCGAAAGAGTAAAATTCACCGTGGAAGAGTTGGTTGACGGCGGCATAAAAACCCCGTATTATCTGTTTGTGTTCAACAACGGTCGCGCGCAATGGACTTACCGCATAGACGCAACGGACGGCGGAATTCAGTTTACGGATAAAGAAGAGTTGAAATAAATCGGATACGTAACCTGTCAGCCGATGCTTCGATGAACG
Source organism: Mollicutes bacterium Phil14 (assembly GCA_001940985.1). Classification (GTDB taxonomy): domain Bacteria; phylum Bacillota_I; class Bacilli_A; order ML615J-28; family CAG-698; genus Tener-01. The sequence continues at coordinate 111,628 of MSHB01000021.1, forward strand.
TAAAAAAAACGACAGCGATTAAAGGCAATAAATAAATGCTTAGGAAATTAGAATCATCTAGAAGTACAGCTTCTAAAGAAGTTCTAAACCCTAGGCATTTTTTTGGTTTGTTGTTTAAAAACTTAATAGTTTTTTCAATTATATCAAAGTTTGTTTTCTTTGGGAAGAATTTTCTAATACAACCATTCATTGCTTCATTGCTACCATGTTGACATAAACTTTTTTAAACTAAAAATTATGCATTTAGATGTGAAATGAATCATAAAGACAACTTGGATAAGACAGTGATTAGCCAAATATCAATGTGTTGAATTAGGTGCTAAAAATACTAATAATATTGTTGATTCATTATCTGAAATTTAAAATATTTTATAAAGATGCATTATGTTATAATAAAAAAGTAAACCAAATAAACTATAATAGAGATATAAAGTGATAAAAGTAAATTTATCTCGTTAGTTACTTGGACAAAGTAATATATTATATACTGATATTATCAAAAAAGATTATATGCCAGAAATAGTTGTAAAAAAAAGATAAATTGTTTAAATATAAATATTATGTAATATTAAAAATGAGATATTTAACAATCTTCAAAAAATCTATACTATAAACTTTAACTGTCTTGAAAAATTCACTAGAATATGTTATAATACCAATAATTGAGTATTGTATTTTGATGATATTTAATTATTGCCGAAGGTAATAGGAGGTTAATTCAATGGAAAAGAAAAATTTTAAACGTGGAACTATGGTTGGAGGTATTGTTAGAATAGCAATTGCTTTAATTGCTGCAGTGATAGCTATTAAAGTAATAAGCTCAGGCATTAGCTCATATGATCCTGATGATAAATTTGGAACAGTGTTTATGTGCCTAATTGGTGGAATAATGATTATCGCATCAATAGCATTTATTGCTAATGGTATAAAAATGATTATAGATGGTAAAAAATCATTCGATGTTTCACGCAAAGGACATTCAGAAAATGGTATGATAGTTGATTTATCAGAAACTGAAGTAACAGAAAATAATAATGGATGTGTATCTAATTATACAATATATAATTTAAAGTTTGAATATACTGATGATTTTGGTAATTTATGTGAAAGTCAAGAACAAATTAGTCAAAAAGTTTACGAAAAGTTACAAGAAAAGACCTTAGTTCCTATTCTTGTATATGGTGAACGTGCAATATTTGATAAAAAAAGATTTAATAGCGAAAATAATGTTGGCTAAATATATTTATTTTAAAAAGCTATATTTCTTGATATTATAGTAATTTAATATAATAGATAATATACATTAAATGATGTATATAAAACAAAAAAATAAAAAGGTTATTTTTACTAATCTATATAATTAGACTAGTTGAAAATGACCTTTTTTATATTCGTAACACGTTCTTAATATTTTTATTAAAAAAATAAAATATAGTAAATATTAAAAATATTTAATAATTACTGTTTGTTTTATGATTCTTTATTAATTAGAAAAAGTCTCTTTGAGCTCCTGTCAAATTTATTGCTTCTATAGTAGTAAGCTTATGATTAAAATATTTTTGTAATATGATGTTTGAATTAGATTATGTAATTACATTTGATATCTAAAATATAACACGTTTTTTTTGGCGATTTTTATTTTGAGAATTGAAAACAAAAAGATAAAAAAATACAGTTGAAATCCTCTACTAGTGAAGCACATTTAAAAATATTAAGTTATATAATTAAAGTCGTTAGACATAGTAATGTAATTGTGTTATAATAACTTCATATTTTAAATGAAAAGTAAATTAATATTTATAGTTATATTAATTATATTTAAAATAATATTTTTTAAAAAGTAAAGATTTTATAATTAATGCGTAATGTTTTAGGAACTGAATTATAAAAGAAAGAGGTTTTTTATGAGTATATGGAATCCGTGGAGAGGATGTGAAAAATGTAGTGATGGTTGTATGTATTGTTACATACATAAGGGAGATTTAAAAAGATGAATTAATACGAATGATATTATTAAAACAAAAGATTTTTATAAGCCAATAGAAAAAAAGAAAAACGGTGATTATAAAATGAAATCTGGTTTTGTTAATATGTGTTTTCAAAGTGATTTCTTGTTAGAAGAAGCAGATTATTGGCGCATGTAATGGTTTGATATGATTAAAACTAGAAGTGATTGTGATTTCTTTTTCTTAACTAAACGTATTGATAGATTTGAAAAATGTATGCCTCTTGATATAGGTGATGGATATAACAATTTGATTGTTGGATGCACAGTTGAAAATCAAAAAAATATAGACTATAAATTACCTATATTTAAACATCTTCCAATAAAACATAAATATATAATATTACAACCTTTATTAGAAGAAGTTAATATTGAAGATTATTTGGATGGAATAGAATTTGTAGTAGTTGGTGGAGAATCAGACAAAAATGCTAGAGTACTTAATTATGATTGGGTTTTATCTATAAGAGAGCAGTGTATTAAACATAATGTTGAATTCTCTTTTAGACAATGTGGAAGCCACTTTCTAAAGGATGGAAAAATGTATAACTTGCAAGTGAGAGATCTTTGTAAACAAGCGAGATTAGCTAATATAGATTACCATAAAAGATTGTAAATTAAGCTTTATTTTACTTAAAATATAGGAAATAATTGGTTATCTATTGTGTCACTTTAATTACTGTGAAGAGTTGACTTTTAAATAAAAATGCGTTAAAATAAGTAAAAAAATGAAAGGAGAAAATATGGACAACTTAAGGATAATAGAAGTAAAACGTAGTGTCTTTGAAGAAAATGACAAGGACGCTGAAAGATTGCGTAAAGAACTGAAAGAAAGAGGAATTTTTCTTTTAAACCTTATGTCTTCTCCAGGTAGTGGTAAGACTACGACACTTATAAAAACCATAAATTTACTAAAAGATAAATTAAATATAGCGGTAATGGAGGCTGATATAGATTCAGATACTGATGCAAAAAAAATTTTAGAAGGTACTGGAGTTCAGACAATACAGATACATACGGGAGGTATGTGTCACTTAGATGCCGATATGACAAGACAAGGTATACGCTCATTGGATTTGGAAAAAGTAGATCTTGTAATTTTGGAAAATGTTGGGAATTTGGTATGCCCTGCGGAATTTGATACAGGAGCTAGTAAAAACTGTATGATTTTATCTGTTCCTGAAGGTGATGACAAACCATTAAAATATCCACTAATGTTTTCTATTTGTGATTTGGTTCTTATAAATAAGACAGATGTTGCGCCGTATTTTGATTTTGATTTTGATAAATGTGAACAATATATAAAAATGCGCAATAAAAATGCAAAGATATTGTCTATATGTGCCAAAACTGGCGAGGGAATAGATGAATTTGCTATGTGGTTAAAAGAACAAGTCGATATACAAAAAGGAGGGAAATAATATGCCTGAAATGAGTACAAAATATATTCCTGCACACTATGGAGATAAAGAGCCAAATAAGAAGCTTTTGAAATTTGTACGTAAGGTTACTGACAGAATTCCCGCAAAACTACATGGAGTAAAGACTACTGATCCTGAATATTGGGGATTTGCATGTATTTTTGAAGATGAAATGACGCAAAGCGAGAGAGATCAATCTCTTGACTTGCTTTTAAAAATGAAAGTGAGAAAGCATTATCCATACGAACAACTAAAAAAAATGTATGATGGTGATAATTTTGATGAAATTATAGACAAACTTGCAATTTTGGGTATGTTAGAGTATGACTATGGTGATAAATATACAAAGGATGGACCTATAAAAGGAACAACATACAATAAAGAAGACAGAAATTATTGGGTGCCACTTTTTGTTCCAGGTTCTGCTGAGTATACTAACATGAATACAGCTCTTATGGACAGGCATCCTGAACTTGCTGCTTTTTTCGAACGTATGACTTTTTTACCACTAGAAAAAATAACACCAATGGTGCCAGCTGGTGGTTCTGGTGTAGGAATGCACGTAATACCAGTAGAAAAAGCAATATCAATGGAAAATACAACAATGGATATAGAACACATATCTTATTGGTTAAAGAGATATGAGGGACATATAGGAGCATCTATTTGTTCTTGTAGGTATGGTAGAAAGAAACTTGATGAAGGATGTGCTGATGACTACGAAGGCTGGTGCATAGGCGTAGGTGATATGGCTGATTACTGCAGAGAAACTGGCAGAGGATATGATGTTACTTATGAACAAGCTATGGAAATATTAAAAAGAGCAGAGGACAATGGTTTTGTTCACCAAATAACAAATATAGATGGTGAAAACAAAATATTTGCTATATGCAATTGTAATGCAAAAATATGTAATGCTTTGCGTACAAGTCAACTTTTTAATACTCCTAATATGTCGGCTTCTGCTTACAGAGCTCACGTAGAAAAGGAAAAATGTGTAGCTTGTGGAAGATGTGTAGAGACATGTCCTGCTGGAGCCTTAAAGTTAGGTCAAAAGTTATGTAGAGCTGACGGAAGTGAAGTAAAATATCCTCATTATCCTCTTCCAGACAACATACGTTGGGGAAAACATATGTGGGATGAAGATTATAGAGACAAGAATAGAATTAATACACATGAATCAGGAACATCACCTTGTAAATCTGCCTGTCCAGCACACATAGCTGTACAAGGATATTTAAAGATGGCAAGTCAAGGCAAATATAGAGAGGCTTTAGCCCTTATAAAGAGGGAAAATCCTTTTCCTGCAGTATGTGGTAGAATTTGTAATCGTCGTTGTGAAACGGCTTGTACACGAGGCACAATTGACGAAGCGGTATCAATAGATGCAGTTAAAAAATTTATAGCTGAACAAGATTTAAATTCTAAAAACAGATACGTGCCAGAAATAGTGGTTGCCTCTAATAGAGGTCGTTGGAAAGAAAAAATAGCCATTATAGGAGCAGGTCCTGCGGGACTTTCATGTGCTTTTTATTTGGCGCAAATGGGTTATTATCCAACAGTGTTTGAAAAGAACGAAAAGCCAGGCGGAATGCTTATGTATGGTATACCATCTTACAAGTTAGAAAAGGACGTAATCGAAGCAGAAATCGATATAATGAAAGAGATGGGCGTAGAGATTAAAACTGGTATAGAGGTAGGAAAAGATGTCACGTTGCAAGAACTTCGCGAGCAAGGATACAAAGCTTTTTATATAGCTATTGGTTGTCAAAACGGTAAGTTTTTAAATATAAAGGGTGAAAAGAGCGAAGGAGTAACCACTGCGGTAGACTTTTTAAGAATTGCCAACACTGGTAATGAAAAAGTTGACGGAAAAGTCGTAGTAGTAGGTGGTGGAAATGTGGCAATAGATTCAGCAAGAGTAAGCATAAGAAGTGGAGCTGAAAAAGTTACAATGGTATGCTTAGAAAGCGAAGACATTATGCCAGCGAGTAAAGCTGAGATAGCCGAAGCTAGAGAAGATGGTGTACAAATACAATGTTGTTGGGGTCCAAAAGAAATTTTGGAGAAAAACGGCAAGGTAACAGGTATAGTATTTAAAAAGTGTACTCGAGTTTACGATGAAAATCATAATTTTTCTCCTCTTTATGATGAAGAAGAAACAATGACATTAAACGCTGATAAGATAATTTATGCTACTGGTCAAGCCATAAATTGGGGTGACTTATTAAATGGTAGCAATGTAAAATTAGGTAGAGGCAATGGACCTATAGCTGATGGACTTACTTATCAAACTGATGAAGATGACATTTTTGTAGGAGGAGATGTATTGACTGGACCGAAATTTGCTATTGATGCAATTGCACAAGGACATGAAGGAGCAGAAAGTTTGCATCGCTTTGTGCAACATGGTCATATGACAATAGGACGAGATCCTAAGCGATTTGTTCCATTTGATACGGAAGACATTTTGGTAGCAAGATATGATAATTCTCCTCGACAACAGACAGCTGATGGTAAGGAAAAGACTTTCAAAGATCTTCACGGCACACTTACACAAGAACAAGTACAAAAAGAGACTGCTAGGTGTTTAGGATGTGGTATGGTTATTGTAGACACAAACAAATGCATAGGTTGTGGTTTATGTACAACTAGGTGTGGATTTGATGCTATAACATTACATAGAGATTGTCCTAGCGCAAGTAATATGGTAGTAGCCGAAAAGAAGATGGGAAAAATTTTACCTTACATGGTAAAAAGAGCAACAAAAATTGTTTTTTCTAAGAAGAGTAAAGAAGATAAAGAGTTTGTTAAAAAACGTAAAGAGGAATATGAAAGGGGTAAATAATGCACGAGTTGGGAGTTGTTTTTCACTGCATAAAGGAAATCAATCAGATTGCACTTGAAAACAAGGTGAAAAAAATAGCATCTGTTACTATAGAATTAGGCGAAGTATCTACTGTAATACCAGATTTATTTGAAGATTGCTGGAATTGGGCAGTGAAAAAAGAAGACATATTGCATAATGCGAAAATAGTAATAGAGAAAATAAAAGCGATAACTCATTGCGAGCAATGTGGAGAGAATTACGATACAGTGATAAACGGAAAAACTTGCCCTAAATGTGGTAGTTTAAACACATATTTGCTTACTGGTAATGAAATTATAATAAAACAAATAGAGGTAAAAGAATAAAATACCACTATATTTACTGGTAGGATATAAATTTATCGTTATTTATTTCTAAGCATTAATAAAGCCAATTGTAAACAAAAACACAATCAACTTTTTATAAATATGGTTAAGAAAAATAATTGGTTTTAAGTAATGGTAAATGAAAGTATATTTAACAAATTCCAAAGAAATGAAATTTACAAATAAAATAGCGTAACTATCGTTTGCGATAACTACGCTATTTTTTATTCTATAGAAAAATTTTTATCTTTTAACCTTTTTAGTAAATGTTTTTAAGATCAATGTTATTAACTTTCAATTGTAACTGTTACCATTAGTAAGTCACTACGTGTCAATATTTTAAACTTGTATTTAACATTATTACTTATATTAGCATTATCTAGATATGTATAATAATTAGAAGTAAAGTCATTTAAAATATTGCTGTTTTTAAAAACTAATGCAAATGCTTTTTTGTTATTATTAATCATATTTTTTACGCCTTCAGTAATTACATCATTTATTTCTTTTGTAGAAGTAATATATTCATTTGATTTTTGTGGGTACCAGTTGCTTAAGTCTGTGCATTCAGGTATTCCCATTTTTTTATATGCATCAAGTACGATATGTGACTTTTTAAGGAGTTCATCATTAATATTAAAATAATAATGTGAGGTTAATAAATCTGTACTAAGGCCATTATCCCAAGTTAAATCAACATAAGAATATACATTATCTATTTTAACTATATTCCAACTATGCATACCATTAGCATTTCCAACCACACATAAGCAATCTATGTCTAATGTCCACATACACCACATAAAGCTTTTACATAAACCTTCGCATCGAGCTGCTTTTTTATTGAAAACACCATATGGGCAATTTGAAAATTCACTATCAGCATCATAAACTACAGATTCAACTATATAATCATGAACGTATAATTCTTTTTCATAATCAGATTTATGCATTAGTTTTTCTTTGAAATTAAATAAAATTTCTCCTATTTCTAATAAAGCTGTTTGATATTGAATTTTTGTCATCTGATAGCTAGGTTTTAGCAAAGTGATACATTGTTTTCCATCTAAAACGACATAGTTCCAATTCCATTCCCCATTGATTTGCATTAGTTCAGGACATTCGTAATCAATTAGCCACATATAAATATTTTTAAAATCATCTACAGTAACAATTTCTTTTGAAGTGTTAAAAGTAATGCTTTCTTCAAAATTCATTATTGAGTCATAAATTTTTTTAAATATTTGTTGTTGTTCATCGGTTAATTTTGAAATAAAGTATCGGTTTTTAAGGCTAATAGTTGTACCTTTCCCACAATATTTACAATTATGTAATACTTTGTGCCATTTTCCTGGGCATGTAGTTCTTGAACATTCAATAGTATGATCGCCAACTTTAGGTAAAACTTTTGTTTCAAGGTAGTTACAACGCAGGCACTTATACTTTTCATATCCATCTTCAAAGCAACATGGTTTTGACTCGGTTAAGATTAAATCATGTCCGAGTGCAGGTATTTTCTTAAAAGTGGTATATTTACATTTTTTACATTTTTCATAAGCTTGATGTCCATCTGTAGTACAAGTTGGCTTTACTTCATCAAAAGTTTCCAATTCATGAACATGATGACTATTATTACAACCATATGCCAAAAATATTAATCCAATAAGAGCAATTAATAAGTATATTTTCTTTTTCATAAGTCCTCCAATAATATATAATTATTTTACGCTTTAAGTTCCAAAAAATCAATATGTATATAAAATAGTTGTAAAATCGCCTAAAAAATGATATAGTATAGTTATATTTAGAGGTTATAATGATAAGAGTTAGAATAAAAGAAAAAGAAATAGCATTTTCAATTTGGCCAATAGTTATAGTTTTAATAGTTTTGTTTTTAATATTTTATAAAGGTGGAGCAATTTCATATAATGAATTATATGATGAAGTAATAAATAGTATTGAAAGTGGTGAGACTGATGTTGATATATCAAGACATGCAACTGACAGTACTATTAAGAAAGTTGGCTATCGCATAATTAATGGAAGTCCTGAATACTTTCATATTGTTAATAGTTATTCATATTCATCTAATGATAAAAACTCTTGGACTTTTTCTTTTTCATATAATAGTTACGCTGATAATTATGAAAAGAATTTAGTTCGTTATAGAGAAATGGTGAAAGAAATAGCTTCACAAGTTGATGAAACTTATACTGATTATGAAAAAGCATTATGGCTGCATGATTATATGATTGATAATTTTAGTTATGATTATAATTATTCAAGTTATAGTTCACTTTCAATGTTAGATAATAAAAAAGGTATTTGTTCATCATATGCTTTGTTATATAAAGATCTTTTAGAAGAAGTAGGAATAAAAAATGAAATTGTGATTGGAAAAACTGAAGGCGGATATGGGCCTACATATAAGTTGGGTCTACATTGTTGGAACATAGTTAAAATTGGAAGATTTTGGTATCATATTGATACAACGTGGGATGATACTTTAGAAGGAAGATATACTTATTTTATGGTTAGCGATTCTTATATGAAAAAACATTATCACTATTCTTGGTTCTGCGTTGACGGAAAAAAACATTATTGTTGGTTTAATAAAAATGACAATTTGGATTAATAAATTAAGCGTTTATGGAAAATACAATGAATGATAAAATAATTTTAAAAACAAATAGATTAATATTAAGAAGATTCAATGAAAAAGATTTAGAAGATTTATATGAAATTTTATCAGATCCCGAAGTTGTAAAATATGAACCATATAGACCTATGAGCTTTACTGAAGTTAAAGATAGTTTGTTATGGAGAATTTCAACAAGTGAGATGATAGCTATTGAATTAGAAGCAAATCATAAAATGATTGGAAATGTATATTTAGGAAAAAGAGATTTTAATTCGCTTGAATTAGGATATATTCTGAATAAAGAATATTGGCATTTCGGTTATGCTAAAGAAGCTTGTATGGCGATTATAAATTTTTCTTTTAGTGATGGTATTCATAGAATTTATGCAGAATGTGATCCTGATAATATAAGTTCTTGGAAGTTACTTGAAAGCTTAGGATTTATTAAAGAAGCATTTTTTAGAGAAAATGTATATTTCTTTAAAGATAAAAATGATAAACCAACATGGAAAAATACGTTTGTATATTCAAAAATTAATGATAAAGATAATTAAGCACAATAAGAAAGAGGTATAATATGAACAAAGTTTTAAGTTTTTTTAAAGAAAATGAAAGCCAATATCCAATTATTAAAAACATTAGAGTTTATGGTTGGGAATTTGAATACGATCATTTAATAGTTTCTAGTTTAAGTAAATATTTATTTGAGGACTTAGATATAATTGAAAACATAGCACCAGAAACAAATGAAAATCGTGATGGTAGAATTAGAGAAAAGAAATATATAACAGTTCATGATACTGGTGATACTGATTTTCGTCACACAGCAAAATTTTGGAGTGAAACAGTATATAAACAAGGATGGGAACAAGGTCCATATTCAGCTAGTTTTCAATACGTTACTGGTAATGATGGAATATATCACAACATTCCTGATAATGAAATAGCGTATCATGCAGGTGATTCAACACAGTTTGATTATAAATTATATGATACTAATGTAACAGGAGAAAATGAAAAACCAGTTGTAACTATTAGTGAAGATGGTTATTATGAAGTTGATGGAAAGAAAACAATTTTGTTAGCACCTCGTGCTTATAAAACTTGGAAAGAAAAAGTTGTAATTGATAGAATTGCCAAAACAAGTGATATTAATGATCAAGGTGTTTTGTGTAAATTAATTGATGGTAAATATTATATTGGTGAAACTTATTATAGTTCTACGTATGAAAAGATATCTAATCGTGGTGGTAACAACAACTCAATTGGAATTGAATCATGTATAACAGTTGGAACTGATATTTATTTAACTTGGCAAAAGACAGCAAAATTAGTTGCAAAATTATTGAATGATAATAATTTGTCTTTTGATGATATAAAACAACATCATTATTTTAGTGGCAAAAATTGTCCTCAAACTATAAGAATGAATGGCTTTTGGGAACATTTCATTGATTTAGTAAAGATGGAATATCAAGTTTTACAATTTAAAAAAGAAGGATATAAAATAGAACTTTCAGTAAATGATGAGAGAGTCAAAGCTAATGGAAGAATTTTATTAAGAGATTTTAATAAAGATGATGAAATTGAGTACACTATTTCTACTATTAAAGATGGTGTGAAAGAAGAATTGAAATTTAAAAAAGTATTAAAAAAATTTAATTAATGGATTAAATAAGTATTAACGAGTAGTAAAAAACTTGTTAGTGCTTTTTATTATACACCACTTGTATTTAAAAACAAAAAATGATATAATTTACAAAGTTTATAAAAAAGGAGAATATATGTCAGATAGTCATAGTTTGGTTGAAGGTTCACTTTGGAAAAAGATATTGCTGTTTAGTCTACCATTAATGTTGTCTAATCTTTTACAAGTTTTATTTAATATGGCAGATGTTGCGGTTGTTGGAAAGTTTTCTGGATCACAAGCTTTGGGTGCTGTTGGTTCAACATCAATTATGGTAACTTTATTTACTGGTATACTAATTGGTATGGGTAGTGGAGTAAACGTGATTGTAGCCAGATATATAGGCGAAAATGAACAAAATAAGCTTAGAAAAACAGTCTTTTCGGCGCTTATTGCATGTATTTGCGTTGGTGCATTTCTTTTAGCATTTGGTGAGATTTTTATTGAATTTCTACTAAGATTGGTTAAAACTAAAGATACATTTATTGCGGATTCCACTTTATATATGCGCATATACTTACTAGGTATGCCAGCTTTAGGTATTTATAATTTTGGTAATGGAACTTTTAGTGCTGATGGTGATACGAGAAAACCATTATTTATATTGATGATAGCTGGTGTATTAAATGTAATATTAAATCTTTTCTTTGTTATTGTGTGTAAAATTGATGTTGCTGGTGTAGCAATTGCCTCAATTATATCACAATATGTATCAGCTATTTTGATTGTAATTCTTTTAGTCAAAAGCAAAAGACAAGTTAAAATGCAATTTAGCATTATCGATTTTGATAAAAATAGATTTATAGAAATAATGAAATTAGGTATTCCATCAGGATTACAAAATGCAATTTTCTCTGTAGCTAATTTATTTATTCAAGCTGGTGTTAACTCATTCGATGACATAATGGTTGAAGGAAATTCAGCTGCCATCAATTCTGATGCTTTAGTTTATGATGTTATGGCTGCTTTCTATATGGCTTGCTCAAGCTTCATAGGACAAAATTTTGGAGCAAGGAAGAAAAAAAGAGTTTTGCAAAGTTACTTTATTAGCTTAATATATTCTGTTGCTATTGCTATGATTTTAGGTTTATTATTAGTAGCCTTTGGAAAAGAATTCTTATCTTTATTTACATCTGAAGAAGAAGTAATACTTGCTGGTATGAAAAGACTTAGAATATTGGCTTTGTCATATTGGATATCTGGATTCATGGATTGCACTATTGCCGCTTCACGTGGTTTGGGTAAGAGTCTTGTTCCAACAATCATTGTTATTTGTGGTTCATATATATTTAGAGTAATTTGGGTATATACAATATTTGCTCATTATAAAACTATTCCATCATTATACTTATTATATGCCTTTTCTTGGGCAATAACTTCAATATTTGAAATAGGATACTTTATACATTGCTACAAACAAAAAGTTAATACAATTGAATTTTCTAATATGTTTGATTAAAATGATGACACTTCTTTATGAATTTAACTGCTGTAATAACCCCTAGAAGAACATTTAATTTATTGTATATAATATTAGATTCCGTATTTATATTAATACTTGTTTTAGTTTTAATATTAAAACATAAGAAAGATACTTTATACTTTTCTTTGTTGGAGGCATACTTTACTTTTTAGTAGATTTTGGATATTTTTATTATATATCGAAATCAAGGACAGTTACTATATCAGGAAACGAGTGTAATAGTTTTCAAACATGATTAGTTTTATTATGGATGTTATTATCATATGGAATTACTAATTTTGCTTTTATTTGGTTATGCATTAAAAAAGATGAAGATCTAAAAGAGATATTAGTTATGATAATAGGTTGGTGGCTCATTGCACCAACAATCTCATCAATTGGTGGAAAGAATAATATCGTTACTTTTAGAACAACTAGTGCTTATCATTCTTTTATGGCTATAATGCTTGCAATTGGATATGGCGTTATAATAATATATAATATATTTAGTTCAAAAGAAAAGAAAATAGATATTATCAGATTAAATTTGACTGGAATTGGAGTGCAGTTTTGTTGGAAATTTGCTTTATTAATTAATGGGTATAAGACCTATGAATACTTCATCTTTAGTACATTATTAATTAATAGTTTAATAGAAACTAATCTAGGAATGCCATATATATATGGAATATATTTACTATATAAGAAGATAATTAATAAAGATGCTAACTCAAGTGAAAAGTTAGTAATTAAAGAAAATATTTATTGATATTAATAGTTTATTTATGATATAATAACTGCATAAAGTACCTTAAGAAAGGTGGTGATTTTTATGAAAAATTTGATAAAACAAAGATTAGAAGTAAAAAATCACCTGAATAGTTTTTAAGGTTAATCGTAAAAACAGTACTTCTAGTTTATAGAGGTACTTTTATTTTGCAAATTTTTAAGGAGGATTTTATTGAACAGATTAAAAAAGATTTTATCAGCATTACATGGCAAAAGTAAAAGCGAGTTATTTCAATTGTACAATTCTAAATATTCGGTGTGTCAGAATGAATCTGGGAAAAGGTTGTTTATTAAAGAAAAAGAAAAAATATTTTTTTTTGAAGGTGTTGAGTTTTATTTTGAAAGTTGCAGTAATAGAAATTCGGAAAGATTAATTCTTAATGTAGTTATTAAAAGCATCAAACAAGTTAATAATTTAGATAAAAATTTGTTAGTAGCAGTGGAAACATATTTATTGTGGCTTTTATATGAACCTATATTAGACTTAAGTAATTTACATCTAAATAAAAATAAAAATATTAGAGAAAAGTCGCAATTTTTTATTCAAAAGCCAAATGAAAATATTTTAAAAAGAAGTGGAATATTTTATGATGAACAGTGGGGAGGATTTGTATTAAGGATTGATTTTAGAGTTCCTTTGCAAAATGCAATTAGTATTAATGGCAAAGGGGCAATAAAAGCGATAAAAGAATTAATTCATTTAATAAGCGAAAAAACTACTAATTATAATACTAATGAACTTAAAAGATATATAGATACTTATAGAAATGAACTCTTAATTAGAGAATACCTAAAAAATAAAAACTATCAAGTGTTTGTGGCTAACGGAAGTATTTTGCCAAGATACTCTACAACTAGCACCCCTCTAGCAAACTCTGTGCCATTTGTTTCTCCTGTTAGCTTAGAAGAAGAAATAGAATTAGCAAATGGAGAAAAAATCAAAGGAATGATAATTAAAAGTGGAATTACTATTATAGCTGGTGGTGGATATTCTGGTAAAAGTACTTTACTAGATTCAATTGAACTAGGTATTTATAATCATATTCCTGGTGATGGTCGAGAATATGTTATAACAAGTGCCAATTCTTTAAGAACTGATTCTGAAGATGGTAGAGCTGTTTACAATGTAAATATTAGACCGTTTTTTAATCATATTCCTAATAATTCAGATTTATCAGATTTTACTACAAGTCATGCTAGTGGTAGCGTTAGTCAAGCGACTAATATTATAGAAGCGATAAATGCTAATGTTGATCTTTTATTAATTGATGAGGATAAAAGTGCAACTAATTTTATGATAAAAGATCGTATTATGAGGGAAATAGTTAGTGAAGAAACGATAATACCTTTTACTGATAGATTATTAGAACTAAAAAATATGAAAAAATCAATAATAACAGTAATTGGTGGTAGCAGTGAATATTTAAAATATGCCGATACAGTTTTATTAATGGAAAATTATATTGCTAATGATATTAGTTTTTTAATAAAGAAAAAGATTAATGAGGATATAATATCCGCACCAGAAACAAATTGGGAATTTTCTAAGAGTTTAATAAAAGAGGAAAATAATAAAGAATTTTTATATCTTAATAATATTGAAATAATTAATGAGAAAAACTTGATTATTGATGACTGTTTGCTTAATGCTAATAAATTAACAGCAATTTTGAATGAATATCAAATGAATAGTATAGCTTTAGGTTTAGAAAATATTCTTACTAATGAAGAAGAAGATATTGATATTAATGATTTAATTAAAAAGTTATACATAACTGATATAAGAGATAAAGTATCATTTATTTATAATGGTGAATTTAAGTTCTTTGAAGAGATAAGAGAACTTGATTTATATAATGCAGTTAATAGAATGACGGGTATAAAATTTAAAAAAATAAAAGGTGGCGAAATTATTGTTAAAAATTAGAATTGGAAGTGTTGTAAGAAATTTAAGAAACGAAAAAAATATGACTCAAGAGGACTTGGCCACTATTTTGTGCGTTTCTATGCAATCAGTATCAAGATGGGAAAACGGCTTAAATTATCCTGACATATCTTTATTACCCAAAATAGCACAAGTGTTTGGTGTAAGTGTTGACTATCTATTAGGTATTGTTAAAGATAACGATGAAGAAAAATGCAAAAAAATGTGTACTGAATTAGAAAAAATAATAATTAAATATCGATGATAAATATATATAGTTATAAAAGTTTAATCTAAAGTTGCCATTGAAAAAAAGATTATCATGTAGTACAATATAAGTTGTAAAATAATCTAATTAATGGCTATATATAATCATTCAAGATTTTGACATTCTCGTTATACTAGAATTTTTTCTATTAACTTGTTATTTTATGATATTACTATCTAATGTATAATATAGTTGTGAGGTACAATATATGAAAGAATTTTCAAAAATACTTAAAGAACTAAGAATCAAAAATAATGAAAGCCAAAAAGATTTAGCGGAAGAATTGAATATATCATTTCAATCAGTTAGCAAATGGGAACAAGGCGTTCACTATCCAGATATTATAATGATTCAAGATATTGCGAAACACTATAATGTTACAGTTGATTATTTATTAGGAAGTGCTAACAGTAACAACATTATTGAAAATGATAAAGAAGAACTAGATATTGAAGTGAAAGTAAACGAACCTGGAAGTAATTGTGTTTGGACAGATTTTGAATATGAAGGAACAATTGCTCCTATTGCTTTAACTGATAGTAGTAGACATGCTCCAGGTAATAGGTATTTGAAAACTCATCCTGGTCCAAAAGATACTATAGTTATAGGTGTTGATAGTAATTCTAGAATATGTCTTCTTGGTGATCATGTGAACAATAGTTACCCATCTTGTGGTCCAAATGGTTTTATCTATACTAGTTTAGGTCAAGAGGGTATCAAAAATGATTGTTTAATTATTGAAGAAGGGTATAATGGTAAACAAGAAGGAATGAAAAAATTTGAATTTGTCATTCCAAAAAACGGTTTTGTTTTTGTATTTCAAAGAAATTCTATTTATGCAAAAAAAATATTGGAATTTGTTTTACCAAATAGATTATTAAGAGAATTTGAATCATCTTATCCTAATCTAATCCTACCATTTTTTTCTGGTTATCAACGTAATCATATGTTTACAAATATATATATGGATGAGTTAAACAACATTTCTATTTCTTTATCTGGTAATAAATTGATTCTTGAAAAAGAAATTGATCCAAATGATTTGAGAAAAAGTGCTACGAATAAGAGAATCGATGCACTTGAAAGAAGTTTAGAAAGCATTGAAAGAAAAATAAATAAATTAATCGATGTTTTTGACGACGTAGAGTGCAAAAGTGAGGAAGCTTATTCTTTAGCAGAAGATGCTCAAGTTGATGCTGATGATGCAAAGTGCGCTGCTGATGATGCAAAGTGCGCTGCTGATGATGCAAAATCTATAGCTAGTAAATGTCTTGAAATGTGTGAAAAAATAAAAAATAGCATAAAATAAAAAGTATAGACGAATCTATACTTTTTTTATGACAATGATTCTAAAATTAAATCATTTTCTATTTGCTTGAATCTTTTCTTAGAAAGAATTAAATAACAAGTAAGTTGAACTAAGAATGTTATAATCCAAGAAATTGGATATGAAACATATAACAAATTCAAATCTTTATAATCAGTGAAATTAGTATGTTGATAGAAATAACCATATATCCAAGATATTCTAAAACCACAAATACCAATTATTGATATTATCATAGGAAGAGTAGAATATCCCATACCTCTCAGTATTCCGACCATTACATCCATTATTCCACACAAGAAGTAAGGGAGACATAAGTAATGGAGTCTTATATATCCGACTTCTATTTCATCAGGAACTTTTGTATATATTGATAAGGCTTGTTTTCCAAAAATAAATAATGTACCGCCAAATATTACTGCAATTAATGTTACGATAATTAATGAATAGGCAGTAATTTTTTTAATATTATCAGTTTTTTTAGCTCCAACATTTTGACTTGTAAAGGCTAGGGAAGCATGATATACAGATTCCATAGAAACATATACAAAGTCTTCAACACTACTTGCAGCTGTATTACCATTCATAACTATATAATTAAATCTATTAATTGATGTTTGAATAATAACATTAGAAATTGAAAAGATTGATGATTGAATGCCAGCAGGTAGACCGATTTTTAAAATTTCAAATAATTCACGTTTGTTTATTTTAAGTTGATTAAAACTGAAACGATAGCATTCCTTAGTTTTACACAAAGTAATCATTATTAATATGCAAGAAACAAATTGAGATGCAATAGTAGCATAGGCTACACCAGCAACTCCCATTTTAAAAACTACTACTGAGATTATATTAAGTATAATATTAACTAGTCCCGCAATACTTAAAAAATACAATGGTCTTTTAGTATCGCCAACTGCTCTTAAAACAGCAGCAGCAAAGTTATATACTAGATTGAAAGGCATACCAATAAAATATATTTTCAAATATACTCTTGATAATTCTAAATCGTTTTTCATTAAGGTAAGTAAATCATCAGCAAATATAAATCCTAAAGCACCTAAACCAATACCCATAATGAGACTAAGAAGAATAGATGTATGAACTACTTTGCTAATCTTTTCATTGTTTTTTGCACCGAAGTATTTGGCACAAGTAACATTAGTTCCAACTGATAATCCCATGAAAAGATTTACTGTTAAACTTATTAAACTACTAGTTGATCCTATTGCACCAATGGCAGTTTTATCTCCACCAAAGTTTCCAACAACTATTAAGTCGGCTGCATTATATAACAATTGTAGTATTCCCATTAACATTAGTGGAAGAGAGAATATAATTATTTTAACAAAAAGATTCCCATTACACATATCTATTTCGAATCTTTTTTTCTTTTGTTTATTTAAGTTTTCACATTCCATAAAATCACCTGGCTTATTATACTATCAAAAGTGAAAATAATCAATATAATGAAAACATTGTCATTATTTGTATTTTAATATATAATATAAAAGAGTAATATTATCGAGGTAAACTAAATTGAAAACTTATAATAAAAAAATGATTTTTGCTTATTTTAGAAATCCGGCATATTGTGAAAATTTAATTGAAAGAGATTGTGAAAAAATAGATGTTATAAATTATGCGTTTGCAAAAATAAAAAACGGAGAAGTAGATGTTAGTCATTTGACAAATTTACGTGATGTTATAAAATTAAAGACAAAAGGTTTAAAAATAGTTATAGTTATTGACGGCGTTAGTGAAGAGACAAGATGTTCATTTAGGCTAATAAGTAGTAGCGAAGCAGCTAGAGAAAAATTTTCTACTTCTGTTTGTAAAATTATAGAAGAATATAATTTAGATGGTGTTGATTTGGATTGGGAAGTGCCAACAGGAGAAATTGAGATAGAAAACTTTACACTTTTAGTTAAAAATATTAGAAAGAATTTGGATAAGCTAAAAGAAAAGAAGATATTAAGTATAGCGATATTTTCATCTAATTTTGACAAACATTATGACTTAAAGACTTTAAATAATTACGTTGATTATTTCCATATTATGACTTATGGTATGGGGAGCAAGAAAATAACATCACATCATTCGCCTTTGTATTGTGGGGAGCTTTCAAAATATTCCATAAGTGATTCAGTTAATGAGGTTATAAAAAGAGGAGTAGATAAAGAAAAAATTGTTTTTGGTGTTCCTTTTTTTGTAAGAATTGGAGAAATAGTTCCAAATGGAAGTCAAATATTAAATATGCCAATAATTGATGGTACATTTAAAGCTATAAGTAATAATAAATTTCTTATAGAGTTTAAAACAATAAATAGTTTTAAAGAATACTATGATGAGGTAAGTGAGGCATATTATTCTTTTGATGGAAAAACATTTGCTTCCTACGATAATCCTGAAAGTATTAAAAATAAATGTAAGTTTTTAGTGGATTCTGGACTTGGGGGAATAATGTTCTGGGATTATGGCCATGACAAAGAAAATGGTGATTTGCTTGATGCAATTTATAAATCATTGAAATAATGAATATACAAATATTAACTTTATTTTTTTAATGAAAAGTGATATAATAGTCTTCGCATAATAGAAAAAATTTAAAAAAGAGGTCAAAATGAAAGTTATTATTATTGGTACGGGAAAAGTTGGAAAAGCAATTTTAGAGCATATGTCAAAAGAGGGTCATGACTTATGCATTATTGATAGTAATCCTAAGATTATTGATGATTTAGTTAATAGATATGATATATCTGGTGTTTCTGGAAATGGTGCTAGCTATGAAACCCAAAAGAGGGCCGGAGTTAATAAAGCTGATGTTGTTATAACTTGTACATCTAGTGATGAAGTAAATATTTTGGCTTGTATGGTTGCCAAAAAAATAGGTGCTAAAAACACAATTGCTCGTATTAGAAATAAAGATTACTATGAACAAATTAATTTTATGAAAAAAGATTTGGGATTATCAATGATAATTAATCCTGAGCAAGAAGCAGCGAACGAAATTGTGAGAATTCTTGATTTTCCTCAAGCATTAAAAATTGATACATTTGCTAAAGGAAAAATTGACTTAATGGAAATATATGTTAATGATGATAGTCCATTAGTCGGATTATCATTGCAAATGATACGTCACCATTATCAAGTTCAAGTATTAGTTTGTGCTATTCAAAGAGGAAATGAAGTATTTATTCCTTCTGGTGATTCAGTAATTTTTCCAAAAGATAAAATAAATATAACTGGTAATAGAAATGAAATAATAAAGTTTTTGAATAAAATAGGAGTTATAAATACTCGTATTGATTCAGTTATTATTATTGGCGGTGGAAAAATTGGTCATTATTTGTGTCAAAAACTTATTAAAAACCACTATAGCCTAAAGATTATTGAAAATGAAGAGAAAAGATGCTTAGAATTAAGTGAATTGTTCCCAGAAGCTACTGTAATATGTGGCGATGGTACGGATCAAGATGTATTAACTGATGAAGGTATAAAGCTTGTTGGAGCTTTAGTTTCTTTAACTGGAATCGATGAAGAAAATATTATTACATCAATGTATGCTAATACAATTAAAGTTCCCAAAATAATTAGTAAAATAAATAGGGATAGCTTTGCAAAAATGTTTGAAACTGCAGGAATTGCAAGTATTATTACTCCAAAAAATATTGCTGCTATTAGAGTTGTAAGTTATGTAAGAGCATTAAATAATAGTCGTGGTAGCAATGTTGTTACTTTATATAAATTAGTAAATGATGAAGTCGAAGCTTTAGAATTTACTGTTAATTCTCGTTGTGAGTATTTAGATGTTCCACTAAGAGATGTTAAATTTAAAAAAGGAATTTTGTTTGCTGCTATTATTAGAAACAATGAAACAATAATACCTGGCGCTAATGATTGCTTAAAAACAAATGATTCAGTCATTGTTATAACAACAAATAAGTTCTTAGATGACTTAAATGATTTATTGTTATAGAAATATGGTGGCATATGAAAAAGACTTTAATTTTTAATATAATTGGTAAAATCCTTATATTTGAAGCCGTTGTAATGGTTTTACCATTATTTATTTCGTTTATTTATAAAGAAAAAACAATTTATAAATTGTCATTTGTTATTACTA
Source organism: Mollicutes bacterium Phil14 (assembly GCA_001940985.1). Taxonomy (GTDB): domain Bacteria; phylum Bacillota_I; class Bacilli_A; order ML615J-28; family CAG-698; genus Tener-01. Next base: position 132,476 of record MSHB01000021.1, read on the forward strand.
TGTCAGTTCTTGCTTCAATCGGTTTTTTTATGAATATAAAAAAAGCAGAAGATGTGGCAATGAAAGCGCGTGATGGATTTGTTATTGTAGCACTATCTTGGATACTTATGAGTGCCCTTGGAGCTTTACCATTTGTTATCTCAAAAGATATTCCAAATTATTTTGATGCCTTATTTGAAATATCATCAGGTTTTTCAACTACAGGTGCAAGTAGCATAAAAGATTTAAGTGTAATATCAAAAAGTATGTTGTTCTGGCGTAGTTTTAGCCATTGGCTTGGTGGTATGGGAATTTTAGTTTTGATACTATCATTTATTCCAGAAAGTAAGGATGGCTCAACTATTCATATAATGAGGGCTGAAAGTACTGGCCCACAAGTTGGTAAACTTGTTTCAAAAGTAAAGATAACATCAAGAATATTATATTTAATATATTTAACTATAACTGTTATTGAATTTATATTCTTATTATTAGGACCTGATAAAAATATAGGTGTATACGAAAGCATACTTTTATCATTTTCAACTGCTGGAACTGGAGGATTTGCCGTATTATCTAGTAGTGTTGTCACATATAGTGCTTATACACAATATGTGATTGGTATATTTATGCTTATCTTTGGTACAAATTTCACTATTTATTATTTGCTTTTAATAGGTAAGTGGAAAGAAGTAATTAAGAGTGAAGAGTTAAAATGGTATATCATAACAGCTGCCTTAGCTATTGTTTTGATAATGTTTAGTATTAGAAATTTATATAGCTCATTTGAAGAAGTGTTTAGATTATCATTTTTCCAAGTGTTTTCAGTTATGTCAACATCAGGTTTTACAGCTGTTGATTTTGCTAAGGAATGGCCGACTCTAGCTAAATGGACATTAATATTGTTAATGTTTACTGGTTGCTGTGCTGGATCAACTGGTGGAGGTATTAAAATATCTCGTTTAATTATTTTAATGAAGACTTCTTGGCAAAACATTAGAAAAATGATAAATCCTCGAAGAGTTTCTGTAGTAAAATATGATGGAAACGTCTTAACAGATGATGTAAGTAAATCTGTTCAAACATTTTTTATTACTTACATATTTATAACAGCTATAGTAACGCTTTTAATATCAATAATAGAACCTGATATTGATGTTTTGAGTAATTTGACAGGAACAATTTCTTGTATTGGAAATGTTGGTCCTGGTCTTTCTATGGTTGGCTCATATGGAGATTTTTCTTTCTATTCATCACTTAGTAAATTAATCTTTTCACTAACAATGATAACCGGAAGACTTGAAATATTTCCATTAATAATAGCATTATCACCTTCAACATGGAGAAAGAAGTAATGAAAAAATATAATAAAAAAGATAGTTGTTCATATGCTTTAGGAGCAACACTAACTATCGAAATGTTAGAACATAAAATTGAATATGCAAAAAGAGTTTACTTTCATTCGACTTTAGAAAGAAATGAAACTGTTTTAAAAATAGAAGAGGTTTGTAGAAAAAATAATATACCGATTATTCAAAGTGATAAAGTGTTTAGAGTTTTATCAGAAAAAGAAAATTGTTATATAATAGGTGAGTTTCAAAAATTTGAATCAAAATTATCTAAAGATAAAAATCATATTGTTTTAGTTAATCCATCTAATTCAGGAAATTTAGGTACAATAATTCGTAGTATGGTTGGTTTTGGTATTTACGATTTAGCAATAATAAAACCAGCAGTTGATATTTTTGATTTGAAAACAATTAGAGCTTCTATGGGAGCAATATTTAATATAAGATTTTCATATTTTGATAGTTTCTCAGACTATTCAAAAGAATACAAAAATAATTACTATCCATTTATGCTTCAAGCAAAAGAGAAATTAGCTTTGACTAAGTTTAAAACTCCATTTAGTTTGATATTTGGTAATGAAGCTACAGGATTACCTAAGGAATTTTTGAATATTGGTGAAAGTGTTATTATTAGTCATAGTAAAAATATAGATAGCTTAAATTTGACGATTGCTGCTAGCATTGCCATATATGAATCTACAAAGAATAATTTTAATAATCGATAAGTTTCTGTTGGAACTTATCTTTTTTTATGAAAAAAAGAAGACATTAGTCTCCTTAATGAATTTATTTCTTTTTATTGTTTTGGTATTCTTTAGAAACATCCATAACCATTTTTTGAAATGTTTGGTAATATGGAATAAACTTTTCATCTTTAATATGGTTAATGTTTTTGTTTAATAGATAAGTTTCCCTATTTGTATCAAGTGTATCAATATTATTTTCTTTTTTATATTCATAGATATTTTCAACTTCTAACATACGTTTTTCGAAAAGCTTCGCTATTTTTTTATCTATTTTTTCAATTTTCTTTCTTGAAGAAATCAACTTGTTCATATTAATATCCTCTTTTCATTAATATAATTTTATCATATTTTTTAAACTAAATCTACTATTCTTGCAATTTTGTGTAAAATAATGTATAATAGTGAAATAAGTGGTGAAAAAATGAAATTAGAAATTAATAATAATATTAAAGATACTTATCCTGTATATATTGAAAAGGGGAGTATTAATGAAATAAAAAAATATATATCATTTTCTCATAAAAATTTATTATTGACTGATGATTTAGTGCCAACTGAATATGTTCAGAAAATATTAGCTGCTACTGATAATGTTTGTGTTTGTACTTGCCTATCTGGTGAAGTAAGTAAATCATTTGCAACTTATCAAAGCATATTACAAGTATTGTTTGACAATGAATTTGATAAAGATGACTTGCTTATTGCTCTTGGTGGAGGTGTAATAGGAGACTTAGGAGGATTTGTTGCTAGCACTTATAAAAGAGGAATGCGTTTTATTAATGTCCCAACAACCTCTCTAGCTATGGTAGATTCATCAATCGGTGGAAAAAACGGCATTAATTTTTTAGATATTAAAAATTCAATTGGAAGTTTTTATAACCCCGAAATGGTTATTATAGATGTTGATGTATTAAAAACATTACCCCAAAGGCACTTGGTTAATGGATTAATAGAAGCTATTAAGTGTGGGTTAATAGGTGATAAAGGTTTGTTTAATCTCTTTAAAAAGTTAAATGGTGGTGATTATGATTCATTAAAGCCGCATCTTGAAGAAATTATAATTCGTTCCCTTAATGTTAAAAAGAAAGTTGTTGAGGCGGATTTATACGATACTAATGAAAGAAGAGTCTTGAATTTTGGTCATACGTATGGACATGCTATAGAAGCCCTTAATATTAATGATATACTTCATGGGGAAGCTGTTGCTTTAGGAATGCTTTATGTATTGAATGATGATTTGAAAGAAGAATTAATTGAAATTCTTTTTAAATTAGGTTTTAAAGTTGATTTTACTTTGTTGGAGAATGAAAAAATACATAATAAAATAATTCACGATAAAAAAATAAAAAATGGTAAAATAAATTTAGTGAAAGTTGATAACGTAGGTAAAGCATATATAGAAGAAGTAGACATAGAAAAAATAAAATAAGAAAGGAGTATTTATGGCATCAGTATATTTAAAGAATTTAAAAATATCTTTGTTTGGTGAATCACATTCTCAAATAATGGGAGCAACATTAGACGGAATTTGCCCTGGTATTAAAATTGATTTTGATAAAATAAATAAAGAATTGAATAAAAGAAAAGCTTGTGATACTCTTTCTACTGATAGACATGAAATGGATGATTATAAAATCGTTAGTGGGGTGTTTAATGGTTATACTACAGGAACACCAATAACAATTTTAATGGAAAATCGTGATGTTGATTCTAGTAAATATGAAAATATAAAAAATACTCCTAGACCATCTCATGCTGATTATTGTAATATTGTTAAAAGTCTTGGATATAACGACTATCGTGGTGGTGGACATTCTTCAGGAAGATTAACTGCTCCACTTGTAGCAGTAGGAGCTATTTGTAAACAAATTTTAAGTAATAAGAACATTTATATAGGTTCACATATTAAAAAAATACATGATGTTATTGATGATGAATTTGATAAAAATAATTATTATGAAGAAATTATAAAAATGAATGATGAATCATTTCCTGTATTAAATCAAGAAAAGAAGCAAATGATGATTGAAACAATTAAACTTGCAAAATCTAATTTTGATTCTGTTGGTGGTGAAATTGAAACAGTTGTGTATAATTGTCCTAGTGGTTTAGGAGAACCTTTTTTTGATTCTGTTGAATCAGAAGTGTCTTCTTTACTATTTAGTATACCAGCAGTAAAAGGTGTTTCTTTTGGAAAAGGATTTGCTTTTTCTCGCTTTTTTGGTAGTGAAGTAAATGATAGTTTATATTATGATGGTGAGAAGGTAAAAACTAAAACTAATAATAATGGTGGAATTAATGGTGGAATTACAAATGGTATGCCGATAGTAATTAATACTGTTATTAAACCAACACCATCAATTGGAAAAGAACAGGATACAATAGACTTATTAAAAAAGGAAAATGTTAAATTGAAAATAGAAGGTCGTCATGATCCTTGTATTTGTCATCGCAGTGTTGTAGTGATTGAAAGTATGGTTGCAATAGCCATTTTAAATTTATATATTTCAAGGGAAGGTAGGTTATCGATGAAATGAAAAGAATCGGTTTATTAGGAGAGAAACTTGGACACTCTTACTCAAAATTAGTACATGAAGCGCTTCGCAATAATCCATATTTATTGTTTGAAGTACCTCAAGAAAAATTTGATGAGTTTATGAAAAAGAAGGAATTTGATGCAATAAATGTAACTATTCCATATAAAGAGAAAGTGTTGCCATATTTAGACTTTATTAGTGATATGGCCAAAAGAATTGGAGCCGTTAATACAATAGTTAATCGCAATGGAAAACTATATGGTTATAATACAGATTACGATGGTTTTAAGTATCTTGCTTTATATACTGAATTTGATTTTCCTTCATCAAAATGCTTAATTTTGGGTGATGGCGGAACATCAAAAACTGTTAGAGAAGTTTTAAAAGATTTAAAAACTAAAGAAATATTTGTAGCGACTAGAAAAGTAATTGCTGATTTGCCAGAAGAAGATGGTATTAAGTTTATAAACTATAAAAAAATAGACTATAATAAATTTGATTATATTATCAATGCTACTCCAGTTGGAATGTATCCAAACATTGATGAATGTATAGTAGAAGGTCCATTGAAATCTGTTAAAGGAATCATAGATGTTATTTATAATCCATATCGCACTAAATTGCATTTTATTAATGAAGATATAGAATATTTTTCTGGTACTAAAATGCTAACATATCAAGCAGCTAAAAGTCAAAAAATCTTCTTTGGTGAAAATAGTGAAATAGATGAAAATGCCGTCCTTCAAATTGAAGAAAATATTAGAGATAAAGTAGGTAACTTTGTCTTAATTGGTATGCCAGGCTCTGGTAAAACTACTGTTGGAAAGAAGATACAAGAAATTTTAGGTTATAAGTTTATTGATACTGATAGACTTGTTGAAAAATATAGTGGTTATACAATAGAAGAAATATTTTCCAAATTTGGTGAAAAGAAATTTAGAGAATATGAAGCTATGGTAATAAAAGAAGTAGCTTTATCTACTAAATCTGTAATTGCTACTGGCGGCGGTGTAGTGTTAAGCAAAGAAAATATGGATTTGTTAAGAGCAAATGGAAGTGTCATCTATTTGAAACGTGATATTGAAGTAATACTAAATGGTTTTGATTATTCAAGACCATTAGCCCAAAATGAAAAACAAGTAAGGAAATTATATAAAGAAAGAAAAGATTTGTATGAGAAGTATGCTGATATGAAATTTGATCCTATTAATTTGATAAGGACTCTAAAACTACTTGCTGCCTCTCGAAAAAGGTGAAGATAATGATAATTACCCTAAAATCTAATATTAATAATGAAGAATTAGATAAGGTTTTTAAAGAATTAAATAATAAAAAAATTGAATATAAGCATATCCAAATAGAGGCTAATAGTAATGAAAAAATTAATTTAATCATAATTACTAGTGATGCTTATAATTTGGATGAACATGTTATAAAATCAATGCCAGCTGTTGGGCAAGTTTTAAGAATTACTACTCCTTATAAACTTGCAAGTAGACAATATAAAAAAGAAGATACTATTGTTACTGTTGGTGATGTTAAAATAGGTGGAAAAGAAATTGTTATTATGGGTGGCCCATGTTCCGTTGAAAGTGAGAAGCAAGTAGAAGAGATTGCTAAAGGTGTAAAGGAAGCTGGAGGAAAAGTTTTAAGAGGTGGATTATATAAACCTAGGACATCTCCCTATGCTTTTCAAGGATTAGAATCTGTAGGAATTGAATATTTACTTAAGGCTAAAGAAAAGTACAATATTCCTATTATTAGTGAAATAATGGGAATTGATAAGTTGGATGAATTTGTAAAAAACGTTGATATAATTCAAGTTGGAGCAAGAAATATGCAAAACTTTGAATTGCTTAAGGCATTAGGAAAGGTGAATAAACCAATTCTTTTAAAACGTGGTTTAGCAAATACTATTGAAGAATGGTTGATGAGCGCAGAATATATTTTAGCTGGCGGAAATAAAAATGTTATTCTTTGTGAAAGAGGAATTAGAACATTTGAAAAAGCAACAAGAAGTACACTTGATTTATCGGTTATTCCTTTAGTTAAAAAGTTAACTCATCTTCCAATAGTAGTTGATCCAAGTCATGCTACTGGTAATTGGGAACTTGTTGAAAGTGTATCACTTGCCGCAATCGCTGCTGGATGCGATGGTTTATTAATTGAAGTTCATAATCATCCTGAAAATGCATTTAGTGATGGCGAACAATCTCTGAAAATTGAAAGATTTTCTGCTTTGATTGAAAAAGGAAAAAAGATTGCCGAAGTTATTGGAAGAAAGATCTGATGAAAACTAAAATTTATCCTGGATTTGCTAGTGGTGAAATTAGAGTTCCTAGCTCAAAGAGTGTAGTTCATAGATTATTAATATGTGCTTGTCTTTGTAATACTAATCTAACAATAAATGATGTTGATATTAATGATGATATTTTAGCTACAGTTTCTTGTCTTAGAAATCTTAAAGCTAAAATAAATATAGAAAATAATAAAATTGAAATATGTAAAGGTATTGATATAGATAATATCTTAGATGAAGTAATTATGGATGCTAACTTTTCCGCTTCAACACTAAGGTTTTTAATTCCTTTAAGCAGTAAACTTTCAAAGAAAGTTATTTTTAAAGGTCGTGAAAGTTTAATTGCAAGACCTAACGATATATACAAATCTTTATATGAAAAAGAAAACAAGATATTTGATATAAAAAATAATGAAATATGTATTGAAGGAGCTTTAGAAAGTCATGAGTTTGTAATTGATGGCAGTATTTCAAGTCAGTTTATAAGTGGTTTGTTGTTTTATTTGCCACTTGTTAGTAATGATTCTGTTATTAAAGTTACTAATGAGTTTTCTTCAAAGCCATATGTGTTATTAACAATATCCATATTAAAAGAATTTGGTATTGATATAAATATTACCAACAATTTGATATACATAAAAGGTGGCCAGTCATATAAAGCAAGTAATAAAGAAATATATGCTGAGGGCGACTATTCTCAAGCTGCATACTTTTTTTGCTTAGGTGCAATTGGTGGAAAAATTTATATTAATAATTTGAAACATGACTCTTTACAAGGGGATAAAAAAATTATTACTCTTTTAGAACAGGTAAATGCGTTTGTAAAAACAACTGCTGATGGATATTATCTAGAAAAGCAGAATTTAAAATTAATAGATAATGAATTTGATTTATTAGATACCCCTGATTTAGCCCCAATTTTGTTAGTATTACTAAGTATGGTTAGTGGCAGTAGCATAGTTAAAAATGTAAGGAGATTGAAATTTAAAGAGTCAAATCGCATTCTTGCAATGAAAGAAGAACTTGAAAAACTTGATATTGATATTGAATGTTCACTTGATGAAAATGAGATAAAACTATTAGGAAAAAAAGAAATAATTTTAAATAAAGATATTGAAGTTTCATCACATAATGATCATAGAATTTTTATGGCACTTGCCATTTTAGGAGTTTCTATAAAAGGAACTGGAAAATTGATTATTGATGGTACAGAATGTATAACTAAATCTTATCCTAAGTTTTTAGATGATTTACATAAATTGAACATATTAACAGAAAAAGTAAATGATTGAAAATATTGAAAAGGATTCTAACATGAATCCTTTTTTATTATACTTTAGATATAGTTTTTAAACTCTTCCGATAGTTGTATTTTTAAATTCTATTTATGATATAGTTTTTTCAATTAATACGTTAGTGACATTTATGTGAAAAAATGTTATAATGGATGAATAAAGTTAGATTTAAGAGAAAGGTTGATTTGGACATGCTTAGGAAAAACTTGATTAAGAACTTTTTTTACTCGCTTAAAATAATTAGAAAATATGATAAAACATATGCTCTCAACAAACTAATAATCACTCTATGTGAAGCAACGATTGCTTTTTCTGCAGCATATTTAATAAAAATAGCAGTGAGTGCAATTGAAGAAAATAAAGATTTTAAAGATTTTATTTTTGAAATTGCAATATATAGCGCAATTACACTTGCTTTATATATAATTACTCGAGTTTGTAATAATTTATCATGGGCTAAAAACTATAGATTAAGTATTTTGTTGCGTCAAGAACGATCTGTTAGAACTTTAGATATTGACTATGAAGTATTAGAAAGACCAGAAACACAAGATGAAATTGAAAAAGTTGCTCGAGCGACTGGTGAATGGAATGGCCCTTTAGGATTGATTAATCGTGCTTTTTATATTATGAGCTCAATTTTATCATTTTTAATTGCTTGTGCAATTGTGGTTTCTGTTAATCCGTTATTAATAATTTTAATTTCAGTTTTAGCACTTGTTAAGATGTTTTTTGAAAATACTGATAAGAAAAAGATGAAGACTGAATTTAGTGATAAAACTCCCGCTATTTGGAGAAGAATATCTTATGTTAATAACATAGCCACAAACTTTGGTATTGGGAAAGATGTTAGAGTCTATAGAATGGATCAGTTTATCGAAGAAGAAAGAAAAAAATCAACAAATGCATTTTTGGATTTGTTAAAAAAATCAAATAGGAAAAGCAACTTTTATCAAGGGGCTATTAGAATAGTTTCAATGCTTGATACTCTTATGATATATGGATTTATGGCATATGAAGTTATTAATCATAATATGAGTATTGCTACATTTACTTTTATGGTTAGTTCAATTTTTAATTTAACAGGTTCATTATATAGTATTATTTTTAATAATTCATGGTTGTTAAGAGCTAATGCTGAAACAGAAGACTATCGCGTTTTTATGGAAAAAAACTATGTGATAGAAAAGGAAACTGACGAAATAGATGAAAAAGAAGTTTCTATAGAGTTTAAAGATGTCTATTATAGTTATTATGGTCAAGAAGGATATGCATTGAATGGTGTATCATTTAAAATAAATAATGGTGAAAAAATAGCTTTAGTTGGTTATAATGGTGCTGGAAAGACCACAATAGTAAAACTAATAAGTGGTTTTTATCACCCAACAAAAGGACAAATATTGATTAATGGTAAGGATATTGAGACTTTGAAAAGAGAAGAAATAGATAAACTTATTTCATCATCATATCAAGAATCTTTGAACCTAGCATATTCTATTGGAGAAAACGTAGCTATGCTTCCAAAGAAGGAAATAGATTATGAAAAAGTAGATAAAATTTTGAAATTAGTTGGACTTGATAAAAAGGTAAATGAATTGCCAAACAAGGTGGATACAATACTTACAAGAGATTTTGATGATAAAGGTGTTGATTTGTCTGGTGGTGAAACTCAGAAATTATCTATCGCTAGAGCAATATATAAAAATGCTCCTTTGTTTATCTTTGATGAGCCAACTAGTGCAATGGATGCAATTAGTGAAAGCGAGTTATATGAAAACTTTAATGAAATAACAAAAAACAATACAACAATTTATATTTCTCATCGTCTGTCATCAGCAAAATTCTGTGACAGGATTATAGTACTAGACCATGGTAAAGTTTCTGAAATGGGAACTCATAAGGAACTTATTGATAAGAATGGTGAATATAAGAAGTTGTTTGAAATGCAATCAGAATATTATAAAGGTGGTGAAAGTAATGAATAAGCTAAAAAGAATGAAAAGAAATTTTAAATTCTTTTTTCCATTAATTTTAAAAACACAACCGATTTTGATTTTATTTTTAATTATTGAAGCACTTTTAGGTAGTGCAAGTAATTTCGTATGGATTCTATTTCCAAAAGAAATAATTGAAGAATTAACTGGTAATAGGGATGTAAAAACTTTAATTATTTTAATAGTGTGTTTTGCGGTTTCTAACTCTTTAATTAACTTTATAAATGGTATTCTGTCAAACGCTGATAATTATTATTCGCGAAAAGTTGATTTTGCAATAGATAAAATGATGAATGATAAGATAATGTTAGTTGATTATTTTCAACTAGAAAACCCAGAATTTAAAGATTTAGTATCTAGAGCAAAAAAAGGAATGAATGAGTACAGTAATGGTATATATTCTATGTTGTGGAATATTCAAGCGTTTGTTAGAAATATCATTACAATTTTTGGAGTAATTGGTATAGTAATTTTTTCCAAAGAATATCTTGTTGTAGTAATATGTGCTGTTGGTATAGTTGCTAACTGGCTTATTACATCAAAACAAAAGAAGCTTGATAAAGAGTTTAATGATTCGTTTACAAGAAGTTGGCGTAGAATAAATTACTATAATGGCACTATATTTGGTTTTAAAAATCACAAAGAACTTAGAATATATAATGGCAAAAGAATGGTTTTAAATACTTGTGATGAGTTTAATAAGCCGGTATTTTCTAAGTATAAAAAACAGTATCATAAGTATGCAAGGATAGATATAGTTGAAAGAATTATAACAATTTTATTTACTAAAGCACTGACATTAATTTTGTTAACATACTCTTGTTATAAAGGAAATATTACTTTAGCAACATTAACAATGTTATACTCATCTATTGGTACTTTAGATAATAATTTCTATGGATTAATTTATACGATTAAGACATATTCACAAGACTGTGAATACCAAGAAGAATTTATAAACTTAATGGAATTGCAAAATGTTTTCCGTAAAGGAAAAGAAAAACTAGATAAGATTGAAACTATCGAATTGAAAAATGTAAGTTTTAAATACCCTGGTCAAGAAAAATATGTCTTAAAGGATATTAATATGAAAATTAATTCTTTAGAAAAAGTTTCTTTAGTTGGTCTTAATGGTAGTGGAAAAACTACTCTTATTAAGCTGCTTTGTAGATTTTATCCTTTAGAAACTGGTGAAATTTTGATTAATGGAAGAGACATAGAAGAATATGATTATAATGACTATATGAAAAAGATAGCGGTAGTTTTTCAAGACTTCTTTATTATCTCTTTTAGTATAAAATCAAATATTGCTAACTGTGATGAAAACAAAGAGAAATTGTATGATTGCCTGCGTCGTGCTCAAGCGCTAGAATTAGTAGAGGGCTTAGAGAAAAAGGAAAATACCTATGTCAATAAATGGTTTGATAAAACTGGTATTGAATTTTCTGGTGGTGAAAAGCAAAAGTTCGCAATTGCTAGGGCTTTATATAAAGATGGAGATTTTGTGGTTTTAGATGAACCTACTAGTGCACTAGATCCAATGGCAGAAGCAGAAATATATTATCATTTTAATGATGTGATTGGTAAAAAAACTACTTTGTTTATTTCCCACCGACTTTCTAGTTGTATATTTAGTGATAGAATACTAGTCTTAGATGGTGCTCAAATAAAAGAAGAAGGTACACATTTAGAACTTATGAAAAACAAGGATAGCTTGTATTATAAAATGTTTACTTCGCAAGCAAAATACTATGAATAAATTTTAACCCTCTATTTTAGAGGGTTTTTTCAAAATAAACTATCATTTTTTTGTTAAATTTGTTATAATAATTATAAATTAGAATAAATATAGTGAGGTATATATGAAGGCATTAATTATGATAGACTCTTTTAAAGGAACAATTACTTCTAAAAGATTAGGTGAAATTACTCAAGAAGAAATGTCAAAAAAAGGTATAGATTCAAAATATTATCCGATTGCTGATGGTGGTGATGGATTTTTAGATGCTATTGAAGTGTTTTTGAAATTGAAAAAAGTTGATATTAAATGTCTTGACCCGTTATATCGAGAAATAGATAGTTATTATTTATATGATGAAGATAATAAAACTGCTTATATTGAACTAGCTAAAGCTAGTGGAATTAACTTAGTTAAAAAAGAAGAATTAAATCCTTATGTAGCTACAACATTCGGTCTTGGTCAGATGATTGAAAGTGCTATAAGTAATGGTTCTAAAAAAATAGTTTTAGGTGTTGGTGGAAGTGCTACAAATGATGGTGGCTTAGGAATGCTTGAAGCACTAGGTGTTAAGTTCTTTAATAAAGATAATGAAGAAATGTCTCATTTAAGTAATAAAGATATGAGAAATATAGTTAGAATTGATAATTCTAATTTTAAAAAGAAGATAGCTAAAGTTAAATTTTTAGTTTTAAATGATGTGACTAATCCTTTATTGGGAGAAAACGGAGCAACTTATGTATTTTCACCTCAAAAAGGTGCTAAAAGTGAAGATTTAGCTGTGCTTGAAAGCAATATGAAATACTATTCTTTAGTTGTTAGTAATTTGTTTGGAATTGATAAGAGTAATTATCCTGGATGCGGAGCCGTTGGTGGATGTGGATATGCACTAATGACTTTTTGCAAAGCTAAGTTTATTCCAGGTATTGAGTACTTATTAGATTTGTTAGAGAAGAATCAAAACATCGATGATTATGATATGATTATTACTGGTGAAGGAAAGATAGATAGCCAAACATTAAATGGTAAGGTAGTGTCTGGAATTTCCAATAGATTTAAAAATAAAAAAATAGTTTTGGTTTGTGCAATTAATGAATTAGAAAATAAAAACGACTTTAATGGAGAGATTTATTCTGTAGTTCCATCAGTTGCAACTAGTGAAGAATCAATGGCCCATCCTGAGGAATGCTATTGTCGTTTAATAGAAAGTATAGATTTTTATAAGGAATGATTATATGAATAATTTTAAATACAAAGGGGTAATATTTGATTTAGATGGTACATTACTTGATACTATTGAAGATATAACTGATGGTTTAAATAAAGCAGCAATTAGTTGTAACATTAAACCATATTCAATCGAAGAAGCTAAATACTTAGTAGGTAGTGGTGTAGATGTTTTAATAAATAACTGTTTGAATGTGAGAAATGCTGATAGAGGCTTGTTTGATAAATTAAAAGAAAATTATATGAAATTTTATGGTGCTTGTAAGGCTATTAAGACAAAACCATATGATGGCATATGTGAAGTTTTAGATTTTTTTAGAAAAAATGATGTGAAAATAGCAGTTTTTTCTAATAAACCAGATTGTGATACTCAAGGAGTAATTAATAATTATTTCGGTGAAAGATATTTTGATATGGTTGTTGGGAAAAGAGATGGAGTAGATATTAAACCATCAAAACAAGGAGCAGAACCTATTTTGAAACATTTTAATCTTGAATTAAAAGATATTTTGTATGTTGGTGATACAAAAGTTGATATGAAAACTGCTACTAATATTGGCGTTGATAGTGTAGGAGTTTTATGGGGATTCAGAAAAATGGATGAATTAGTTGAAAACGGAGCTAAATTTATAATTGCTAATCCTCTTGATTTAATAAAGATAGTGAAAAATGGTGAACTATGAATGGAGTTTTATTAATCGATAAACCAGTAGGCTTATCGTCTCAACAAGTATTATCTAAAATTAAGCGAATACTAAATGTTAAAAAAATTGGTCATGCTGGAACACTTGATCCATTAGCTACTGGTGTTTTAGTAGTGTTAATTAATGATGCTACAAAATTATCTGATTATTTATTAGAAAATGAAAAAGCATATCTTAGTGAAATCACTATAGGAAAAACTACTGATACTCTAGACTCAGAAGGTGAAGTGACTAGAGTGAAAAAAGTTACTCAAAAATTTGATGTCGATAGTTTGCTTCAAACAATGTTAGGAGAGCACGAACAAATTCCTCCAATGTATTCTGCTTTAAAAGTTAATGGTAAGAAATTATATGAACTAGCTAGAATAGGTGTGAATATTAAAAGAGAAGCTAGAAAAATCGAGATAAAAGAAATAAGAAGAACATCTGATGTAGTTTATGAGGCAGATTGCTTAAGATTTTCTTTTTATGTGAAAGCAAGCAAAGGTACATATATTAGAACATTATGTGCTGATATAGGAGAAAAAATTGATTATCCTGCTTATATGAGTTCATTAAGAAGAGTTACTTCTGGACATTTTTCTATAGACAATTGTTACACTATTGATGATATTCAAAATGGAAAATTTGAACTTATTAGTATGTTAGATGCTATATCATCTATTATGGAAAAAGTAGAAGTTTCTGGTGAAACTTTAAGACGAGTGTTAAATGGAAGAGAAATACAAGCTAAGTATATTAATAGTTTAAATAAAAGAGTAGCACTTTATAATTGTGATAAATTAATAGCAATATATGAAAAATGTGACAAAGAAAATGATAGTTTAGTTTATAAGGCGATTAGAGTATGGAATTAATATATGCTGATAAAAACACTTCTATTGAAATGAAAGAAGATGTAGTTGCCACAATCGGTATGTTTGATGGTGTACATCTAGGACATGATAAAGTGTTAAAAGAATTAAAACGTGAAGGTAGTATTAGTAAAATGCCTACTGTTATAATAACTTTTAAAGAAGAATTAGATTTTGTTTTAGATAAAAGAAAAACTGGTTCTTTAATGACATTTGAAGATAAAATTAAAATCCTTTCCGAATATGATTTAGACTATTGTCTTGTTTTTCCTTTCACTAAAGAATTTTCTCTTATCAAATATTATGATTTCGAAAACATTCTTAAGGAAAAAGTGAAGGTTAAAAAAATAGTAATTGGTAAAGATACTAAATATGGATATATGGGTGAAGGAAATATTAAAACACTTTCAAAAATATTTGAAGTCAAAGTAATAGATGACTACATATTAGATGGTATATGTGTACACTCATCTCTTATTAGAAACTTACTATCACTTGGTGAAGTAGAAAAAGCTAATACTTATTTAGGTAGAAACTTTTCGATTTCAGGAATAGTTACAAAGGGTAGTCAACTGGGACAAACATTTAATGTTAAAACAGCTAATATAGAATTAAATAATAACTATGAATATTTAAAAAATGGTGTTTATGGATGCTTTATTTATATAGATAAAAAGAAGTATTTAGGAATTTGTAATATTGGTCATAATCCAACATTTAATTATGTTGAAAAGAAAAGATTAGAAGTCAATATTTTTGACTTTAATAGTGATATTTATGAAACGGATATAAAAGTAGAATTTATTTTATTTGTTCGTGAAGAAAGAAAATTTTCTTCTGAGAATGAATTATATTCACAAATTAATTCAGATATAAAGAAAGTAAAGGAAAAAATAATATTATGAAAATAGCTGTAATAGGAGCAATGGAAGAAGAAATAACTTTTTTGAAAGGTGAATTATCTAATCTAAATGAAGTAGAGATATTTCCTTATGTGTTTTATACTGGAAAAATAGGTAATATTGATGTTGTGCTAGTAAGATCAGGAATTGGTAAAGTTGCCTCTGGAGCACTATTTTCTTCATTAGTTACACATTTTAATGATGTAGATGTTGTAATAAATGTTGGTGTAAGTGGAGGGATAAAAGACTTAACAAAAACTGGTGATATTGTTGTTAGTGAAAAATTATTATATTCAGATGCTGATGTAACAGTGTTTGGTTATCGCTATGGCCAAATGGCTAAATGCCCAGAATGTTTTTATGGAAATAAAGAATTAATTGGTTTTTTAAGTGAAAATGGATTTGATTTTAAAAAAGGTACTATTTTAACTGGTGATACATTTGCCACTGATTATGAATATGTAGATAAGCTTTGCAAGAAATATTTTTATAATGATAATGTATTAGCAGTCGATATGGAATCAACTGCTTTTGCCCAAATGGCTTATGTTTATAATAAAAGATACTTAGCAATTAGAGCAATTAGTGATGTAATTGGTGAGACTAGTCAAGTTGAAGGACACGAAAGTTCACTTGATTATGCTTCTGTCAAAAGCAATAAATTTTTATTAGCACTTTTGAATCTTTTAGATAAAAAAGTATTTACTTTTAATAGCTAAAGTGATATAATATATAAGGTCCTTGACTCAGTCTTGCGAATCTCCAACGCAATACTTGGTTGAAGGCGAAAAATAATTATAAGGAGGACAAAATTATGTCATGTATTTCTAAAGAAGAAAAAGCAAAATTAATCGCTGAATATGGAAAGGATGCTAATGATTCTGGTTCTGTTGAAGTTCAAATTGCTATTTTAACAGCTGAAATTAATCGTTTAAACGATCATTTAAAATTACATATTCATGATTTCCATTCTGGAAGAGGTCTATTAAAGAAAGTTGGTCATCGTCGTAATTTATTAAACTATTTAAGAAATAAAGACGTTGCTAGTTATCGTGATTTAATCACAAAATTAAATTTAAGAAAGTAATTAAAAAGAGGGTAAAATTTTTACCCTTTTTGAACATATTATAAGGAGAAAAGTAAATGAGTGAAAAAAAGGTTTTTGAGTATGTACAAGGCACTCGTAAGTTTGTTGTTGAAATTGGAGAATTAGCAAAGCAAGCTAATGGTGCAGTTTTAGTAAGATTTAATGATACTGCAGTATTATCAGCCGCAGTTTTTAGTAAAAATGTCAGTACAGCCGATTTCTTCCCACTAACAGTGTTATATCAAGAAAAATTATACGCTGCTGGTAAAATCCCTGGGGGATTTTTGAAACGTGAAGGACGTCCAACTGATCATGAAACTTTAACTTCACGCTTGATTGATAGACCAATTAGACCATTATTTGCTGAAGGTTTTAGAAACGAAGTTCAAGTTATTAATACAGTATTGAGTGCTAATCCTGATTGCTCTAGTCAAATGGCTGCTATGTTGGGTTCATCTTTAGCATTAACAATTTCTGATATCCCATTCAATGGACCAATTGCTGGTGTTCAAGTTGGTAGAGTAAATGGTGAATTTATTATCAATCCTACAGTTGAAGAATTAGAAAAATCAGATATTAATTTAATAGTTGCTGGTACAAAAGATGCTATCAACATGGTTGAAGCTGGTGCTAAAGAAGTGTCTGAAGAAGATATGTTAGACGCATTAATGTTCGGACATGATGAAATTAAAAAATTAGTTGCTTTCCAAGAAGAAATTCAAAAAGAAGTTGGAAAGGAAAAATATGAAGTAGAATTATATAGTATTCCTGAAGATGTTGATTCACTTGTTAGAGGCATGGCCGAAGACAGTTTGAGAAAAGCAGTAGTTATAGAAGAAAAATTAGAACGTTATGCAAAAATTGATGAAATTAATGCTAACACAATTGCTACACTAGAAGAAACATGGAAAAATGATGAAGATAAAGAGCAAAAGATAAAATTTGCTAATCAAATTTTAGAAGCAATAGTTGCTGATGAAGTTCGTCGTCTTATTATTGAAGATAAAGTTCGTCCTGATGGAAGAAAAGTTGATGAAATTAGACCATTATCATCTAGAGTTGATGTTTTAGATAGAGTTCATGGTTCTGCTTTATTCACTAGAGGACAAACACAATCTTTAGGTACTGTTACATTAGGTTCATTAAATGAATTCCAAATTATTGATGGACTTGGAGTTGAAGAAGGAAAGAGATTTATTTTCCATTACAATTTCCCTGCATATTCAGTTGGTGAAACTGGTAGATATGGTTCACCTGGACGTCGTGAAATTGGTCATGGCGCTTTAGCTGAAAGAGCATTACTTCAAGTTATTCCAAGCGAAGATGATTTCCCATATACAATTCGTGTTGTATCTGAAATATTAGAGTCAAATGGTTCAAGTTCACAAGCTTCTATTTGTGCTGGTACTATGGCTTTAATGGCAGCTGGTGTTCCAATTAAAGCTCCTGTAGCTGGTATTGCAATGGGATTAATATCAGATGAAAAGAGTTATACTATCTTAACTGATATTCAAGGTATGGAAGATCACTATGGCGATATGGACTTTAAAGTAGCTGGTACTAGAAACGGTATTACTGCTTTGCAAATGGATATTAAGATTGCTGGTATAAATAAAAAGATTCTTAAAGAAGCATTAGCTCAAGCTAAAAAAGGTCGTATGACAATTTTAGGTCATATGCTTAATACAATCCCAACTTATCGTGATGAGTTAAGCCCATATGCACCAAAAGTTAAAATGTTTAAAATTGATCCAGATAAGATTCGTGATGTCATTGGTAGTGGTGGAAAAGTTATCACAGAAATTATCAATGATTGTAACAATGTTAAAATTGATATTGAACAAGATGGTAGAGTATTCATTATGCATACTGATTCTATGTGGATTGAAAAAGCTGCACAAAGAATTTTAGATATTACTAGAGAAGCAGAAGTTGGTAAATTCTATACTGGTAAGGTAGTTAGAATTGAAAAATTTGGTGCCTTTGTTGAATTATGGAAAGGATGCGAAGGATTACTTCACATTTCTAAAATTGCTAGAGAAAAAATTGATAAAGTTGAAGATGTTCTTCAAATTGGTGATGAAATTCTAGTATGTGTTACAGATATCGATGATAAAGGTCGCGTTAACTTAGCTAAAAAAGAAGCATTAGATAAGGCTAATGATAAAAAAGATAAGGATAAATCTGATAAAATCAAATTTAAACGTGACAAAAAAGAAGGAAAAGCTGAAAAGAAACTTTTCAAAAAAGCAGATGAAAAATCTGAAAAAGAAGAATCTGAAACTGAAGAAAAATTAGATTAATTTAATGAAGTAAATGTGGACACGAGTTTGTCCACATTTTTTATTTTCTTTCTAACATTTCTGCACTTATGAGATAAATAACCTTGCTGAATGGTAAGGTTCTAAGACTTACAGTCTCAACATCGGCTCTGGTATTTGTGATAAATAATCTTGCTGAATGGTAAGGTTCTAAGACATATAATCGATTTTTTGAGACAGATGAATATTATTGGAGCAATAATCTTGCTTATTATATCAAGCAATATAATTTAAGATTGCCAAAAGATTTTGAAGATTTGATTCTAGAACGATTAGGTTTAAAACAGAAAGAATGAAATATTTTTAACTGATAGGCAAAATCATAAATAAATTTTTAATTAAGCAACTTATGTACAAGTTATACTTACAATTGGCCGTAAATATGTAGAAATTATAATAGCAAAATAAGAAATAATTTCATAGGCAATATTGTTACATATGAGAATATGTAGAAGACAAACTTTTTGCTAGTTTTTTATAAAAAATAAAAATATTATAAGATTACTTTATTTAATAATTAATTATAATTTGAAAATGATAATAGTCTTGCCAAGTTGCAAGATTCTGATATTGTTGAATACTAATCAAATTGCTTTTAAAACGCAAGAAGTTGAATAAACTATCTATTTGTGATAGTATAAGTAGTGGCAAAAAATGATGAAAAAGAAGTATTATGATTCTGCTTTTTTGGTTGATAAAAAGAAAGATTATTATAGAAATGGAGATACATATAATTATCATTCTTTTAATAATTATGATGCTTGTCTGAAATTCAATGAATTGAAAAATATACAGGTTTAAATAAAGGAAGGGGAGACTATGAGGGTTTACGAAGAATTTCACGGTGGTATTAGAGGTAAAGATATTGGTAGTGAATTGCGTAAAATTGTCTTTGAAGTGAAAAAAACGAAGGATAAGATGTTTAAAATATTGACTGGATATGGATCAACTTCTGGTAAATCAGTATCAAAAAATTATGCTTTAAAATCGCTTAAAAAGATGAAAAGTGAAGGAATTATTAATGGATATTTACCTGGTGAAGTGAAGTCGCAATTGTTAAATGAAACATCACAGTTTTATGAGGATAAGTTAAAGTATGGTAGTGTTATTAAAAATGATAAAGATTATGGAAATGATGGAATAATATTTATATTTCTATAAAATGATTATATTTTGTTCGAAAAATTTGTTGAAAATTTTCGAATTAATGATATAATGTTTATGTCATCTATACCTAAAATGATTGTTTTTTTATATCAGTGGAGGTATTAATATGGATGACAAAAAAATTGAAACTAAATGGAATGTTATTTTCGCTAAAAATCTAAGTGCTTTAAAAGAGAAAAATGGTTATTCACTAGAAGAACTAGCTTTCTATTTAGAGGTTGATACTAAAACAGTATTCAATTGGTTGAAAAATGTTAAAGTGCCACAATTAGATAGTTTAGTCAAAATAGCTAATTACTTTAATGTTTCAGTAGTTAGACTTATTAGTGCGAACTAATGAGTCTTTTTTTCTATGTCATAAAAAACTTGAAAAAAAGTAATTATTAGTGTATAATCATAACGTATTCGGGTAATCGAGCGGCAATGCCGTTAGGAAAGTCCTTGCTAGCACTGGCTGCGATGCCGGTAGTGTTTATGCCTAATTAATAAATAAGTTAGGACACGTGTGGGAGCGTGATGGCAGGGAACAAACCTAAGTGTTTATATGGTTTGCTCCCTATAAAGTGCCACAGTGACGATGCTTTTGGAAACAAAAGTAGTGAAACGGGTAAACCCCTTAAGCTAGAAACCCAAATTTTGGTAGGGGAATCTTAACTAAGAAAATGAACTAAAGTTAAGGCTGAATATTTCAGAGATAAATGATTACCACTTTCTTTTGAAAGTACAGAACAAGGCTTACAGAATACAAAATCCTTCCTCTTTATGAGGATTTTTTTGGAGGATATTATGTTTAATGAATGTAAATATGTAATTAGTGCAGTAAGTAAAAAGCAATTTCCTAACGAAAATAATCTTAATGAATTTGTGTTTGTTGGAAGAAGTAATGTTGGGAAAAGTAGTTTTATTAATGCACTAACAAATAGAAAAATGCTTGCAAAGACATCATCTAAACCAGGAAAAACTCGCGCAATAAACTTTTTCTTAATAGACCAAAAAATGTACTTGGTAGACCTTCCTGGATATGGATATGCTAGTCATAGCCAATCAACAAGGGAAAGTTTTGGTGATTATATTGAAGAATATTTAACTGATAATAGTAACTTAAAAGCAGTCTTTTTATTGGTTGATACAAAGGTTGGCCCAACAAAAGATGATGTTTTAATGTATGAATATCTTAAATATTTGAATTTGAATATTGTGGTGGTGGGGACAAAATCAGACAAAGTTGGTTCTACTCAACTTTTGAAACAAGCCAAAAACATTTCGAACATTTTGAATTTACCACTTAACAATGTAATTTTAACTTCTTCAGAGAAAAAAAATGGTTTTGATAAAATAATAGCAATCATTTCTAGTTTTGAATAAATATAAAGCAGCTTCGACTGCTTTTTTATTTTATAAGCACTTTGCTAGTTATACTTTTTAATTTGTATGAATATAATTATTTAGGTGAGGTATATCTATGGAATTGAGAATAAGATGTGATGCAAAAGTTACTTTGAAAGGACTAGTAAATCTAGTTAATGTTATGTGTGATATTAATGAGTATAAAACAGATGGTAATACATTACTTGGCTCAGTTAATGTAAAGGGAAATTATATTAAAGATGATTTAAATACAACTTATGATTTTAAAGAAACTGTTCCTTTTACAGTAGTGTTTAAAGATGATATAAAACAAATCCAAAAAATCGAAGTTGAAGACTTTTTAGCTAATGAGATTATTAATAATGGTATTGAATGCAAATTTAATATACATATTGAATATCAAAATGAAAAAAATGATGATGATGTTGTAACGGCAGAAAGTATTAATATAATTAAAGATGAAGAGATTTCTGAAATTAATACTACTAATAATGAAGATGAAAAAATAAAAGAAGATATTAATAAAAAATATGATCAATTATTAGAAGAAATTTTAGAAAGTCGTGATGACAATTTTTTAGAAGAGGAAGAACCTCAAGATGAAAAAGAATCATTAGACGCAGAAAGTATTATTGAAGATGAAAATATAGAGGAAAAAGTTGAAAGCAATTTTAAAATAACTAATTCAAATAGTAAAGTAAAGCCTAATTTTTCTAATATTAGAAGTTCATATAGCAGTTATCATGTTTATTATCCAAAAGAAGAATCAGAACTTGAAAAAATTTGTTCAAAAGAAAAAATCAGCATTGATAGAGTTTATAAAGATAAAGCGAATAAGGATTTTAAGGATAAAAAAAGAATCATTATAAAATGAGTGATGAAAGAGAAATAATAAAAAGTGCTAGTGGGTATTACCGCTTAAGATTTCAAAATTATAATAAAATTACTTCAAAAACATATAAGTTGGTTTGTGAAGAAGGTAAATGTTATGTTATGAAAAAAACATCACTTTATACAAATGAAAAATATGATTTTTTAAGAAGTCAAGGGATAGATAATGTTGTATATCCAATTCAAAACACGATGGGTAAATATGTTACTAAAAAAGATAATCAACTTTACTACTTAATGGAATATTTTCCAACTGTTGAGACTTTAGATGAAATAAAAGCTAGTCAAATGAATAATCAATTAATTGATTTGCATTTAAACACTTATTATAAAAAACAACTATCCCCAAAGAACTCACGAAAAAAGATGGAAGATATATATGAATATTTACAATATAAATTTAATGTAATTGAAGTTTTTATTAGGACATTAGAAGCAAGACCTTTTGATGAATATAGTATAACTATTTTAAAAAATTATCATTATATTCTAGATGCTAAAAAAGCAATGGGAAAGTTACAAAAAAGATTAATTTCTGATATAAAAGAAAAAAGAAGTGTTAATTATTCTTTCGTTCATAATAATCCTAAATTAAATCATTTAATTAATAATGAAGGACATCAATACTTAATTAGTTTAGAAAACTCAAAAGTTGGTATTCCTTCGCTAGATATTGTCAAGTTTTATCTTGAAACAGAAGATTTAAATATTGACAAGAAAGAAATAATAATGAATTATTTTTCTCATTACAGTGATGATTTTTATTTTGATTACTTTTGTTTCTTTGTTTTAGTTTACTATATAAAAGGAATTGTTATTATAGATAAAGATTACATTAGTAGTCAAAGCTTTTTATATGCATCTAGTGCCATAAAAAAATTTATGTCTACATTTGATTTGAATGAAGAAAAATAGCTTTTGAGACTTTGTTTAAAATAGAAAAATATTTAAGTTGACTTTGTTAGAGTAATATGATACAATAATATAGTTATTGGTGAATATATGAAATGGTCTCTTCAACAACTTTTAAAATACACTCAAAAACCATATGAATTCAAAGAAAAATATGATTTTTGTGAGTATATTAATGGTATCGATGATATTATTGATATTAGTGAATTCTATGTAAAAGGTACTGCTATTCATTTGTTGGATAACAGATTTGAATTTCATTTGTCAATAAAAGGAGAATTAACTTTACAAGATGCAAGAACATTAGAACCTATTGCATACCCAATATCTTTAAATGTTGTAGAAGTCTTTGATAAAGTTATGGACGAAGATGAAGATGTTCGCATAATTGAAAAGAACACTATCGATTTATATGATGTTGTATGGGAAAATATTTTATTAGAAAAACCAATAAGAGTTGTAAAAGAATAATTAGCAAAGAGGTGAAATTTCGATGGGTGCTATAGCTCCTCAAAGACGTATCTCAAAAACTAGAAAACGTCAACGTCGTAGTCATTTCAAATTAGAAACTCCAGGTATGATGGTTTGTCCTAATTGTGGTGAAATGAAATTAGCTCACGTAGTATGTAAAGAATGCGGTTACTATGATGGTAAATTAGTTAAAGAAATCAAAGTAAAAGAAGCTGAACAAACTGCAGATGAGAAAAAGGCTGCTGAAAAAGAAGCAAAGAAATCTGAAAAAGCTGCCAAAAAAGAAGCTAAGAAGGCTGAAAAAGCTGAAAAAGCTGAATAATTTAATAGGGTAGTTATAATTTTATAATTATAATTATTTTAAATAAAAGCACTTTATGTTAAGTGCTTTTTATTTTTTTATATGATTATTAAAAAAAATAAAAAAATGCTTGCATTTATTTTGAAGTTGTTATACAATATTAGTGGGAGGAAGTGGGGGAATGTGGAGGTTGCTATGTTTATAGGTCAATATCAATTTAATATCGATGAAAAAGGTCGACTAGTAATTCCTCAAGAATTCAGAAAAAAACTTGGTACTGAAGTTATTATTAACAAAGGTATTGAGAATTGTATATCATTATACAAAATGTCTGATTGGGAACAATTAGTTGAAAAAATAGCAACACTTCCATTTAACCGCAGTGAGAATAGACAATTTAATAGATATTTCATGTCATCCGCTTTTAAAAAAGAATTAGATAGTCAAGGTAGAATAAATATAGATAATATTTTAATAGATTATGCTGGCATCAAAAAAGAATGTGTTATTATTGGTGCTGGACCAGTAATTGAAATTTGGGCAAAAGATAAATGGGAGATTATTGAATCTGGTCGTGATCAACTAGATGAAATAAGTGAAAGATTAGCTTTATGATTGAACTAAAAAATGATAAACATATTCCAGTATTGCTAGAAGAAGCAATAGAAGGATTAAACATAAAGCCTAATGGCATTTACGTTGACTGTACGATGGGAGGCGCTGGCCATGCAAGTGAGATATTGCATAGATTGTCTAGTGAAGGACATTTATATTGCTTTGATCAAGATATATACGCCATTTGTAAAGGGCGTGAAAGATTATCAGCTATATCAAGCAACTACACAATTATTGAAACTAACTTTGTTAATATTAAGCATGAACTTGAAAATTTTCATGTAGACAAAGTTGATGGAATTTTATATGACTTAGGTGTTTCATCTTTTCAATTTGACACTGGAGATCGTGGTTTTAGTTATAACTATGATGCAAGGTTGGATATGAGGATGAATCAAGAACAAGAACTTACAGCATATGAAATTGTAAATACTTATTCTTTCGAAACTTTAAGAAAAATATTCTATGAATATGGTGAAGAAAGATTTAGTGGAAACATTGCTAAAGAAATTGTACTTTCAAGAAACAAAAAACCAATTGAAACGACATTTGAATTAGTAGATGTTATAAAAAAAGCTATACCAGCCTTTGCAAGAAGAACGGGAGGTCATCCTGCTAAAAAAGTTTTTCAAGCTTTGAGGATAGCTGTTAATGATGAATTAAATGTATTTGAAAAATCTTTATCAGATGCTTTAACAATGCTAAAACCTGGTGGCAGAATTGTAGTAATTACTTTTCATTCATTAGAAGATAGAATATGTAAGCATACTTTTAAAGAAAAAGTTGAAGTGAAGACATTAAGAGGTTTACCTATTAAAGATACAGAAATTACTAAAGAGTATAAACTTATTAATAATAAGGTAATAACAGCTAGTGAAAAAGAATTAGAAGAAAACAATAGAGCACACAGTGCAAAATTAAGAATTATTGAAAAATTATAGGAGGACATAGATATGTTAAGACCATTACCAAAACCTGTTCAACCACAACCTACTAATTTCTAGTTAAATATAAAACATTAATGTTATGTTTTAAATTTATATATGATTAATTTTTTTTAATCCTAAATTTTTACCCCCCCAAACACAAGAGAAGCAAATTAATACTTCTCTTTTAAAATTTATTGAATTATTTTTTTAATATATATTTTACAAATTTTGTATAAAAAATAAAAAAAGATTGCAAAATATAATTGTCTTTGATATAATTAAATGTGTGTGATATAACACGACATAAAAATAATATGGAGGAAAACATGAAAAAATTATTTTTAAGTTTATTAGCTGTTTTAGCTATTTTCTTATTTGTTGGCTGTGGTGGTAACTCAAGTAGTGAAATCGCAATGATTACAGACTATGGTGATATCACTGACCAATCTTTTAATCAAACTACTTGGGAAGCTGTAAAAGAATATGCAAAGAAAAATAACAAAACTTATGCATATTACAAACCAACTGGTGACTCAACTGCTGAAAGAGTAGCAAAAATTGAACAAGCAATTAAAAAAGGTGCAAAAGTTGTTGTAATGCCTGGTTATGCATTTGCTGGTGCAATTTATGAAGTTCAAGATGAATATAAAGATGTTAAATTTATCGCATTAGACGTTTCTCAATGGGATATAGAAGATCAATTCTATAATCATGATGAAAAAGGTAATAGAACTACTTTAAAAGATGCTAACAATCCAGAACACATTTCTAGTAATGTAGTATCTATCGTGTTCCAAGAAGAAGAAGCTGGTTATCTTGCTGGTTATGCAGCAGTTAAAAATGGCGAAACTAAACTTGGTTTCTTAGGCGGTATGGCTGTTCCTGCAGTTCAACGTTTCGGTTTAGGTTATGTTCAAGGTATCGCTGCAGCTGCAAAAGAAAAAGATGTTAATGTTGATTTATGGTATGTTTATGGTGGACAATTCTTTGGTGATGCTACTATTAAAGCAGCAATGGACAAATGGGTTCAAGATGGTTGCCAAACTATTTTCGCATGTGGTGGTGGAATCTACACTTCTGTAGTTGATGCTATTACTGGTAAAGAAAATCATAAATTAATCGGTGTTGACACAGACCAAAGTAAGACAGTTACTAAAGCTACAGTTTTAACTTCTGCTATGAAAGGTTTAACTGATGCAACAGTTGCTTGTTTAGATGAATTCTATGGCGATTGGACAGTTGGCGGAAAAGTATTAACTTACGGATTAAAGACTGATACTAATAAAGAATTCGTTGGTTTACCACGTGCTACATGGACAATGAAGAACTTTACTATAGCTGATTATGATAAAGTAATCGCTGCTATTAGAAGTGGAAATGTTAAAATTTCTGCTGATACTACTGCAACAGTTGAAAGCTTAATTAACGAAAAAGTTACAATTAAGAACGAAAACGTTGGTGGATCAATTAAATAATGATAAAATTAAGGGTTAGGAATTTTTCTAACCCTAATTTTTTTCTTTTTTTTTTGTAATTGTTGTGTTATAATATAGTTAATTGTGAGCAAAGGTGGAAAAAAATGAGTGATTATGTAATTGAAATGATTAACATTACCAAAAAATTTCCTGGAATTGTGGCCAACGATAATATTACATTGCAACTAAAGAAAGGTGAAATTCATGCCTTACTTGGTGAAAATGGTGCTGGTAAATCTACTTTGATGAGTGTTTTATTTGGCTTATATCAACCTGAAGAAGGTTACATCAAAAAAGATGGTAAGAAAGTAATTATCAACTCTCCTAATGATGCTACTGCTCTTCATATTGGTATGGTGCATCAACATTTTAAATTAGTAGAAATATTTACAGTTTTAGATAATATTATTTTGGGTGCTGAGCCTACGAAATATGGTTTTATTGAAAGAAAAAAAGGTGCTGAAAGAATTAAAAAACTTTCAGAACAATACGGATTATCAGTAGATTTAAATGCAGTTGTTGAAGACATTACTGTTGGTATGCAGCAAAGAGTAGAAATTTTGAAGATGTTATATCGTGATAATGATATATTAATTTTTGATGAACCCACTGCTGTATTAACTCCACAAGAAATTGATGAGTTAATGAAGATAATGAAGAACTTAGCAGCTGAAGGAAAATCAATACTTTTCATCACACATAAATTAAATGAAATTATGAGTGTTGCTGATAGATGTACAGTTTTAAGAAAAGGTAAATGTATTGGAACTGTTAATGTCGCTGATACAACAAAAGAAGAATTATCTGAAATGATGGTTGGACGTAAAGTTGAATTTTCAGTACAAAAGCCAGAAATAACTCCAGGAGAAGTTGTTTTAGAAGTTAAAAACGTTTCTGTGGCTTCAAAAATTCATAAAGGCGAAGCTGTTAAAAATGTTAGTTTTAATGTTCGTCAAGGTGAAATTGTATGTATAGCTGGTATTGATGGAAACGGTCAAACTGAGTTTATCCATGCATTATCTGGTTTGGATAAAGTAAAAAGTGGTGAAATTCTATTAAAAGGAAAAAATATCACTCATGCTCCAATAAGAGAAAGATCTAAAGATGGTATGAGTCATATCCCTGAAGATCGTCAAAAACATGGTTTGGTGTTAGATTATTCTCTTGAAGATAATTTAGTGTTACAAAAATACTGGGAACCAGAATTTGTAAATAAAGGCTTTTTAAGAAGAAAAAATATTAGAAAATACGCGGAAAAATTGATTGAACAATACGATGTTAGAAGTGGTCAAGGACCAATAACTATTTGTCGTTCTATGTCAGGTGGAAATCAACAAAAAGCTATCGTTGCTCGTGAAATTGATAAAAATCCTGATTTATTGATTGCTGTTCAACCTACTCGTGGATTAGATGTAGGTGCTATAGAGTATATTCATAAACAAATTGTTTCTCAAAGAAATAGTATGAAGGCTGTTTTATTGGTATCACTTGAATTAGATGAAGTTATGGATTTGTCTGATAGAATACTAGTAATGTATGAAGGAGAAATAGTTGGTGAGTTAGATCCAAAAACTACTACTGTTCAAGAATTAGGCTTATATATGGCTGGTGCTAAAAGAAATGTAGGTGAAAACCATGAATAGTACTTTCAAAGATAAAATTAAAAGTGTTTTTTCAAATCTTAGAAATAGAATTAGAGATTTCTTTGTAAAAGGTAAACAAGAAAAAAGTGGATTACAAAAGTTTTTAACTACTGATGCTTTTAAGAATTTCTTATCTTCTGTAATCTGTGTTATTATTGGTTTACTAGTTGGTATAATTGTTATAGTAATAGTTAATGCTCCAAATTCAGCCGAAGCTATTGCCTCCATTTTAAAGGGTGGATTTAATGCTCCAAAATGGCAAAGAGGAGTTGGTTCAGTATTAGTTAATGCGATACCATTATTACTTTGTAGCTTATCAATAATTTTTGCCTATAAATGTGGTTTATTTAACATTGGTGCTCCTGGACAATATGTAATTGGTGCAATGTTTGCATTTTTAGGTGCATTTTTCCTAAAGGCTCCATGGTATGTATGCTTAATACTTTCAGCTATTGGTGGTGCTCTTTGGGGAATAATTCCTGGCTTTTTTAAGGCGTTTTTAAGTGTTAATGAAGTTATTACTTCTATAATGTTTAATTGGATTGGATTGTATTTACTTAATTTCGTAGCTGGTCCTGAAGCTGGAATTATGTATAATGAGAATTTGGCTGAATGTTTTATTCTTCCAAAAAGTTCCCTTTTACCAACACTTGGATTTGATAAAATGTTAAGTGGATATAAATATGTAACTGTTGCCTTTTATATTGCTATTATTTTAGCTATAGTAGTTAGAATTATATTGAATAAGACTAAATTTGGTTATGAAATAAAAGCTACTGGTAATAACAAAGATGCAGCTAAATATGCTGGTATGAATTATAAACGTAATTTAATAATTACAATGGCAATCTCTGGTGCATTAGCTGGTATTGCTGCAGGATGTTTTTATTTGACTGGATACGAAGTTTATTCAGCAACAAAACAAACTTCACTTCCAGCAATGGGATTTAATGGAATTGCTGCTGCCTTTTTAGGATGTCTAAATCCAATTGGTTCAATTTTCTCATCTTTATTAATAACTCATATTAATGTTGGTGGAGGATACTTAGATACTACATATTATAGTAAGGAAATTGGAGATTTAATTTCATCTTTAATAATATATTTATGTGCATTTTCACTATTTATTAGACTTACTATTACTAAAATTCAAAATAGAAAAAAAGAGCTTGCTGAAGCAAATAATGCTACACCAGAAAAAAATCCTGATGTAAAAGAAGAAAAGGTCGGTGAAAAAGAATGCCACTAGTATTAGAATACACATTAGTTTTTACTACCGTTTTAGCACTTGTAGCTCTTGGTGGAATGTTTTCTGAACGTAGTGGTGTTATTAACTTAGGTTTAGAAGGCATTATGGTTATTGGAGCATTAGCTGGTGCTATTGTTACATCAGTTTTATCAAAAGCAAATTGTCCTAATTTTTTGAACGTAATAGTTTCAATTATAGCTTCAATGATATCAGGATGGTTATTTTCAATGCTTTTAGGAATAGCGTGTATAAAATTTAAAGCCGATCAGACAATTACTGGTACAGCCTTAAATATAATGAGTACAGCATTAGCTGTAGTTATTGCAAGAATGTACACTAAGACTCCATCTTCACAAGTTGATTATACTCGTCAAATCTATATGTTTAGTTATGATGGTAATGTTGGAATTTTCCTAATATTCATGTTGGTTGCAACTTTTGCTAGTTATGTTTTCTTGTTTAAGACTAGTGGTGGTTTACGATTAATGTCATGTGGAGAACACCCACAAGCAGCTGATTCTGTAGGAATTAACGTTTATAAAGAAAGATATTTAGGCGTTAGTATATCAGGAATCTTAGGAGGTTTGGGTGGATTTGCTTATATTGTTCAATCTGCTGGACAATGGGACTTTAAATATGGTGTTACTGGATTTGGATTTTTAGCCCTAGCTGTTATGATTTTTGGTCAATGGAAACCAATAAAAATTCTTTTGGCTGCCTTGGTGTTTGGTTTATGTCAAACTGTTGCTATAATATATTCAGGAACTTTAGGCATTCCGCAATTTGTTTATAAGATGCTTCCATATATAGTTTGTATGATAGTTTTAGTTTTAACATCTAAAAAGTCACGTGCACCAAAAGCCGAAGGACAACCATACGATCAAGGAAAGAGATAAAATTAGAAAATTAGAAAATGATTATTTATCACTTTCTTTTTTACAAAAATATGAGGAACAAAATGAATGAAAAAAATGAATTAATTGATAATATGAAAAAAATACATACTACAATAATGGGACTAGAAAGATTAAAGCGAAACTTAAAAAGTGTATTAGCTGAAGAAGAACCATGTGAATTTTGTAAAAGATTAATATTAGATAGTGATTGCAAAATAAAAAGACAAGGTAAAAATTTTTATTGTAGTAAGAATAATATAATTATAACTATAAATTCTTATAGTTATACGATAATAACAGCTCATATTTATAAAAATCTGTAACAAAAAAAGAAGTTTGTTTAATATAAAATTTTGCTATTTTTAGGCAACAAAATGCCAAAAAATAGAAAAAAATGTCTATAAAATCTTGAAAAACACCTAAAAAAAGTGTATTATTACATTGTTAGGCAAAAAATGCCAATTTATTAATTTTGTTGTCTTGGGACGGTGATTAAAATTATGGTACAAATTAGTTTGACTGATTATCTTCAAACTAAAATGTTTTTTCAATTATTTGATGCTTTGTTAAAAGAAGAATTAATTAATAAGGATTACTATTTAGAAAGTATTGGAATTTCGCCTAGTTCATATCGACGTGCAAAAAATGAAGAACAAAAAGTAGGTTTGCAAATTGTACAAACTTTATCTGAAAAATTTAATTTAAAAATGACTCCTATTGAAGTTTTAGATAATTTAGAAGATATGTGTAATGATATATATTTTGATATGTACTATAAGATATATGATAGATATGAACTGTATTTAGCAGAAATTGAAAAACTATTGGAACAAAATTATAATGTTTACCCAATTTTCAAGTTGTTAAAATTATTCATATTGATTAATGCACCTAAATTTTCTGATGAATTATATCAAAATTATTTAGACTTATTTAATGAAGTGAAAAAATATAAAAACTTTTATAATCCAAGCTTGAGAGGAATATACAATCTATTTATATTGACATTTGAAAGCAATTCAATAGATTATAACTTAGCTAAAGAGTTATACGGAGGTTTTTCATATTATGTTGCTTCATTTCGTTCTTGGAAAGATAAAAAATATACTGAATGCTTGTATTATGCTGATAAAGCAAAAGATATTTTAGTTAAGGAATCAAATTATAAAAGAATTTCCAATTTAAACTTTAATATTATGAGTAGTTTAATCTATTTAAATCGTTTTGAAGAGTGCTTTGAGTTAGCATTTGATCAAATGTTAATGCTTGAATCTTTTGCATTTCAAAAAAGTGAAACAAAACGTACTATGAAATATTTACTTCCAGCCGCTATTGGAATTGGAAAGTATGATTTCGTTGTTAAAAAATTGAAAGATTTAGATACTATGTCACAAGTAGAACTTGTTTGTTATATGGTTTCTTTAAGTCAGTTATCATTTAAAGATTATGATTCTTTTTATCAAGATAATTTTAAAGATCAGGAATTAAGTGAAAAAGTTTCAAATATCTTAGAATATACAAATAATTACATTTTATCCCCAAATAAGGAAAATTTACAAAAATTAGACGAATTTTCTACTTTAAAGTATATAGTTTATGTTCTAAAAAGTTGCAAATTGTAAAAAAATATAAAAACAGTCAAAAACCTTTAAAATTTTAAAGGTTTTTTTGTTTTTTTAGGAAAAAAAGTGAAAAACGCTCAAAAATTGCGATTGGTAATATTTGACAAATTATTTTAAATTGTCTATAATGTACTTGCTTTTGAAGTAGTAGGGAGGTAATTGAAATGAAAACTATAGGAAAAGCAAAGTATTTATTTATCGTGACTTTATTGGTTAGTCTATTTGCAGTTGTACTAACATTGCAAAGTGGCTTAACAAAAGTTAATGCCAGTGACATTTCTGGTTCTAACGTTGGGGATGCTGATAATACGCTTAGAGTAGTTGTGGAAAAATCTGATGGAAGTGGGGAAGAAACATTGTTCTATTTAAAAGAGATGATAGGCCTATATGGCGTAAATGGAAAAATTATAGTTGTTCCAGAAAGTTATGACAATGAAGGTTGTACAGAACTTGGTAATGTTGGTGAATTAACGCAAGAATTTGGTGCTTCAGGAAAAATCGTTTTAAAGGGTAAAAATGTTTATACTGAATTAGGCACAATTAGTAGTATCGGCGGATGTGAAACAAATAAAAAGGTTGTTATCGTTGAAGATGATGATGATGATCCAGATGTTGTTGGAATCTGCACAATCGGACAATTGGTTTCAATGTCTTGATTTAATAATGAAATTTATAACACTTAAAGTGAAATAAATTTACCACGCAAACTTTTTGCTATTGATGGTAGTTAATAACAATGAATGTATGATTTAATGAGATTTCTAATCCCTATAAAAACAATTATGGAATGGGATGAACTATGATTAGTTTTTATAAAAAGAAGTTAGAATTTTGCTTTAAATCTGGGGATGTACAGCTTTTCATTATTAACAAACTAAAAAAAGTAATTGTTGATTAGAATACCTTTTCATGCTTTGTTAATTTTGTCTAATAACTGCCATCCATAGCAAAAAGTTTGCACTCTTCCTTCTTGAAAAGCACTTCCACCCCCCTCCGGAGTGCTTTTTTTTTTATTTTTAAATATAATGTATTGGGTGATAATATGAAAATAATTAGAAAGAGAACTTTTATTGTTTTATATGTTTGTATAATTGGATTTATAGCTATTTTATTAAGAGTAGGATATGTTCAATTAGTAAAAGGAGAAGTATATATTGAAAGAGCTTTTGATTTATGGACTAGAAATATTCCTGTAAGTGCTAAAAGAGGAAAGATATATGATCGAAATGGGAAATTAATTGTAGGTAATACGATAGCTCCAACAATCTCTATAATACCAAAACAAGTTAAGAATAAAGAGTATGTAATTAATACTTTATCAACAATTTTAAAAGTATCGCCAAGTGAAATGAAAAAACATTTTGAAAAAAATGTTTCTGTGGAAATAATTAAACCAGAAGGCAAAAATATTACTCTTGAAGAGGCAAAAAGAGTTATTGCTGCTGATTTAGACGGTGTATATATTTCTGGAGATGTTATTAGGTATTATCCATATGGTAATACTTTAGCTCATGTATTAGGAATAGTAGGAAGTGATAATCAAGGTATTACAGGTTTAGAATATATTTATGATGATTATTTGATGGGAAATTTTGGATCGCAAAATATTTTTACTGATGCTCATGGCAATAAAATTGGTGATTTAACAGGTGAATATACTACACCAAGTTCAGGGCTAGATTTGTATTTGACAGTTGATATTGATATTCAGATTACT
The DNA here is from genome assembly GCA_001940985.1 of Mollicutes bacterium Phil14. Lineage (GTDB taxonomy): Bacteria > Bacillota_I > Bacilli_A > ML615J-28 > CAG-698 > Tener-01. Next base: position 166,764 of record MSHB01000021.1, read on the forward strand.
TTAGAGAGATTAATGGATAATGCCTTAGCATATTATGATTCAAAGGAAATTATTGGTTTAGTAATGAAACCAAAAACATCTGAAGTCTTGGCAATAGCGTCTAGACCTAATTTTGATTTAGTAGATTATCAAAAATATGATGAATCTATATATAATAGAAATTTGCCAATATGGATGTCATTTGAACCAGGATCAACTTTTAAAATAGTTACATATTCAGCAGGACTTGAAGAGGGGGTATTTAAAACAACTGATCATTTTTACGATCCAGGATATGCAGTTGTTGATGGAACAAGAATTCGTGATTGGAAGGCTGGTGGACATGGTGAACAAACTTATCTTGAGGTAATTCAAAATTCATGCAACCCAGGCTTTGTATCAATTGGATTAAAATTAGGAAAAGAAAAATTGTTTAAATACATAAAGGAATTTGGTTTTGGTAAAAAAACAGGGATAGATTTGCTTGGCGAATCTACTGGAATAGTGTTTAATGAAAGCAAAATTGGCAATGTTGAGGTAGCTACAAGTGCTTTTGGTCAAGGAAATTCAGTAACACCAATACAATTAGTTAATGCCGCAAATGCTGCAGTTAATGGTGGGAATTTAAATCGTCCTTATATATTAAAAGGATTTGGAATTCCTAATACTTCTACACTAGTTTTTAGAGAAGAAGTTGAGTTAGTTAGAAGGGTTATTAGTGAAGAGACTAGTGCTATAGTTAGGGATGCTTTAGAAAGAGTTGTAGCTTTAGGAACAGGAAGAGGTGCATATGTTGAAGGATATCGAGTAGGTGGAAAGACAGGAACTGCTCAAATATCGCAAAATGGTAGCTATTTGTCTAATCAATATATATTATCATTTTTAGGAATTGCTCCTATGAATGATCCACAGATTAGTGCTTATTTTGCTATTAATAGTCCTAAAGCTAGTATTCAATATGGTGGTACAGTTGCCGCACCAATAGTAAAAGAATTAATAGCTGAGTCCTTAACTATTTTAAATGTTCAAAAACAAAATGGTGGAGTACAGCGTGAAGCTCGTTGGTGGGTTGATAAATTTATATATACAGTTGATGATTATGTTGGAAAAAATAGAAAAAGTATTGGTTTCCATCCTTATTATAAATTTAAAATTGTTGGTGATGGGGATACTATAATTGCTCAAAGTCCTGAAGCTGGAGAAAAAATAGTTCAAGATGGATATGTTACTTTATATACAAATTAAAAAAGCGCTTGAAGCGCTTTTTAAACTAATCTAAAATTTTTTCATTTTTCTTCATATAGAATGGATCTATGATGTTTTCAGCAATGTTATTACAATGGTCACTAACACGTTCAAGATTAGATAATATGTCAACATAGTGAATATCATATAAAATACTTTTTGCTTTGTCAATATTAGTAAGTTGAATTTGACGATACTTTCTTTCAAGAGTATCTACATATGCTTCGGTTTTAATAATTTCATGTGCTAATGTTGCATCTTGACATTCAAAAGCTTTAATAGAATTAGCAACTTGTGTTACGATGATGTCAAAGAAATTATTCAAATTATCAAAAGTTATTTTATCCATTTCGATTTTTTGTTCATAGCGGTCATTTAGAAATTCAATTAAGTTAGTAGCATGATCTCCGATACGCTCTAAATCTCTAATTGTATCTATATAAACGGCTTGGAAGATGCTTTGTCTAGTTGACATTGAGTTAGTATGCAGTTGCATTAAATAATCATGTATTAAATGATTATATGTATCAACTTTGTCTTCAAGAGAAAAGCATTTATTAAAGTATTCAATATTATTATCATTTAAATATTCTTTAGCACAGATAATCATTTCTAAGGAATTCTTAGACATATCAATTATTGAGCGCCTAGCACTTTCTAACGCTAATACTGGAGATTCAACTAATAAATCATAATTAAGTAATTTAGCACTGATATCTGAATGAATATCTTTTTCTGGCAAGAATTTGTTGATGACTTTGATAAAGTACTTCAAGAATATTAGAACCAAAGAAGTAGTAAATACATTAAATGCCATATGTATTAAAGCAAGCATTAACATATTATTACTTTCACCGAATAAGGCACTATTAACTTTAAGTGATAAAGTAGTAATAGGATTAATAAATATTAAAAAGACTATGGCTCCAAAAAGTTTAAATAAAACATTGGAAGCTGCCGCTTTTTTTGCTTCATAGTTAGATCCAAGGCTTGCAAGAATACCAGTAATAGTAGTACCGATATTTGCACCAAGTATTAACGGAATAGTAGTTGCAAGTGGTAAAACACCAGCATCATATAGTTTTTGTAAAATTCCAATAAAAGCACTAGAAGATTGAATTATTGCAGTTAGTAATACACCAACTAGGAAACCTAAAATTTTAGTTCCAGATAGTGTTGCAATCATGCTTTCAAAGAATGGCATTTCGCCAAATTCTTTTAGACCAGTACCCATTAAGTCTAAACCTAAGAATAGTAAACCTAAACCAAGTACTAATCCACCAGTTTCTTTAATTTTTCTTCTTTCGATGAAAGATATAATTAAAGCTCCGATAAAGACAATTGGTAATGAATAATTAGCTAAATTAATACCAATTATAAAAGCGGTTATTGTAGTACTAATGTTTGCTCCTAATAAAATTGGAACAGCTTGTGTAAATGATAATAAACCCGCGCTCATAAGTCCAATAACAATAACACTAGTAGCGCTTGATGATTGTCCTACTAGGGTTATAAATAAACCAACTAACATTCCTCTAAAAGGATTACTAGTTGTTTTCTGAACAATCATTTTTAGTTTAGGTCCCGCAATATTTTTAAGCGAGGCACTCATTAAATACATTCCATAAAAAAATAATCCTAATCCACCCAACGCAAAGAATATGATTGTTGATAGTGAATCATTGGCAAGTTCAAAAATTGATAAATTAATCATACTAGCTCCTATAATCATCTTCATTATATATTATAATCAAAGAAAACGCAAAATAAAAACGTTTTTTTATTTAAAAAAATTCTCATTATTTTTGACCATTTATAAGAAAAGGAATATAATATAAATGAAGAGAAGGTGTTTTATGAATCAAATACAGATAACAATCTTAGGAATTAGTATCATTTTTATTGCCACAACTTTAGGTTCTACACTAGTATATTTTTTTAAGAAAGACATATCTCCTAAAACAAATACATTGTTTTTAGGTTTTGCATCAGGAATAATGATTGCTGCCTCTATTTGGTCGCTGCTCATCCCTGCACTTGATGGTGCTAGTGATTATGGAAAGTTGAAAGTGATGCCAGTAGCAATTGGTTTTATTTTGGGCGGTGTATTTTTAGTATTTCTTGATAAAGTTGTCCCTCATTTTCATAAAGGTACACAATTAGAAGAAGGACCTAAAAATCAATTAAAAAAATCAACAAAATTATTTTTAGCTGTTACACTTCACAATATTCCTGAAGGTTTAGCAGTTGGCTTTGCTTTTGGAGCAGCGAGTATTTTAGGTGATATGGGTTCTTATATTTCTGCTTTAGGGTTAGCTATTGGAATTGCTATTCAAAATTTTCCTGAGGGAGCCGCCGTAGCTTTACCAATGAGAATTGAAACTAACAGCAATACTAAAGCATTTTTATATGGAACTGGTAGTGGTGTAGTTGAACCAGTAGCTGCAATTATGGGATATTTTTTAGCTTCTCAATTAACTCAACTACAACCATGGCTATTAGCTTTTGCGGCTGGAGCAATGATTTTCGTAGTTGCTGAAGATTTAATACCGGATGCTAAAATGGAAGATAATCCTCATTGGGGTACTTGGGCTTTAATGATTGGTTTTGTTATTATGATGGTGTTAGATGTTGTTTTAGGATAAAAAAAGTTGCATTTTATTTGACAAAAAATATTATTATTAATATAATTTAAAATGTAAAATATGATGTATCTGGAGGAAAATATGGAAGAAAAAAAATTTTTTGTTTGTAAACATTGTGGTAATATCATTACACATGTAAAAGATTCTGGTGTTAGAGTTATGTGCTGTGGAGAAAAAATGGAAGAAATAGTACCTAATACAACTGATGCTTCAAAAGAAAAACATGTGCCTGAAGTTTTAAAAGAAAATGGAAAAATTACTGTTACTGTTGGCAGTACTCTACATCCAATGACTGAAGCTCACTTGATTGAATGGATACTATTAGTAACAAAAGAAGGATGCCAAAGAAAAACATTAAATGCTAATTGCGCACCTGTTGCTGAATTTTATATAAGTGATAATGATGATGTTGTTTGTGTATATGCTTATTGCAATTTACATGGACTTTGGAGAAAAAAATTTTAATAGACAAAACTAACATAGCAAGTGATTGCTATGTTTTTTATTTGCAGTTATTGGTTATTAAATGTTTTTTCACTTAATATAATATAACGAGGTTAAAAAAATGAAAATAAGTAGGTTATATCCAAATGTTAGTTTAAATTGCAATCATCATATAGGGGCTTTATGTAGTAATTCAAAAAATGTTAAGAAGAATGATGTGTTTTATGCTATTCAAGGTGAAAATAGTGATGGTAATGAGTATATTGAAGAGGCAATATATAATGGAGCAAAAACTATAATTTATAATGGTAATATTAATAGTGGTTGCTATCACAAAAATATCAATTATATTAAAGCAGTTAATGTTAGAAAACAACTAGCAAATGATGCTAAAAGATTTTTTCATGATATTAGTAAAAATATAAAATTGATTGGGGTTACAGGAACAAACGGAAAGACTACCACAACATCTCTTTTTTATAAATATTTAAGAACATTAAAAAAAGGAGTAACATTGATTGGTAGTAATGGTGCATATATAAACGACGAATATTATGAAACTAATAATACTACTCCATCTATATTAGAAATCTATACAATCTTTAAAAAAACTAGAAGGCAAAAAATAAAATATGTTATTATGGAGGTTAGTTCTCATGCCATAAAACTACTTAGAGTATGGGGATTAAATTTTCATACAGTTTTGTTAACAAACGTTACTAGTGATCATTTAGATTTTCATAAAACTTATGATGATTATTTATATACTAAAGGGTTATTTTTAACTGGTTGTCATAAATATGCAATAATTAATACGGAAACTAATGATTTTGATTTTTTATATCGTATTGCTAATGGAAAGATTATTACTTTTGGTAAAAATAGTCCAGATTTTAAAATGGATGATATTGTTATTGGAAATAATTATACTAAATTTAAAGTAAAGATTAATAATAAAGAATATGTGGTTGAGACAAAAATGTTAGCCGAATTCAATGTTTATAATATAACTGGTTTCTTAGCGATTTTGAAGACACAAAATTTATTTGATAATAGGGTGTTTTCATTTTTGAAAGGAGATATTGTGGTTGATGGACGTATGGAAATCATTGAAAAAGATGGTAAAAACATTTATGTTGACTTTGCTCATACTCCAGATGGTGTTTTAAAAGTTTTATCATATATAAATAGTGTTAAGAGTAATAACTTAATAACAGTTTTAGGTTGCGGTGGGAATAGAGATAAGGAAAAAAGACCAATAATGGGAAGAATTGCTACAGACCTTAGTGATTATGTAATTTTCACTATGGATAGTCCAAGAGGGGAAAGACCACTTGACATAATTAATGAAATGAAAGCAGGGTGTAAAACCAATAATTATTCAATTATTGAAAACCGTGGGGAAGCTATTAGAGTAGCATTAGATATAGCTAAGACTAATGATAGTATAGCAATATTAGGAAAAGGAAATGAAAATTATATTATTTTAGATGGTAAAAAAATTGAGTTTAATGATCGAAAAGCAGTAGAAAAATATCTTAATATTAATTCATAACGTGAAAGGAATGTTATAAGTGAATAATTATTTTTATGTCTATATAACTAGTTTTTTAATTAGTATAGTATTGTTAGTTTTTTTTATTCCTTTATTTAGAAAAATAAAGTTTTCTCAAAGTGTAAGAAAAGAAGGACCAACATCCCACTATACAAAAAGTGGTACCCCAACAATGGGTGGGATATTTATTATTCTTTCAACAATCTTTTCATATTTAATTTATTTTACAAAAGATGATTCTTTTAATTTGAATAAATTAATTTTATTATTGTTTCCAATTGTGTCTTTTGGACTGATAGGATTTTTAGATGACGGACTAATTATTATTAAAAAGAACAACAACGGTATTAAACCTAATACCAAGTTGTTTCTTCAAATTGTTTTTGCTTTTTTATATGCTATTTTATATATTAAAACAGTCGGAAATACAAATATTAGGATATTTAAGCAAAATTTTGATATCAAGTGGCTATATATATTTTTAGTAGTACTAATGTTAGTATCTAGTTCTAATGCTGTAAACTTAAGTGATGGTTTAGATGGATTAGCAAGTGGACTTACTATTATTGTCCTTTTGGGAGTGTTTGTTTTAGGATATTACAAAGATAGTAATGTAAGCTCCTTTGCCATTAGTTTGGTTGGGGGAATCATTGGCTTTTTGTGTTACAACTTTCACCCTGCCAAACTTTTTATGGGAGATGTAGGTTCTTTAGCAATCGGTGCAAGTATTGCTAGTATGTTTATTCTATTGAAAATGGAAATATTATTATTGATTTTTGGATTTGTGTTTATTGTTGAGACATTATCTGTAATAATTCAAGTTGCTTATTTTAAAAAAACAAAAGGAAAAAGATTGTTTTTAATGACTCCAATTCATCATCATTTTGAATTAAAAGGATTAAAAGAATGGCAAATAGATTTAATTTTTTGGATTGTTGCAATAGTTATGGGGACAATAGGTATATATTTAGGATATAAATTTTATTAGGAGGCTTTATGATTCTTTTGCTTGGATATGGGATAAGTAATAAAAGCATTGCCAAATACTTAGATAAGATTGAAAAAGATTATATAATTTATGATGATTATGCTAATAAAACATATGTGTCTATGGATAAAATAGATTTGGTTATTAAAAGTGGTAGTTTTAAAAATGAACATCCATTAATTTTAGAAGCAATTTCAAAAGGAATTGAAGTTGTTAGTGACCTAGAATATTATTATAGATGCAGTAACAAAAATAAAGAATTAATAGTTGTTACTGGTAGTAATGGAAAAAGCACGACAGTTAGTCTTATAAAAAACATATTAGGAAAATCTGTAGACCTAGGTGGAAATATTGGCTATCCATTGTTTGATTTTATTAATAGTCGTAAAGATATGATAATAGAAGCATCAAGTTATATGAATGAATATTTATCTAAATTTAAAGCTAAATATTATGTTATAACAAACCTATATAGCAATCACCTTGAACATCATGATACTTATAATAAATACATAAAAGCAAAACTTAATCTTCTTAAAAATATTGAACACAATGATTTTTTAATTTACAATTATGATAATGAGTTATTAAAAGAACTGGTGAGAAATTATGATTGTTACAAAATACCATTTTCAGCGAATAAAACTGGTAATGGAGTATTTATAGATAAAAATTATATATACTTTAATCAACATAAAATTATTTCTTTAAAAGAAATATCTTTATTAGGAAACCATAACTTAGAAAATGTTTTGGCAAGCATTGCTGTAACTTATTGTTATGGCACTATTCCTAGTATGATAAAGTTAGGTATTTCTACCTTTAATGGCATAGAACATCGCTTAGAGAGATTCATGGTAAGAAATAATATTGAAGTCTATAATGATTCAAAGGCAACGAATTTTATGGCTTTGAAAAGTGCCTTGAATTCTTTTGATAAGAAACGAATTTTGCTTGTTTGCGGTGGCGAGAAAAAAGAAGATGATTATAATATTATCAATGATTCATTAAAAAATGTAAAAGAAGTTATTGTAAATGGTCAAAATAGAGAAGAACTTTTAAAGTATTTTTCTAATAAAGATGTTATTGTAAAAAGTTATCCTAATTTAAAAGAATTATTATGTGAAAAAGATAAGCTTTTTAGTGAAAATATTGACGTGATATTGTTTTCACCAGGTTCGCCTAGTTTTGACCAATTTGAAAATTTTGAAGATAGAGGAAGATTTTTTAAAGAAAACATGTTATAATATTTGTGGTGATTATATGAATATAGTTTATGGTGGCTCTTTTAATCCGCCAACAGTAGCTCACTACGAAATTGCAAAAAATGTTTTAAAGAGATTCCCTAAATCAAAATTAATCTTTTTACCAGCATCTCTTTATTATAATAAAGCTAATTTGATAAATGAAGTAGATAGGATAAATATGCTTATGCTTGTGTGTGAAAGGCTTGGTGAAAGAGCATCAATAAGCACATTTGAATTAGAAAATGATAAATTTTTAGGAACATATTATTCTTTAAAACAATTTGATGATTGCTATTTTTTATTGGGTGCTGATAATTTTAATTATATTGATAAATGGATTATGTTTGAAAAATTAATTAGCGAAAATAAGTTTTTAATCATACCGAGAAAAGGTTGTAACATTGAAAAAAAGATCTCTGAAAATGAGTTATTAACTAAATATCGTGATAATTTTATACTTCTTGATGAGTTTAAAGTAAATAATATTTCAAGTAGTTTGTATCGCAGTACTAAAGAAGAAAAATTTGTTTTACCTGAAATTGATAAATATATAAAAGAAAAAGAACTATATAAGTAAAAGCAAGGAGGAAAAAATGTATTCACATGGTTTTTTGAAAGTGGCTGCAGCTAGTCCGGTTGCTAGAGTTGGAGATCCACTTTTTAATGTAAAGGAAATGTTAAAAGTGTTAAATACAATTGAAGAAAAAAAACCATCAATAATTTGTTTTCCAGAAATGGGAATACCTGGGTATTCAATTGGTGATTTGATATTTCAAAAATATTTATATGAAGATTCTTTAGAAGCTATAAATTATTTTTTAAAAAACAATAATTATGATGGAGTTGTGATATTTGGTTCTTATATTATCATAAATGATGCTATTTATAATTGTTGTTTCGTTAGCCAAAAAAATAAAATTTTAGGAATAGTTCCTAAGAATTTTTTACCACATACTAATGAATTTTATGAGTCGCGTTGGTTTGCATCAGGAAGCATGATCAGTAAAGAAGTAAAAAGTGTTAATTTGTTTGGAGAAACTATTCCATTCGGAAAGATTATTTTTGAAAATAGACTTTATGATGTTACTTTTGGTGCGGAAATTTGTGCTGACATGTGGGCACCTATGTCTCCAAGTGAAACTTTATTTTCAAATGGAGCTTTAATGGTTTTTAATCCTAGTGCTTCTCCAATATGCATTGGAAAAAGTGATTATCGTCGAATGCTAACAAAAACTATGAGTTTTAAGTTTAATGGAGCATATATATATGCTTCTAATAATGCTAGTGAGTCAACTAGTGAAGTTGTTTTTAGTGGTCATAAAATAATTGCTGAGGCTGGATCTATTATTTCGGAAGATGAAAAGATATCTTTAGATAGTAGTGTTATTTATGGTGATATTGATATTGATAAATTGCATTATTTAAGAAGAAATAATAGTTATTACAAAAGTTCTCAGGACATGACTAGAGATATTGACATTTTAAAGGTTTCTTTTGATCTTACTTATCTTAATGATGAATTTCATTTTGAAAAAGAATTGGACAAGTTTCCATTTGTTCCCAAGGTTAAGAGAGAATTTGAAGAAATTATAAATATTCAGATAGCATCAGTTATAAAAAGATTAGAGTATATCGGTATTAAAAAAGTTGTGTTAGGAGTTAGTGGTGGCCTAGATTCTACCTTAGCATTACTTTCACTTTGCTATGCGTTTGATAAATATGGTTATGATAGAAAAAATATTCTAGGTTTTACTATGCCATCCTTTGCCACAAGCGCAAACACTTTAAATAATAGTTTGGAGTTAATGAAAAAACTTAATATAACTTATAAAGAAATACCTATTCATGATATGGTTTCTTCTCAACTTGATGTAATTGGACAAAATAGAGAAAATAAAGATACAACTTACGAAAATGTTCAAGCAAGGTATAGAACTTTAACATTAATGAATATTGCTAATAAGGAAAAAGCTATAGTTATAGGAACTGGTGATATGAGTGAAATAGCCTTAGGATGGTCAACTTTTAATGGTGATCATATGGCAATGTATGCGATTAATGCTGGACTTCCTAAAACAGTGGTAAAAGAAGTAGTTAATTATTATTGTGATGTATACCCTGAGGTAAGTAGTGTTATAAAGAGGATTTTAGAAACTCCAATTACACCAGAACTAGCAAGTAGTAGTCAATCTACTGAAGATATAATTGGTAAATATGAAATAAATGATTTTATTTTATATCACTTTTTAGTAAATGGAGATACTAGTGATAGAATTGAGTATTTATTGCAAAGAGTTATGAATTTGGATAATGATGTGGCGAAAGAATATGTTTATAATTTTAATAAACGTTTTTATAGTCAACAATACAAGAGATTAACAGCTCCAGAAAGTGTAAAAATACTAGATATTTCTTTATCACCTAGAACAGAAATTAGATTGAATGGTGATATATATTATAGTCGCGAAAAGAAAAATAGATAATGTTATGTATTAAAGTTATATTGTTAGTTAGTAATATTCTATAGTATCTCTTCTATAAAAAGTTGTTGACAATTTGCCTTTAAACGTGTTAAAATTATTTGTAAATATTGTGAAAAGGAAGAGTACTAATAGTAGATTCGTAGAGATTAGTTGGCTGGTGAAAAACTAAATGATGCTATTAAGAAGGTAGCCTTGGAGTAGATAAGATGAAATAACAGTAGTTTTATTCGTGTATAGAGCGTTAATCTATAAAGGAGCGCAAAGTGTTATACTTTGAACTAAGGTGGTACCGCGAAATTTTCGTCCTTAGAAGATATCTAAATAAGAGTCTTTTAAGGACTTTTATTTTGAGCAAAAATATTAGAAAGGAAAATTTTAAAAATGAAGTTAAAAGACTTATCAACAAAGTATGATTTTAAATCTGTTGAAGAAGGAAAATATAAGACTTGGGTTGAAAAAGGTTATTTCACAGCTGGTGATATTTCTAAAAAACCTTATTGTATAGTTATTCCTCCACCAAACATCACAGGAAAGTTGCATGTGGGACATGTGCTTGATACAACATTGCAAGACATTATAATCAGACGTAAAAGAATGCAAGGTTACGATGCTTTATATTTACCAGGAATGGATCATGCCTCAATTGCGACTCAAGCTAAAGTAGAAGCAGAACTTCGTAGTAAAGGTATCACTCGATATGATTTGGGTAGAGATAAATTCTTAGAGTACTGCTGGGATTGGAAAAATAGATACGGTGGAATCATTCACGAACAATGGGAAAAAGTAGGTATTAGTGTAGACTATACTCGTGAAAGATTTACATTAGATGCTGGATTAAACAAAGCAGTTAACACAATATTTGTTAAAATGTATAATGAAGGTTTAATCTATCGTGGTGAAAAGATAATAAATTGGGATGTTCAAAGTAGAACAGCTTTATCTAATATAGAAGTTGAATATAAAGATATTGAAGGTGCATTCTATCATTTCATTTATCCATTTGTTGATGGTGATGGTGGACTTGAAATTGCCACAACACGTCCTGAAACAATGTTTGCCGATCAAGCATTAATGGTTCATCCTAATGATAAAAGATATCAAAAATATATTGGCAGAAAAGTAATTATTCCTGGAACTGACATTACTATTCCAGTTATTAGTGATGAATATGTTGATATTGATTTTGGAACTGGTGTTGTTAAGGTTACTCCTGCTCATGATCCAAACGATTTTGAAGTAGGTATTAGACACAACTTAGATAGACCAATTTGTATGACTGAAGATGGTCATATGAATGAAATGGCAGGAAAATATTGTGGAATGGATAGATTTGAATGCCGTAAAGCTGTTGTTAAAGATTTGCAAGAAGCTGGACTTTGTCCTAAAATAGAAAAAATGATTCACTCAGTAGGTCATTCTGAAAGAACTGGAGTTATTGTTGAACCAAGACTTTCAAAACAATGGTTCGTTAAGATGAAACCTTTAGCTGATATGTTAATTGAATTCCAAAAGACTGAAAATAAAGTTAATTTTGTTCCTCAACGTTTTGAAAATACTTTATTACAATGGATGTATAATATTCAAGATTGGTGCATCAGTCGTCAACTATGGTGGGGACATCAAATTCCTGCTTGGTATAAGACTTTAGAAAATGGGGAAGAAGAGGTATATGTTGGAATGGAAGCACCGAGTGGAGATGGTTGGCGTCGTGATGAAGATGCTTTAGACACTTGGTTCTCTAGTGGACTTTGGCCTTTTTCTACTTTAGGATGGCCTAGCGAAACTAGTGATTTAGCTAGATATTTCCCTACTGATACATTAGTAACAGGTTATGATATTATCCCATTCTGGGTAGCTAGAATGATGTTTACTTCTGAATATACATTAAATAAGGCACCTTTTAAATATTGTTTAATCCATGGATTAATAAGAGATGAACTTGGTAGAAAAGTTTCTAAATCTTTAGGAAATGGTATTGATATCTTAGAAGCGTTTGCTAAGTATGGTGTAGATTCAATGAGATATTTCTTAACTACATCTTCAACTCCTGGTCAAGATATGCGTTATTCTACTGAAAAAATAGAAGCAAGTTGGAATTATATTAATAAGATTTGGAATATATCTCGTTTTATTGGTTTGAACTTTGAAAATGCTAATTATCAAAATGAAGAAATAAATTCTGAATTATTAACAGATGTTGATAAATGGATTTTATATAAATTAAATGAAACTATTAAAGTAGCTGATTATAACTTTGAAAAATTTGAATTTGGTGAAGCAAGCAAAGCTATTTATAAGTTTACATGGACTGATTTTGCTAGTTGGTATCTAGAAATGACAAAAGTTGTTTTAAATGATGAAAATCAAAAACAAGAACTTAAGATTAATACATGTGCCGTTTTGAAATACTGTTTAACAGCAATTCTTAAGTTGTTACATCCATTTATGCCTTTCTTTACTGAAGAAATATATCAAATGTATAATGAAGGTAGCATAGTTGTTAGTAGTTGGCCAACTGTTAATCCTAACTATGATTTCTCAGAAGCATCAAAAATTGAAGTGTTGTTTGAAATAATTACTGCTGTTAGAAATATTCGTGTTTCTAAAAATGTTGCTAATAGTAAGCAAATTGATTTAATATTACAAGCAAAAGAACAAGATATTATTAATGTATTAGAGAAATCAAAAAATATTTTACAAAGATTCACTAATTTTAACACTTTAAATATCGCAAGTGGTGAAGTTGAAAAGAAGAGAAGTATGGTTGAAGTATTTAGTGATGTAACTGTTGTTGTTCCTCTTGATACTTTAGTTAATGTAGCTGATGAAATAAAGAAATTAGAAGAAGCTAAGAAAAAGATGATTAATGAGATTGCTAGATGTAAAGGAATGTTATCTAATGTTAATTTCACTTCAAAAGCTCCAAAAGAGAAAGTTGCAGCTGAACAAGAAAAATTAGATAATTATGAAAAACAATTAAGCGAAATAGAAAAATCTATTAAGGAATTACAATAATATGCTTAGAAATAACGAATCTAGATATAGTCAAATTAATGATGTTATAGATATGGTGAATAATAAAAAAGATGATTTTGACTATTCATTAGCCTTAGAATATATGGGAAATAATGAAAAAGTTCTTATGAATATAATTAGTTCATTTTTGAGTTATAATAAAGATTCAATATCATTAATGAAAGAGTATTTAATAAAAAATGATGGTAAAGAATTATTTGCAATATTTCATCATTTCAAAGGAGTTTCACTAAATTTGGGTTCGAGAATTATGTGCTCATTTTCTGATTATTTATGTGAAAAGTTTAGATATAAACAAAATGAGTCAATTGATACTACAACAATAGAAGAAATAAAATTATATATTGAATTTTGCAATATTCTTTTTGCAAAATTAGAAAGTGTAAGAAATGAACATAAATAACATATCAGAAATGGTAGATTATATTCAAACTCGTAAAAGAACAGAAAAAAAAGTATCATTAGACAGAATGAAAGCTTTCTGTTCTATTTGCGGGAACCCACAAGTAGGTATAAAATATATTCATGTTGGTGGAACTAATGGTAAAGGCTCAGTGGTGTCATTCCTTAAAAATATTTTATTAAAACAAGGATTTCATGTTGGGGCTTATATTTCTCCATATGTTGTGTGTTTTAATGAAAGAATTTCTTTTGATGGAAAATATATAAGTGATGAAGAAATACTTTATTTTGGAAATTTAATTATTTCAAAACAAGAGGATTTTAATCGTGCAAATTTGCCTCAGCCTACATTTTTTGAATTTGTTACATTGATGGCCTTTTTATATTTTAAAAGTAAGAAGGATTTAGATTATGTAATATTAGAAGTTGGCTTAGGTGGCTTACTAGATTGCACTAACATCATAACTCCCCTTGTATCTGTTATAAGTAATGTTTCATATGACCATATGAATGTACTTGGAGATACTTTAGAAGAAATTGCTAGTAATAAATTAGGAATTGTAAAGGAAAATAATTATTTAGTGACTTTAGATAATAAAGAGCTTAATAAGCTGTTTATTGAAAAGTGCAAAGAAAAAAATGCAAAATTAATTCTTGTTAAAAAAGAAGATATTAAAAATGTTTCTATAAATGATAATCTAATGACTTTCACTTATAAAGATTATTATGTTAAAAGCAAACTTTTAGGTTTATATCAAACAGAAAATATTGCTATTAGTATTGAAACTATTGAACTTTTAAATAGATTAAAAGAGTTTACGATTTCTAAAGAAACAATTTTATCTGGTATTAGTGAAACATTTTGGCCCGGAAGATTTCAAGTGGTTAATCAAAGGCCATTAATAGTAATAGACGGAGCTCATAATATTGATGGAATCACAAGATTGTGTGAAACAATTAAGAAAATAAAAGAAGATCGAAAGGTGACAATAATTTTTGCTGTTTCTAAAGATAAAGAAAAAGAAGTTATGATAAAGAAATTATCTGAGATTGCTGATAGTTTTTACTTTTCATCTTTCAATTACAAAAGAAGTGATGACCCACAATTATTAATGAATCTAGCTACATTTACTAATAAAATGATTTTAGATGATTTAGATGAGTTTATTAATAAAATAAGATCTTTAAATAGTGATGAAATATATGTGTTCTGTGGAAGCTTATATTTTGTTAGTGAACTATTACCAAAATTTAAATAATATGTAAGAACAGAAAAAAAGTTTTCTGTTCTTTTTTTTGACATCTTTTTTCTTTTTGTTGTAATAAAATAATGTCGAGGTGATGTTATGAAGAAAATTGCAAGAAGAGATTTTGATGTTGTTGGAATATTACTGGGAGTGATAGTTGGAATACTAATCGGATATTTTATTAGTACAAAATTAATAAAAGATGACATCCCAGCAAGCGGTGAAGTCACTAATGAAAATCAAGTTGGTTATGTGTATTTATTGCAATTAGCAAAATTTGATAATCCTGAAGGAGCCTTAAATTATTCTAAAAATCTTAAAAAAAGTGATATTTATACTGAAGTAGTTTATGATAATGGATATTATTTTATTTATGGAGCAATAAGTAATTCAAGCGAAGGCTTAGAATTGAAAAAAGCAGTTTTAGAGGCCAAGGGATATTCCACATTGGTAAAAAAAGAATATATTTTAGATAAAGCTAATAGAGTATTAGACGATAATGAAAAATATGATTTTTGGTCTGAAGGTATAAATAATTTGTTGAAATCATTAAATAATGAAGAAATAATTATAAGTGATAAGTATTATGCTAATCCTGTTGATTTGGAGTTCTTTTCAACAATCACTATTTTAAAATCAATACAAAATGAAGAAATAAAAGAAAAAGTCAAATTGCAAGCATATCGAATGATTTGTGAAAACTTATTATAACTATAAAAAACTAAAAAGACACTTTTGTTAATATTATATTAACGAGGTGGTTTGTTGAAAGAAAAAGAGAGAACTAATTATTTAGTAAAAGAATTACCAATATCTTTACGTCCTCGTGAAAGGTTAGAAGAATTCGGAGCAGATAGTTTATCTGATGTGGAACTATTAGCAATTATAATTAGGTGTGGAACTGCTGATTTATCAGCCATTTCAGTAGCCGAAAGTGTTTTACATGAGTTTGAAAATATAGGGACACTTACATCTGTTACAATAGAAGAACTGTGTAAAATCAAAGGAATACACAAAGTGAAAGCAATAACTATCTTAGCCGCGTTAGAATTAGGAAAAAGAGTAGTAAATAATTTTCGAAAAAAAATAGGAACAATAAATAGACCATATGATGCTTATATGTGCTTAAGAACATCAATGGAAAATCTTGATCACGAAGAGTTGGCTTGTATATTTTTAAATGTTAAATCAGAAATAATAAAGATTAAAAGAATTACTATTGGAACAGTTAACTCAACTTTGTTTGAAGTAAAGGATATATTGAAATGGGCTTTAAAATATTCTTCAAGTTATATCATTATAGCTCATAACCATCCTTCTGGTGATGTTCGACCTAGTGAAAATGATAAAATTGTAACTGATAAATTAATAAACGCAGCTAAGACCCTTGATATTAAGGTGATAGATCATATAATAATTGGTAAAGATAATTATTATAGTTTTTTAGAAAACAAGTCTAAATATTAGTAATTAATCATATTATTAGATGGTGATGAAAATGAAAGATAAAAGTATGCAAACTAATGAAATGAGTTATTTCGATAAATTTTTGTACAAGTTGTTTATTGGATTTTTATTGTTATTAGCTATAGTATTGTTAGATTATTTTAATGTTGTCTCATATGATAAAGTTAAAAATAATATGAGCGAACATTTTAATGTTTTGAAAGTAGTAAAAAAGATTAATGGTAATACAAAAATCATACCAATTGAATTTGATGATAGTATTGTTGTTAGTAGCGATATTTATCAAAAACATCATTTGTCAAATGATAAATATTATATAGATTTACTAGATTATGAAGCTGTAGAGAATTATTCATTAGGAGTAGTAACAAGCATTAAAAAAAGTAAAGATAACACATATAGTGTTAAAATATTAGCAGAAGATGGAGTTATGTACTTATATGAAGAGTTAGAAAGTATTGATTGTCATTTGTACCAATGTGTTAATACTAAAGAAATAATTGGTAAAGCAAGTTATGATAAAGGAAATAAAACAAATTATTTTTATTTTTCAGCTTTTGATAATGGGGAATTCATAAAGATATATGGCGATTAGGTAAAAAGATGTTGAAAATCAATATTCATTATTCTTTTTTATTCTTAATATTGATTGGGTTATTTGCTGGTAGAATTGTTGAAATTTTGATTTTCATTTTAATAATTCTATTACATGAATTATCCCATGCAATAACTGCTTTATTATTAGGTAAAAAAGTTAAAAAAATTACAATTACTATGATAGGTGGAGTTGTGGAAATAAAAGGACATTACTCTACTTTTTTAAAGGAATTTTTAATTAACATTAGTGGTATATTAATGAATATATTTTTATTAATTATCGCTAAAAATATTAAAGATATGTATTATCAAAAATTAATTGTTGATTTTAATCGTTTGATGATATTAATTAATGTTTTACCAATATATCCATTAGATGGTTTTAGACTAATAGATGATATTGTATATAGTTATTATAGTAGTTATAAAGCGATGAAAATCATAAATTTAATGTCGCTTATTTTTTCGTTTTTGTTTTTATTGATTGGAATTTATGAAAAAAGTGGAGGGCTAATAATGATTGCTTTTTTCTTGATTTTAAAGAATTTAGGGCTAAAATTTCGCCAGGAAACACGTTTTATTCAAAAAGAAGTTAGTTATTACCAAAACAAATTATTAACAAATTAAGGCAAATTTGGTATAATTATTACTAGAAATAATAAGATTCGGAGCACTATTATTATGCAAAATAAAAAAAGAAACAATTTAGAATTAGATTATTATCTAGATGATGAGTTATATAAAATAATAGTTAAGTATACTTCTAAAACTAAAAAAACTTATCGAATGAAAATGACAATTGATAAGAAAATTGAAATGAGTATTTATAAAGGTTATGATATAAATACAATTATTAAGTTCTTAGATAAGAATAGCGATTGGATAAAATCATCATCAGCTAAATTTGATAAATATATTGATTATTTAAATGATACTTTAGGAATTGATATTAGTGAACTATTAAATGCAAAGTCATATCTTTATTTAGGTAAGATTTATGAAAATAATGGTAATGGTTTTAATTATGGATTGTTTTTAGAAGAAAAAGAAAAGAAAGAAAAAGTTTTGACTAATTTATATAAATTGAAAACTTTTGACTTAGATAATCCTCCAAACTTAGTAATAAAAAAACTAAAAGGGAAATGGGGATCATATAATAGAGTTAAACATGAAATAACATTAAATTTGTATTTGCTTATTTTTGATGTGGAAATGATAAACTATGTTATAGATCATGAATTAATACATATTAAAGTTTTTAATCATAGTAAAAACTTTTATTATGAGTTATCTAAACGTTGTCCAAATTATAAAAAAATAAAAGAAAAGATGAAAATTTTATCTTTGGTAAGTGAAAGATTAGTTGCTTTAAAATAGCAACTTTTTTTGATGTATATTAGTAGCGCTAAAAAGTCGCGATTTATTTCAAATTAAACATCTTTAAATTTGGTTAAAAAAGTGTTAAAATCACATTGACTAAAGGTATAAGGAGGTTTGTATGCTAACAAAATTTGATAAGTTTATAGCAAGTATTAAAGAAGAAAAAATTAGTCACGTTTATGAAGATTATTCAGCGTATACGCAAATAATCAAAAATGAGAGAATCAGAAGAAATCAAACATTAGAAACTATGGCCAAGGGGATTTGCAGTGTGAGTTATTTAAGCAAACTTGAAAACAATGCGATTAAACCTAGTGAAGATTATGTAAGAGCGTTATTAGAAAGAGTAAATATTAATTATGATGATATTGCGAAAAATAATTATGATACAGAAATTTTAGAAGTTGTTAAATTATATTTTTATGGAAATACAGAAGAAATTAAAAAAATTTATGATAGACTTTACAATGGTTTGTTTGATGCCCGTATTTCAATGATAAAGTGTTTTTATTTATTGAGTCAAAACGATTTCGAAGAATTTTTTGAGATTATTGAACAAATTGATGAAATTAAAAACTCATTAGTAGGATATCAAACAATTATATTGGTGTTTTTAGTTAGTGAATATTATAAAAAGGTATCTAGATATAAGGAAAGTTATGATTATTTATTGTGCTTAAGAGAATTGTCAATTGATAATTATGAATTGAAAATGCTGATTGAAGAAAATTATATGATATCTTCATTACATTTGTTGAAATTCACAGAAACATATAGAATTTATATTAACTATAAGATGAATGAAATGATAAGCTATCCTTTGATTAAAAAAATTAGAAATGATTTAATTGCTAAAATAGTGATTGGAAAAAGCGTTTATGATGAAGAAGAACTAGATGAACTTTTACTCCTTTCTCATTGTGTGGATGTAGATAAGGAATTGTGCTATTACATATGCTTAAATCATGTGTTGAATGAAAATTATCATAAGGTAATTAAGATAATGGAAAGCAATAAGTTGTTATATAACGATGGCAAGTTTTTAGCACTATATGGTAAAGCAATATATCACTTACAAAAAGAAGAATTATATAAAAGTTTTTGTGAGCAAGTAGATAATATCATAAATAAAGGTGATAATCTTAAAGAAGTGGACAAATATTATTTATCATTTCTTAAAATGACTATTTTTGGTGATGATTCATATGAGAATTTTGAATATTTGCGCTATACAGTTTTACCATATATTAATACTCATAGTCATATAATTTATAATGCCGATTATGAGAAAAAATATGTTGATGCTTTAATGAGATTATCTAGATATAAAGAAGCTGCTAATCATTTATTAAATTTAATTGATAGAACTTGAAGAAAATAAAAAAATCATTTATAATATAATAGGTGATTAATAATGAATTCATATTTTTCGAAATTTAATAAATTTCCTAATAACAAATTGATTAGGGATATGAGAAGTTACGCTGAAAAGGAAAAAGTTCCTATTATTCAAGATGAAGGGTTAACTTTTTTGCTTTTTTTAATAAAAACTAAAAAAGTGAGAAATATTTTAGAGATAGGTACTGCTATTGGATATAGTGCTATAAATATGGCGATGCAAAGCCTTGATATTAATATAGATACAATTGAGAGAAATGAAGAAATGTATAATCAGGCTATAAGAAATATTAAAAAAGCTAAAATGACTGAAAGAATAAATGTTCATTTTAAAGATGCACTAGAAGTTGACATTAATGAATTTAATAGAAAATATGATTTAATATTTATTGATGCAGCTAAGGCCCAATACATTAAATTTTTTACTTTGTACGAACCACTACTATCTGATGATGGAGTTATTTTTACTGATAATTTGTTATTCCATGGGTTAGTTAATAATAGTGAAAGAATAGAAAGTAAAAATTTGCGTAATTTAGTAACTAAAATTGAAAACTACAATGAGTGGTTGGCGAATAATGAAAAATATGATACAAGTTTCTTTTCAATAGGAGACGGAATAGCGGTAAGCGTGAAGAAGAATGGCTAAAATTTATGTCGATTTAAAAAGAGAAGCCAATCTTTCAGAATATAAATGTGATGGATTTATTATTAATTCTTCTGAATTTTCATGCTATAATGGAGAGACTTTTTCTTTAGAAGAAGCATTAGAATTAAAAGAATTAGTAAAAAAAGAAAATAAAATTGTAATTCTAAATATTGATATGATTATTTCTGAAGATGATTTAGAGGCGCTATTAGAATACTTAGATAAAACTTATAAAGAGTTTGATTATTTTATTTATAGTGATATGGCTATTCGCTATTATTTCGAAGAAAAGAACATTGTTAATAAGTTAATATATAATCCTCAAACGCTAGTAGCTAGTAGTAGTGAACTTACTAGGTATTATGAAAGTGGTATTAATGTCTTGTTAGCTAATGAATTGTCATATGAAGAAATAGAAAAAATTTGTGATATGTGTGGTAGCTATATTAATTTAGAAGTGTACGGATATCATCAAATGTTTTATTCTAAAAGAAAATTAATTAGTTTATATGATAAGTTTTTTAGCTTAAATAAAGATTTACATGACAAAGAACTATCTTTAAAAGAAGAACTTCGCAATGAGTTTTATCCAATTTATGAATCAAATAAAGGAACTTTTATTTATACTGATTACATATATTGTTTGTTTGATGAATTATTAAAAATAGTTGATAAAGTTAACTTCATAAAAATTAATGGTGTTTTTATCGAAGAAAATGATTATTGTAAGGTAGTTTCTTTGTATAACAGGCTTTTAAATGAAAGAGAAAATGTGTCAATCTTATATGAAGAATTGAAAAGGATTAATTCTAACTTGTCGAAAGGATTTTTATTAAATAAGTCAATTTTATTAAAGGTGAATGAAAATGAGAAATAAAGTAGAATTATTAGCTCCTGCCGGCGATTTAGAAAAATTAAAAATAGCAATAATATATGGAGCAAATGCTGTTTATATTGGTGGAAAAAAGTTCAGCTTGCGTGCTCGTGCTAGCAATTTTACTATTGAAAATATACGTGAAGCCTGCGCATTTGCAAAAGAACATGGAGCAAAAATTTATGTTACAATGAACATTATTCCCCATGATGAAGATTTAGACGGATTAGAAGATTATTTACTTGAATTAGAAAAAGCTCAAGTTACAGGAATTATTGTTTCAAGTTTATATATTGCTAAAGTTGCTCAAATAGTAGCTCCAAAATTGGAATGTCATCTAAGTACTCAAGCATCTGTTACAAATAGCTTAGCTATAAAGGAATATGAGAAACTTGGTTTTACTAGGGTAGTACTAGCAAGAGAAACTTCATTAGAACAAATTAAAAAAATAAAAGAAAAAGTTAACGCTGAACTAGAAGTTTTTATTCATGGTGGTTTATGTGTTTCATATTCTGGTCGTTGTATGCTTTCTAATCATTTAACTAATCGTGATGCTAATCGTGGTGGCTGTGCCCATTCTTGTAGATGGAATTATGATTTGTATGATAGAGATAATAAAATTAACCCTGAAGGATTTTATTTTAACATTGGCTCAAAGGATCTAGTCGGCATTAGACACTTGTTTTCGCTATTAGATATTGGTGTTGCTTCTTTAAAAATTGAAGGTAGAATGAAATCACTTTACTACATAGCAACAGTTGTTAGATGCTACAAGCAACTTATTGATAAATATTATGAATATGTAGATAATTCAGTAGATTTAAAAGGCATTGATTTAGAATATTTTTATAAAGAAATTGGTAAAGCTGAAAATCGCTTGATGTCTATTGGATTTTTTGATGGAGCTCCAACTTGTAATGAACAATTATATAATATTAGAAGTGAAACCCCAACAAAAGAATTTATTGGAATTGTGCTAGATTATGATGAAAAAACTAATATAGCCACAATAGAACAGCGTAATTATTTTGAACTTAATGATAAGGTAGAGTTTTTTGGTCCTACTTTGGAAAACACAGAAACTACTATTACTGAGTTATATGATGAGAACTTTACTCCGATTGAAGTGGCTAGACACCCTCTTCAAATTTTAAAGATTAAAGTTCCTTTTGAACTGAAAAAATATGATATGATAAGAAAAATATAATTCATAAAGCTAATATCTTGATTTTAATCATTGATTTTGGTATAATAGTCATATATTTTATATAAATGGAGGATAATCCTATGAATGGAAAACATCAATTGACTGCTGAAGGTTTAGAATCTTATAAGCAGGAACTTGAACGATTACAGACTGTTGAAAGAGCAAGAGTGGTAGAAGCATTAAAAGAAGCTAGAGCTCAAGGTGACTTGTCTGAAAATGCTGAATATGATGCTGCCCGTGATGAGCAAGCTAGATTAGAGAGCAGAATAAAAGAATTAGAAAATATTATTAAGAATGCTGTTGTTATTGAATCTGACAAAAAGACTAATAATATGGGTAAGAAATTAAAGATTAAATTTGATGATGGCTTCGTTGAAACTTATACTTTATTAGGTAGTTTAGAAGCTGATCCACTTAATGGCATTATTTCTAACGAATCACCAATTGGAAGAGCGATAATTAATTGCAAAAAAGGTGATAGAGTATTGGTTAAAGCTGAAACTGGTGATGAGTTTTATGTTGAAGTACTTGAAATAGAACAATGATTATCTGAGGAGAAGAATATGAAATATATACCTAGTTTAGATAAAAAATTTAGTCCATTAATTTTAAAAATTAGAGAATTCAATGAATTAGTTAAAAAAAATAACGAAACTAATAATTTAACTATTTGTTTAGAAAGAAATCAAGGCTATAATTATTTTTACAATATCGACATTTTTAAAGATGGAACTGGTCATGATGAAGAAAATTATGATTTAGTAGAAAGAATTGTAAAATCTCTTTTATGGATTGTTGGTGGATATAAGATTTACGTTTGTGGTTCAAATTATATTTATAAGAATCTAAAAGAAGCTTACTCTGAAAAAGGTTCTAGAGCATTCGATGCTGATTTTATGGGAAATGTTTATGAAAATAAATTTGAAGTAGTTGAATGTAAAAAAGAAGAATTACCAGAGTTGAAAGTTGAAAAAGTTGAACTTAATAGTAATCTAAATGGCTGCCGTATTGGCTTTGATGCTGGTGGTAGTGATAGAAAAGTTAGTGCTGTTGTTGATGGAGAAGTTTTATTTAGTGATGAAACTGTTTGGTATCCAAAAATCAATGCTGATCCAGAATATCAATATCAAGGAATTTTAGACTCAATGAAAAAAGCAGCTTCTTATATGCCAAGAGTAGATGCTATTGGTGTAAGTAGTGCTGGTATTTATGTTGATAATAAAATTATGGTTGCTTCTTTATTCTTGAAAGTATCAAAAGAAGATTTCAATAAACGAGTTAAAACTATGTATATTGATATTGCTAAAGAATTTGGTGATGTACCACTAGTCGTTGCTAATGATGGTGATGTTACTGCTTTAGCTGGTGCTATGGAATTAAAAGATAATGAAGTTTTAGGAATTGCTATGGGAACTAGTGAAGCTGCTGGATATGTTGATGAAGAAGGAAAACTAAAAGGTTGGCTTAATGAGTTAGCATTTGTTCCCGTTGACTTTAACAAATCTGCTATGGTAGATGAGTGGAGTGGAGACTATGGTTGTGGTGTTAAATATTTCTCGCAAGATGGTGTAATTAAATTAGCTGAACTTGGTGGTTTTAAATTTGATGATGATTTAGCTCCTGCTCAAAAGTTGAAAGTAATTCAAAAATTAAATGATGAAGGCGATAAATTAGCCAATGAAATATTTGAAAATATTGGTATATATTTAGGTTATACACTAGCATATTATTGTCATTTCTACAAGATTAAACATGTTTTACTATTAGGACGTGTTGTTAGTGGTAAAGGTGGAAATACAATTTTAGATGTAGCAAAGAAAGTATTACATGATGAATTCCCAGAATATAGTAATGTAAATATTATTATGCCTGATGAAAAGAATCGTCGTGTTGGTCAAAGTATTGCTGCTGCTAGTTTACCAAAAATTTGATTAAGTTAAGAAAGGTAATGATAAGCAATAGCTAAAGCTATTGCTTATATTTATAGGTGAGAATATGAGTTATTATAAAGAATTTGGTTATACAGGAAATAATAAAAACAAGTTGGCGTTACTAGATACTCAAAAAGCTATTAAAGTTGCCAAAGATACCTTTGAAAGTAAATTGGCTGATGCGCTAGATTTAACAAGAGTTTCTGCGCCTTTATTTGTTTATCCTGATACGGGCTTAAATGATAATTTAAATGGAGTAGAACGTCCTGTTTCATTTGATATTTTAGATACAGGTAAGAAGGCCGAAATTGTTCACTCTCTTGCTAAGTGGAAACGTATGGCATTAGGTAAATACCAATTTCCAATAGAAAAAGGATTATATACAGATATGAATGCCATTAGACGAGATGAAGAAATGGATAATTTACATTCAATTTATGTTGATCAATGGGATTGGGAAAAGAATATTTCAAAGGATGATAGAAACATTGATTATTTAAAAAATACTGTTAAAAGAATAGTGCTTTGTCTATCTGAAACTAAAAAACATATTAACCGAATGTTTCCTAGTTTAAAGTTAGAATTTTGCGTGGATGTATATTTTATAACAACTGAGGAACTATTAAAAAGATATCCTAATTTATCAAGTAAAGAAAGAGAAGATGCTATATGTAAAGAGTATAAAACTGTTTTTTTAATTGGTATTGGTGATAAACTTTCAAATGGTAAGGTTCACGATAAAAGAGCTCCTGACTATGATGATTGGAAATTAAATGGTGATATTTTAATTTGGTATGAACCCCTTAATAGGGCAGTGGAAATATCCTCTATGGGAATTAGAGTTGATAAGGAATCATTATTGTATCAATTAAATGAAACTAACGCTTTAGATAGAAAGAATCTTCCTTTTCATCAATCGGTTATTAATGAGACAATACCATTTTCAATGGGCGGAGGAATTGGACAATCACGAATATGTTTAGTTATGTTAGAAAAATTGCATATTGGTGAAGTTCAAGCATCTATTTGGAAAGATGAAGATATTAAAGATCTTAAAAAGCTTGGTGTAGAATTGCTTTAGTTAAATTAAGTATTAATTATTTGCTGTGATAATTAATACTTTTTAATTTTATGATTGAAAAAAAATTATTTTTAGTTTATAATGGCAATGAATGCGAGGTGCAATGATGAGAGAAAGAAGAACAAATTTATATTTAGTTAATTTGGCAAAAATACTTAATATTTTTCTATTACTTTTTACCCTAATAGGAATTAGTTTTGGTCAGATTAATATTGGTAATAGTTCTTTAATTGTTTCTGCAGATACGGTTGATGATTATTATGCAAAATTAGACACTTCAAAAGTAGGAAAAGATTTTCGAAGTGAATTAGCAGAATTAATTACAATAACTCATACTAAAGAAACTACATATAAAGGACTTGCTCAGGTATTTAAGGTTGCCGATGCTGACCCAGATAAACCAGGTAACATTATTTGGTTTTATAGCGGTACGTCAACTTCATTTTCTGGTTTTGGTTCTGGTAATGGTAGTACTAATAGAGAACATGTTTGGCCTAAAGATGGTGGTAGAGCTTTTGATGCTAATTCAAGAGCTGGATCTGATGGACATCACTTACGTCCAACTGAAGCCCAACTTAATTCAACAAGAGGAAGCTTGAGTTTTGGTATTGTTCCGCAAACTACTGCTAATATTGTTAAACAAAATGGTTCTACAAATTATGAGAATTTATGTTATAAAGCTAATGGTTTGTTTTATCCAGGTGAGGGGTATCGCGGGGCAACAGCAAGAATCTTGATGTATGTTCAAACAAGATGGGGAGATACTTTTAATCTTAAGTTTGTTGACTCTGCAGGTTCATGCAAGACTATAGGAAAAATATCTGATTTATTGCGCTGGCATTTAGAAGAACCCGTAACAGAAGCCGAAATTGCAAGAAATAATGCTGTTTATAATATTCAAGGCAATAGAAATCCTTTTATTGATCATCCTGAATATGCTACAAAAATTTATTGCTATGATGGCGAATCATATAATAGTGCTTTACAAAAAGTTTCCAAAGAAGTTGGTGACTATGACAATCCTAATCCATCAGTTAAATTAACTGAATTAAGCATTAATGGTACTGCTAACAAATTAGAATATACAGCTGGTGAAAAATTTGATCCAGCAGGATTAAGTGTTGTTGGTAAATATTCTGATGGTAGTGTTAAAACTTTACCAAATTCATATTTTAAATGGTTGGATGGTACAAATTATTCACAAACACTACAAGAAGGTACTACAACAGTTAAATGTGTTTATGGAACACTAGAAGCAACATATTCTGGTATTACAGTAAAGGAAAATACTAACATTCCAATTGGTCCTACGACTGGAAGTTGGAAACTAGTAACGGATGTTGGAAGTCTGAAAAATGGAGATAAAATTGTTATTGTTTCTCAAAGTGAAGGAAAAATCGCTGGTGAACTTTCGGGTACGTATTTGAAATCGGTAGATGTTACTTTTTCAGATACTGATAAAAAGGTGATTTCTACAATTCCAAATGAAGCGTTGATCTTAACTTTGAATAAAGTTGGAAATAATTGGGAGCTAGTTACTGAAAGTGGAAAGAAACTAGGAGCTACTGATGTTAAAAAATTAAGTCTTGGAAGTGGTGATACTAATTGGGGTATTAGTATATCTTCTGATGCTACTGCAACAATTCAAAGTTCTACTAACAAGTATGGAAGATTTTTATACAATGTAACTGCACCACGCTTTACTACATATTCATCTACAACTAGTAAAAGTATGTTGTTACCACAAATCTATAATAATTCCGAAGGTGGCCAAGATACACCTCATGTTTGTTCATTTGATAAGATGGTAGTATCTGATGCATATAAGGCAAGTGAAGCTACCTGTACTAAAAAAGGTACTTATTATTATAGTTGCGCATGCGGTAAAAAAGGTACAGAAACTTTTGAAGGTGGAGACCTTTTGCCACATTCTCAAAATAAAGTTGTTTCAGATAAATTTAAAGCAAGTAATGCCACATGTAGTAAAAGAGCTACTTATTATTATAGTTGTGAATGTGGTTATATTAGTTCAAATACTTTTGAAAGCGGAGAACTTCTACCACATAATTTGGTAATAGATGAAGCTAGAGAAGCCACATGTACTAGAACTGGTTTAACTAGGGGAGAACATTGCTCAGTTTGTAATACTGTAACAGTCAAACAAATTGTTCTTGATAGATTACCTCATGATTATGTTTGGATAATTGATAAAGTGGCTACAATTGATACTACTGGTTTAAAACATGAAGAGTGTAGTAATTGTAAGATTAAACGTAATGAAAATACTATTATTGATAAACTAACTCATGTTCATGAAATGAATTTCTTTGAAGGCGTTAATGCTACTTGCGATGCTGATGGTGTAAAAGCCTACTACTTATGTACGATTTGTGATAAAAAATATTTTGATATTGATGGTAATATCGAAGCTTCTGATCTTACAATAAAAGCTTTAGGTCATAAGTGGAAAGACGCAACATATGAGTTTGATTTTGGCAGTGGAAAATGTTATGGTGTTTCTGTTTGCAAACATGATAGTAACCATTTTAAAAAAGCAGAGGCTGATCTTGTTAAAACAGTTATTCAGAAAGCAACTTGTCAAGATATGGGAATAGAACTATATAAAGCTATATTTACTGAAGAGGCATTCACTTCACAAGAAAGCTATCACTGTTACTATTAAAGTTGGCGATAAAGAAATTCAATGCTTTAGATTAGCTGGTGGTGGAATAGAAAACTTAGCGGTTTGCGATAAGATAACTGTTTCTGGTGAGTTGATAGATTATAATGGAACAAAAGAATTTGGCGCAAATTGTCAACTTGTTTCTGTAGAAGCAAATCAACACAATTATGGAATATTTGTTGATGAAGTTCCTGCTACTTGTAAACAAGAAGGTGAACTAGGACACTATCATTGTGATTTATGTGGTAAAAACTTTGATGTTAATAAAGAAGAATTAGAAACTATCGTAATTAAAAAACCAGCACATAATTTTGTTGATGGTGAATGTACAGCTTGTGGAGAAAAAGAAGGAACACAAGTTACATCAAAATATACAAAAGTTGCTGATGCTAGCACACTAAAAGCTGGAGATCAAATTGTGTTTGTTTGTGAAAACAAAAAAGCTGTTATTGGTGCATTTGGTAAAGAAAAGTTCTTTACTAGCATTAGTTATGCTGAAAATATTGATGATGCTGATAAT
Organism: Mollicutes bacterium Phil14; assembly: GCA_001940985.1. Taxonomy (GTDB): domain Bacteria; phylum Bacillota_I; class Bacilli_A; order ML615J-28; family CAG-698; genus Tener-01. The sequence continues at coordinate 195,822 of MSHB01000021.1, forward strand.
GTAATTATAATTACATTGGGTGGCAGTGAAGGTGCTTGGACTTTTACTACTAGCGAAGGTCTAATTGGAACAAGTGCTGCCAAAGCCTTGAATTGTAAAGGAAATGGTACTACTACATGGACTATTTCTATTGGTGCTGATGGCAATGCTACAATAACTTCTACAAATACTAGTTATGGTAAAATTTTGTACAACTCTGGTAGTCCGAGATTTTTGAATTACACATCTAATGTAAGTGCTAGTATGCTATTACCTCAAATATATAAATACGAAAGTAATGCTACAAGTTGTGAACATGATTATGGCACACTAATTGCTGAAATTCCAGCCACTTGTAATGCAGAAGGTACAATCGCTCACTATGAATGTTCAAAATGCCATAAATATTTTGATGAAAACAAAAATGAAGTTGATTCATTAACTATTGAAAAATCAAGTAATCATAATTTTGTTGATGGTGAATGCACTGCTTGTGGAGAAAAAGAAGCGAAAAAAACTTTGAGTGCTGATTTTACTACTAAAGAGTCAAAAAATAATAATTACACTGATTCTTGGGAATATGGTGGCTTTACTATTATAGGAGCTGCAAATAATAATGGCGGTTGGGCGTTTGTAAAGTTTGGTGGAAATGCTACAAACCTTGGAAAATGTAATCCTGTATATATTGTAACTACTGATGAGATTAATTTTGCAGTTAACGAAATTACTGTTAGTATAATTGATGGTTCATTAGCAAAAAACGGTATGAAAGTAAATTCTTGGGGCGTTAAAGTGCAAAATGCAAGTGGTAATTTAGTTGACACTGTTTATGGTGGTACAATTACTAGTAAGGCTAACATTTATTCATTTAAAGCAAGTGATGGTGTTACTTGGGAAAAAGGCTATATATATACTGTATTCTTTGATTTGAGTAATACTACAAAAACTAATGGTGTTATTTTGGTTGATAAAATTACACTTAGTGAATAATTAGTAATTATTTGACAGTCCTAAAAAAAGATGATATTTCGGTATCATCTTTTAATTTGACTTATTTCCTTTTTGAATCTCTAAGTATAACTTTGTTAATGCACGTTTTTCAATCCTTGATACATAGCTTCTTGATATTTTAAGATCAGCTGCGATTTCTCTTTGTGTTTTTGGTTGGTTTTCATTTAAGCCAAATCTTCTAGCTATTATATCTAATTCTCTTTCGTTTAGTATTTTTAATGCATTATTGATTGTTTCTTTTTTTTCTTCATAGATTAATTTGTCGAAGCTAGAAATTGTTGGATCTTCAATTACATCACAAAGTTTAATTTCGTTGCCTTCTTTGTCTTGACCAATTGTTGAATATAACCAAGTAGTTTGTTTTTTCTTTTTGTTACTTCTTAAATACATTAATATTTCATTTTCTATGCATTTTGCAGCGTATGTTGCAAGTTTTGTTGATGAATCAAATTTATATGTGTCTACGGCTTTTATTAAACCGAAGGCACCAATTGAAAGTAAATCATCTTTATCTTCACCTGAGTTTTCAAACTTTTTGACAATATGTGCAACTAAGCGCAAATTATGTTCAATTAATGTTGCTCGAGCATTTTCATCTTTTTGTTGAAGCAATTTTAAATATTTTTCTTCCTCTTCACTAGTTAGTACTTCTGGATAACTCTGTGAATTGATTGATCCTAAAATTGGAAGAAGTAGAAAAGATAAAAGATTAAACATTTTTCCTCCCTTATGGACTTTTATCAAAAATTTTAGTATAATATAAAAATGAGGTAAAAATATGATTGAAAGATTATTTAAAATAAAAAAATATATTCCATTTGGATGTTATATGACTATTTTTGATATTCCATTTGGTAAATTATATGAAGAAGGTAAAAGAAAAATACTAATAGATGTTGATAATACAATGTTGCCATACGATTTGAAATATCCAACTGATGAAATTCGAAAACTTTTTAATGATTTGAAAGAAATGGGATATGAAATAATATTATTATCTAATAATAATTATGAAAGAGTTTCGCTTGTTGGAGATGAATTAGGTGTAAGTTATTTTGCAAAGGCATATAAACCTTTAAAATGCGGGTTTAAAAAAGCTTTGAGAAAACTAAATTGTGATAAAAAAGAAATTATTACAATTGGTGATCAATTGATGACTGATATACTTGGTTCTAATAGAGTTGGGCTAGATGGCATATTGGTTAAAGCAATTAAAAGAAAAACTGAAAAATGGTATACAAAACTTAATAGAAAAAGAGAAGAAAATGTTTTAAGAAGAATCGGTAAATATAATTTGAAAAAGTATGATGAAATAATGAGTGTTAGAGGTGAAAATATTGAAAACTAGATGTGAAGGATGCGGAATTAAAATTCAAACAGTTGATCCGAAAAAACCTGGATATATTGATAGTGAAGTTTATTTGAAAAATCCAGATAACTTTTTATGTGAAAGATGTTTCAATCTAAAGCATTATAATAAATATAGTGAAACTGAAATTGATGAAAAGAAATTTTATGATAATATAGATAAAATTTCTAAAACTAATGCATTAGTTGTCTATGTTGTTGACGGCTTTGATTTAGAAGGAACATTCGTTGATAAGATTAAAGAATGGTTTCCTAAAAATAAAGTTTTAATGATTGTAAATAAGTTTGATTTATTTCTTTCTTCAACAAAACAATCAAAGGTCAAAAAATATATTTCTGATATGTTGGCTGATAAAGATATTCATGTTAGTGGTTTATTATTAATATCTAGTAAAAAAGAGGAAGATATTGAAAAAGTTTTTCGTGAAATAATAAGATTAAAAGGCGATGAAGATGTATATTTGTTTGGAGTAACAAATGTTGGTAAATCAACTTTAATTAATGAACTTAGTAAAATAGTATGTGAGAAAAAAACTGATATTACTATTAGCAATATGCCATCAACTACTTTAGATGTTATAAAAATTCCATTACTTGATCATACATATTTATATGATATGCCTGGAATAATTAATGATCATCAAATGACATATTATTTAGATAAAAACACATTAAATAAAGTGTTGCCTAAAAAGTATATAAAACCAAAAACTTTTCAGTTGAATGAAAAACAAACATTATTTATTAGTGGGTTTGCTTATTTTAATTATTTAGAAGGAGATAAAGCTTCATTTGTAACAAACTTTTCTAATGAATTAGTAATTCATAGGACTAAACTTGAAAACGCCAAAGATTTTTTTGAAAAGCATATTGATGATATTTTATTATATCCATCTGAAAGTATAAGATGTAAACTTGGGAAAATGAAAAGTCAAAAGTTTATGATTGATGGAAAAAAAGATATTGCGATTAGTGGATTAGGATTTTTAACGGTTCATGGAAAAGGAATTGTTGAAGTAGTAACATATGAAAAAATCAAAGTAGCGATTAGGGAGTCTTTATTATGATAGATTATCAAGAAATATTGAAAGATAAATTAATGTCTTCTAATAATCCAGAATGGCTTGAGAGGTATAATCATAGTCTTGGTGTTACGAGAACTGCTCTAGCTTTAAATAAAGAGTTAAAATTAGGCTTAAATGAAGATAAAGTATACTTAGCTGCTATTTTACATGATTATGCTAAATTTGATGGCTTTGATAGATGTAAAGAAATAGTTGAAAAATATAATCTTGATAAAGAAATTTTAAATATTAGTCATAAGTTATGGCATTCCTTTTTTGGACCATACATTATTAATGATGAACTAGGAATAGATGATAAAGAAATTCTTGATGCAATACGTTATCACACAACTGGCAAACCTAATATGAATGTTTTAGGAGAAGTGATTTTTTTGTCAGATTATATTGAAGGAGGGCGTATTGGTGAAGAATTTGAAATAGCTAGACGGGTTGCTTTTGAAGAAAAAAACTTAAAAAAAGCAGTAGCTATTGAATTAGATAATTTGATTAAACATTTAAAAAGTATTAATAAAGAAATTAATTCAAATAGCCTAGAAGCTTATAGGTTTTATTATAAATATTTAGATAAGGAAATGAATGGTTTGGAAAAATTAAAAAGTATATATGAAGTAGTAAATAAAATTAATGCGAAAGATATTTGCGTATATGAGACAAGTAGTGCAACTCCTTTCTTTGATTATGCGATTGTGGCAACTGTTGCCTCACAAAGGCAATTAAATGCTTTGGCTGGTAATATTAAAGAAGATAGTGCAAAATATGGTTACAATATTCGTGGCGTTGAAGGAGCAAATAGTGGTGAATGGGTTTTGGTAGATGCATATGATGTCTTAGTCAATGTTTTTACAAAAGAAGCAAGAGAACATTATGATTTAGACAGAGTGTGGAAAAACCTACCTAAAGTAAAAATGTAAATAATTGTAGATAATATGGAAACAATAATCTTGGGTGATATTTATGAAAAAATATTTTATTTCTAAAGATAAAGATAGTTTCCATATTTTTTATAAAGGCAGTACAGATCTTGAAAAAACTAAATACAAAAATGAGTTAAGACAAAATTATGGAATTGAATCAAGTAAAGAATTATATGATGAAGTAAGTTTAGAGCTATTATTAAATAAAAAAAATAATAGTAATAAATAGAAAAAACGACATATAATTATAGTGTAAAAGAAAAAAAGAGAAGGGTGATTAATTGCTATTAAGCGAATTACAATCTAAAGATGTTGTTAATGTCGTTGATGGGGGAAGGTTAGGAAGAATATCTGATATTGATATGGATACGATAAATGGGAAAATAATATCAATAACGGTTAGACCTAACACGAGGTTAGCTAACTTTTTTAGCAATAATAACAATGCAGTAATTCCTTGGGGCCAAATAGTAAAAATAGGCGGAGAAGTTATTATTGTTAATTATAGTGGTTATGTAAAATAAAATGATTAGTATTAACATATGTTAATACTTTTTTATTATTTCACTTAACTTTTATTTAAAAATATATTATAATTAAGGAAATTATTATAATTATAAGGAGCATTTGTTATGAAATGTATTTTTGGAATTGATTTGGGCGGAACACAAATAAAAATTGGAAAGTTTATTGACGGTAAGCTTGTGTTAAAATATGCCATTGATACAGATGTTAGTGATAATGGAAAAAACATTATTAATGATATTTGCGTAACTATAGAAAAAAATTTGAATAGTGATACTTTGATTGGTATTGGTATTGATGTTCCAGGACCCGTAAAAGACGGTTGGGTTTTAGGTGCCCAAAATATTGGTTGGAAAAGTGTAAATGTTAAGGGAGAAATTTCTAATCGTTTTCCTAATGTTTTAGTAGAAGTATTAAATGATGCTAATGCTGCCTTGTATGGTGAATATTATTGCGGTGGAGCAAAAGGATATAAAAATGTTGTTATGATGACCTTAGGAACTGGTTTAGGTGGGGGAATAATCATAGATGGTAAGGTGTATGAAGGTGCTAATGGCTCTAGTGGAGAGATTGGACATATTTGTATAGATAAGAATGGAAGAGATTGCACTTGTGGTTTAAAAGGATGTGTTGAACAGTATACTAGTGCAGTAGGAATTTTGAGGACCGCAGATGAGATGCGAAAAAGTTGCGGAAAAGAAACAATGCTAAATAAAGAAAATTTAACTTGTAAAGATGTTTTTGATTTTGCAAAACTTGGTGATGAAGTTGCTCTTGAGGTTATTGAAGATGTCACTGATAAATTAGCAATTGGTGCAGCAGCAGTTTGTAACACCCTTAATCCTGATTTAATGTTAGTTGGTGGTGGCGTTAGTAAAGCAGGCGAATTTTTACTAGAAAGATTAGAAAAGAAATTCAAAAAATATGCCTTTTATTCAGTTAGAGATACAAAGTTTGCACTTGCAAAATTAGGCAATGATGCTGGTATATTTGGAAGTTTCTATTCTGTTTGGTGTAAAGTTGATGAGAGTAGTAATTTATAATAATAATCCAATGGAGACTAATTGCTATGTGTTAGAAACTGATGATGTAGCAATAGTTATTGATCCTTGCTATTCTTATGACTTATTACCTAATAAGATTAAAGACAAATTGCAAGCTGTTTTTATTACTCATGGACATTTTGATCATTTTACATTTTTAGAGACATATAAAAACAAAAAATTAACTTTTTATATGAGTGAAAAATGCTATTATAAACTGTCAAATAGTTTGCGCAATTGTTCATCGCTTGGATATTCACCTCTTGAGGTTAGTATTAATGATGAAAAAGTTGTATTTGTAAAAGATGGCGATATAGTTAAAGTTTCTGGTATCAATGTAAAATGTTTTGAAACTTTAGGTCATAGTAATTGTTCTATCTCATATTTGATAGATGGAAAACTATTCTGTGGAGATTTTATTTTTAAGGGTAGCATCGGTAGGACTGATTTGATTACAGGAAATCAAGAAAATATGCAAAAGTCTATAAAACGCTTTAAAACTTTTGATGAAAACTATGTAATTTATCCTGGACATGGTGATGCTACAACATTGTTAGAAGAAAAAGACAATAATTATTATTTCAAAAATTAAGGATTATGGTGAAACTATGTATGAAATTTTATTAGCAGAAAAATTAAATGGTTCAGTAATGAAAATGGTAATCTCTGCTCCTTTAGTTGCAAAAAAATGTTTGGCTGGTCAATTCATAATACTAAGAGTTGATGAAGTTGGAGAAAGAATACCTTTAACTATTTTTGACTACGATAGAAAAAGTGGGACTGTTTCGATTATTTTTCAGATTGTTGGCGCTACTACAAGAAAATTAAGTTTGTTAAAAAAAGGTGATTATCTTTTTGATTTTGTAGGACCACTTGGAAATCCTACTAATACTAATGATATTAATAAAGTTTTGGTAATTGGTGGTGGTGTTGGTACAGCGATTGCCTTTCCTATTTGCAAGGAATTATATGAAAGCAAAAAAGAAGTCGATGCTATAGCTGGCTTCAGAAACAAAGAATTAGTAATTTTGGAAGATGATTTTAGAGATGTTACGAAACAATTCTTTATTATGACTGATGATGGTAGTTATGGTGAAAAAGGATTAGTTACTGAAAAGTTAGAAAAACTGATTTTAAGTGGAAGTAATTATGAAAGAGTATATGCCATTGGACCTCTACCAATGATGAAATTTGTGTCAAAAGTATGTGATAAATATAATATTCCAGTTATTGTTAGTATGAATTCTATTATGATAGATGGTACTGGAATGTGTGGTTGTTGTCGTTTGCTAGTTGATGGAAAAGTGAGATTTGCATGTATAGATGGTCCTGAGTTTGATGGAACTAAGGTCGATTATGATGAAGCAATTAAAAGAAATAAAATGTATTTCAAAGAAGAAAGAGAAAAAGATTGTAATCTTTTGAGGAGAATTGATGAATAGAGTCGAAATGCGTTTATTAGATATTGATAAGAGAAAAACTACTTTTGAAGAAGTTGCACTAGGATATAATAAAAAGGAAATGCTAGATGAAGCGAGCAGATGCTTAAATTGCAAAAATAAACCTTGTGTTTCTGGTTGCCTTGTAAATATTGATATACCAAAGTTTATTGATTTTCTAAAGAAGGATAATGTTGATGAGGCATATAATGTAATTAGCAAATCTAGTTTATTGCCTGGAATTTGTGGAAGAGTTTGTCCTCAAGAAACTCAATGCGAAGCAAAATGTATAAGAGGTATTAAAGGTGAAAGTATTGCAATCGGAAGATTGGAAAGATATGTAGCTGATAACGCTGCGAAAAATTTTGTTTTTAGTGAAAGCGAAGGAAAAGCAAAAGTTGCAATCATTGGTTCTGGACCTTCTGGTCTTTCATGTGCTGGTACATTATCCACGTTAGGATATGATGTTACAGTTTTTGAAGCTATGCATAAATTTGGCGGAGTTTTAATATATGGAATTCCTGAATTTAGATTACCTAAAACTATAGTTTCTGAAGAAATAGAAAAACTTGAAAAATTGGGTGTAAAATTTATTAAAAATGTCGTTTTTGGTAAAACGATTGATATTAATGATTTGATAGATGAAGGTTATAAGGCGATTTTTATTGGTTGTGGCGCTGGACTTCCAAACTTTATGGGTATACCTGGAGAAAATCTAAATGGTGTGTATTCAGCAAATGAGTTCTTAACTAGAGTGAATTTAATGAAAGCTAGTGACGAAAGGTATGATACACCATTAGGCGATTTGGGAGATGTTGTAGTTGTTGGTGGTGGAAATGTTGCTATGGATGCTTCTAGATGCGCTCTTAGAGCTAAAGCTAAAAGCGTTAGTTTAGTATATAGAAGAGACTTTGAACAAATGCCTGCTCGTAAAGAAGAAGTGCTTCATGCTCAAGAAGAAGGCGTTAATTTTAATGTTTTGACTAATCCTTGTGAAATACTTGGAGATGAATTAGATAATATTGTTGGTGTAAAATGCGTAAAAATGGAGTTAAGTGCTCCTGATTCTAGTGGCAGAAGAAGGCCTGTAGAAATTAAGAATAGTCAATTTATAAAAAAAGCTAATACAGTTATTATGGCCATAGGAAATAACCCTAACCCATTAATAAAAAATATTACTCCTGCTATTAAGCTTAATCAAAAAGGCTGCATAGAGATTGATGAAAATCATATGACATCACTACCTGGAGTGTTTGCTGGAGGCGATATTGTAACTGGAGCTGCTACTGTTATTTTAGCTATGCAAGCTGGAAAAGAATCTGCTTATTCTATTGATAAATATTTAAAAAATAAACTATAAATTAATTATTAATGTAGATATTTTTGTATCTACATTTTTATTTTTTTAAAGTTTTTTATTTATGAATAAAAATAAAAAAAATATCATAAAATATTTTAGAAAAATTAGCACAAAAGTATTGACAGTGCTAAAAAAAGTGATATAATATATTAGCAATCTGAAAAAGAGAGTGCTAATAATAAATAATAGGAGGTCGTATGAGTTCAATTTCAAAGAGAAAAAAGATGATCTTGAAAGCGATAGTAGAAGAGTATGTTAAAACAAATGAACCTGTCGGCTCTAAAGTTTTGGTTAATAGACCTGAGTTTTGCTTGAATGTTTCTTCAGCAACTATTAGAAATGATATGATGGAACTTGAAGAAGATGGATTGATTTCGAAAAATCATTTATCAAGTGGTAGAGTACCATCAGAAGAAGGTTATAGAGTATATGTTCAAGAAATACTAAAAGATCGTGATACTGAAAAAGAATCGTTTCCAATGATTGATGAAATATTTGAGAGAGAAGCAATTAGCCGTGAAGAGGCTATTAAAGAAAGCGTATCTTTGATTACTGATTTGACTAATTATGCCTCTATCGTTATGGGTGCAACTGGATATCACGCCAGAATAAAGAAATTACAGTTTATTACATTATCAGAACGCCACGGAGTAATTTTGATGGTAACTGATAAGGGTTATGTTGAAAGTAAAAAAATTATTATACCTGAAAATGTTGGTGCTCGAAACATGGAGAAAATCATTACCGTATTGAATGATATATTGATTGATTGTCCAATTTCAGATATAGAAAATGTTCTTCGTAATAGTTTGAATGAATATGATTTACGTGATTATTTCAATTATTATGATAAATTAGTTGGAGCTTTGGTTCAAACAATAACTGATATGGCTAAGGATAAATACTTCTTATCTGGTCAAAGCAAGATATTAAATCAACCTGAGTTTCAAGATGTTTCAAAAGCTAGAGGATTACTTCAAGCTATTGAAAAACAAGACATTTTCAAATCAATCAGCGCTAATGAACATGGTATAACTGTAAAAATTGGTAATGACAATGTTGTTAAAGCAATGAAAGATTGTACTGTTATTACAGTTCCTTATGAAATATCTGAAGGCGAATATGGTGCAATAGCAGTTGTTGGTCCAACAAGAATGGAATATAAGAAAATTATTCCTTTGTTAGAGTATATTGCTAAAAATATTAAGAAAGTGATGTAAAAAAATGGCTAATCGTTATAGAGAAGAAGAAAAACAAGAAAAAGAATTAAATAGTGAGGAAAATTCAGATATTCAAGAAGAAGAGTTAGAGATAATTGATGATCAAGAATCTGAAGAAATTAGGAAGTTAAAAGAAGAAAATGCTAAACTAAAAGAACAATATTTGAAAGTTTTAGCTGATTCTGAAAACTACCGAAAGAGAATTGATGAGGAAAGAATAAGAGATAGAAAATATGGTTGTCAAAGATTAATAGAAAAAATTATTCCATCTATAGATATCTTTGATAAAGCTATAAATGTAAAAACTGATGATGAAAAATTGAAAAATTTCTTAATTGGTTTCCAAATGATAAACAACAACTTAAAACAAACTCTTGAAGAAGAGGGTGTAAAGAAAATTAAAGCTGTTGGTGAAAAATTCGATCCTAAATTCCATCATGCTGTTGAAACTGAATGGAATGAAGATATGGAAGAAGATATTGTGATTAGTGAAATGCAAACTGGTTTTATGTTCAAGGATAGAGTATTAAGACCATCACTTGTAAAAGTGAATAAAAAAAATATTGAAAATAAATAATTAGGAGGATTATATATTATGACAAAAATTATTGGTATTGATTTAGGTACAACAAATTCATGCGTCGCTGTTATGGAAGGTAGCGAAGCTAAAGTTATAGCAAATGCTGAAGGTGGAAGAACTACACCATCTGTTGTAGCATTTAAAGATGGAGAAATCCAAGTTGGTGAAATTGCAAAGCGTCAAGCTATTACTAATTTAAATACAGTTTCATCTATTAAGAGAAAAATGGGTAGTAATGAAAAAGTAGAAGTTAATGGTAAGAGTTATACTCCACAAGAAATTTCTGCTATGATTTTACAAAACTTAAAGGCAACTGCTGAAAGTTATTTAGGTCAAAAGGTTACAGATGCTGTTATTACAGTACCTGCATACTTCAATGATGCACAACGTCAAGCAACTAAAGATGCTGGTAGAATCGCTGGTTTGAATGTTAAGAGAATTATAAATGAACCAACTGCTGCTGCATTAGCTTATGGTATTGATAAAACAGATAAAGAACAAACTATCTTAGTATATGACTTAGGTGGTGGTACATTTGACGTATCTATCTTGTCACTTGCTGATGGTACATTTGAAGTTGTTTCTACAGCTGGTAATAACCATTTAGGTGGAGATGATTTTGACCAAGTTATTATTGATTATTTAGTTAGTGAATTCAAGAAACAAGAAGGTATTGATTTAAGTAAAGATAAAATGGCTTTACAAAGATTAAAAGATGCTGCTGAAAAAGCTAAGAAGGAATTAAGTGGAATTACAAAAGCTGATATTAGTTTACCATTTATTTCAATGGGCGTTAATGGTCCATTACACTTAAATATCTCTTTAACAAGAGCAAAATTTGATGAATTGACTGCTTTCTTAGTACAAAAGACTGTTGAACCAGTTCGTCAAGCTTTAAGAGATGCTAAGATGACAGCTAAAGATATTGATCAAGTATTATTAGTTGGTGGTTCTACACGTATTCCTGCTGTTCAAGAAATTGTTAAGAAAGAATTAGGAAAAGAACCTAACCGTAGTGTTAACCCTGATGAAGTTGTAGCAATGGGTGCTGCAATTCAAGGTGGTGTTTTAACTGGTGATGTTAAAGATGTATTGTTACTAGATGTAACTCCATTATCATTAGGTATTGAAACATTAGGTGGTGTATTTACTAAGTTAATTGAAAGAAATACTACTATTCCTACTTCTAAATCTCAAGTTTTCTCTACTGCTGCTGATAACCAACCTGCTGTTGATATTCATGTATTACAAGGTGAACGTCCTATGGCAAATGATAATAAGACATTGGGTCGTTTCCAATTAACTGATATTCCTCTAGCACCTCGTGGTGTTCCTCAAATTGAAGTTACATTTGACATTGATGCTAATGGTATCGTTAATGTTAGTGCAAAAGATTTAGGTACAGGAAAGAGTCAATCTGTAACTATTCAAAGTGGTTCAGGTTTAAGTGAAGATGAAATTAAACGTATGGTTCGTGAAGCTGAAGAAAATGCAGATAGCGATAAAGCTCGTAAAGAAGAAGCAGATTTAAGAAATGAAAGTGAACAAGTATTGTTTGCTGTTAAGAAATCAGTTGCTGATTTAGGTGAAGAAGTAACAGCACAAGAAAAGGCTGATATTGAAGCTAAATCTAAAGATTTAGAAGAAGCATTAAAAGGCAATAATATTGAAGATATTAAAGCTAAGAAAGAAGAATTATTGAAGATTAGTCAAAACGTTGCTATGAGAGCATATCAAAAAGCTCAAGCTTCTCAACAAGCTCAAAACAACAACAACAATAATAACAATAATAATACTAACGATGATGGTTCTGTAAACGGCGAATACGAAGATATTAAATAAGCCAAAAAAGGGAAGTTATAAAGTATGGCCAAAAGAGATTATTATGAAGTGCTAGGCGTTTCTAAAACTGCTACTCAAGATGAAATTAAAAAAGCTTATCGAGCTCTAGCAAAAAAATATCACCCTGATGTTAGTAAAGAAGAAAATGCTGACGAAAAGTTTAAAGAAGTTCAAGAAGCATACGAAGTATTAAGTGATCCCCAAAAGCGTGAACAATATAATCAATTTGGTCATGACGGACCAATGGGTGGTTCTGGCTTCGGTGGTGGTGGATTTAGCGGATTTGATTTTGGAGGCTTCGGTGGTGGATTTGAAGACATTTTGTCATCAGTTTTCGGTGGCTCTAGAAGATCATCATCTGGTAGCTCTAGTATGCGCGGACGTGATTTGAAAATAGGTATCACACTTACTTTTGAAGAAGCGGTATTCGGTGTTGAAAAAGAAGTAATTATTAATCGTTATGAAACTTGTCCAAAATGTAGTGGTTTAGGTGCTGAGTCTAAGAGTGATATAGAAACATGTCCAAAGTGTCATGGTACTGGTAGAGTATCTGTTCAACAGATGACAATTCTAGGTTCTATAACTACTGAAACTACATGTCCTAATTGTGGTGGTAAAGGTAAAACTATTAAAAATAAATGTAGTAATTGTGGCGGTGAAGGACGCGTTAAAAATCAAGCTAAGATCAAGATTAAGATCCCTGCTGGATGTGAAGATGGTCAAGGCTTCAGAATGAGTGGAAATGGTGATGCTGGATTAAATGGTGGAGCTAGTGGTGACTTGTACATTAATGTTACCGTTAAACCACATGAATTCTTCACTCGCGATGGATTAGATATTTATGTTAATATGCCAATCACTTTCTCACAAGCAGCTCTTGGTGCTAGCATTGTTGTTCCAACAGTTTATGGTGATGTTTCATTAAAGATTCCTGCTGGAACTCAAAGTGGAACTAAATTCAAATTAGCTGGTAAAGGAATAAAAGATGGTAGAAGTAGCGCAACTGGAAATCAATTTGTTATAGTTAAAGTTATAACTCCATCTAAACTTTCTCAAGAACAAAAAGAATTGTTTACAAAACTTGCAAATACAGATGAGAAGAGTGAAAGTGCGTGGGATAAAATAAAGAAATTCTTTAAAGGACAAAGCAAATAAAAAAATGGATTTGTTATTGCTTATTACTGAGCAATGCAAATCTTTTTATTTTGCATTTTAGATGAATTTTTTGTAATTATATGTTATAATTACTTGTATTTAATATTATTTAATAGTAATGGTGATTTATATGCAAAGATATTTTCTAAACGATAATACAATTATAATAGATAATAAATTCAAAATTTCAGGAAATGATTTTCATCATATTAAAAATGTTATGAGAATGAAACCGAATGATAAAGTATATTGTTGTATAGATTCTAAAACGTACTTATGTAAAATTAATTCTTTCTTTTCAGATTATGTTGAATTATCTATTTTAGAAAAAATAGAAAAAAGTGTTGAATTGAAAGTTGATGTTACCATAGCCCAAGGATTAGTACGAAGAGAAAAAATGGAAGAAGTTATTAGACGAATTGTTGAACTTGGGGCTCATAAATATATACCGGTAATCATGGAACGCTCAATAATCAAAGTCAAAGATAGTGAAAAAAGCAATTCTAAACTAGAAAGACAAAAAACAATTATAAAGGAAGCGTGTGAACAGTCACATCGTGATAAATTAATGGAAATAAATGATATAATGAGTTTTAAAGAATTATTAACTGAAAAATCAAAATATGATTTATGTTTATATGCTTATGAAGAAAGTGGTAGAGAAAATAATTATAATTTAATGAAATATCTAAAAACTATTTCTGGTGATGGAAAAAGTATATTAGTTATAGTTGGTCCTGAAGGCGGCTTTAGTGAAAAGGAAGTTTCTTTATTAGAAAGTAGTGGTTTTAAAGCAGTTGGTTTGGGTCCAAGAATATTAAGAACTGAAACCGCACCATTATACATAATGAGTGTTATTGCTTATCAAATAGAAATGGGTGAAAATAATGAAAGTTAGTTATTGTGCATTGGGTTGTAAAGTTAATTTATATGAAGCCGAAGCTATTATAAATGAATTTATTGATAATGGATATGAACATGGTGAATTCGATGAAATTTGTGATGTGTATATTATCAATACATGTACCGTTACTTCTACTAGTGATTCCAAAAGTAAAAAAATAGTTCGACAAGCTGTTAAAAGAAATCCTAATGCTGTAGTTGCGGTAATGGGATGTTCTAGTCAACTTTTATTTAATGATTATGCTAATATTCCTGGTGTTGATATTGTACTTGGAACTAGTAATAGACATAATCTTTTCACTATGGTAGAAAAAATTTTAAAAGAAAAGAATAATGAAAAAATCTTGTCTCATACTGATTATAAATCAATAACAAATTATGAAGAGTTGAAAGTTGAAAGATATAATAACAGAACAAGAGGATTTGTAAAAATTCAAGATGGTTGCGATAATTTCTGTAGTTATTGCACTATTCCATATTCACGTGGTCCTGTAAGAAGTCGTGATCCTCAAAACGTTATTGAAGAAATTCAACAATTAACAGATCAAGGAATGAAGGAAATAGTCTTAAGTGGTATTAATACTGGTGCTTATGGAAAAGATTTGAATAATTTTACTTTTTCTCAAATGTTAGATAAAATCGTTAAAGAAGTCAAAGGCTTAGGCAGAATTAGGGTTTCTTCAATAGAAGCTACTGAGATTAATGATTCTTTATTAAAAGTAATAAAAGAAAACAAAGAACATTTTTGTATGCATTTTCATATACCTCTTCAAGGTGGATGCAATAATACATTAGCAAGAATGAATCGTAAATATGACATTGATTATTATCGAGAAAAGATTAATTCAATTAGAAAAATTTTTCCAGATGTTAATATTACTACTGATATTTTAGCTGGTTTTAGTGGTGAAACAAATGAAGATTTTTTAGATTCTTATCAGTTTATAAAAGAAATGAAATTTGGGGAAATGCATATCTTTCCATATTCTCCACGTCCTTTAACTAAGGCGTATAATTTCCCTGATAAGATTGATGAAATAACAAAAAAATATCGCGTTAATCAATTATTAACACTAAATAAAGAAATGGCATTAAATTATCGTGAAAAATTTTTTAATGAAGTAGTTGATGTTTTGGTTGAGAGAAACAATAACGGTAAAGCTTTTGGACATACATCAAATTATTTAGAAGTAGAGTTTTATGATAACAATGCCCAATCTAACGATATGGTAAAGGTGAAAATTGAAAGTATAGGTTATCCTATTTGTAAAGGAAGTGTTGTCAATGTTTAAAGATTATAAATTTAAAGACTACATTAATAAAGGTCTTGAAAGTATAAAGTTTTTTGAAGAAACTGATATTCAAAAAATAGTTATACCAAAAGTTTTGAATGGTGAAAACATAATTGGTAAAAGTTCTACAGGTAGTGGAAAGACACATGCTTTTATTTTACCAATGCTAGAAAAGCTTAATAACGAACATGAAGTACAATCAACAATAATAGTGCCAACTAGAGAATTGGGCTTCCAAATATACGATGAGATAAATAAAATAACAAAATTTAGTGATGAACCTGTTGATACTAGACTATATGTTGGAGGAACAAATCGTGAAAACGAATTGTTACGTTTAGAAAAAAGTCAACCAATGATTGCTATTGGAACAATAGGAAAATTAAGAGATTTGGCTGTTGAAAGTAATGCTCTAAAGATTTACACTTCAAAAATGGTTATTATCGATGAAGCTGATATGGTATTTGAAACTGCTGAATTTGAGGAGATAGATTATCTATTTGCTAGATTTGAAAATCCGCAAATACTTGCCTTTTCAGCAACTATTTCTGAATCAATGATGCATTTCTTAGATAAATATTTGAGCAAAAGTGAAGTAGTTGACTTGGTTGGTAAGAAAAATTTGAAAGAAGAAATAGAACATATTTTTATACCGACTAAAAACAGAAATAAAGATAATTTATTATTTGAATTATTACAAACATTTCATCCGTACTTAGCATTAATATTTGCAAATACTAAAACTAAAGTAGATGAAATTGCTGATTTTTTGGTAAGCAAAGGTTTAAAAGTAGCTAAAATAACTGGTGATTTAGAACCACGTGAAAGAAAGCAAATTTTAAAGAGAATTAAAGATGGACAATATCAATATGTTATAGCTAGTGATTTAGCTTCCCGTGGTCTTGATGTAGTTGGAGTCAGTCATGTTATTAATTATGAACTTCCTAATGATATCGAGTTCTTTATTCATCGTATTGGTAGAACTGCTCGTTATGATTTGACTGGTGTATCTATTTCATTCTATGATTATGAAGATGATAATTATTTAAAGAAGTTAGAACAAAAAGGTATACATTCTGTATATAAGAATTTAAAAAACAATGAATTAGTTGTTACTCGCGAGAGAAATTCTAAGAAGAAAACTAGAAAATTGTCTCCTGCTGAAAAATTATTGCATAATAAAATTCCTGTAGGTAAGAAAGTAAAACCTGGTTATAAAAAGAAAAGAAAAGAATTAATTAATAAAGAATCTCGCAAGATTAGAAGAAGTCAAATACAAGAAATATATAAAAGAAAGGCTAAGCAACAAAATAATGAAGATAGGTAGTCATGTTTCCAATAGTGGCGATGAAATGCTTGCATTAGCAGCAAGTCAGGCAGTTAAATTTAAAGAAAACTGTTTTATGATATATCTTGGAGCTCCTCAGAACACTTATAGAAAAGATTTACTTAAAATGAATGTCTCAAAGTTTAAAGATATTATTGACAAAAATAATATAAAAATCGAAGATGTTATTGTTCATGCTCCATATATAGTTAATCTAGCTCAAGGTAATCCTGAGAAAAGAAATTTTGCCATTGAATTTATTACTAAAGAATTAAAAATAATGGCTCAAATTGGTTGTAAATATATGGTTATTCATCCTGGTAGTCATGTTGATCAAGGTATAGATACTGGACTTGAATTGATTATTGATAGTTTTAAGAAAATAATAGAAAATACAAATAATGATAACACGTATCTACTTATCGAAACAATGGCTGGTAAGGGAAGCGAATGTTGTTTTGAATTTTCACAAATTGCAAAAATATTAAAAGCTGTTAATAGTGATAGATTGATGGTATGCCTTGATACTTGTCATGTCCATGATGCTGGATATGATATTAAAAATGACTATCAAGGTGTTATGAATGAATTTGATAATTTAATTGGATTAGATAAAATCGCTGTTTTTCACATTAATGATTCTATGAACGTATGTGGTGCTAGAAAAGATAGACATGCTAATATTGGATTTGGAAATATTGGATTTGAAACATTAATGAAGTTTATAAATGATGAAAGATTTATTGATGTTCCAAAAATTTTGGAAACTCCATATGTTAAATCAAATGATGATAGTTATCCGCCATACAAATATGAAATCGAAATGATTCGCAGTGGTGTTTTTGATAATCAATTATTAGAAAAAATTATTGCTACTAGGGGTGAATGATATGGATGATGTTAAATTATGGATAATAATAGGTTTGTTGATTTGGTTAATTATTTTGGTATTGTGGCTATTAATTTCAAATAACAAGAAGTCTTCTGGAAACAATACGTTTGATTTGGAAATAAAACATCAATTTGAATTACAAAAGAATGATAACGATCGATTAATTCAAATGCTTGAAGGTAAAATTAATTATTTGACTGAATCAATTAATAACAATATGCAGAATAATTCAAATAGGGTTTTAGAGATAAAAGAAGATATTGAAAAATTGTTTTCTGAATTAAAAAGTCATATTAATGATTCATTTATTACAATGAACACTAAAATCGAAGAACGCTTGAATTATTTGACTAGTCAAACTGAGCAAAAGTTAAATAATATGAGTAATAGTGTCACTGAGAGTATAAGACATTTAGAAGCAGAAAATAATAATCATCTAAAAGATATTCAGCATACAGTTGATGAAAAATTACAAAAGACTTTAGAAGACAAACTTTCAAAATCATTTAATACTGTTAGCGATAATTTGGAAAAAGTTTATCGTGGACTTGGTGAAATGCAAACTTTAGCTAGTGGAGTTGGTGATTTGAAAAATGTACTATCCAACGTTAAGACACGTGGAATTTTAGGTGAAATTCAATTAGGAAATATTTTGCAACAAATTTTATCATCTGAACAATATCTTACTAATGTTGAAACTAAAAAAGGTTCTAATGAAAGAGTAGAATTTGCTATCAAAATACCTAGTGAAAATAATGAATATGCTTTATTACCGATTGATGCGAAATTCCCACTATCTGAATATCAAGCAATTGTTAATGCTGATTCCATCAAACAAACTGATATTAGTAAGGAAATTAAAGAATTAATAAAAAAGATTAAAGTGTTTGCTAAAGATATTAGTCAAAAATATATTGATTATCCTTATACAACAGAATTTGCGATAATGTTCTTACCGATTGAGGGACTTTATGCTGAAGTAGTAAAAAGTGGTGTAACAGAGGAATTGCAGAGAAAATACAAAATAATAGTAGCAGGTCCTACTACTATGGCAGCAATGCTTAATAGTTTACAAATTGGTTTTAAAACTATTGCTATTCAAAGAAGAAGCAATGATGTTTGGAAATTACTAGGTGCTATAAAAACAGAATTTAATCAATTCGGTGATGTTTTAGCATCTGCACAAAAGAAATTAAATCAAGTCGGAACAGACTTAGATAAATTAGTTGGCGTTAGAAGTAGAAATATTCAAAAACGTTTAAATTCAATATCTGAATTATCTGAAATTGAAACATCTACTTATTTGCCACTAGACGAGGAGGAAACAAAATGAAAAATGTTAACAAAAAAGTAATTAAAGTTGAAGGAATGGTTTGTTCACATTGTAGTAGTAGAGTTGAAAAAGCTTTAAAAAGCATAAAAGGCGTAAAGGCTAAGGTTAATTTAGATGAAAAATGCGCTTATGTTGAAGCAAAAGACGGCGTTACTGATCAACAATTAATTGATGCTGTAGTTGAAGCTGGTTTTGAAGTTGCTTCTATTGAATAGTATTATAAAGCCCTCTAGTAATTATACTAGAGGGTGATTTTTAATTTATATTAACACTACAAAAACTAATTATTGTTTAATATGATATTAATTTCTTTTATTAATTCTTCATATAAGTTATTTTCATTAATCTTTCTAATAACTTTTCCTTCCTTGAAGAGAACTGCTTCACCTTTGCCACCAGCAATTCCGATATCAGCTCTTTTGGCTTCTCCTGGACCATTAACTACGCATCCCATAATGGCAACTTTAATATTTGTTTCTTTAATAGTGTCTAAGTATTTTTCTACTTTTTCTACTAAATCAAGCATATTGTATTGAGTTCTCCCACAAGTAGGACAAGATATTAGTTCATATTTTTTATAGTATCCAAATTGAGCTAATATTTCTTTAGCAACCTTTATTTCTTCTAAAGGACTAGCAGAAAGAGATACACGAATTGTATCGCCAATTCCTTCATTCAATAATAAACCAATACCAATTGAAGATTTAATAGTGCCAGAAAACTTAGTTCCAGCTTCGGTAATTCCGATATGAAGTGGGTAGTTAACACGATCACTTAGTTCTTTATAAGCAAGATAAGAAGTAGTAACATCACTAGCTTTAACAGATATTACAATATCATAAAAATTCATATCTTCAAGAATTTTTACATGTCGTAATGCACTTTCGACTAAGGCTTTAGAAGTAGGCCCGCCATATTTTTCTAGCAAATCTTTTTCAACAGAACCACTGTTTACTCCTATTCTAATAGGAATATGTTTTTCTTTGCATTTATCAACGGCGGCCTTAATTTTTTCAATAGAACCGATATTTCCAGGATTAATTCTTAACTTATCGACGCCACAATCAGCACATATTAGTGCTAACCTATAGTCAAAGTGAATGTCTGCAACAAGAGGAATATTAATGTTCTTTTTGATTTCTTTAATAGCATAGGCATCATTTTCATCAAGTACAGAAACTCTAATAATATTACAACCAATTTTTTCTAATTCTTTTATTTGATTAATTACTTCAAGTGTATTACTTGTTTTTATATTGGTCATACTTTGTATTAAAATAGGGTAATTTCCACCAATGTAGAGATTACCCACTTTTATTGCTTTAGTTAACTTTCTTTTCATCAGCAGTTTTGCTCCTTGTAGTTTTGCCTTCAGCAGTAATTTTTTTTCTTTTCTTTTTCTTTCTTTGAGGAGACCTAATGTGTTTTTGACGAAGTATATTATAAATTGTGCTTCGTGAAACATTATATCCTCTATCTTGCATAATCTTCGCAAATTCTGTAAAGTTAGTACCTCTGAATTCAACACGATATATGTGGGCTAGTTCTATTCTAAGTTGCTCATCATAAGTGTTAGCAGGTTTGTTATATCTATTTTTGTGGATAACACCAGCTTCACCCTCTTGTAGGACTTGACGTTTTAGATTTCTAACTTGACGAGTAGTGATTTTTAACTTTTTAGCTGCTTGAGGACCATTGATTTCCCCAGCAATTAATTTATTAATCACACGTAATTTCTTTTTTTCAAGTCTCTTAAGTTTGAGTGGTTTTTCTTCAGGAGTAGTTTGTTCAATATTAACGTTTGTTTTTTCTTCCATACTCTCACCTTGATCGAAATATTTCTTACATATTTTATCATATTTTACTATTTAAATCAAGATGCTTTTTAATTAGTTTCTATTTTTTGTCATTAAAATATTCATTTATGATGAAAGCATTTTCTTGACTTTTTGAATAAAATGTATTAAAATATATGCGAATAAGGAGTGGAAAAAATGAAAAGAAT